>JAJONO010000006.1 GCA_021323535.1 Bacteroidota bacterium
GGGAAAATAGCTGAAATACCAATAAAATCAAGTAATACAGAGGATTTAAGATGCCTACAATATCGCAGTTAGTAAGAAAAGGACGTCATAAGGCGTCTAACAAGAGCAAATCGGCCGCTTTGGACTCATGTCCACAACGCCGTGGCGTATGTACCAAGGTGTACACTACTACGCCCAAAAAACCTAATTCAGCCATGCGTAAAGTGGCGAAGGTGCGTTTAACCAACAAACAGGAGGTAATTGCTTACATTCCGGGTGAAGGACATAACTTACAGGAACACTCGATCGTTTTGGTTCGTGGTGGTCGTGTTAAAGATTTACCAGGAGTTCGTTATCACATTGTTCGCGGTAGTTTAGATACTGCAGGTGTTGAAGGACGTAAACAACAACGTTCAAAATACGGGACAAAACGTCCTAAACCGGGTGCTGCTGCTACTCCGGCTAAGAAAAAATAATATTAAAGAGATTATAATAAAATGAGAAAAGCCAGAGCAAAAAAACGCGTATTGTTACCTGATCCTATCTATAATGATACATTGGTAACCCGTTTCCTGAATAACTTAATGTACGATGGAAAAAAGAACACAGCTTCTAATATTTTCCATGAAGCGATTGCAGTAGTTGCTAAACGTACAAACGAAGATGGACTTGAAGTATGGAAAAAAGCGTTAGCTAACATTACTCCACAGGTTGAAGTTCGTTCACGTCGTGTGGGTGGAGCTACATTTCAGATTCCTTCTGAAATTCGTCCTGACCGCAAAATATCAATGGGTATGAAATGGTTAATTCTTTATGCCCGTAAACGTAACGAAAAATCAATGGCTCAGAAATTAGCCGGAGAAATCGTTGCTGCTGCTAAAGAAGAAGGTGCTGCTTTCAAAAAGAAGGAAGATGTACATAAGATGGCTGAAGCAAACAAAGCATTTTCACACTTTAGATTTTAATTGAACAAATGAGCGACTTAAAATATACAAGAAACATTGGGATTGCAGCTCACATTGATGCTGGTAAGACCACATGTACTGAGCGTATCCTCTATTATACAGGTGTTACACATAAAATTGGTGAAGTACACGATGGTGCTGCAACAATGGATTGGATGGCACAAGAGCAGGAGCGCGGTATTACCATTACTTCGGCAGCTACAACCTGTTTCTGGAAATACCGTAACAATAATTATAAGATCAATATTATCGATACCCCGGGCCACGTTGACTTTACAGTTGAGGTGAACCGTTCGTTACGTGTATTAGATGGTCTGGTGTTTTTATTCTCTGCAGTTGATGGTGTTGAACCGCAATCAGAAACAAACTGGCGCCTGGCTGATAACTACAATGTAACCCGTATCGGTTTCGTTAATAAAATGGACCGTCAGGGTGCTGACTTCTTAAACGTAGTTAAGCAAACCCGCGAAATATTAGGCGGAAACGCTGTTCCACTTCAGTTACCAATTGGTTCTGAAGAAAACTTTATTGGTGTAGTTGACCTGATCAACTTCCGTGGTATCGTTTGGAATGAAGAAGATAAAGGAATGACTTTTAAAGAAGTTCCTATTCCAGCCGATATGCTTGAAGAAGCTAAAGAATGGAGAGAGAAGATGCTGGAAGCAGTATCTGATTTTGATGATAAGATTATGGAGAAGTTTTTTGACGCTCCTGAGACTATTACTGAAAGAGAAGTATTGGACGCATTGCGTAAGGCTTGTGTTGCCAATAAAATTGTTCCAATGGTATGTGGTAGCGCCTTCAAAAACAAAGGTGTTCAAACCATGCTTGACCTTGTAATGGAATTAATGCCTTCTCCTTTAGACAAAGATGTAACAAGAGGAACTAATCCTGATACAGGAGAAGAAATAACCCGTAAACCAGATGTAAAAGAACCTTTTACAGCTCTGGCATTTAAGATAGCAACCGATCCTTTCGTTGGTCGTCTGTGTTTCTTCCGTGCTTATGCCGGTCGTCTCGACGCTGGTTCTTACGTATTAAATACACGTTCAGGAAATAAAGAACGTATTTCCCGCATTTTCCAGATGCATGCTAACAAACAAAACCCTGTTGAATTTATTGAAGCAGGTGATATTGGAGCAGCAGTTGGATTTAAAGATATCCGCACCGGAGATACTTTATGCGATGAGAAAAATCCAATCGTATTAGAAGCAATGAATTTCCCTGAACCGGTTATCGCAATTGCCATTGAGCCAAAAACTCAGGGCGACCTTGATCGTTTAGGCGTAGGGTTAAATAAACTAGCTGAAGAAGATCCGACTTTCCGTGTTAAAACGGATGAAGATAGTGGTCAAACTATTATCTCAGGTATGGGAGAACTTCACTTAGAGATCATCGTTGACCGTTTAAAACGCGAGTTCAAAGTGGAAGTTAACCAGGGTTCACCTCAGGTTGCTTACAAAGAGGCTATCTCTGGAACAATTGAACACCGTGAGGTTTACAAAAAACAATCAGGTGGTCGTGGTAAATTTGCTGATATCCGTGTTACTTTAAGTCCGGTTGATGCTGATTACGATAATTCAAAAGGAGATCTTCAGTTTGTTAACGAAATCACTGGTGGTAATATTCCTCGTGAATTTATCCCTGCTGTTGAAAAAGGATTTAAATCATCATTAGCTAATGGTGTTTTAGCCGGATACCCTCTCGTAGGATTGAAGGTTGTTTTAACTGATGGTTCTTACCACGCAGTTGACTCGGATGCTCTTTCATTTGAAATTTGTGCACGTACATGTTTCCGTGAAGCATTACCAAAATGTAAGCCTGTATTACTTGAACCAATCATGAAAGTTGAGGTTTTAACACCTGAACAAAACATGGGTGATGTAGTAGGCGACTTAAATCGTCGTCGTGGCCAGATCGAAGGTATGGACTCTAAAGGAAATGCACAGGTGATTAAAGCAAAAGTTCCACTTTCTGAAATGTTTGGATATGTAACTCAATTACGTACTTTAACATCAGGACGTGCAACGTCTACAATGGAATTCAGCCACTACAGTGAAGCTCCGAATAACATTGCACAGGATGTAATTGCTAAAGCAAAAGGAAAGAAAACTGAAAACGCTTAATATTAACAAACACTAAAAATACGTTCTTTTAACATGAGCCAAAGAATCAGAATAAAATTAAAATCATACGATTTCAACTTAGTTGACAAATCAGCTGAAAAAATCGTTAAGACTGTAAAAGCTACAGGAGCGGTGGTAAACGGACCAATTCCTTTACCTACTAATAAAAGGATTTTTACGGTATTAAAATCACCACACGTTAACAAAAAAGCACGTGATCAGTTCCAACTGTGTTCATACAAGCGTTTGTTAGACATTTACAGTTCATCTTCAAAAACTGTTGATGCTTTAATGAAGCTTGAATTACCTAGTGGTGTTGAAGTTGAAATTAAAGTTTAACGGCAGGTAAGCAGTTAAGCTCAGGAAAATCAGAACCCGCCTACGTTTAGACTTAGGGCGGATAAAAAAAGAAAACAAGTAATAAATAAATAACAAACAAAATGTCAGGATTAATTGGTAAAAAAATAGGAATGACTAGCTTCTTCGATGCCAATGGCAAATACGTGCCATGCACAGTTATTGAGGCAGGTCCTTGCGTTGTTACGCAAGTAAAAACCAATGAAAACGACGGCTACACCGCAGTTCAATTGTCATTTGACGAGAAAAAAGAAAAACACACGTCATCTGCAATGAAAAAACACTTTGAGAATGCTAAAACCACTCCAAAGCGTAAGGTTGTAGAATTCCGTCATTTTGAAGAGCAAAAAAACTTAGGCGATGTTCTTACAGTAGAACTTTTCGTTGAAGGTGATTTTGTTGATGTAATTGGTACAAGTAAAGGTAAAGGTTTCCAGGGTGTTGTAAAACGTCATGGATTCAGCGGGGTAGGTCACGCTAACAAATCACACGGTCAGCACGATCGCGAAAGAGCTCCTGGGTCATTAGGTGCTTCATCAGATCCGTCGCGCGTTATGAAAGGTATGCGTATGGCTGGCCGCATGGGCGGAAACCGTAAGAAGATCCAGAATCTTCAGGTAGTAAAAGTAATGGCAGACAAGAACGTGATCCTTATCAAAGGTTCGGTTCCTGGTGCTAAAGGGTCGTACGTTTTAATTGAGAAGTAATCATGCAAGTAGAAGTATTAAACATAAGTGGTAAAAAAACAGCGAAGAAAGTTGATCTTACAGACGCTATCTTCAATGCTGAACCAAATGATCATTGTATCTATCTTGACGTAAAGCAGCATTTAGCTAACCAACGTCAGGGTACACACAAATCAAAAGAACGTGCAGAGATTGCCCGCACCACAAAGAAATTGAAACGTCAGAAAGGTACTGGCGGAGCTCGCGCAGGATCTATGAAATCACCTTTATTCATTGGTGGTGGTCGCGTGTTTGGTCCACGTCCCCGTGATTATTCTTTCAAACTGAATAAAAAAGTAAAAGCCCTTGCACGTATTTCGGCTTTAACTTACAAAGCAAAAGATAACGCAATCACTGTATTGGAAGACTTCAATTTTGAAGCTCCTAAAACAAAAAATTACGTTGATCTTATTAAGAATTTAAATTTATCTGACAAGAAAACCCTGTTAGTGTTAGGCTCAACAAATAAGAATGTTTATTTGTCTTCACGTAACATTCAGGGAGCAAAAGTGGTTAACGCATCTGACTTGAATACATACGATATTCTCAATGCAGAAAACCTTATCCTTGCTGAAAGTTCAGTTAAAGTAATTGAAACAATTTTAAATAAGTAAGATGGAAATTTTAATAAAGCCGATCATTACCGAAAAAATGTCTGCTCAATCCGAGAAGTTAAATCGCTATGGATTTGTAGTAGCAAAAACGGCTAATAAGTTAGAGATTAAAGCTGCTATCGAAAAAATGTATGGTGTGAAAGTTGACTCAGTTAACACTCAGCAATACGTTGGTAAAGTTAAAACCCGTAACACTACACGTGGTATGGCAGTAGGACGCGTAAACCGCAATAAAAAAGCGATCGTTACCTTAAAACAAGGTGAAGTTATCGACTTCTACGCAAGTGTATAATCAAGTAAAAGAAATTAAAAATGGGATTAAAAAAATATAGGCCATTAACACCGAGTTTACGTTACAAGTTAACTGCGGATTTTGCTGAGATCACAGCATCAGAGCCTGAAAAAAGTTTAGTTAAATCAACTAAAAGATCCGGTGGCCGTAACAATAGCGGTAAAATGACCATTCGTTATATCGGTGGTGGCCACAAAAAAGCATTTCGTATTATCGACTTTAAACGCGATAAAGACGGAATCGAAGGAACTGTAAAAACTGTTGAGTACGATCCAAACCGTACAGCACGTATTGCCCTCGTTGTTTACAAAGACGGTGAAAAACGCTACATCATTGCTCCGCAAGGGTTACAGGTGGGCCAGAAAGTAATGTCAGGTAAAAATTCAGCTCCTGAAGTAGGAAACTGTTTATTGTTATCTGAAATTCCTTTAGGAACTATCATTCACAATATCGAATTACGTCCTGGTCAGGGTGCGGCTTTAGCCCGCTCTGCAGGTTCTTACGCGCAGTTAACTGCACGTGAAGGAAAATATGCTGTATTACGTATGCCTTCAGGTGAGGTTCGTATGATCCTTATTACTTGTAAAGCTACAATTGGTGCAGTATCAAATCCGGATCATAATCTGGAAGTGCATGGTAAAGCCGGTCGCCGCCGTTGGTTAGGCCGTCGCCCACGCAACAGACCAGTAGCTATGAACCCGGTAGATCATCCAATGGGTGGTGGTGAAGGCCGCGCTTCAGGTGGACATCCACGTTCACGTAAAGGGTTACCTGCAAAAGGATTCAAAACCCGTTACAAAGCAAAAGCTTCAAACAAACATATTATAGAAAGAAGAAAGAAATAATAATTAACGTTTAATGGTTTCTGTGACTTCAAGCGTAATCGAGAAGAGGCAGGGATTTCAAAACTAAAAAAAGAAAAATGGCAAGATCATTAAAAAAAGGCCCCTTTATCGACCACAATTTGTGGGATAAAGTTGAAAAAATGAACGCAGGCAATAAAAAGTCTGCGATCAAGACCTGGGCTCGTCGTTCAACTATTCCACCTGAGTTCGTAGGGCATACATTTGCTGTACACAATGGTGCTAAATTTATCCCGGTTTACGTAACCGAGAACATGGTAGGGCATAAACTAGGAGAGTTTTCGCCAACCCGAGTATTTAAAGGCCATGCCGGTCATAACAAGAAATAATTAAGGCCATGGGAAAAAGAAAAAGATTAGTTGCTGAAAAACGCAAAGAAGAAAATAAAACAACATACTTCGCAAAGTTAAACAACTGTCCTACATCGCCACGTAAAATGGCTCAGGTGGCTGATTTAGTTAGAGGAATGGATGTGTATAAAGCTTTAAACGTATTAAAATTCAATACACGTGAAGCTTCAGGACGCCTTGAGAAATTATTAAAATCGGCAATTGCTAACTACGAACAAAAAAGTAGCCAACGCGCAGAAGAAGGAACACTTTTCGTAAAAGAAGTAAAAGTTGACAGTGCTGTTCAGGTGAAACGCCTTCGCACAGCTCCTCAGGGACGTGGATACCGTATCCGCAAACGTTCAAATCACGTTACATTAGTTTTAGACACAAAAAATATTAAATAAGAAATGGGACAAAAAGTAAATCCAATAGGTATTCGTTTAGGTGTCATCAAAGGATGGGATTCGAACTGGTATGGCGGCAACGACTATTCAGAGAAATTAGTTGAAGACGAAAAAATCCGTAACTATCTGAAAGCTCGTTTAGCTAAAGGTAGCATTTCTAAAATCGTTATTGAAAGAACTCTTAAGTTAATCACTGTAACTATCAATACAGCTCGTCCTGGTATCATTATCGGAAAAGGCGGTAAAGAGGTTGATAAATTAAAAGAAGAGCTAAAAAAATTAACTAAGAAAGAAGTACAAATCAACATCTTCGAAATTAAACGTCCTGAATTAGATGCACGTTTAGTTGCGGATAGTATCGCTCGTCAGATCGAAGGTCGTATCTCTTTCCGCCGTGCAGCTAAAATGTCAATGGCTAGTACCATGCGCCTTGGAGCTGAAGGTATCAAGATTAAAGTGAGTGGCCGTTTAGGTGGAGCTGAGATGGCTCGTACAGAAGGTTATAAAGAAGGAAGAACTCCTTTACACACTTTACGTGCCGATATCGATTACGCAATCGCTGAAGCTCACACTTCATACGGACGTATTGGTATTAAAGTATGGATCTGCCGTGGTGAGGTTTTCGGAAAACGTGATCTTTCTCCTAACGGAAATGCCGCAAAAGAGAAAAAAGGCGGAAACGAAAGAAACAACGACAAACCAAGATTTGGTGGTGGGAACAAAAAAAGAGGTCCTAAAAGAGAAGAAAAATAATTTTTGAATTAGAAAAAATATAAGGTCATGTTACAACCTAAAAGAACGAAATTTAGAAAATCGCAAAAGATGAAAATCAAAGGCAACGCTAAGCGTGGTCATGAACTAGCCTTTGGTTCATTCGGAATTAAAGCGATGGCAGAGTCACGTATGACTTCACGTCAGATCGAAGCTGCCCGTGTTGCCATTACCCGCTTCATGAAACGTGAAGGTCAGGTTTGGATCCGTATTTTCCCAGATCGTCCGGTTACATCAAAACCAGCCGAGGTACGTATGGGTAAAGGTAAAGGAGCTCCTGAATATTGGATGGCTGCCGTAAAACCAGGTCGTATTCTTTTCGAAGCTGATGGTGTTCCATTAGCTGTTGCAAAAGAAGCATTACGCCTTGCAGCACAAAAATTACCAATTGTTACAAAATTTGTAGTTCGCAGAGACTACGTAGAAGCTGAAGCAAGTAAATAACTACAAATCAGTTAAATAATCCAAGTTTGATTGAACCGTTACTTTAATTAAACAAAGGCAAAACAAAGAACAAAATGAAAAACAAAGAAATCGCAGGTTTATCTGATCAGGAACTGATCGAAAAGATAAAGGAAGAACAAGCTGGTTTAAACAAAATGACTTTGAACCATGCAGTTTCACCGGTTGAAAATCCGGCTAAAATCCGCTTAAACCGCAGGAACATTGCCCGTTTAAATACCGAAGTTAACAAACGTAAAAAAGCAGCGAAATAATTGCTGTAAATCATCATGGAAAACACAGAAAGAAATTTAAGAAAAGAAAAAGTCGGAGTTGTTACCAGCAACAAAATGAATAAAAGCATTGTGGTTGAGGTTATGCGTAAAGTAAAACACCCGAAATACGGTAAGTTCGTAAACAAAACCAGTAAATTCGTTGCTCACGATGAAAAAAACGAATGTAGTATTGGTGATACCGTTCGTATTATGGAAACACGTCCTCTTAGCAAAACTAAGAACTGGCGTTTAGTTGAAGTAGTTGAAAAAGTGAAATAATAGATTGTTAATCGAAATAAAAAAATTAAGAAATGATACAAAACGAATCAAGATTAACAGTAGCAGATAACAGTGGAGCCAAAGAAGTTCTTGTTATCCGCGTATTAGGCGGTACACGTAAACGTTACGCTTCAATCGGCGATAAAGTTGTTGTAACCGTAAAACATGCATTACCTAGCGGTAACGTAAAAAAAGGTACAGTTAGCAAGGCTGTAATCGTAAGGACCAAAAAAGAAATCAGCCGTCAGGACGGATCATACATCCGTTTCGATGATAACGCTGTTGTTCTTTTAAATGCAACAGATGAGATGCGCGGAACACGTATCTTTGGTCCGGTTGCCCGTGAATTACGCGATAAGCAATTCATGAAAATTATTTCTCTTGCACCAGAAGTACTATAACTAAAAGAAATTAAAGTCATGTCAAAGATAAAATTAAAAAAAGGCGATACTGTAAAAGTGATCTCTGGCGAAGCAAGAGGTTCACAAGGAAAGATCGTTTCAATTGATACCAAAAAGATGCGTGCCATCGTTGAAGGTGTTAACATGGTTAGCAAAAGCGAAAAGCCAAATGCTAAAAACACCAATGGTGGTATTGTTAAGAAAGAAGGGTCTATCCATATCTCAAACTTAATGTTTGTAGATGGTGGAAAAACATCAGTTCGTTTAGGTAAAAAATTAGATGAGAAAACCGGAAAAATGATCCGTATCTCTCGTAAAACTAAGGAGGCAGTTAAATAATGGCAACAACAACTTATCAACCTCGTTTAAAAGGTAAATACAGGAACGAAATTGTTGAAAATCTTAAAAAGCAATTTCAGTATACTTCTGCAATGCAGGTTCCTAAACTCGAAAAAATTTGTATTAACCAAGGTGTGGGCGATGCAGTTTCTGACAAGAAAATGATCGAATCTGCTGTAAAAGAAATGACCACTATTACCGGTCAGAAAGCAGTTCCTACATACTCAACAAAAGATATCTCGAATTTTAAATTACGTAAAGGTGTAGCTATTGGTGTTCGTGTAACACTTCGTGGCGATAAAATGTATGAATTCTTAGATCGTTTGATCGCTTCAGCATTACCACGTATCCGTGATTTTAAAGGCGTGAATGATAAAGGATTTGATGGCCGTGGTAACTACACTTTAGGTGTTACTGAGCAAATCATTTTCCCTGAGATCGATATCGATAAAGTGAGCAAAATTCAGGGTATGGACATTACTTTCGTAACGTCTGCAAATACCGATAAAGAAGCTCACGCTTTATTAACAGAATTTGGAATTCCATTTAAAAAGAAAGATAAATAATGGCAAAAGAATCAATGAAGGCCCGTGAAGTAAAAAGGGCCAAACTTGTAGCAAAATACGCTGAAAAACGCGAACAACTTAAAAAAGAAGGTAAGTGGGATGAACTTCAGAAACTACCACGCAACTCTGCAAAAGTTCGTATGCGTAACCGTTGTAAATTAACAGGCCGTCCGCGTGGCTATATGAGCACATTCGGAATCAGCCGTGTTACTTTCCGTGATATGGCGCTTTTCGGACTCATACCGGGTGTTACAAAAGCCAGCTGGTAGTATTTGCCAATGCCTTGAAGGCAAAGGAAGATAATCCACTGAAAATTGTAGACAAGAGGAAGAAAGTACAAAATAAACTTGGAGGATTGGGTAAGTATTCGTATATTTGCCCCCTCAAAAAAATAAATAATTGTTTAATATAATTATTTCAGCAGGTAAAGGCCTGATTTGAAGTAACATATAAACTTAAAAAAACATGACAGATTCAATTTCTGATTACTTGACTCGCGTTAGAAATGCGATCAAAGCTAATCACCGCATCGTGGAAGTTCCCCGCACATTAGAGCGCGTATCAAGCCCTGGTTTACGTAAGTATTCAGGTGCTACTACAATGCCACGTGTATTAAACGGATTAGGTATTGCCATCGTTTCAACTTCTAAAGGTGTTATCACTGATAAAGAAGCCAAGAAAATGAATGTTGGCGGCGAGATCTTATGTTATATTTCATAATTAAGTAAAGGAGGAAAATTAACATGTCACGTATAGGAAAAGCCCCAATTACAGTACCATCAGGAGTAGAAGTAAGCATCGCTTCAGGTTTAGTAACCGTTAAAGGTTCTAAAGGTACATTAACTCAGAAAGTTGATACAGATATTACAGTTTCAGTAGATAACGGAGTGGTTTCATTAACCCGTCCAACTGACCAGAAACGTCACAGATCTCTTCACGGTTTATACCGTGCTCTTATTGCCAACATGGTAAAAGGAGTTAGCGAAGGTTACAAAACCGAGCAAGAGTTAGTGGGTGTAGGTTACCGTGCCTCAAACAAAGGTCAATTACTGGAACTTTCACTAGGATATTCACACAACATTACTTTTGAATTACCAAAAGAAATTAAAGTTACAACAACAGCAGAAAAAGGTGCAAATCCAAAAATTATTATGGAGTGTGCTGATAAGCAATTGTTAGGACTTGTTGCTGCAAAAATTCGTAGCTTACGTAAACCTGAACCATACAAAGGAAAAGGTATTAAGTTTGCTAATGAGGTATTACGTCGTAAGGCAGGTAAATCAGCAGCTAAAAAATAATAAAATAAATTAGATAATCATCTTAAACATATTGCAGAGATGGCACTGAATAAATTAGATAGAAGAACAAGAATAAAATTCAAACTTCGTAAAAGAATTAAAGGAACGACTGAAAGTCCACGCCTGAACGTATATCGCAGTAACTCTGAAATCTACGCTCAATTGGTTGATGACAAAGCAGGAAAAACCTTATTAGCTGTAGGCTCGGTTGAAAAAACGATCAAATCTGCAAAAGGAACCAAAATCGAAAAAGCGAAAATGGTTGGTAAACTGATTGCTGAAAAAGCAGTTGCAAATGGTATCTCTTCAGTAGTATTTGACCGTAGCGGTTTCTTATACCACGGAAGAATTAAATCGTTAGCCGATGGTGCTCGCGAAGGAGGTTTAAAATTCTAAAAATATTAAAGTAATGTCAAAAGAAGTAGTAAAACGCGTTAAATCAAGCGACATTGAATTAAAAGATAAATTAGTTGCCGTACAACGTGTAACTAAAGTTACCAAAGGTGGCCGTCACTTCAGCTTCGCTGCAATCGTTGTGGTTGGAAACGAAAAAGGAGTAATCGGGCAAGGTCTCGGTAAAGCCAATGAGGTAACTGATGCTATCACAAAAGGTATCGAAGATGCTAAAAAAAGCCTGGTGAAAGTGCCTGTATTAAACGGTACAGTTCCACATCCACAGGAAGGTAAATTTGGTGGAGCACGTGTGTTCTTAAAACCTGCTGCTCACGGTACTGGTGTAATCGCCGGTGGTGCGATGCGTGCAGTATTAGAGAGCGTAGGGGTAACCGACGTATTAGCAAAATCAAAAGGTTCAAGTAACCCACACAACGTGGTAAAAGCAACCTTGGACGCGTTAATGAAAATGCGTGATCCTATCACTGTTGCTCAGCAACGTGGAATTAAATTAGACAAAGTATTCAACGGTTAATAGAAGCAATCATGGCAAAAGTAAAAATCACTTTAGTTAAAGGTACTTCAAAACGTACCCCGGTTCAAAGAGCAACATTAACTGCTTTAGGATTCAAAAGGTCATACCAGACTATCGAAAAGGATGTAAATCCTGCTATTCAGGGAATGATCAATCAAGTTAAACATTTATTAAAAGTAGAAAATATCTAAGTAATGAAATTAAGTGGATTAAGACCTGCAAAAGGTTCCGTTAAAACAAACTTCCGCCGCGGTCGCGGTCAGGGTTCCGGTGGTGGTGGTACCGCTACACGTGGTCATAAAGGTGCCCAGTCGCGTTCAGGTCACTCTTACAAACGCGGTTTCGAAGGTGGACAGATGCCTTTACAGCGTCGTTTACCTAAGTTTGGATTTAAAAACATTAACCGTGTTGAATACCGTGGTATTAACCTTGATACTATCCAGAAATTAGTTGAAAGCGCTAAAATCAGCGAAGTAACTTTTGATATACTTATTAAAAACGGTCTTGCATCTAAAAACGATGTTGTGAAAATCATGGGCCGTGGGGAGTTAAAATCAAAAGTAGATATTAAAGTTCACGCCTTCACAGCTTCTGCTAAAAAAGCAATCGAAGAAAAAGGCGGATCTGCAACTGAAGTAAAAAAATAAACAGATACTTTAACCCTTAGGGAATAAAAAGACAACAAACACAAAGTAACTTATGAAGCGTTTTTTAGACACACTTCGCAATATCTGGACGATTGAAGAGCTAAGGCAGCGTATTATTGTAACGATTGGCCTGGTTCTCATTTACCGTTTGGGTTCGTTCGTGGTTCTTCCGGGAATCAACGTTGACGAGCTTAACAGCGCCCGTAGTACAAGCGAAGCCGGTGGTCTTGTAAATCTTATTAACCTCTTCGCTGGTGGAGCGTTTTTACGTGCATCCATTTTCGGACTTGGTATTATGCCTTACATTACCGCATCCATCATTATCCAGCTTTTAGGAATGGCGGTTCCTTATTTCCAGAAACTTCAGAGAGAAGGCGAGAGTGGTCGTAAAAAGATCAACCAGTACACCCGTTTCTTAACCATCGGTGTTACCGCGGTTCAGGCTCCAGGTTATATTGCTTCTATCAAATCAACTGCTCCTAACGCATTCACCGATCTTTCTACGCTCTGGTGGGTTCAATCTATCTTCATCCTCGTTACCGGAACTATGTTCGTAATGTGGTTAGGAGAGAGAATCACGGATAAGGGTTTAGGAAACGGTATTTCTTTGATCATCATGATAGGTATCATTTCCCGCTTACCATTTGCATTCACATCTGAATTAAAAGGAAGAATGAGCGGCAATGGCGGTTTAATTATATTCCTGATCGAATTAGTGATCTTATTGCTTGTCATTGTTGGAAGTATTATGCTCGTTCAGGGAACCCGACGAATACCGGTCCAGTTTGCCAAAAAGATTGTCGGTAATAAACAATATGGTGGTGTTCGCCAGTACATTCCTTTAAAAGTGAACGCTGCCGGGGTTATGCCAATCATTTTTGCCCAGGCCATCATGTTCATTCCTGCTGCTATCTCTGGTTTCTCTGGAAGCGGAGGAGGAATCTTCCAGGAAAGATATGGTTTCTGGTACAACTTTATTTTTGCGATCCTAATCATTCTTTTCACATACTTCTATACTGCGATTATGGTTAACCCTAACCAACTGGCCGACGATATGAAGCGTAATGGAGGATTTATTCCGGGTGTAAAACCAGGAAAGAAAACAGCTGAATTTATTGATCAGGTAATGAGCAGAATTACACTTCCGGGATCATTGTTCCTTGCCGGTGTAGCTATCATGCCTGCTTTTGCACAACAATTGAATATTAACTCTGCCTTTGCAGATTTCTACGGGGGAACCTCATTGCTCATCCTTGTAGGTGTGGTATTGGATACTCTTCAACAGATTGAAACATACCTGTTAAACCGTCACTACGATGGTTTAATGAAATCGGGAAGGATTAAAGGTCGTGGTGCTAATGCCATGATGGTACAACAAGGTTAAGAGGAACTAGATGGCAAAACAGGCAAATATTGAAATTGATGGAACTATCGTAGAAGCGCTTAGTAATGCCATGTTCAGAGTGGAGCTGGAAAACGGACACGTTGTAACGGCACACATTTCTGGTAAAATGAGAATGCACTACATCAAAATTTTACCTGGTGATAAAGTAAGATTAGAAATGAGTCCATACGACCTCACAAAAGCAAGGATTTCATTCAGATATAAATAAAAACAAAGACACACATGAAAGCTGAGTTTTCATGTGAAAAAAGTAAATATAACATGAAAGTTAGAGCATCTATAAAAAAGAGAAGCGCGGATTGCAAAATCGTTCGCCGCAACGGAAAATTGTACGTTATTAACAAGAAAAACCCAAAATTCAAACAAAGACAGAAGTAATTCTTCTATCTTTGCAAACCTTTTTAAAACCTAGAAAAAGATGGCACGTATAGCCGGTATAGATTTACCAAAAAATAAAAGAGGCATTATAGGATTAACCTATATCTTTGGTGTTGGTCCAAGCAGAGCCGCAAAAATTCTGAACCAAGCAGGTATTCACCACGATAAAAAAGTGAGCGAGTGGAGCGACGATGAGCAAAATGCCATCCGTAACTACATTAACGCCAGCTTTAAGGTGGAAGGTGCTTTAAGATCTGAAGTTCAGTTAAACATTAAACGTTTGACCGATATCAATAGCTATCGTGGAAGCCGTCACCGTAATGGGTTACCGGTTCGTGGTCAGCGCTCAAAAACTAACGCACGTACACGTAAGGGACGTCGTAAGACAATTGCCAACAAGAAAATGGCAGCTAAATAATAATTAATAGATTCCGAATATAAAATGGCAAAACAACAACAACAAACCACTACAGCTAAGGCAACATCGCGTAAGCGTACTGTAAAAGTTGAAGCGAGTGGGGAAGCTCATATCAATGCTACATTTAACAACATCATTATCTCTTTAACCAATATTTCTGGTCAGGTTATTTCCTGGAGCAGTGCTGGTAAAATGGGATTCCGTGGTTCTAAAAAGAACACTCCTTACGCAGCTCAGATGGCAGCGCAGGATTGCGGAAAAGTAGCTTATGAAGCAGGATTACGTAAAGTAAAAGTGTTCGTAAAAGGACCAGGAGCGGGAAGAGAAAGTGCAATCAGAACAATTGCAGCTTCAGGAATCGAAGTGTCGGAAATCATGGATATTACTCCAATTCCTCACAACGGTTGCCGTCCTCCAAAACGTCGTCGCGTATAATAAAATAAATAAAAGCCGGTCACGAAGCGAGTTTATTCTGCTTTGGGATTAGGAGCTGCTGATCTACAGGATCTTCAGCTTAAATAATAACCCGGCCAAAGCAGATCAGAGATCGCTTCGGCCTTAACAAAAAACAATTATTTAAAATGGCAAGGTACACAGGCCCAAAATCAAAAATCGCGCGTAAATTCAAGGAGCCAATTTTCGGCCCAGATAAAGCGCTTGAAAAGAAAAATTACCCTCCGGGGCAGCACGGTCTTTCTAAAAAGCGTGCAAAACAATCCGAGTATGCTGTTCAGTTAATGGAAAAGCAGAAAGCAAAATACACTTATGGTATTTTGGAAAAGCAATTCGCTAAAATTTTCGACAAAGCAGCGCGCTCGCACGGAATTACAGGCGAAGTATTACTTCAACTGATCGAGAGCCGCTTAGATAACGTTGTTTACCGTTTAGGTATTGCGCCTAGCCGTCGTGCTGCGCGTCAATTAGTATCTCATGCACACATTACAGTGAATGGAAGCGTTGTTAACATTGCTTCGTTTACATTAAAAGCAGGAGACGTTATTGGAGTACGTGAAAAGTCACAATCTTTGGAAACCATAGTTAATTCTATTTCTGGAACAGTAAATAAATACCCATGGTTGGAATTCGACAGAAACTCTATGAGCGGTAAGTTCATTAACCGTCCTGAGCGCTCACAGATCCCTGAGAACATCAAGGAACAACTGATCGTCGAGTTGTACTCTAAATAATAAATAAATTACAAACTATATAAGCTTATAATATGGCAATTTTAAATTTCGTAAAACCTGATAAAGTTGTAATGATCAACTCAACTGAAACTACTGGTCAGTTTGAGTTCAGACCACTTGAGCCGGGTTTTGGTATCACAATTGGTAACTCTCTGCGTCGTATTTTATTATCGTCGCTTGAAGGTTATGCGGTTACCAGCGTGCGAATTGAGGGGGTTGATCATGAATTCTCAACCGTAAAAGGTGTTGTAGAAGACGTAACTGAAATTGTACTGAACTTAAAACAGGTTCGTTTTAAGAAACAACTGGATAACCACGATAACGAAAAAGTTACCGTGCACTTTGCCGGAAGCGATAAATTCACAGCCGGAGATATCGGAAAATATGTAAACGGTTTCCAGATCCTTAACCCGGATCTTGTAATCTTTAACTGCGATTCTTCTGTACGTTTAAAAATGGAACTTACAATCGAGCGTGGCCGCGGTTACGTTCCTTCTGAAGAAAACAAATCGAACAGCGCTCCAAACGGAACCATTTTTATCGATTCGATTTACACGCCAATCAAAAATGTAAAATATACCATCGAAAACTATCGTGTAGAACAAAAAACCGACTACGAGCGTTTGATCATGGATATCGTTACCGATGGCTCTATTCATCCGAAAGAAGCTTTAAAAGAAGCTGCTAAGATCCTTATCTTCCACTTTATGTTATTCTCAGACGAGAAAATCACTCTCGATACCGAAGAAAAACGTAACGAAGAAGAATTTGATGAAACAAGCCTTCACATGCGCCAGTTACTCAAAACCAAACTGGTTGATATGGACCTTTCAGTTCGTGCGTTAAACTGCTTAAAAGCTGCTGATGTTGAGACCTTAGGAGAACTTGTATCATTCAACAAAAACGACCTTTTGAAATTCCGCAACTTTGGTAAAAAATCACTTACTGAACTTGAAGACTTAGTACAGGCAAAAGGATTACAGTTCGGAATGAACGTATTAAAATACAAATTAGATAAAGATTAATAATAAATAGAGCCAAGAGGCAAGAATCAAGAAAAGTCTTGAATCTTCAATCTTGATTCCTGAATCCATAAGAAAATGAGACACGGAGATAAAATAAATAATTTAGGTAGAAAGACCGCTCACCGTCAGGCTTTATTAAGCAACCTGGCGTGTGCTCTTATCGAGAACAAGCGTATTTTTACCACATTGGCAAAAGCTAAAGCTTTACGTACTTATGTTGAGCCAATCATTACAAAAAGCAAAACCGACAGCACTCATAGCCGTCGTGTTGCTTTCAGTTACCTTGGAAATAAAGAAGCTGTAAGCGCTTTATTTAAAGATGTAGCAGGAAAAGTGGCTGACCGTAAAGGTGGTTATACCCGCATCATTAAAACAGGTAACCGTCAGGGCGACGCTGCTGAAATGGCAATGATTGAACTGGTTGATTTCAACGAGATCTACAACAGCAAAACATCTGCTGATACAACAGCTAAGAAAACTACCCGCCGTAGCCGCGCTAAAAAGAGCGATAAAGCTGGCGATGACAAAGCAGAATAAAATTCCATTCATATCAAAAAAAGGCCGCTATTTGCGGCCTTTTTTCGTTTTACGAAACTCCTTTTTGGCTTAATGTAATTTTTTTATTTCAGATCTGGTAATTCTAATTTTGCGCCATAATAATTAAAAAAAGATCTAAAAATGAAAAAAGCCCTTTTAATCGCCTCAGTTACGACTGTACTCATGACCTCATGTAAAAAAGACTACACTTGCGAATGTTCATCAACCGGTGGTGGAACGACCAGTTCTGCCTCAGTTACTTTTCATGCTACAAAGAAAAAAGCTAAAGAATCGTGTAATGCCCAGGCTACCGCTTCCAGCGGTGGAACCACGGTTACAATGACCTGTGCGTTAAAATAATGCCTAAAAGCCGTTTAAAAGAACGGCTTTTTGCTTAAGACCACAGAAACACCCAAAAACCATTTGAATTTTAACAAATTATTAAGCTATACCCAGTTACGGGGATTTTTTTCCTTCTTACTTGGTAAATTAAAATTAACACCTATCTTTGCCCCATTATTAACCAAAAAAACATTCAAATGAAAAAAATTTTATTAGTTGCAGCTGTTGCCTCTATGGCAATGGTTTCTTGCAAAAAAGACAGGACTTGTACCTGTACAACTACATCTACACCTTCTTCAGGTGCAGCTGTAACATGGACTGAAGAAGTAACAGTTAAAAAAGCTAAAAAAAGCGCTGCTATTGATGGTCAGTGCAGAGGGTATACACAGCAAACAACTGCTCCTGTAGCAGGAACAAAAACTGATGTAACTTGCGAGTTAAAATAATTATTAATCGATTAAAAAATATTATAAAATGAAAAAAGTATTATTTGTTGCAATGGTTGCTGGTTTAGCAATGGCTTCATGCAGAAAAGACAGAACATGCGAATGTAAAACAACTAGCGATGAGCCAGGATTTGTTTCTTCAACTTCAGTTACAACTTGGAAAGAATCTAAGAAAAGAGATGCAAGCAAAGGTTGCGTAAGCTACACTTCGAAAACTACTGCACCAGTTGCAGCTCAGTATTCTTACGGTGCAGATTGCGAATTAAAATAATCTAAGTTTTTAGATAACAAAAAATCCCGGCCAAAATCCGGGATTTTTTTATTTGTATACTTTTCCTTTTATAAGCACTTTATCTATAAGATCGCTACCAAATGCATATGGCAAAAACCCATAGCTGTTAATTTCCTTTGTAATAACTAAATTAGCCATTTTGCCGCTGGTTATTGTGCCAAGACGACTCTGAAGTTCTAAAGCGTAAGAAGTGTTTATTGTGACAGAATTTATGGCTTCCTCAGGAGTTAATTTATATTGAATACAAGCCAGGCTCATCATTAGTTTCATGTTTCCACTTGGACTACTACCCGGATTATAATCGCTGGCAAAAGCAACAGGCAATCCGGCATCGATCATTTTTCTTGCCGGTGGCAACTGCAGGTTGAGAAAGAATGCCGCTCCAGGTAAAATAGTCGACATAACATCGCTTTTCTTCATCAATTCAATATCATGGTCGTTACAAAACTCAAGGTGATCCACACTTATTGCTTCACATTCTACCGCTGCTTTAATTCCGTTACTATGACTCAATTGTTCGGCATGAACGCGCCCTTTTAAACCGTATTTTTTTCCTTCGAGCAAAATCTGTTTCGTTTCTTCAGCAGTGAAATATCCGTTCTCACAAAAAACATCGATATAATCGGCCAGTTTTTCTTTTGCGATTGCTGGAAGCATTTCGTTGATGATAAGATCAAGATATCCTTTTTTGTTTCCTTTGAATTCAGCAGGAATGGCGTGCGCCCCAAGAAATGTTGCTTTTACAGGAATTAAATCAAGATCCTTAAGACGTTTAATAACACGTAGAATTTTTAATTCACTTTCTGTATTTAATCCATAACCGCTTTTAATTTCTACTGCTACGGTTCCCTGTGAAATAACTTCGAATAAACGTTGCTTCGACTGCTCAAATAATTCATCCTCGCTGGTCTCTCTTAATTTTTGCGCTGAGTTAAGAATTCCGCCTCCGCGTTTTGCAATTTCTTCATAAGAAAGTCCATTGATCCTGTCAATAAATTCCTGCTCGCGATTGCCGGCATAGACAATATGTGTGTGACTATCCACAAAGCCAGGCATCACTATTTTTCCGTTGCAGTCAATTACTTCAAGATCCTTCCAGTCTGTGATTCCCGGAAATTCATCCATGCTTCCGAAATCGCTGATGATCCCATCGTCGCAGGCCAGCCAGGCGTTATCAATACAGGGAAGATTTTTCATTTCTTTTCCGCTCACCTTTTCAGGAGCATTTTCATAAACACTCACCAGGGTCTTTATATTTTTAAGAAGAAGTTTTTGCATGATTTAAAGTTGTGAAGATACTAAATCCTGATTAAAGAATTTTTTTCAAAAATACCCGCATTTTATCTTTAATGTTTTTATAAATGTTATAATACAACCTGTTTGTTTTATAACATACTAATTGTATTGCTCACAAGCTTCTTTATTCGTCGTTTTGGTAATTAGAATCAAAATATAACCAAACGCAGAAGCATGTTCTGAGCGATCCCGATGTTATCTGGAGAAGAAACGTTTTGGCAATTGGAATAAAGGTTTAATTCGTATTTTTACATCATGGCCGGCAATTCATTCGGAACACTTTTTAAACTGACTTCCTTTGGCGAAAGTCATGGTCCGGGAATTGGCGGTGTTATTGACGGTTGCCCCGCAGGATTAAAAGTTGATTTTGAGTTCATACAAAAAGAACTGACGAGGAGAAAACCTGGGCAGTCGCGCATTACAACACAGCGTAACGAAGAAGATACACTCGAGTTTCTTTCAGGAATTTTTGAAGGACAAACTACCGGAACACCTATTGCATTTATTGTAAGAAACGAGTATCAGAAACCTAAAGATTATTCTCATCTTAAAGATTCTTACAGACCAAGCCATGCCGATTTTACATATGAAAAGAAATACGGCATTCGCGATTATAGAGGCGGGGGACGAAGCAGCGCAAGGGAAACTGTGGCAAGGGTGGTGGCTGGCGCAATTGCAAAACTAATTCTGATACAAAATGGAATTTCGGTTTCCGCTTTTGTAAAACAGGTTGGAAAAATAAAAACAGAAAAGAATTTTAATCAGTTGGATCTTTCTAAAACTGAAAATACGATTGTCCGTTGTCCTGATGAAGCTGTTTCTGAAAAAATGATCTCACACATTGAAGAGATAAAAAAACAGGGCGATACGGTAGGGGGAATTATTCAGTGCGTTATCCTGGGAGCTCCTGTAGGGCTGGGAGAACCCGTATTTGACAAACTTAATGCAGCGCTCGGTTATGCCATGCTTGGAATAAATGCCGTTAAAGGTTTTGAGATCGGGAGCGGGTTTAATTCTGTTAATTTTAAAGGAAGTGAGTTGAATGACTTGTTTCTGCCCTTCGACTCCGCTCAGGGCGACGGAACAACCAAAACTAATAACAGCGGAGGCATCCAGGGTGGAATCAGTAATGGCATGCCAATCTATTTTAATGTTGCGTTTAAGCCAGTTGCTACCATCATGCAAAAACAATCTTCTATCAATTCTAAAGGAGAAGAAATTATACTGGAAGGTAAGGGCCGCCATGACCCGTGTGTGTTGCCAAGAGCTGTTCCTATTGTGGAAAGCATGGCCGCGTTAGTGATTGCAGATTTTTTGTTGTTATCAAAATCAAACAAACTTTAGAACTATGAAAATCTATGCTATTCCAGGTTTAGGCACAAATGGCGAGGTTTTTTCGAGATTAAAAGTACAGGGACATGAAATTGTATCACTGCACTGGCCCCGACCAACAAAAGGAATAACACTTGAACATTACGCATCTCTTTTCAAAGAACAGATCAATACCAAAGAGCCGTTTATCCTAATGGGCCTGTCTTTTGGAGGAATGCTTGTAGTGGAACTAAGCAAGCTGGTTTCGCCGCGGAAAACAATTTTAATTTCCAGTTGTAAAACAAGCGCCGATCTTCCAGGCATTGTAAAATTCATTCGTGTTATTCCAATTCATAAATTAATTCCGGAAAAACTCTTTCGTTTTTTTCAATGTTATTGTGGAGCCATTATTGGTCTTGAAAAAGAGTTTCGTTTCGAATTAAGAGAAATGTTGGTGGATATTCCATCTCATTATTTCAGAAATGTGATTCATTCCATTGCTCATTGGGAAAATGACGAAATTCCCGAAAACTGTATCCTTATTCACGGCACTAGCGATAATCTTGTTCCTTTCAATAAGGAGAGAACAGATTATCCTATGGAAGGAGGCGAACACGCCATGATTTTTTCAAAAGCAGAGGAGGTGAGTAACATCCTGGAGAAAATACTCAATTAACTGGCCGCATTTTGCGACCAGTTAAAAATCATCCTTATATCTCCACAGGTACATGCAGGCTAAAGTGCGGTAGGGTTTCCATCTTTCGGCAATGGTATCCATTTGGTTGTATAACTCTTTTTTATTGGAAGGGTTAATATTATAAAGTTTTTTAATTCCATTCTGAATTCCAAGATCATCTTTCGGAAATACATCCGGTCTTCCTAATGAAAACATCAGGATCATTTCCACGGTCCATCTGCCAACACCTTTTATTTCTACCAAATATTCAATAAGTTCATCGTCGGGTTTCGATTTGAGTTCGTGATAATCAAGGGTTTTATCAATGGAAAATTGAGCAATATTCTTGAGATATCCTGCTTTTTGAAAAGATAATCCAGCTGAGCGTAATTTTTCATCTTTCATTTTAAGAACCTGTTTCGGATGAGGATATCCGTCTTTGAACAATTCAAGAAATCTGCGAAAAATTGTATCTGCCGCTTTTACTGATAACTGTTGACTCACAATTGAACGCATCAATGCAAAATACAGGTCGTCATTCTTACTCAATTTGAGAGTACCGATTTGCTTAATTGCTTTTTTAAGTTGTTTGTCCTTGTTCAGGTGTTCCAACTGTTTGCTCACCGCTGCCATTATTCGTCCTTAAAGAAATTAAGTTTGCGCATATCAATGAGCTGAATGTTCTTGTAATAAAAATTGAGAATATCGGTGTATTTATATCCAAGCTTGCACATTTTCATTGCGCCTTCCTGGCACATACCAAGACCGTGACCATAACCTTTACCTTTAAAGATAACACTGTCTTTGTTGAGTTCGGAAATACTGAAGAATGTTGATTTTAACTGAAGATCGAGCCTTACATTTTTTAAAGGAACTTTTGTATTGCTACATTCGAGAAACACTTTACGTTCCTCCTGTTTAAAATTAAGAGCAATAAGTTTAGCGTCTTCTTTTTCGGTAGGATAATTATGTTTTAGTTTTAAATAGGTGAGCCAGTCTTCGGTGAGCATTCTGCGTTCCCACTTTGAATTCGGCATTCTTACGCTGAAACTATCATTAATGCTTCGCAAATAATTGGTGCGCGACCCCCAAACATCTTCGCTGTTGGCAGTTTGCCCCCCGCTGTTACTGTGAAACGCAGCAACGATCAGGTTAAGATTTTCATCTACTACTACTTTTCCTTTTGTTTCTTCAATAGCGTTGAAAATATTGAGGTCCTTTGGTTTGCCGTAATAGGCCTGGCAATGCACCTGGTCGCAAAGACTGAATCCCTCCAGTACATGTTTGTTGATGTGAGCAAGGGCAAATGTTCTTGCGAGAATAGCCTGTACCTTATAAAACTCCTGTGTTGATTTTGAACCCGCTTCCGCTTCTGTTACTCCGGCAATATAGTTATCGAGAATAGCCTCGTTGATAATACGAATGTATCCTTCGCTCACTCCAAAACTTAAATTGTTCTGATAGGTTCTTACTCTGCGGTCGGGGTTCAATAATTTTAATTTTACTTCTCCCAGATCTTCACCACTGAACTTTAAATATTTAAAATTTCCCAATGATTTATCGTTTTGTTTTAGTTCGATACTATCGCCATGCAATACAAGCTTAAATATTGATTCACCTTTACTTTCTGCAATTAATTTTCCGTCGGCAACAAGTTTATACGTTCCGGCATTAACATTGAACTGAAGGGCGTTTACTTTAAGATGAGTAAAAATACGGATCTGCAGTGTTTCTGTAGGAAGAAAAAAAGAGGTTGTTACCGCGAAGGAGATCACGCAAAGAAACAGAATAATGAATCTCTTTTTAAATGTATTTATTTTAATTTTTTGTCGCATCATTATATAATTCCTTTGCCAGCCGTTCTGAAGCACCTGTTCCGCCGAGCATTGATTTTAATTTATTATAGTTATCAAGAATTTCTTTTCTGTAAGCACTATCATTTAAAAGTTTGTTCAGTTCGGCTGAAATATTTTCAGAGGTGAGTTCGTCCTGTATCAGTTCTTTCACAATTGGTTTATCCATGATCAGGTTTGGCAAACCAATGTATTTAACATCCACCAGCATTTTGCCAATCTTAAATGATAAACCTCCTGCTTTGTAACAAATCACTTGTGGCAGATCAAATAGTGCGCTTTCAAGGGTAGATGTTCCCGATTTAATAATTCCGGCTTCGGAATAATTCATGAGCTCATACGTTTGATTGAAAACCACTTTGATGTTGTATTTCGTTAACGGCTCATAATATTTTTTATCGAGTGTGTTAGCACCAGCTACTACAAACTGGTAATCTTTATATTTTAAAGTAACGTCCAGCATGATCTTTAACATGCGTTCAATTTCCTGCACACGGCTCCCGGGAAGAACAGCAATGATGGGTTTTTGTTCCAGGTTGTTTTTCGAAATAAATTCTTCGCGTGGTACAAGGTTTGGTTTTTTTTGTTCGATAGCATCGATTAAAGGGTGCCCAATAAAATAAACCTTAAGATTACGTTTCTTCTGGTACCATGGTTCTTCAAAAGGGAGGATCACAAACATTTTATTCGTGTATTTTCTGATGGTCTCAACACGATTTTCTTTCCATGCCCAAACAGTAGGAGAAATGTAATAATCCACTTTAATACCCTGCTCCCAGGCCCATTTGGCCATGCGTAGATTAAAACCGGGATAATCGACAAGAACAAGGAGATCGGGTTTAAATTCCAGAATATCTTTCTTTACTATTTTAAAATTTTTTTTGATGGTAGAAATGTTTTTGAGCACATCCACAAATCCCATGAAGGCCATGTTGCGAATGTGAATGGAAGCTTTTTTATTGGTGAGTTCTTCCATCAGTTGTCCGCCGGTAAATGCAAACTCAGCCTTTGGATCGAGTTTCAAAAGTTCTTTCATGCAATTGCTCGCATGAAGATCGCCGCTGGCTTCGCCTGATATAATGTAATACTTCATTTTTTAATCGAGGTCCGGTTCTAAAAAGTAGGTTACATAAGCAACAAGAGCAACGTAGGCAAGAACGCTTACAATGATGCCTTTACTGAAATGGTCTGTTTTCCATCTCAATCCTAAATAAAAAAGTAACAGATTTCCAATACCGCACATCTTTATAACATTACTGAGAAGATGTCCGTTTATAAAGTATTTAGTAAATCTTACCGGAAAGCTTAACTGGTGATAAAAGAACAACCAGTAAAAAAAGTATATGATGAATGGGAAAAGCAGTCCCGCTGCTAATCCTATCCAGAATTTATCTATTCTATAAGTTGCAAACATTATTCAAAAGTTTTTAAATCGTTAATGTATTTGTGAGCTGTCATATCGGCTTGTACAGGAACTACAGAAACGAATCCATTGGCCAGTGCCCATTCGTCGGTATCTGTAGCTTCGGGCTCAAAGTTGACAAATTCGCCGGTGAGCCAGTAATAATTTCTTCCGTAGGGATCCTGTCTTTCTTCAAAACGTTCCACCCAATTAGCTTTACTCTGGCGCACCACTTTCACGCCTTTGATCTCTTTTTCGTTAAGCTTAGGAATGTTTACGTTGAGGCAAACGCCTTTGGGCATTTTGTTTTCAAGGGCCTTGGAAATTATTTGTGAAATATATTTTCCCGCTTGCGAAAAATCGGCATCAATACTGTAATCACATAAGCTGAATCCTATGCTTGGCGCGCCTTCCAGGGCCCCTTCCACGGCGGCGCTCATGGTCCCACTATAAATTACATTGATGGAGCTGTTACTTCCGTGGTTAATTCCACTAAGAACCAGATCGGGTTTTTTCTGCAGGATGTGATTCACTGCCATCTTCACACAATCAACCGGCGTCCCTGTACAGGAATATTCCATCAAGGCATTATGATAATTTGTTTTCTGGATGCGTATTGTGGAGTTAATGGTGATTGCATGCCCCATTCCGCTTTGCGCTTTATCGGGAGCCACCACCACAATATCACCAAATTGAGATGCTATACCTGATAGGAATTTAATTCCCGGGGCGTAAACTCCGTCGTCGTTAGTTACTAGTATCAGCGGTCTCATGTCGTGTAATATTATCCTATAAAGCTAAGAGAAAGAATCGTTACAAAGATGATGACCCGGCGAACTTACTAAACATGGATTGTTAATTTATTTAACCAAAAATTTGATAAAAAATGCCATAATAGCAAGGGTTTCAGGGCATTTATGAAATTTTGTCATTGGGAAATGGCATGGCATCTATGTTGATTGATCATAGTAAATAAATAAAAATAAACTATGATATTCGACCCGATTTTATTGATCATTTCAGTGCTCTTCATGATCATTGGATTAATTGTAAGCGCGCAGCTGAAAAGCAGATTCAGGAAATATTCCCAGGAACGTTTAAGTTCGGGAATGAGCGGAAAGGAGATCGCTGAAAAAATGCTTCGTGATAATGGTATCTACGACGTAAAAGTTGTGAGCGTTGAAGGGATGCTTACCGACCATTACAATCCTGCAAACAAAACGGTAAACCTGAGCGACGATGTGTATCACGGGAGAACAGTTGCCGCTGCGGCGGTAGCTGCTCACGAATGCGGACACGCGGTGCAGCACAGCACAGCATATGCGTGGTTGACCATGAGAAGCAAAATGGTTCCGGCGGTTCAGATCGCAGGTACGCTTATGAGTTACCTCACCTTTGGTCTGGCGATTGCAGCATACGCCATGCCTCATTTGCTTAATTCAATGCTGTTGGTTTTTATTGTATTGCAAAGCGCCATTACTTTATTTAGTGTTGTGACTTTACCAGTGGAAGTAGACGCTAGTCGCAGGGCGCTGGCCTGGCTCGATAATTCACGCTTAACACAAGGTTATGAGCACGCCGAAGCAAAAGACGCGCTTAAATGGGCGGCATATACCTATTTTGTAGCGGCTCTTGCTTCTATTGCCCAACTTGTTTATTTTATCTGGAGGTTTATGGGAAACCGAAGAGAAGAATAACCCTACGCAGGTTCAAAGTTGTTTAAAGAGGATTAAATGGTTAAACCATTTTAAACTTTTAAACAACTTTAATCTTGAAGTGTAAATAAACGTTAAAGCAAATTTCGCTTATTAAATTCAACAAAAATTATTACTTTTATACTCTAAAAATAAAACTATGGATAACAATT
This sequence comes from Bacteroidota bacterium, assembly GCA_021323535.1. GTDB lineage: Bacteria > Bacteroidota > Bacteroidia > B-17B0 > Aurantibacillaceae > Aurantibacillus. Next base: position 27,038 of record JAJONO010000006.1, read on the forward strand.
ATAGAGGTACCAACATCGACAACATCGAATACGCAACAGTTGTCGGTCAGAACAAATTATTAAGAGCATCTTTTTCATGGATGGCGCTCGCAATGGTAATTACAACTTTAACTTCTTTACTGTTTGCTTTCGTTCCAAACTTCACATCGGTCTTATATAATGTCGATATTGAAGGATATATGCGTCCTACAACCCTTGCTTACGTGATAATGTTTGCTCCGCTGGCTTTTATTCTCGCCCTTAACTTTGGGTTTAACAGAATGTCTTTCCCGGTTTTAATCGCGGTGTTCGTTTCTTTTGCTGCAATTATGGGAATCAGCTTAAGCTCAATTTTCTTTGTTTACACGGTAGGCTCAATCGTAAAAGTATTCTTTAGTACAACTGCACTTTTTGCCTTAATGGCAATTGCCGGATATACAACTAAAACAGACTTAACAAAATTAGGAAGCATTTTAATGATCGGTTTCTTTGGAATTCTGATCGCTTCATTGATCAATATGTTTATGCGTAGTCCTGGTATGGATTATGTGATCAGCATCATTGGTGTGATCGTTTTCACGGGCTTAACTGCATACGATGTACAAAAAATCAAACAATTAGGTGAAGATGCGGGAAGCTCAACACACACAAGTAAATTAGGTGTAATGGGAGCTTTAACGCTTTACATGGATTTCATCAACCTGTTCATGTTCCTTCTTCGTCTTTTTGGAAGAAGAGATTAATAAAAAAATATTTTTCAAAAAAGCCGGGATACAAAATGTTCCGGCTTTTTTTATACATGTCCGACCCCTGAGCCTCCGCTAAAGCTTCAGCGGCACGCGGACGAGGGTCATAATGCATGTTTGGAACATGCTATACATGTTTGGCTCTTACGGAGTCAGTTATTTCTTATCTTTATTGCATATTGTTTTTTCTCAAGAAAATATTCATCCGCTTTTCATGGAACTATGAACTGGATCTAAGAGCGCTTTCATTAATGCGTATTGGTATTGGAGCAGTTATTATTGCCGATCTTCTCATCCGTATGAGCGATCTTTCGGCGCATTATACCAACGATGGCATTTGGCCAACGCACCTTATTCATACCTTCGGATGGAGAACCGGGTTCTGGAGTCTGCATGAACTGAGCGGAAGTTTTGCCTGGACTCTTTTTTTATTCTGTATTCATTTTGTCTTTGCCGTTTCCTTTTTACTTGGGTATAAAACAAAGATCTCCACTTTAATAGTATGGCTGCTTTATATTTCATTGCACAACCGTAACCTTTATGTTCAACAATCGGGCGACGATCTTTTGAGGCTTACCTTGTTCTGGGGGTTGTTTCTGCCATGGAACGCTTATTATTCGATCGATTCAAAGCATTTTTATTACGAACCCAAACAAAGGCATTTTGCTAATCTGGGTTACATGTTGCTGATCGCTTCTGTTTATTTTTTTACGGTGAATCTTAAATACAGTACAGAGTGGAGAGGTGAGGGTACAGCGATTTATTATGCGCTTAGTCTCGACCAGTTACGCTTGCATCCGGTGGGTGACTGGCTCTATGCTCATCCGGGATTAATGCATGTTCTCACGCATGTGTTTTATTATGTCGAATTTCTTATTCCCGTTCTTATTTTGTGGCCCGCTAAGAAAGGGTATTTAAGGTTTCTTGCTTTTATTTTAATTATGTTTCTTCATACAGGAATTGGCCTTACTCTATATGTCGGATTATTTTTTGTGATCAACATGGTTACTGCAATTGGATTGATCCCGGAAGTAATGATGGATAAACTTGAAAATAAAATAAAGCTACTGCGTTACATCTCACGAGACGCCATCTTACGGACTACTTCAAGACGTCCGAAAAAGAAAATTAATTTAAGGGTCCTTGGAAATTCAGTTTGTGTTATTTCTATTGTCATTTGCCTGATCATAAATCTTGCGTCGCTCCGTTGGTTCAGTTATGAACTGAAGAAAGATCTCATGATCCCTGTAAACGCTGTGCGCCTTGATCAATACTGGGGTATGTTTTCACCCAGCGTATTAAAACGCGATGGGTGGTTTGTATATCATGGGCTCGATTCTATTGGAAGACAGTGGGACCTTAGACTTAACCAGCCTTATGTAGATTACAAAAAACCAGAATCTGTGGTAGGAATGTACACCAGCGACCGTTGGCGCAAATTGGCCGAGAATATGCAAAGAGAGAGCCAGACATTTTTGCGGCCGCTTTACTGCCGTTATGTTATCAAAAAGTGGAACAGGGAACATCCTGAAAAAAAGATTGCTACCTTGAATTTAAAATATATGCAAAAAGAAAATCTCCCGGGTTATAAAACCGAACCGGTACAGGAAATTCTTTACAGCGTTTGCGATGGCCGTTAATTTTCACCAGATAAAAAAATACATGTCGCATTTTTTTAGTGCGAAGCGTAAAGGTCACGCTGTGCATTCACCTTTTGCTTATAAACTCTGCGAAGAAGTTTTTTATAACACCAATAGTTTCTACGATTTTGAAACTCTGAAAGAAGTACGATTGTCATTGGCAAGAAACAAAACAGAACTGGTGATTGGAGATTTTGGAGCGGGATCAAAAACATTTAAAGGAAACAAACGAAAAGTGAGTGATATTGCCTCGAAAGGAATCAGCAGTTCGCTTCAAAGCGAATTGTTGTATAAACTCATTAATTATCTGAGGCCTGCCACTATCATTGAGTTAGGAACCTCATTAGGATTAAACACGCTTTATCTTTCAATGGCCAATTCCAGGGCTAAAGTGTATAGTATTGAAGGTTCTGAAAGTCTTTTTGAATTTGCAACCAGCCTTTCCGCGAAAAATAAACTAACGAATTGCGAAATCATTCATGGGAAATTTGATGCTGTATTGCCAGGGCTTCTTAATAAAATTAATTCGTTGGACCTTTTTTATGTTGACGGAAATCATACCTATGAAGCAACACTGAATTATTTTAATATGGCCCTCGAAAAAAGAAACACCGATTCAGTTTTTATTTTTGATGATATTTACTGGAGCGAAGGAATGACAAGGGCCTGGAACGACATCAGCAACAACGCGAAAGTTACTTTAAGCATTGACGCTTTTTATTTTGGATTAGTCTTTTTTAAAACGGAAGTAAAAGAGAAAGTGCATCTTAAGATTTTGGTCTGAAAAAAGCGGGGAGATCAGAAGGAACTAACGATTTTACTAATAATAAACAACATGAAACCTACCACCCCCCGCCATTATCTTATTTGCAGCGAAATAAAATTACTGTGAATTACCGCAATTTGTTTACCCCGTAATGGGGGATTTTACTGAAAAGAGAGGTTAACCGCAAAAAAGAAACGGATGTCAAAATACATACCTGAACCTTTGTGAATTATCAATTTTACTGGGTGTTGCAGTAGTAGAGCCTGTCATAAAAGACTCATCAGCTTCATGTATAAGCATTTAAATTAAATACTGAAACTTTAAACCGGGGGGTGTAAAAAAGCCGGTTTTGTTTTTGTTTTAAGATAAAATGTTCTAACTTTAGTATGTTGCCTTGTACTAATCTGTTCCTGATCTATAAACCGCTTAAAACGTGAAGAAGTTGGAAACAAAACAAGAGCCGATACGTGTTTTTCTTTTTCTTGAGGAAAACTCACCCAGAAAGATTTTTAAAGATGCCCTTCAACAGGTTCCTTTTGAAACGGAACTTTCAATATATTATTTCTCTGAATTAGTCGAAGCCATAGCTCCTGGTCAGCAATTACCCGATATTATTTTTATCAGTTGTAATCTACCTTGTTTAAAAGCAAAACGTTGTTTAATGGATATACGTAAGAGTACAAAACTTAAAGATGTACCGGTAATAATTTTTTCCAACTCTTCGTACCTTGAGGAAATTCATAAAGTGTATGACTGGGGTGCCAATTTGTATGTTCCAAAATCTGTTCTTATTAAGGAAAAAATCAAAACTATGGAAGCTGTTTTTGAAAACAGATGGAGAAAAAATTTACTTAAACGTAATCGCTCGCGTTTTGTGTTGAGCGCGATTATGGACGAAGATCACCATCTTACCCGTCACGAGTCTTAATTATTTTTATTAAGCCATTTTAGAATTTCGTCGGTAATCTTATAATTAAAATTTCCCTTAGCATACATTCCGTTTCTGAAATTTTCTACCGCTTCTTTGTAGGAGTTACTTTTCATCATAAAATGATCGAGGTCCTCTATTTGCACACGGGTGGCTGTTCCGGGGCGAGCGGCGTTAACGGTTTGTTCGATAAGAATGGGTTCAATAGGCGCGCATTGTTCGTAATCGGTTCCGCCATTGATCACAAGCACAGGGCAATTGGTTTGTTCCCAGGATTGGGCCAGGTTTAGCGAATCAATCTGTTGCCAGAATTTCCAATGTCTTCCCCACATATTATTGCTTCCTGCTTTGTGTTCAAGTTCACTGGCTACAATGTTTTTATATTCGGGAATGTTATAGAGTTGTTCACGCGTTTTTTTCAGGACAAAAAATTCATAATATACTTTTTGGATCAACCGGATAAAATCTTCAGTTTGCTCGTAAGAATAATTGTCCAGTAAAGGCTTCTGCACACGATGCATTTCCAGGAGGAATTCACTCCATGGTCTGAATACAGTTCCAAATACCATCACACCTTTAGGTTTATGAAGTTTGGCAATTTCAGGTGCTATAACGCCTCCCATAGAATGTCCCCAGATGTAAAGTTTGTTCTTGTCCACAAAACTTAAATTCTCCATGTATTTATATCCGGCATCAAAACTCTGAATATCCGTTACAAGATCTGCTTCTGTGCAAGGCTCGCAACCATAACTATCGCCCATACCGGATTTTTCAATCGTTACAACAGCGTAACCATTTTTCAACCATTCATTTATAAGTTTACCATTGTAGCCCGAGTTGTAATTTTCAATACTTCCACAGCCATATCCGGGAATCAATAGAATGCAGGGTACATTTGTTTCCCCCTGTCCGAGTGAATCGTTCAGGCGGGTTTTTGGTTTACGGGTAATGGTTCTTAATGCTCCTTTTTTAAAAGTCACCCAATCATATTGTACATCTGCAATTTCAGAAATTTCAAACGGGCGCATCACACCTTTACCTTTTGCCGTCATTGTTTTTGAGCCACGTATCACTTTTACTTCAACAGGATCATCTGTCCGAATAGCTGAAGCCAACAAAAAGAATTCCTGCATATTTTTCACTTCTTTATTATTAAAGGAAATGATGATATCATTTTTCTTCAGCTTTAAAGAACTGGCTGTTGAGTTGGCGAAAACAGAATCAATCCTTATTCCTTTTTCTGAAGGCTTTCCAAGGATTCCTACAATGGCTTTACGTTTTGGACCTGGTATTGAAAACGCAACCAGAGTAATCAATAAAAAAGCAGCTGTTATCCTGAGTTTAATCATACATTAAAATTAATCCACACAGATTTTAGTTCCTTACCCCATAAAGAGGGATTTTATGTTAAAAAATTATGGAAGCTGCCACTTAATAAATAAAACTACCGGTATACTAAAAAAGGTTTTTGTTATCTTGTATTAAAATCTATTTTTGGTTTTATGAAAACACAAATCATGTTCCGTTGTAAAATAGTATTGTTTATCCTTTTTACAATAAAATTCAGTCATCTTAAATCACAAACTACTTTGATCTGGGCGCATCAACTCGGCTCGGTTTCGAATCAAAATCTGGCGTATGCAATGTCGGTTGACAATAACAACAATTACATCATTACCGGTAATTTCAACGGTACGTTTGATATTGATCCGTCGCCCACCACGGTAAATCTTTCAACAGCGAGCGGAGATGGTTATGTAGCCAAGTTCAATTCATCAGGAAATTATGTATGGGCCTTTAACTTCAGTTCTTCCGGTTCTGATTATTCAGATGCCAATGACGTTAAAGCCGACGCGTTGGGGAATATATATGTTACCGGCGATTTTACCGGGACACTGGATTTTGATCCCGGAAGCGGAGTCAGCAATCTCACAGCCTCAGGAACTAAAGATGCTTTTATTGCCAAGTATGATGCTAATGGTAATTACGTTTGGGCATTTAATATCGGTACTTCCTCTCAAAACAGTTATGGCAGTAAACTGGCTCTTGATAACAATGGAAATGTTTATGTAACCGGAGCTTTTGCAGGAACAGTAGACTTTAATCCTTCGGCCTCCACAAATGCCCTTACAGCCACCAATGGAGATGCCTTCTTCGCGAAATATTCTTCTTCAGGAAATTATATTTGGGCATTTTGTTTCGGAAATGCTTCCGGAAATTGTTTCAATACCAATATTGATATTTTTGGGAATAATATAAAAATGACCGGTATTTTTTCAGGCACGCTTGATTTTAATACTTCAGCTTCAACTAATAATCTTACAGCAACTAATAACACAAGATTTCTTGCCAATTATGATCTTAATGCCAATTATGTGTCTGCTCAGACTTTTGAGGTAGGACCTGTGTTCATTTACGCTCTGGGAAATTCAATGGCTCATGATAATGCCGGAAATCTTTATATAGGGGGGCAGTTTTCAGGAACCATAGATTTCGATGCGGGCCCTGGGACTTCCACCTTAACTGCCCTTGGGTCTAACGATGTTTTTTTGATGAAACTAAGCAGCACAGGAAGTTTTATTTGGGTGAAGAATGTTACTTCAAGTACCGGAAATAATGATCTGGGTCAATCTGTCAAAACAGATCCTAATGGCGATGTATTTATAGCAGGAGGTTTTTCAGGAAATGCTGATTTTGATCCGTCCAGTTCTACGTTCACTCTTGCAGGTACAGGTTACTCTGATATCTATGTTGCAAAGTATACATCGGCCGGCAATCTTGCCCTGGTTTTTGAATTGGATAATCCTTCACCACCCAGCAGCTCTTATTCAAATGTTTTTGGATTATACACTGATAATTCAGGCGACGTTGTTATATCAGGAGCATTCCAGGGATTTAATATTGATTTTGATCCGGGACCCGGGGCTTTACCCTACAGCTGTGGAATGGCGTCCGATATTTTTATTGCGAAATATGCTACTTTACCTGTGGGACTTTCTGATTCAAAAACTTTATCCAATCAACGGATGTATCCAAACCCGACACAAGATGAAATTACTTTGGATCTGCAAGACCATCATAACCATCCTTTTGAAATTTCTGATATGACCGGAAGAATACTTAAAAAGGGCACCTTCAGAAATGAAACAAAACTTGACGTCAGCGATTTGCCTGAAGGTATTTATACAATAAGGATTTTTTCTGAAGGTGCTTCTGTTACTTCAAAACTAATTAAGAAGTAATTTCAACGTAATAAACTTATATTTCCTTTCATCTCTATTTCCTTAGTGGTAAAAAGCAATGCATGCAGGACATAGAAATAAGTTCCGGGAGGGCAGGCTTTTCCTTTTGTTGTCCCGCCCCAACATTTTTTCTGATCGTTCGATTCGAAAATGAGAGTTCCCCAGCGATCAAAAATTTTTAGATCCATTTCTTTGATGCACTTTCCGTATACGCAAAACTGATCGTTTACACAATCACCATGAGCGTGAAAATAATCAGGAATTAAAACTTCGCAACTATCTTTTATAATAGTATCCTGTGGCAAAGCTTCTTTAACAGTTTGTGAAAAAGAGGATAAAGAATTAAGTAAAACGAAAAGTACAATAGCGATAAACTTCATCTTAACTAAGATAAAGAATTTATTTAAGTTTTGTCAGTTTATCGGCTCCGTATGGCAAACCATCGAGATGGCCTGTAGAGAAAAATAGTATAACAATATCCGTGTTTTTAAGCTCTTCGTTAAGATCAAGCTCCTCAACAGGACCGCCTTTTTTAGAAGGATCAAAAGGGTTTGCTGTTTTGAAGTAATACAGAAAGTAGGTTTCTTTTGAAAACACTTTACCTGGTATCCATGTATTATTCAGGCCGTAAAAAAAACTATCTCCAATGATCATTACTTTTGGTTTTTCACAACTGTCGTTATTATGTTCGTATTCAATAGTTGGATAAGCTAATTTTTCGGTATTTACCCTGCGTAATAAATTCATTGCTTTTGTAATATCATCATCGCCCAAACGGGCCGTATCACTTAGTTCAATATCTTTAATATGGAACGTGTTAACTTTTTTGCCCGTTTCAAAAGCAACTCTTCTCAGCAACGTATCCAATGCAATATAGGCTCCGTAAGTTGTCCAGTGAACAGCGCCTTGTGTAAACAATGGATGTTCAGCTGTTGGTTTTAATTTTCTGAAATAACTGTCATAATCCAGTAATGGAACCCCGGCTACTTTTAATTTTTTTTGATAATAGGTATAAAAATTCACGTCTTTTACCTGTGCGAGGTTTGTGTCTGGTAAAAACTCGGGATAAAAACTTTCTTTACATGGAGCAAAACATACAAGCAGCTTTACGTTCTTTGCTTTCAGAGATTCATTTAATTGGGTAATTGTTTTAAATACCGAATCAGCGTATTTTTGTTTGAATGTTCTACCTGTATAATTCTGATAAAAGGTGTTTCCGTAGAGGTAATTATTCTTACCAAGAAAAACATCGTTTACATGAAGATCTTTATAAAACGAAAATTCGATTTCATTATTCAGTTTCACTAAAAAATTTCTGAATCCGAAATTCTCGTTAACAAAATCTTCTTTCTTTTGCTGATAGCGCCTGTTGAACCAGTTCTCAGGTGTGAGTACAGTGTCTTTCTTTATTTCATAAGAGCCATAAAGAATATCAGTTCTGTCAAAGATCCCGAATTTCTGTTCTAATAAGGGAATGAAGATCACGATCATGACCAGAACCAACATTACTATTTTTGATTTATTTCTCATCAAAACCTGAAATAAATAAAAGGATTAAAATCGGTAGCTGTTATTGATGCAAGTGATACGACGAAAATAAGCAGACTTACAACAACAAATGCTAATTGTGGAACATTACTTTTGTTATCATTAAAAAAAACATAATCCTGTATTTTTTTTCCGAAAGGAAGAAGAATAAAAACTGAAAAAAAGATAGAAGCACCGAAGGCATAAACGTTTCGGGTATCGGTAGAAAAATCAAAACTAAAATTTGAAAAATCGAACATGTGTATTACATATCGCAACGCTTTGTCAAATGTTTCATGCCTGAAAAATACCCAGCCGATAGTAACAACAATAAACGTAAATACAACGGAGAAGATTTTTCCTTTTTCAAGAAATTTTAAGAGGAACATTCTCTCAAGCACCAGCCAGAAACCGTGGTAAAGTCCCCAGATAATAAACGTCCACTCGGCGCCATGCCAGAACCCACTCAGAATAAAAACCAGCCAAAGGTTAAAATATAAACGAAGCTGAGATTTTACTTTATTGCCTCCTAACGGAATGTAGAGATAATTCTTCATCCACGAACCGAGGGTCATGTGCCATCGCCTCCAGAATTCGGTAATGCTTTTAGAAGTATAGGGGTTGTTAAAATTTTCGGGAAAATTGAAACCGAACATTTTTCCAAGGCCAATTGCCATATCCGAGTATCCTGAAAAATCGAAGTAGATCTGGAACGTATAACCTAAAGCACCCATCCAGCAATCAATTGTTGTAAGTGATTCAGGAGAAAGATAAAAATAAAAGTTAGCAAATTTTGCAAGCGCGTTTGCAATAAGTACTTTTTTTCCTAGTCCTATTGCAAAACGACAGAAGCCATTAAGTATCATATCTACATTATAGGTTGCGAAACGTCCGGTCATTTGATCGGCAATTTCACTGAACCTGATAATTGGACCCGCAATGAGTTTCGGAAACAATAGTATATAAAGCTGGTATTGAAAAAAATTATTGAGTGGTTTGTGTTCGTTCCTGTATACATCAATTACGTAAGTAAGACTTTCGAACGTATAAAAAGAAATCCCGATCGGCAGTATCACGTTCACCCAATGAATTTCGTTGGCGTCGAATTTTGATAGCAGATGATTGATGTTTTCTATAAAGAAATTACAATATTTGAAATAGAAAAGAAGACCTACATTTAGCATTACTGATAAAATCAACAGGAGCTTCTTTCTTTTTTGAGCCCGGGATTGCCACATGAATTGCACCAGGAAATAATCCAGAGTAGTGGTAAAAAGAATGACAAAAATAAAAAGAGGAGCACCCCAGCTGTAAAACGCGATGCTTGAAAGAAGTAAAAAAATGTTCTTTGCTTTATGCGGTAATACAAAGTACAGTAAAAGAACTACCGGTAAAAAGTAAACCAGGAATATAGAACTGCTGAATAACACAATGTTGAAAGTAAATGTAATTATTTTATTACATGCTTCAACAAGGAAGGATTAAAAGCCTGTGCTCTTATTTGCCTTCTTTAGCTTTCTGCATTGGATTGCCTCCGGTGCTTTGTCCGCGACCGGTTGCTGCTTTCGCTTTGTACAGCTCAAATTTCGAAGGTTCGCTTTTTATGTTCCAGGTATTGTTCTTCTCGTTAATGTCGGCTGTTTCTTTATAGGGATCGAGTAGGATGGAGGTTACCTTTTTTGTCTTTAAGAATGTTTTATGAATTTCCTTTTCGTTTTTTCTCCACACATAAACATGTAAACGTTCAATTTCGGTGCTGCCATCTGAGTAGTTCCATTGAATGATGACCGGCATTACCGAGCCACCCTTGTTAGAGAATTTGATCTCGTAAACATAATTGCCATTGAATTTTGCGAATGTGGAATCAGGAATTTCCTCGAGACCTTCATTACGGTTTTTAATTTCGCGCATTAAAGGAGGATTTGGTTTGTAGTGGTAATAAAAATCACGAAGAGTGGTATCAATATCCACCATAGCTTTTAAACCACTTTCCCTGTTTCTTACTTTGGTAATGTATTCATATCCTAAAGGTTGTTTCAGGAAAGAATAAACAGTATCCATCTGCACTTTTACTTTTTGTCCTTTTACAATCTGGTAAGCTTTCACTGTATCAACCGAAATATCTACAGGGTCGGTATCGTAGAACCAGCTTCTCCAGAACCAATCCAGATCAACCGCGCTTGCGTCTTCCATGCTTCTGAAAAAATCTGCAGGCTCCGGATGTTTAAACGCCCATCGGTTGCAATATTGTTTAAACGAGAAGTCGAATAATTCACGGCCCATTACTGTTTCTCTCAGAACCGTTAAAGCTGTTGCCGGTTTTCCATAAGCATTGGCTCCGAAATTGTTAATGTTTTCGCTGTTTACCATAATAGGTTCAAGCTGGTTTTTAGGGAGACGGAAATAATCCACCATTTTATGAGCAGGGCCGCGTTGCGATGGATAATTATAATCCCATTCCTGTTCGGTAAGAAATTGCACGAATGTATTCAATCCTTCATCGAGCCAGGTCCATTGACGTTCATCACTGTTGATGATCATCGGGAAGAAATTGTGCCCCACTTCGTGAATGATCACAAGTATCATCCCGTTCTTGGAGCCTTCGGTATAGGTGCCGTCTTTTTCTGTTCTTCCGAAGTTGAAGCAGATCATTGGATATTCCATTCCGTTAGCGGCTTCAATACTTTGTGCCACAGGATACGGATAATCGATCGTATATTTTGAATAGGTTTTGATGGTATGCGCTACAACTTTTGTAGAATACTTTCGGTATAATCCATAAGCTTCTTTGCCATAAAAGCTCATGCACATTACTTTTTTTCCTCCAACAGTAATTGGCATAGCATCCCAGCAATATTTACGTGAGCTTCCCCATGCAAAATCGCGAACGCTATCGGCTTTAAATATCCAGGTTTTTGTTGCGCCGTTCAATCCTGTTTTTTTCTTTTCAGCATCAACCGCGTCTGCCAGTAAACCAATTTCCACTGGTTCTTTAGCAGTTTGCGCTTTCTGCCATCTGCCTAATTGCGCAGGGGATAATACCTGAGCGTAATTCTGACATTCACCGGTTGAACAAACAAGGTGATCGGCCGGAACTGTCATTTTTACTCTGAAATTTCCGAAGGCGAGAGCAAATTCACCACGACCTAAAAACTGTTTGTTTTGCCAGCCATGAAAATCGCTGTACACACACATTCTCGGATACCATTGTGTGAGTGTAAATAAATGATTTCCGTCTTCTGGAAAGAACTCATAACCACCACGACCACCATACTCAATACGGTTGATCATTTTATAGTGCCATTTGATCCTGAATTTTACTTTTCCTTTTGAAGCAAGCGGTTTTGGAAGATCGATACGCATCATGGTTTCGTTGATGGTATATTTGAGGGCGTTCCCTTTTTCATCGGTAACAGCGTCGATCTTATCTCCGAGCCCAGCCAGTTTTTCTTTGGTATTCATTCCTTTAAGATCCTTTTCAGTGAAAGGTTCGTTAAGGTGATTTTCTTCAATACCATGAACAAAAGAATTAGGATCGTGCTGGTTCTCGTCGAGCTGAAGCCATAAATAATTTAATGCATCGGGAGAGTTATTGTGATAGGTAACAGTTTCGGTTCCTATAACAGAAAGATTTTTTTCATCGAGTGTAACATCAATATCGTAATCGGCCTTTTGCTGCCAGTATTTGCCTCCCGGTGCGCCTGAAGCGGTACGGTATTCGTTTGGTGTTGGAAGAATAGTACCAAGCTGTTCGAATTTATTTCCGTGATTCGATTGGGGATTATTTTGAATATTCTGCGCGAAAAAAATATTACCGCAAAATGAAAGGATCGAAATAAAAAGAGCTTTGTTATAATTGAAAGGCTTCATAAGAGATTATTGGGTGAGATAAAAGTAAATATAAAAGGTATGATAGTGTTACCCCTTTTAGGGTGAAAACGTCGAGTTACGCTTTTACATCGACCATTTTAGATATCTTTGCAGGAGATGAGATTCTTTCTACGGTTAATTGTCCTCACACTGTTTCTGTTCTCTTTTAAAGGGAGCCATCCGTTTTATCTTGGGATTACCGAGATGAAATATAATTCAAAAGAGAAGATCATGGAAACAACTTTCAAATTATTTACCAACGACCTGGAAGATGCTTTGAAGAAAATCTATAAAACAAAAATTGATCTTATTAATGGAAAAGATAAGGCTGCGATCAACACAATACTGACCAATTATCTGAACCAGCATTTTAAAGTAAATTGGAATGTAAAACCTGAAAAACAATTTTTTGATTTTATTGGATTTGAACATGAATCGGAAGCAATATGGATATACGTTCAGTACCCTGCGCCGGAATCTCCAAAGTTTTTGGAAATCGAAAATACCTTGCTCTACGATTATCTTTCTTCGCAAACCAATATTGTTCATGTCGATGTGAACGGCGTTAAGAAAAGCTCAAAGGTTTCCAATCCGGAGAAGAAGCTGGTGTTTGAATTCTAATCATTTTAGCTGTGCCGGCTCCGAAGCTTTAGCGCACGCTGGATTTTCTCGGATTTCGTTAATCAATCTGCGTAAATCTGTGTAGTCTGCGGCTAAAAAAATCTGTATGGTTAACAACCGGTTAATAACCTGTGTGCAACCTTTTTATATCCCGGCACGTTAGAATAAGTGAGTGATCGTCCTATAAAAGTGAGTGAAACAGTCCTTTTCGGGTCTGGAATGTCAAAGAATATAGTAAAAAACCTTAAAAAAACTATCTATGTTAATAACTTTAGGTCCAAATCGGACTTATGGGGGTTGCATTTCTCTAAAAAAAGACAATCTTTGCAAAATTCAAATCCAAATGAAAAGGTTAATTTTCATATTATCAATCAGTTGCATCGGCTTTTTATCGGCCGGAGCCACTACCTTTTCTGTTAAGGATGAGAAAAAACCTGGTGATGACAAAAAGGCGAAAGCCAAACGTGAAGACACCACCAAGCAGGTTGTTAATTGTGAGACCCTTACGAGTAATTCCGAGGACGAGGCGATAGATACCGCCCAGATTCTGTTTCCAAGCCACGATCTTTATGCAAGCTGGGACACTTCACGAGCACATCCTTATAATTTTAATGAAGCTTTTAAGGACGACAGCGTTCTTCTTGTTCTTACTCATCCTGAAGATTGTGGTTTTTCAATGCCTGTAAAAGGTGGAATTACCAGTGATTTTGGCTGGAGAAGATACCGTCCGCATTACGGAACCGACATTGACCTTGAAACAGGCGACTCGGTTGCTGTGGCTTTCGATGGCATGGTTCGTATGGCCAAATACTATTATGGTTACGGAAATTGCATTATTGTAAGACACGCCAATGGCCTTGAAACGGTTTACGGACATTTATCTAAAATTATGGTAGAGCCTGGTCAAACGGTGGTTGCTGGTTCGGTAATAGGACTTGGTGGAAATACAGGTCGCTCGTTTGGGAGCCACTTACATTTTGAAATGCGTTATTTAGGGCAGGCTTTAGATTCTGAAGACTTTGTAGATTATTCGAAAGGCTGCCTCAAATCTAATACGTTCGTTTTAAGAAAAGCCGATGTTGAACATAAATATGATCTAAGGGCCCTTCGTTCTCGTCATAAAAGAGACGTTGGTCTTGCAAGAGCGTCAGGTAAAGGTAAAGCCGGTGGCAAAGCTGTAAAAGGAGTTTATAGAGTGCGCCAGGGCGATACGCTTGGAGCGATTGCAAAACGTAATCACACCACAGTGAAGGCAATCTGTAAAAAGAATGGTTTAAAACCTACATCGGTTCTCCGCTTGGGGCAAAAACTTAAAATTTAATCTCGCATCCTGGAAGCAGGATCTTTAACTTTTCAATTTCTTCAAGGCTCATTGGATTTCCTCTCAGGTCAAGCAACGTAAGATTTTCAAGATGACAAATACTGTCAGGAAGTTTCTCGATCTTATTACCTCTTAATGATATGAAACGAAGCTTTGGTGCTTTGTAGATATCGAAAGGAATCTGCGAAAGTGGATTGTTCTCGATAATGAGGATCTCAAGATTCTGGAGTCGTTCAAAATGCCTGGTTACGTAATGCGTGTTTGTATTGGAAAGGTTCAGGTAGTTTAACGATGGAAGTTTGAATAATTGTTTCGGAAAACTGTCCATCACACAATTTTCAATGGCTACATCTTTCAGGTTTTTAAGAAAATGCATGGTATTAGGAAGCTTCAGCGTGTCGTCGGTATTACCAAATTTTAATGTCTGAAGTTTACTAAGGAACGCGATCTGAGCAGGAATACTGTCAATTTTTGTGTGCTGAAGTTCGATGTAATGTAAATTATAAAACGGTTTGAGGTTGGGGGGAAAAGTGCTGAACTGGTTATTATAGGAAGCAAAATAAATGAGATTAAAAAGGGCGTCAAAGTTCTTTGGATACTCGGTTACCTCATTTGTACTAAGCTTAAGCGCCTGAAGATCGGTGAGTTTATAAATTTTATTGTAGAGTTTTGGTTCCAGCTTTTTAAAACTAAGATCCATTTTATAGATTTTCTTTTCAATGTCTATGGCTTTCTTAAGTTCGGTATGAACCTCGCTGCCCATTGGTCCGTATTTATCAAACTCCTTTTGCGAAACAGCTACTAAAGGCAGGATGGCGGAGGCAAGGATGATAAGGTGTTTCATTGAAAAATATCTCCATACAAAAACGGATTTTTTAAGTAAAGAGACAAGTTATTTTATTAACATCATCGAGTTACTTGAATCAGATTCAAGAACCAAGAGCCCAGATCCAAGTCAACTCGACTAATGACTTGATTCTAGTTTCTTATCTCTTGATTCTCTACGGCCGGTATTTGCTCTTATTCAGAATTTTTTGCAGATCCTTCTCGGCCATGAGCTGTTCGAGTGTAACATCGTTATTTTTCATGTAGCTTCTTACGATCTGCAAGCCTATCCACATGGCAATCCTCGGAGGACATTCTTTACTGATGACACCTGTAAATGGACCGGGGTCTATCAATTCATGAATACCGCGTATGTTGTTTTCGTAGAGCCTGTTTTTCTCTGCAAAGTAACTCCAGAGGTTTTTTTCATATTTCTGACAATAATTAAACTGAATCGTAGAGTAGTTTAACAACAAAGTATCGTGGTGCTGCGGTAACAGGGCGTTAACGGCGTAATAGATCTTTCCGTAAAAAATAGTGTGATGCAATAATGTATTTACAACAGAATCGGAATTATCAAACTCGGTCACCATCCAGCCAAATGCGAGACCAGGTACAATATAATTGTGATTCATGTATCTTGTCTGGTATTGTGGAAGTTTAAGCATCTGGTAATACACACAGGTATCGCCCAAATACATATCGAGACCGAGAACTAGGGAAGTATCGAGGTAGGCCCAGGCGTAATTCCAGCCGGTAAGGCAGGTGATAAGGCGTTTGGGTAATTTACGGTTGGGGAAATGATGTTTGAAACGTTTTACACAATTGTTGAGTTCGGGTTCAATTTCAGAAATCAATTCCGGCGTATAATATTTTTTTACTTGTGCATAACAGCCAAGAATATCGCGATCGTGTGTAAAGTTCACTATTGCCGGTTTATAAAGAGAATCGCGGCTTCCCCGTCTGTTAAGGAAAGTCGAAATGTAGTGGTCGTAAAAAGATCCGTAACGGTCGAGTATTTTTTCGGTAACAGAGTCTACGTTATTCTGGCCAATCGTAAAAACGTCTTCTTCAAGACGCATGACTTTAAGCGGCTCAGTATTAATATTGGAAATGTCGACATCAAGTTTATTCTCCCTGCATGACGTTAATAATAAAATTGCAATTAAACCTGAAAGAACTCTTTGCATCATACCGTAAATTTTTATATTTGTAAAATTAATCTTTAAAAAATTGATGATGAAAAAGTTTTTATTCACGGTTGCATCAGTATTAATACTTGCAGGAGCAAGTGCACAAGAGAAAGATAAGGGCGATGATTTTGACAAAAAGTTCCGTTTCGGGCTTAGAGTAACTCCTCAACCAACATGGTACACTTCCAGCCAGACCAACAATAAACCTTTTGGATCAAAATTTGGTTTTGGTTTCGGATTGAACCTTGAATTCAGGTTATCGAAAATCGTTGCTTTTTCAACTGGTATTGGTGGTGATTTTGAAGGAGGACATCAGTCATTCAGATACGATCCATCCAACAATTATGTGGTTAATTATTTCATGAATAATGAAAACGGTTTTATTGAGCCAAAAACAGATCAAACCAATGCGGAACTTACAAAAGATGGAGCAACCGGTTACCTTTTAAAGGAAAGAACCATTAAATCTTCTTATGTTACCCTGCCTGCTTTATTAAAATTATCTACTGCGGAATATAGCGGGTTTAAGTATTTTGGTATGTTTGGGGTTGAACTTGGTATGATGTATAAATGTACAGCGACAGACACTTACTACGAATCTTACAAGTATAATGCAGTGGGTTCGGTAACTGCTACTGCCGGAGAATCTGAGCAAGCCGACATTAACATCATGAAAGATGCCATTCCGGTGAGAGCTGGCCTTAACGTGGGCCTTGGAACCGAATACAGAATTGGCGGCTCTACTTCTGCTTTTATGAATATCAACTTTTTCAGGTCCTTTACTAACCTTATGAAGTCTAATTCAAAATACCTCGTTTCTAATATCGATGCGTCAACAGGAGCGAACAAATACACATTTGTTAAACAAAACCTTGTTGGAAGCGCCATTAGAATCAATATTGGTATTCTTTTCTAAAAAGTATACTTGGTTTTAATGAGAAGATCGCCCTGTAGTTTATGCTATGGGGCGCTTTTTTTTGGTCTAAATTGACCGTTTTTATCGAAAAAACGACTAAAAACGTCTATTTTCTTTAAAAATCACTCCAAAAAACACTTTTTTAAATGAAAAATACCATTACTTTTGCCACACTAACTAAAAACTATCTATTAACATGAAATTAAATGAAATTCAGGATCTTATTAAGTTTGTTTCAAAGAGCGGAGTAAGTGAGGTTGAATTGGAGACAAAAGAGATCAAAATTGTGATCCGTACTCCTAAAAATGCCCCGGTTGTAATGCAGGCGGCGCCTGTAATTACGGCAGCTCCTATAACTACGCCGGTTAGCCACGTTCAGCCTGTAACCACTCCTGTTTCTGAAAATAAGACTCCAGTAAACTCTAATAATAACGCCTCTGAGGATTCAAAATACGTTACCATTAAATCGCCAATGATTGGTACATTCTATCGCTCGGCTGGTCCCGATAAACCTGCATTTGTTAATGTTGGCGACGAGATCGGAACAGGTAAAACTGTTTGTATCATTGAAGCCATGAAATTGTTCAATGAAATTGAAAGCGATATAAAAGGTAAAATCGTAAAAGTATTGGTGAACGACGCTACCCCGGTTGAGTACGACCAGCCACTGTTCTTAGTTGATCCATCGTAATTAAGTAATGATAAATTTTGAATGTTAAATGTTAAATGACAAGCTCATTTACATATTCATTCAACATTTCTAATTTATAACTTTTAATTTCTAAAAGCGTGTTTAAAAAAATATTAATAGCCAATCGCGGCGAGATAGCCCTACGTGTCATTCGCACATGCCGTGAAATGGGAATAAAAACAGTAGCGGTTTATTCTACGGCTGATAAAGACAGTCTTCATGTTAAGTTTGCCGATGAAGCCGTGTGTATTGGTCCGCCACCAAGCAAAGACAGTTACCTTAATATGGCTAACATCATTGCGGCCGCCGAAATTACAAACGCTGATGCTATTCATCCCGGCTACGGTTTCTTAAGTGAAAACGCTAAGTTTAGTGAGATTTGCCGTCAGAACAAGATCAAATTCATTGGAGCAAGTCCTGAAATGATCAATCAGATGGGAGATAAGAGTAATGCAAAAGCAACCATGATTAAAAATGGGGTGCCTTGTGTGCCAGGATCTGATGGGTTGTTGGAGAGCGCCGACCAGGGTAAAGAACTTGCAAAAAGCATTAAATATCCTGTTATTATTAAAGCTACCGCAGGTGGTGGTGGTAAAGGGATGCGCATTATCTGGAAAGAAGAAGATTTTCAGGGAGCGTGGGATAGTGCCACTGCAGAGGCTTCTGCCGCTTTTGGTAACGGAGCCATGTACATGGAAAAATATATCGAAGAACCCCGTCATATCGAAATTCAGATTGTTGGCGATTCGCATGGAAAAGCCTGTCATCTTAGTGAAAGGGATTGTTCGATCCAACGCCGTCACCAGAAATTAGTAGAGGAAACACCTTCACCGTTTATGACCAAAGAACTTCGTGATGCTATGGGAGAAGCTGCTATTAAAGCCGCTCTGGCTATTGGTTACGAAGGAGTAGGTACGGTTGAGTTTTTGGTGGACAAACATCGCAACTTCTATTTCATGGAAATGAATACACGTATCCAGGTAGAACATCCTATTACAGAAGAAGTAATTAATTACGATCTTATCCGCGAACAGATCTTAGTTGCCGCCGGTGTTCCAATTTCAGGAAAAAATTATTTCCCGGAATTGCATGCCATCGAATGCCGGATTAATGCCGAAGATCCTTTCAAAAATTTTGTCCCGTCACCTGGAAAAATTACAACACTTCATACGCCGGGCGGACATGGTGTACGTGTAGATTCGCACGTTTACAGTGGTTATACTATACCACCAAATTATGATAGCATGGTTGGAAAGTTAATTACTGTTGCACAAACACGTGAAGAGGCCATTGCAAAAATGCACCGTGCGTTAAGTGAGTATGTGATCGAAGGAGTAAAAACTACAATTCCATTTCACCTGAAACTCATGCAGAACGAAGATTTCAAAAAAGGAAATTACACTACTAAGTTTTTAGAAACCTGGGACTTTAAAAACTAATTCCAGCTTATCAATAAATGAACAAAGGAGGTTGTTAAATAAACAACCTCCTTTTTATTTTGTATGGTATCATTGTGTCCTTTTAAATGAACCAGAAAAAATATGATGTAAAAGCTTCTTCTGAATTGGAAGAATACTACTTTACATGTTCAGGTAAAAACGGGAATGTTTTAAAAGTGATTCAATATGTTCCTGTTGCCGGAAATATTTATAATCTGGCATTTGGTGTGTCGCTTTCTAACGGCCGCATTGATGACAAAGTGGTTTCAAATAATGGGGACATGAATAAAACCCTTGTTACTGTAGCAACTACCGTACTTGATTTTACGGATAAAAATCCCGATGCTTTAATTCTTGCACAAGGTAGCACAGCTGCCAGAACTAGATTGTACAGGAAAATGATTTGTTTAAACCTGGAAGAGATCTCAGAAAATTTTATGGTGTTTGGAAATAAGGATGATGT
Source organism: Bacteroidota bacterium (assembly GCA_021323535.1). GTDB lineage: Bacteria > Bacteroidota > Bacteroidia > B-17B0 > Aurantibacillaceae > Aurantibacillus. The sequence continues at coordinate 47,205 of JAJONO010000006.1, forward strand.
ATGGGAACCGTTTGTAAGTAATTCTAATTATAAGGCGTTCTTGGTGAAGCGAAAAATAAAAATTAATTTTGGAGAAGTACGGGAAGTACAAGAAAAATTTGAACTTATGAAAACTAAAAAAGTAATTACGCGCAAAACAATGGGTATGAATGTTACTATTGATCCTGCCCTTGATCAATTTTCAGGAGTAATATTATTTAAAGAAAAAGTAGAAGCTGCTAAACAATTGCTAAAAACCTCCCCGGTTCCCAAAGAGCTTATCTAATTTATAAATTAACGCATTAAATTTAAAAAGCGCCCTAAGTCTAACTTAGAGCGCTTTTTTTATCTTCTGAGCATTGACTGAATGCTAAGAAGATGTTTGTTTTTATTATTTGCCTTACAATACCGGGTTAAAAATGCGTGCCAATCCATACCAACGGATTTTTAAGTAAGGATCCGGTTTTTCGCCCATGAGTTTCCACAGCCTGTGTAATTATGGATCAAAAATGGGGATTCAATTCTTCTGGCGAATTAGTTGATCGAGTGTGCCTTTATAAGTTCGCCCGATAGGAAGCTTTACAGAACCCAACTCTGCTTCCGCTGCATTATAAGCCGTAACTTTTTCAAGATTTACAATAAATGATTTGTGAATACGTACAAAGCCAGGTTCATGTAAAAAATTTTCAAGTTCACCGATCTGAAATTTTGTAACTATGTTTTTATCGCCCGTATGAATTTTAACATAATCCTTAAGACTCTCGATATAAACAATCTCATCTGCAAAAACTTTTACCTGCTTTTTATCTACATTAAAAAAATAAAAGGGTCTTTCTTTTTGCTGATCAACTATAATGGATTGCGACCGTTCATTTACTTTATGCACAGCCTGTAGAAAGCGTGTAAACTCAATTGGTTTCAGAAGGTAATCCACCACGTTGAGGTTAAACCCATCCAAAGCGTATTGGTGATAAGCTGTTGTAAGTATAATGTGATAATTCCCTTTCAATGTTTTAATGAAATCTAATCCGTTAACTTTTGGAAGATTAATATCAACAAACAGCACATCTATTTTTGAAGTGCGTAATTTTTCTGTTGCCGAAAACACATCACCGCAAATGCCCACCAGATTAAGCCCCGGAAGCTGCCCGATATAATCTTTGAGCACTTCTGCTGCAAGAGGTTCATCTTCTATGATCAAACAGTTCATGTGTTGCAAAAGAGTTGAGATCGATATCTAAATGTAAGGAGAAAATTCCGTTGTTTTTTTGATACGTGAATTTGTATTTGTTATACAGCAACTGGAGCTGGCGCTCAATATTTTTCAATCCAATTCCTGTTGTAGTTTCACTTACCGAGCTTTCTGAGACCGGATTTGTACTGTACACTAAGAGCTTTTTATTAATGAGCCGGATTTCAAACCGTATAACCGAATCCAGGTCATTGCCATGCTTGTAGGCATTTTCCACCAGCGGGAGAATTAAAAGTGGTGCTATCTCTTCATGATCATTCTCAATTTGCTTGACAAGTTCGAATTTTATACGATCACTAAAACGCAAGTTCTGCAACTGAATATAATCTTCAATCACTTTTAACTCTTTACTCAGAAGCACTGTTGAGGTGCCGGCTTCGTAAAGCATATATCGCATAATGCCAGATAATCTCATTACGGCGTCAGCGGTGTGGATGGAATTAGTTCGCGAAAGCGCGTAAATACTATTAAGTGTGTTAAACAAAAAATGAGGATTGACCTGTGATTTGAGATGTTGTATCTCAGAACGTAGTTTTTCCTGCAATAGGATCTTTTCATTTTCAACAGCGTTCATTCGAAGTTTGTATAGTTTAATGGCCACTGCCACACCGGCAATCTGCATTAATTCAAGCAGCGAATAAAAATAACGGGCAAGGAGTTTCAGAAAATCAAGGTTTGGCGGATTGTTATGCGTAATAAAAGGCCATATAATAAAATGCATGGTCAGGCGCATAAGCAATGTTCCAAACAAAACGGAAACGAAAGAGTAGAGAAGAAGCGTGATCTTATTTTTAGAATGGATAAAGACCGGGATCACGTAATACAGGATCGTGTAAACTGTTATCATTTTCACGGTCAATAGTATTAATTGCGAAAATAAAACTTCCAGAAAAATTTCCCAACCCGGATGTTTTGAGAATGATTCGGAAAGATAGAGATCATTAAAAATGCAAACTGAAAAATAGGCGAGCCAGAATGCAATGTGCCACAGAATACGTTTCATTATCCGAAAGTTAATCAAAAAACACTTTTTCCTTCTAAGCTTAATACCAACGGTAATTTGTTACCTCCAAACAGCATCAACGACACTTAATATTAAAGAAACAGTAGTTGGTTAGTAAAAACAGGTAACGAAAATACTTTCCTGAAAAAAATCCTGAAGGCGACTTACATTTGAATTATGAAGAAATTTATTCTGTCACTTTCATTTTGTTACGCTGGATTTATCCACGCCCAGTATTTTACAAAAATAACAAGCGGCCCTTTGGTTAATACGCCGGGAGATTCGCGTAGTGTAAACTGGATAGATGTGAACAATGATGGCAACGTAGATTGTTTTATAAGCAATGGGCCAAGTGGTGGACAAAATAATTCCCTCTTCCTTAACAATGGCTCCGGAAATTTTATTGCTGTGACCAACGATTCTATTGTACTGGATGGAAAACCTTCGGACGGGGCAACGTTTGGCGATATAGATAATAATGGAAGCATGGATGCTTTTGTGGCAAACTGGTACAACGTTAATAACCTGTATTATGAAAACAACGGCTCGGGACAATTTACCAAAATAAATTCCCAGATCATTTCAAATGACGCGGGCTACTCTGAAACAGCAGCCTGGGGCGATTACGATAACGATGGTTATCTTGATCTTTACGTAACCAACAGTGCAGGAGCAAAGAAGAATTACCTCTATAAAAACAATGGTAATAATACGTTTACGAAAATCACTTCAGGATCGCACGTAAATGATGCGCTTTCTTCAAGAAGTATTAACTGGACAGATATGGATAATGATGGCGACCTTGATCTGTTTGTAACCAATGAAGGTTCGCAGAACGAAAATATTTACCGTAACGATGGAGGAGGAACATTTACCAAACTAACTTCCGGAGCTTTGGTGAATAACGCACTCAGCACCATGAGCGGCAGTTGGGGAGATTATGATAACGATGGCGACCTGGATGTTTTCCTGGCGAACGACGGAAGTTATAATTCGCTTTTCAGGAACGATGGTAATTTTAATTTTACAAAAATTTTAAGTGACACCGTTGTAAAAACTCCGTCACGCTCTTTCAGCTCGGGATGGAGCGATGTGGATAATGATGGCGACCTTGATCTTTTTGTTACCAACGCTTTTGCAACCATCAATGTAAAATGGCTCAACTTTTTTTATCTCAATAATGGCGACGGTACCTTCACAAGAAACAGCTCCGATATTATTGCCGCAGATTCGGCATGGAGTTATGGCTGCGCCTTTGGCGATTATGATAATGATGGTTTCGAAGATCTCGCTGTGGCCACCTGCAGATATATGGGAGTTGATCGTCCGGATTTTTTATATCACAATAATGGAAATTCAAACAAATGGACCACTATTAAATTAACAGGAACCATTAGTAACAAAGCTGCAATTGGAACCAAGGTGAGGGTTAAAGCCGTTATTAATGGTGCGCCTGTATGGCAACTGCGTGAAATATCTTCGCAGAGCGCGTATTGCGGACAAAATGATATACGGGCTCATTTCGGGTTGGGAAATGCAACAGTAATTGATTCAATAAAACTGGAGTGGCCATCTGGAATTGTGGAAACATATATCAACATAAATATAAACCAGTTCCTGAATTATGTGGAAGGTCCGGGTGTTTTTGTAAAAGAGAACCATTCATTGAAAGAAGAGTTGTTGGTTTATCCCAATCCATCAGTTGGTGTCATTACAATTTCGCTCCCTAACGGTGAATTTAAATCGTCGCACAAAATTACCGTTCTTACGCTTACCGGAAAAGTTGTGTGCGAATTTAATACAACAGCATCCAAACAAATTCAATTGAATACAAAAAAATATAATTTATCGACAGGAGAATACCTATTGAATGTTACAGGTGACGAAAAACACTTCACTAAAAAAATAATTATTGCCAAGGATTAATTTTTCCTTAAGAGTTTAAAGGAAAACACTTTCAGGTAAATTATTACAGCAACAATACCAATAATTATTCCAACCACATTGGTAAGTGTTACAAACATACCTACGAACATAACGGCCAGGCCACCCAGCAGCATTTGTTCAGAATAATAAACCAGTTCCATGGCTTTTAGACTATTAATGTCGCGCGAATATTTGTAGAGCTCCTTGTCAATGCTAACCTGCGCCACAACTATCCAAACAAACGCGGCTTTAAGAATTAATAAGCCAATGCTGTTAATGAACGGATGATCGCAGGATTCGATTGGAATAAAGATGGAATAAAATTCAGGAACGAAGACATAAACAATGATCATAAGGCAAAATAAAAAGAAGATGATCTTGAAGATCGTATCAATGCGTTTGAATCGCTGGTAGCTTACTTTATTTTCAATGTCGTCATATTCCTTCATCCTGAAAAAACGACGCATCCATTTCCATAAAAAAGTGATGAGTACAAACGCTACTAAAAACGCGGGTAAATATGTCTGTAAAGAATGATCGTTCATTAGCTTTCAACAATATCTTTTTTAGTAATAGAATTACTTAATGAAATAAGAATTGATGGTAGCAGAATTAAATTGGTACACATAGATACTAAAAGCGTTAATGAAATTAAAACACCCAAAGCAACCGTTCCTCCGAAATCGGAAGCGATAAAGATACTGAAGCCACAGAACAAAATAATGGCTGTGTAGATCATGCTTATTCCTATATCATTTACACAAACAGAAATGGCCTTAGCGATAGAAGAAGTTTTATTTTTCTTAAGTTCCTGCCTGTATCGGGTCAGAAAATAGATTGTGCCGTCGGAGGCAATACCAAACGCAATGCTGAAAATCAGAATGGTGGAAGGTTTGAAACGTATATCCATAAAACCCATAACGCCTGCCGTTATCACCAAAGGGATAAGACAAGGCAATTTCGAAAGCAAAATAATACGGATAGAACGGAACAACGCCAATCCAACCAAAGTAATAAGAACGATTTCTATAATGAAACTTTCAAATAAATTGGAAAGAAGATAATCGTTGCTTTTTAAAAACACCAGGCTATGTCCGGTGAAAGAAACTTCGGCTTTTGTATCCCTGAACAACGAATCAATTCTCGGTTGTAGTTTAGCCATTAAAATTTTCGATTCACGGGATCCAATATCGGCCATGTAATAGCTAACCCGTGTAATTTGTTTTGCTGTGTCAATGTAAGAAGTGAACCTGTTCTCTTTTCCTTTCACAGCGTCTTTATAATCCACCAGTTTTCCAAGATCATCAATTCCAGGAATTCTGAAAAATTTGGGAGCACCACCGCGGTAAGCCTGGTAAACAGATTTAATACCTTCATTAACAGAAATAGGTTTTGTAAATACCGGATATTCCGCCATAATTCTTTCCAGCGCTCGTATCTTGTATATAACCTTCGCATTGTCGGCAAAAACACCGTTCCGTTTTTTTGTATCAATAACGATCTCAAAAGGAAGAACGCCTTTAAAATGTTTTTCAAAGAATTTAAGATCCGTATAGGCTTTATCCTTTTCCGGAATGTCATCCACCACATAACCAATGACGTTGATCTTTGTCATACCAAAAATGCAAATTGCGGTAATAACTCCGGTAACTATGTAAACTTCCTTACGTTTGTTCTGTGAGAAATGATCCACTAATGCAATGACTTTACGAATTCGTTTTGCTTCGAGGTGACGAACCTGTTTATTATCCGGTGTTCCTAAAAAACTAAGAATAATAGGAACAAGAACGAGTGTGATCAGGTAAGTAAGCATCACATTAATGGAAGCTACAATTCCGAATTCAACAAGAAGTTCGCTGCTGGTAAAATAGAGTACGGCAAATCCGATTGCAGTGGTTACGTTGGCCAGAAAAAGAGTAGGGCCCATGCTCTCGATCATTCTTCCCAACGCTTTTACTTTGTTTTTGTACCTGGCAAATTCGCTGTGATAACGATTAATAAAGAACACGCAATTCGGAATTCCAATTACTATGATGAGTGGCGGAATAAGTACAGAGAGGATGGTGAGTTTATAACCACATAATTGAATGGTTCCAAACACCCATACAACGCCAATCAAAACAATGAGAAGTGAGTAAAGTGTTACCGGAATGGAGCGGAAAAAGATCCAGAGAATAATGGCGGTTACGAGAACGGCAAGCAACAAGAACAATTTCATTTCGCCTGATACTTTTTTCATCATAGCGGAACGGATGTAAGGGAGTCCCGAAAAATGCGGTTCAACATTGGTGGCTTTTGTAAATTTGTTGGCGTAGTAATCAATAGAATCTACGATCATTAAGCGGTCCTTTGAATTCAGCGCTTTGTCGTTGAATGTAATGGCAAGCCGGGTTGAATTATCGGCAGAGTTAAAGATCAGTCCTTCATAAAGTGGCAGCTCTGAAATCTTTTTCCGGAGAGAATCAATTTCTGTTTGATTAAGCGTTGTTTTTTTATTGAGTGTACTGATCGAAAATTTTTCGAGGGAATCGTTAAACTTTACCTCATACGCATTGCTGATAGAAAGCACCTCTTTGATTCCAGGAATACGATTTATTCTATGTGTGAGTTGTGCCCAGGGATTAAACACTTTTTCCTTAAATACTTCCGGCGATTGAATACCGATCACCATCACGTTCCCATCTTCGCCAAATAGTTTTTTAAACTTATCGTAAGATGCATACTCAGGGTCCTTTGGCGGAAGAATCTTGGCGAAATTATAAGAAAGTTCAATTTTGGACGCACGCCAGCCAAAGAAGGCTGTAAGGAGAAAAACACCTCCAAGATAAACAAAGCGGTTTCTAAGAATAGATCGTGTAAGAGCGGCCCACATATTGGCTTTTAATCCGCAAGAACCAAAAAACACCAGCAAGAACCAAGTATATTTAAGTATTCTAATACAATTCTAATAAGCGTTAAAAAAAGTAAACATTATCTTAGCCAAAGAGGAATACCTTTAACTTAAAGCTGTGAAGATTCTTATTGTTGAGGACGAGGAAAAAGTAGCAAGTTTCATTAAAAAAGGCTTGGAAATGAACCATTTTGAGGTGGAACTGGCCGATAATGGCTCGCTGGCGGTTACCAGAGCGATTTCCGGCAATTTCGACGCCATTGTCATGGATGTTAACATTCCTCTTATTAACGGATTTGACGCCACAAAAATGCTCAGGGAGCAGGAAATAAAAACCCCTGTCCTTCTTTTAACCGCTCTGGGTACTATCAGTGATAAAGTGCATGGATTTGATGTTGGGGCGGATGATTACCTCGTAAAGCCTTTCGAATTTGAAGAATTGCTGGCCAGGATAAAGTCCCTTATCAAACGCGCCAGGGTTGAGCCCTTGCTTGACAAAGTGCTTAAAGTGGCCGATCTTGAAATGAATGTTGATGCCAAAATAGTGAAGCGGGCAGGGCAGCAGATATCTCTTACCGCCAAGGAATTTATGCTCCTGGAATACATGCTCAGAAATAAAGGAAAAGTTTTATCACGCTCGGATATTGCAGAAAAGATTTGGGATATTAATTTTGATACCGGAACCAATGTGATTGATCTCTATATTTTTTATTTGAGAAAAAAGATCGATAAAAACTACAGCAAAAAATTAATTCATACCCAGGTTGGAATGGGCTATGTGTTGAAGGAAGAGTAAAATGCAGATACGTACGCGGCTCACGATCCGCTTCAGCATTATTGTTTCGGTTATTCTTATCCTTTTAGGGGTATCCATCTATTATTTTTTCTCCGACTACCGCGAAAAAAAATTCAACAAGCGATTAAGAGAAGAGGCGCTCACTACCGCTAAATTATACAGCGATGTTGATGAAGTAACGCCCTCCTTACAAAAGATCATCGACGAAAATGCTGAAAACAACCTTCCCGAAGAACGCGTTCTGTTATACAACTTAAACAATAAGCTGCTTTATACCAACACCGAAATGCATGACGCAGGAATTTCTGCCGATATTCTTGAAAAGGTAAAACAGGAAAAAGAAATTAAATACAATATTGCCGACCATGAAGCCATTGGGATATTCTTTAAGGGAAAAGCAGGTTATTTTGTGGTGGTGGCCATGGCGTTTGACGAAGACGGACTTCACAGCCTGGAATATCTCCGTTATTTACTGATCACAGCTGTGCTTGGAGCCATTGCTGTTACAGCCTTCGCCGGTTTTTTATTCGCGAGACAGGCGCTCGATCCTATATCGGATGTGGTAAAGCAGGTGGATAAGATCACCGTATCCAATTTAAATTTAAGGGTAAATACCGGGAACGGCAGCGACGAAATTGCCCAGCTCGCTATTAAATTCAACAAAATGCTTGAACGTTTAGAGGCCGCGTTTGTCATGCAGCGTGGCTTTGTATCTAACGCCTCACATGAACTACGTACTCCGCTTACAGCTATTACCGGGCAAATTGAAGTGGCTATCATGAACCAGAACCTGAACACTGAAGCAAAAGAAATTCTTGGATCGCTTCTTGAGGACATCAAACAACTGAATAAGTTATCGAATGGTTTACTTGATCTGGCTCAGGCAAACCTCGATATTTCTGAAATTAAACTGGGAACGGTTCGTATTGATGAAGCGCTCGGATTAGTTAGGGCCGAACTTATGAAACGGAACAAAGATTACAAGGTGGAACTTAATTTTTCGGAGTATCCTGATAATGAGGACTGGCTCACCGTAAGCGGGAATGAGCAACTGATTCGTTCGGCGTTGATGAACACCATTGAAAATTCGTGTAAATACAGCGCAGATCATATTGCGAACGTGGCCCTATCGTTTGATAAAACAACTATCAGGATAAAGATCAGCGACCATGGAATAGGTATTAGTGAAAACGATCTTAAAAATATATTTGAGCCTTTTTTCAGGGCCGCCAATGTTAAAAACCTGCCGGGCCATGGTATAGGTTTAACACTTTCAAAAAAGATCATTGATATGCACCAGGGAAATATTAGCCTTCAATCCGAACCTGGAAAGGGAACCATCGTGGAAATTATTCTCCCACACATTTAATTCTAATTGTATTCTAATTCATGCCCTTTTATTTATACCTAATTTTAAAATGAGGCCGTGAATTCATGTGTTGTGTCGGTCTTAAAAAAGGAGCCGGGTAAAGCCATACAGGTTTTTTCAGTAATGAATTTTGTTTTTAAGATAAAGGCCCGGCTCTTTTTGATAATTTTTTCCGCATTCTGAGGAGATCGCTTCAAATTATTGAATAAGTAAGACGGATCAACTATTTGATTATTAATGAATTACACATGTGTTTCGAAAAAGGTACGCTTTTTGCAATATTAGTGGTATAGAACTCACCACAAACCGACATCAAAAGCATAAGCAACGATGGGATACGGTTAAAATAAAATTGGGTAGTTACACCAAACTAACCATAATCAGAAGCTACTATCAGAGATAGTGGCTTTTGATTTTTATACAGGTTCCTCAAAGAAATTAAAAATCCACTGTTTAATTCTTTCGGTGATACTTGTTATGAAAAGAAATTATTTCTTTAATATTACCGGAAATAAATCAAAAATGAGAGGAATAAAATTCTTACTTGGGTTATTCTTGTTAGCAGGATGCTTTCCCATAGAAGCACAAAATGCAACAACTTATGATGACCTTGTATTTGAAGAGGATTCAATAACAAGTACGTATAAACCAAACGGAAAAAATTTCGTTTATATTAAATCCAAAAAAGGATCAGGTGGAATGACAAAATCCGGAAAAGTGGATTCTATTTCATCGCTCGTTATTAACGAGATCGTTTTGGTATTTACCGAAACAAATGCCGGCGAACTCGCGGAACGTGCACAGGAGAACCAGGAGCGCTGGGAAAACCTGTTACAGGCCCACCCGCAGATCTTCCAATTCAGCACTTCTTATAAAAGTCTTTGTCAATGCAACTACGCAGGCAATGCCGAAGCTTTTAAACAGGCGCAGGGCTTTTATATTTATTACAGCAAACCTGAGCCTCCTAAAGTAGAAACACCAAAAGTAGAAACTACAAAAACTAATGAAGTGGCCACTACCGAAAAATCGAAAAGTAAATCCAAAGAAAAGGAAGATGAGCCCGTAAAGGAAAAGTCTAAAGAGAAAGAAAAATCGAAAGAAAAGGAAAAAGAAGTAACAAAAACCAAAGAAAAGGAAAAAGAGAAAGAAGATGAGAAAGAGGATGCAACTCCTGTAACGGAAGGTCCGGCTACAACCACCACCATGTCGGAAAACGATTTTAAAGCGAAGAAAAAAGAAGGATACAGTAAACCAAAAAGATCAAAAGACCTTAAAGCCTGCCGTCCCCCGTGCTATGAAGGTGGCGACGAAGATCTGAACAACTTCTTTAAATCAAGCATTACACTTACCAAAAAACAAAGACGTCATAGTAAATCACTTGTTTCGCAGGTAACATTAATGTTAAACTTCGATGGCTCAATTAAGAAAGCTATGGTTACCGGAACAAACGAAGAGCTTAATGTTTTAGTTTCGGCAGCTATTAAAAACATGAATCTTTGGAACCCTGCTGTGAAAGGCGGAGTAACCATAAAATCACAGGTGAAAATGACATTAAAGTACGACAAGGAAACAAAAGGAATGAAACCTTTTGAAATGATGATCACGCCTCGTCCGAATCCTAAATGCACAAAGTGTATTAGTGATGCGGAGATATTTGGGGAGTAGAAATTTAATTTAAAAATAGAGAAGCCATAAGATATTAATCTTGTGGCTTTTTTCTTGCCCGCATTTTTCCACTTATAAAATAATTTAAGGGGAATACTCAAGATGTTCTGCCAAATAACAGAAAGAATTTTTTTGGAATCTTTTCGGCTTTACTTTTGAAAAAAAAAATAAAACTATGAAAAAATCCATTTTAACTCTGGCATTCGCTGCCTCACTTATTTCTGTAAAAGCACAGATCAAATTATGGCCAGGAGGGGTCAATTCGTATGGAACTTTGAGTGCACCACCTTCTGGTGTAAAACATCTTATAGGAGGAAGCGTTACATTTGATGCCTGGACCGATGTAAAACTTGACTGGAATAGTGGTTATTGTTGTGGAACGCCCGTACTATATCCTGAAAATGATTGGTATTTTCAATTAGGAACTTCATCAAAATATCTTGGAGATGCATTCATTAATCATATTTCGACACGTGTAAGCATTACGTTTACCAGTGACCGTACTTTAAAACAAAACATCAATTACGATATCAATACGTTGGACAGACTCCTAAAGCTTAAACCGGCATCGTATAACTTTAAACCAACCCTTGTAAAAAGTGCTCCCGAACAAGTTCAGAATAAGATTGCCAGTACAAAGGAATATGGATTGATAGCGCAGGAAGTGGCCCCTATTTTCCCTGAGTTAGTAGAAAAAGATTCCATTACAGGCTTAATGGGAATTAAATATGTTGAGTTTATTCCTATGCTCATAGATGCAATCAAGATCCAGAATGACAAAATTGAAAATCTTACCAAACTGGTAAATGCTAATTCGTCAAACGGAACACTTGATCAGTCTTCAACGAACAGAACGCAAAACCCTTCGGGCGATAATATCACAAAAAGCTCTTCTCTGGCGCAGAACAAGCCGAATCCGTTCAATACCGAAACAACCATCGAATATAGAGTGACTAATTCCGTATCTGACTGTAAGATCATTATTTTTGATATGAATGGTAAGCTCATTAAAACATACAAGATCCGCGCTAATGAAAACAGTCTTGTAATTAAGGCGAATGAGCTAAACCAGGGAATGTATTTATATTCTCTCGTTGTGGACAATACTGAGATAGATACTAAAAAAATGATTATAACTGAATAATACCATGAAACAAATAACATATTCTCGTGTATTTACAGTTGTACTAGCTGTATTTGCGCTTAAGGGCTTTGCTCAGTTGCCCGCAAATGATGCCTCCTGGCAACTTCAAAAACAGGATAATTTCAATTCTTATAATTCTGCCGACTGGCATGCTACTTACTCCTGGGGGAATACCAATAACGGATTAGAATGGAATGATCCGGCAAACCTTCTGTACAATAGCGGTTGGTTAGAAATCAAATGCGAAAAACTTACAACACCTATCCCATGTACAGGATGTACTTATTCACAATATTACTACAAAAGCGGAGCTATATTTTCAAAGTTCCAATATAAATATGGCTATTATGAAATATCTGCAAAGCTTCCGGTTGGCAGAGGCTTATGGCCTGCTTTCTGGGAATTAGGCATTGGTCCTGCTGCTTCTCCATGCAATTATTATAATGAAATTGATATTGCAGAAAATGGCGGAGGACAATCGATCAGTGGCCAGGAAATGGGATTTAATATGCACCATAAAGCTCCTCCGGCCTGCACATGGTGGAGCCTGAGCGGAGGAACAATTCCTCCAGGTGTTGTAGTTGGCGACATTACACAGGAACATAAATATGCTGCTTTGTGGGAGCCTGGAAAAGTAACTTACTTTTTTGATGATAATCCTATAAGAGTAGTTGAAGATGCTGTTCATGTTCCAAGCAACCCTTTGAGCACCATCATTAACTTTGCGGTTGATCCGTGGACACAGCCTGATGCCAGCACTAATTTTCCTGCTTACTTTAAAATCAATTATTTAAACATCAGTCAGCTGAAACAGGATTGCAGCACCAACGAAAACATCTGTACATTTAACAAGAGTACTTATAATTATGCGGTAAAAAAATCGGTAACCATAAGTGGTTGTTCCAACACGATTAAAACCAGCGATGAAGTTAAATTCTACGCTACCGACTATATTCTTTTGGATTCGGGACTTGAATTGCAGGCAGATGGTACTGGTACCTTCCTGGCTTATATGACGCAATGTCCTAATTAAAAAGTACTATATTAGATTTATATTATTGAGGAAGGCGGAACAATAGTTCTGCTTTCCCTTTTAATACCCGAAATTCTTTAAACGGTTATCGCTGTTTCGCCAGTCTTTATCTACTTTTACAAACAACTCGAGATAAACCTGCTTTTGAAAAAATGCCTCCAGATCTTTTCTCGCAGCTGACCCGGTTCTTTTGAGAGCTTCACCTTTGTTACCAATGATAATGCCTTTCTGACTATCGCGCTCAACAAGAATATCGGATTGTATACGAATGATATTCTCTTCTTCTTTAAAAGTGTTCACGATTACTTCAACACTATAAGGAATTTCTTTTTTGTAATTGAGAAGAATTTTTTCGCGAACGATCTCACTCACAAAAAAACGCTCGGGTTTATCTGTAAATTCGTTTTTATCGTAAAATGCTTCACCGGGTGGTAGAAGATCCTGTATTCGTTCCATGACTTTATCAAGATTAAACTTTTCAAGAGCAGAAATAGCAATGATTTCAGCTGAAGGAAGTTTTTCTTTCCACTCCAGGACCTTTTCTTCTAGTTTTTCCTGTGTCGCAATATCAACTTTGTTTATAAGGAGTAGGATAGGGGTTTTGGATTTCTGAAGTTTTTTAAGATAAGATTCTTCGAGTTGTATATCTTCGAAAATGTCAGTGATTAGAAGAAAAAGATCCGCGTCGGTAAAAGCGGTAACTACAAAGTGCATCATTTTTTCCTGCAGTTTATACAGAGGTTTAATGATCCCTGGCGTATCGCTGAAAACGATCTGGTAGTTTTCGCCGCTCACAATGCCCATGATACGGTGGCGCGTGGTTTGGGCCTTAGAAGTAATGATACTGAGGCGTTCGCCCACCAAAGCGTTGAGCAGTGTGGATTTTCCCACGTTTGGGCAGCCTATTATGTTGACAAATCCGGCTTTGTGCACGATATATCTTGTTTATTTAATTAATGAATAGGATAGGGCGGACGAGATTAGTTTTCACAAAGGTAAGAATATTCTACTTTAACAACAGGGATTCGCCAGGGAGATTCTATTAGGTATTTGTGTTCAACAGATCATCAATAATCTGTTCTGTCCTGATTTTTCGATTGGTGCACGGTGAAGGCAAGGGAGAACTTTACTTTCAGGATGGTCAACCGCCAACCTCCATAAGTTACCAAGGCCAAGGCTTATTGGATGCGCATCAGGTTTAGCCTGATAATGCAGATCAAGGAAATGTTCACTTAAGAATAATTCAAAACCTTCATCTGTTCCATGATATTGTTTTTTAAGCTCATCACGTATTTCAGGAATGAGCACTTTCTTTATGCCTTGAGAGTTGGGCAGTATTTCGCTCGGCTCGCCATAATAGGTGCATAAATAGGTATCGGTTGGTACAGGAGAGCGATCTACATGAAAAGAATACACATCGGTTGGAAAAAACGGGTTGTCATCATCTCTATCATAGTACCTGATCACATTAAGGCTTGGCGATGCGCCATGATCTTTCAATAACTTCATATCATTCAAAAGAATATCACGGGCAAGTTGTCCCTGTTCGCTCAAATGAAGTTCATAAAGTTCGTCCGGCTCAACTACCGTTATATTTCCATTTAACTCTACCTTTTTCACAATCTCTGAAAAATCACCTGTTAGTTTACGGGTCCAGCACATTGCATTAATTTCTCTATGAAATGGTGTTGAAATAAGGTCCTGAAAATTCGTGACACAGTGAATTTGATTACTGTAATGAGGCAGATCTGTCATAATGGTAATAAAAGTAGGAAATCATTTGCCAAAAGTAGTAGCTAATCTTCTGTCAATTGTATTACATGACTCCGTAGGAGTCATACATCTGTAGACAATGTTACCATAGATAATCGCGACCCCAGAGCGGGTCGAATGTGAATTACGAGATGGGTTAGCTGCGTTGATCCAGGATGAAGGCTGGAACTCAAAAGAACCAGCCTCGCTATTTTAATTTATCTCTGTCAATGGTTCGCATGACTCCGTAGGAGTCAAACATCTGTAGACAATGTTACCATAGATAATCGCGACCCCAGAGCGGGTCGAATGTGAATTACGAAACGGATTAGCTGCGCTGATCCAGGATGAAGGCTGGAACTGCCACAAATCGAAAAGCCTTCGGTATTTCCGAAAGGCTTTCTGCTTTTGTTTTGTGGTAGCGGGAGATGGATTAGCTCCGCTGATCCTTTACAGGAGCTGGAACTCAACAGAACCAGCCTCGCTCACGCGAGACTGTTTTTTTATTTGTCTCTGCGGCTTGCAAGCGAGCTTGCGCCTTGATCCAAATAAAAAAACCGCCAGCTTTTAGCTGGCGGTTCTGTTGGTAGCGGGAGATGGATTCGAACCAACGACCTTTGGGTTATGAGCCCAACGAGCTACCCCTGCTCTATCCCGCACTATAGTCTGAAAATTAAAAGGCTTTGATTAAGAAGCGGTGTTAATTTTAGGTGGCGCAAAGATATGTTTAGTTTCCCTCTTAACCAAATAAATCTTATCAACATGTCACAAAAGTTCACAAAAGCCCTGTTATCGCGTGTTGCAGGGGGTATGTTGGTGTCACCAAGATTGAGTTTTATTCGTTTGTGGGCCATGAAACCATCAGTTGTTAGCGGCCTGTAACCAGATAAATATAAATATCTTTAGGGAGCAATGTGATAAAATGAAGTCCATCTTTCATAAATACAAAGGGCTTTTACCTTTAATAGTCTTATTAGGATTTTGTATTAATAATGTCGCGATTGCGCGCTTGCCTTTGATTGCAGAAAACACCTACGTTGTTTTGAATTACAAACATTACCTGGCGATAATTTTTGTGATAGCGAGTCTTATTACCTTTTTTACTTACAGGAAACTTTATAAATACTTTCTTTTAACTACACTTGTCTCTGGTACATTTGAACTTATTAATTTTGTGCCTAATAGGGCAAGTTTTTCTAATATTAGTTTTCATATTACTCCTGTTCTTGTTGGTTTGTTTACTATGCTGCTTTACCTCGAGAGGTTTAAAAGAAAGCCTACAGACAGTTCAGGGCAAGAGTTTGAAAAAATTGATGTCAATCATGAAGCGATTTTGAAATCAGAGATTGAAAATTTTAAGTTGAAGTTCAAAAACCATTCTGCCGAAACTTTAACCGAAATTTGTTCTGATAAACGTTATTCACTTGTAGCGAAAGAAGCGGCGAAGCAAGTGTTAGAAGAAAGACAGACAAAGAATTAATTCGCTTTCATTTTATAAGCATCTCCACTGCTTCCTCTTTCGATTTAACAAACCCAACCTGCTTCCCTTTATTACTTTCAAAAATAAAATCTTTCAGGCTCTGACTTTGGATATTACTGAAATCGCCAACAATAGCTAATCTTACCCGGTAATTCGAAAACTTCTGTAAAATTTCTCCTGCGAGTTTTGTTTTAAGGTCGAAGAATTCAGGTGTTATATTTTTCTTATAAAGAATGATCTTATCAAACCCATCATAATATAAATTTCCCAGTAGATCTGTGGCGTCTTCGAGAGTTGAAATAACAAGTGTTTCAGAAAGAACTTCCACGATTTTTGTGTTGTTTATTTCGAGAGTATTGATTTGCATTACAGTTTGACCGTGTTATTCAACCTTGTAATTCACACTTACACCGGCGAGCTGCTTATCCAGTCGTTTCATGTAATCGTTCCAGAATGTATTGGAATTACGATTATCTAACCGCGCCATGTGTTTTGTCATATTTTCATTCAGCCAGTTTATCATTTCCTCTAAAGAATATTCGTTTTCGGAAATGGATTTTATGCCTGATCCAGGTAATTTTATTTTTACTTTTTTATGACCCTCATTTGCCATTACGGTGAAAAAATAATGACAGGAATGATAGAAATGAAACAGCCTGAAATCTGCAGTGGTCAACAAAGCTGCTGGAAACTGCGATTCAATTACCTTTACTCCATTCTTAAAATCTTTTTTCACAGCCAGGTAATAAATGATGTTCTGAAAAAGATCGATGTGTGTTTTCTTTAGCCCCAGCTTTTGCATAGTTAGCTGATAAAAATTTTCAGCAACCGAAAAATCACCCAGCATCAGGTTAGCAAAACATAATTTTGGATAAGTCACCTGTGGTACTTCCGAACATGTAAAGTTTTTTCCGCCAACTTTGGAATTTTGTTTAGCTGATTCTTTAAAGTTTCCAAAGTAGTTGTGATATTCAATCATGGTATCTTTCTGGCAGGCGAGGCAATCATCATATCTTCCTTCTGAATTTCCGGATTTATAACTTCCGTATGCTTCCAGGGATTTTTGAGGCTCACCAAGCATCTGGAAGATAAGAGCACCATAATAATCAATTACTTTTTCTCCCGAACGATTTGCTTTATACAGATCCTTAAATTCCAGCCACAATTCTTCAATTTTTGATAAAGGAATGGACGCGAAGCCAGGAATGTGATGAATGATCCATTTAAATCCCCAGATAATATGAAGGGAATCCACGTGAATGTCGCTGTTCTGATGTTTCTTAAGGTGATTAAGTAACCAGGCATATTGAACAATGGCTTCATCAATTTCATTCAGAAAAATAAGATGGGCATAGTATTTTTGTCTTGCTTTCGCTTCTAAATCCAGATTTTTCCAGCCTATGGCTTTCTGAAGTACTTTATAGGTAACGTCTTTACTTATTTGGGTATGACTCCATCCATGAATACTTAACAGATCATTAGCTTGTTCAACAGAATTTATTTCCATGTTATTTTAATTGTTGTAAAAGGTAAAGCAAATTAGAGTTTAAACGTTGTTGTTCTGTGTTTGATAAAGGAATATTTCCCTGTAGCATGGCATTAAAAAGCAATGTCTCAAGAATTATTCTTGAAGCTTCCGCGCCAGGCTGCTCAAGCAAGCGTATAATGACTTCGTTTTTTGCGTTGAGGTACAAATCAGAATTCTTAAGGTTCTGGTTCGCATTGGAAACACTATCCGTTACAAAAGCCCATAGATCCGAGCTTTCCTCTTTGATACGCGAACTGTCTTTTGATTTGTAAGCATCGTGAGACATATAGAAGAGGGCCGGAACAGAAAACGGTTCAAATATTTTTAAGGATAAATTACAATCGTACTCACTTGCTATTTTCTGAAGCTGAGCAACAGCGAACTTATTGTCTTCGTCGGTTTCATAGTCCACATCTTTTAAAGAGCTGCCAAAATAAGCCGAGTTAATCCTTTGGAATAAATGATTATGATTTTTGTCAGCCAACTGGTCAAACAACTCCGCATCATAAATGTAACCGGCATTAACAATGAGTTTGTCATTAGCTTTTGCTATAGGAAGTATTCGGTTATACTCATCAACATCGGGTATGTACAGAATAGTTTTATTGTGCTTCATGATCTGTTCCAGATTCATGGTGCCGCGGCTGGTGCTGAATAAAAATTTTGGAATAACAAGAGCGCCAAACTCAGGATCTTCAATAGCGAGCGATTTGAATGCTATGATGTGGTGACGAAGAATATCTTCCAGTATTTCCGGATAATCTGAACTTAAAGTCTGAATATGATCCTTAATCGCTTTTTCAATGGCCTTCTGAACCAGTGTAAGTTTATTGTTTCTGAAAATATCTTCACGTGAGGCGGTCGGACTAAGAGTTCCTGAATTAATAACAAGCCTTACAAAAAAGGCCCACGAAGGAAGAATATCACGATTATCTTTGGAGATAAACATGTTTTTAATGTATACCCTTGTTATGGCCTGTTCTCCATAATGTGTTGTCCTGTTAATGATATACGCTCTTCCGAAAGTGTCTATTTCGGGAATAGCTATCGGAAAACTCCATTCAAAATGTTCATTAAAGAATTGTTTTCCCTGTATCCTGCTTTCAGCTTCCTGTTCTTTGTGTTCCCAGGAAAAACGCTCTTTCTTCAATTCCCTTTTCCTGCCATCGATTTCCAAATGAACAGGCGTGGTAATAAAAGTGGAGTAATCTTTTAAAAGCCCAAACAATACTTCCGAATCAAACTCTACATCTTCGTTAATTGTAAGAATAACACTGGTGCCAATAGGGTGTTGCTCGTCTACTGATCCGGTGCTATAAGTACCATCTATTTTACCAACCCACTTAACAGTTTTACTTCCTGCTTTGGCAGATCTTGTTTTTACAAGAATTTCATCGCTTACCATAAAACACGACAACATACCAATTCCAAACTGACCAATGTAAGTGCTTCTGTCTTCTATCATTGAATCAACTGATTTGGAACTGGCGCCTATTTTTGACAGGAAAAGCTCCACTTCTTCTTCTGTTAACCCAACGCCGTTGTCGGAAAAAATAAGTCCCTGCGAACCATTTTCATTGCTGAAATACACAATTTCTATAAGAGGGTCAAACTGATCGGTTTTTTTTCTGGCGGTTATGGCGTCAACCGAATTTTGTAAAAGTTCCCGGATAAAAATATTGTGGGTTGAATAAAGACTTTCAGATAATATCCTTAAAACCCCCTCAAGATTTACCTGGAATACAGAAGAATTATTTTTCATTATGAATCCTGTAAATGGTAGTTATTGACATCAATAATAATGAAAATAATGCGCAACTCTTAATCTTTTTTTTGACAGGATAATTTAAATAAGAACCTCTGGATTGATCATTCCAAGCCTTCTACAAATCCGCAATACGCCGGTTTTATTTTGTAATGTTTGTCGTAGAGCAGGGGCCTCGCCCTGAAACTGTCTTCGCTGAGCCAGGAATCGGCATCACTTAGTCCCCACAGAGTAATTCCAAATCTGTTTTCTGGTTTTAGTTTCATGAAACCTTTTACGATTTCTTTCATTCTGTTTTTTTGAAGAGCGGTTAAGCGTTTTCCTGATTTAAAAAAATTCTGTTCATCGTTTAGCGCCACATCCAGTTCCGAATAATGTACTATAAAACCATTGTTTTGTATTTTTAAAGCGGCCCCGTTAATATGGTCTATTGTTGGGTATTCGAGGCTCACGTGCATCTGCAGGCCAATTCCATCAATTCTAATCCCTTTTGCTTTCAGATCAGAAAAAAAACGAAGTACAGCGTCCAGCTTTTCACCGCCATGCTCCAGTGAATAATCGTTGTAAAATAATTTTGCTTCGGGATCAGCTTCCATAGCGTAACGAAACGCTTTTTCAATGTAGGATTCACCCATGTTTTTTAACCAGATATTTTTTCTTAGAGTGCCGTCATCATTAAAAGCTTCGTTAACTACGTCCCAGCTTTTTATATAATCTTTACAATGATAAATAATTCCCTGGATATGTTCTTTCAACATCATGTCCCACTCATTGGCATTTCCTTTAAATTTTTCCATCCAGTGTGGCAGGGCTTTATGCCAAACGAGTGTATGTCCGTGCAATCTTATTTTGTAGTATCTGCAATATTCAATGAGATGATCGGCTTCCGTAAAATTAAAATTTCCTTTTTCGGGATGAACGTATAGTGGCTTCAATGCTTTTTCGGGAGTAAAACTGTTGAATTGTTCGATCACTTTGTTTCTGTAAGTTTCATTGTCTTTTAATTTACCAGTGTTAATTGCTACTCCAATAGCAAAGGATGCCTTTTCGCGAAGCTTGATCTCATTGCAAAGAGGTTCGTCTTTAATTGTCATTGAACATAAAAGAAAAAGTAAAACACAGAAAATGTATTTGGGCATACGCCTTTTAATTCCAATTTTGTTCCGTTAATTTTTTGTGAATAATGAGGAGATTATTCCTCAAAGATCATTTCACCGATATAAAGAATATCTGGGGGATCTGCGAAATCTGCGTGAGTATTTATTTCAGAACACCATCAACTCCAAGTCCGAACAAAGCAAAATCATATTTCACCGGATCTTTAGGATCGAAAGAGCGTAGTACAGATGTGATTTCTTCCACAGCCTGCCAGTCGTTCTGTGTACGTTTTAAAAGTTTTAAGGTGCGACTTACATTTCCGGTATGAACGTCTAAAGGAAGACAAAGATCGCTTGCTGGGATGTTCTTCCATATTCCGAAATCTACTTTCCGGGAATCTTTTCTTACCATCCATCTTAAATACATACACAATCTTTTGGCGCTTGATTTTGCAGCAGGATTCGAAATGTGTTTTTCGCTTCGCGATAAATGTTTTGTCTCCAAAAAAACAGTTCTGAAATGAACGATCCTGTCCTTAAGATCGGGGTTTGAAATGTCATCAGGATAAAAAGCTTTTTCAAGTCCGCCTTTGTCTAGATAAATATGACGAAGCGATTCAATAAAGAAAGTACAATCTATACCATTGAAAGTGCGGTGCACAAAATTTTCGAAACGTTTTAAATCTTTCTTCGAATAAGAAGTAATGAATTCGTGCGGCGCATGATCCATCAAAGCCATCAATTTATTGGCATTGGTAATGATGGATTTGCGGTTGCCCCAGGCGATTGTACTCGCAAGAAAACCCGAAATTTCAATGTCTTCTTTTTTAGTGAATTGATGCGGGATGGAAATTGGGTCGTTCTCAATAAAGTTACGTTGGTTATACTTTATAACAGCTTCATCAAGCAGGTCCTTTATGTCGTCGTGTTTTTTCAGAAGCAATAAAAAACGGGATCAATCATTGAATGATCCCGTTAAAGTTAAGATAATTTAAACTTATTGCTGAATGATTTTTGTAGCCGTTGCTGTTTGTCCGTTAGAACTGATAATAGCAAAGTAAATTCCTTTCTCAAATGAACTGATATCAATTGTAGTTATATCAGATTCAACTTTTTGTTCCAGGATTAATTTTCCGGTCATATCCAATACACGAATAAGAGCGTCTTTTTTATTTCCTGTATAGTAGAAAGAGTATTTTCCGGTTCCGGGATTCGGCGATACAGAAATTTTTTCATGAAGAGATGTAACCGATTCAATTCCTGTGCAAGGACTAACATTTTGTACAAGAGTATAAGTACCCGGGCAGCCAAGCGTATTGGTACCTGTAACCGAGTAAATTGTTGTGGTTGTAGGAGAAATAACAGCTGTAGAGCTTGTACTTCCTGATGACCATGAATAGGTGTTCGCTCCGCTCGCCGTTAATGTTGCAGATTGGCCAGCACAGAGCATAGAAGTACTGCTAACAGCATTTACTACAGGAGCAGGACTAGGAGTAACAGAAATTGTTGCTGCATTGTTTGATCCTGTGCATCCGCCCGCGCTGGAGCCTGTTACGGTATACGCTGTAACAACTGTAGGGCTTATGGCAATGGTTTGAAGGTTAGAGCCTGAATTCCATGTATATGACGAGGCGCCATTCGCTGTAAGACTGGCAGTCGTTCCTTCACAAATCGTATTACTTCCAACAATGCTAACGGTAGGATTATTTTCAACAGTTAATGTAATAGTTGTTATTGCGTCACAAGCTGAACTGTTAGTTCCGGTAACCGTATACACTGTTGTTACGCTTGGAGTAACGGTAACAGAAGAAGAGGTTGCGCCTGTATTCCATGAATAAGTAGTGGCGCCACTTGCTGTTAAAGTTGCTGATCCTCCTCCGCATAAAAATGTATTTGTTGCTGTAGTACTCATAGAAGGTGTTGTGCCAGTGGATACAACAAAGTTAGAAGAGCTCACGCAGTTTGCGGTATTGGTAACAGCAACCGAATAAATAGTTGTTGAAGCTGGTGCAACGCTTATAGATGTAGCATTGCTTCCGTTGCTCCAGGTATATGAACTGGCTCCGGAAACATTGATAGTTACAGATTGTCCCGAGCACGAAATATTATTACCCGTAAAAATTAAATCTGCCTGGTTCGTGATTTTATAACCGAACCAGCTTCCCGAACCATTATAAAGAAAAACCCTGTTGTTAGCGTAAGAAAATCTGAAACCAGATCCGTTAGGAGCTCCAACAGGTAGTTGACAGGAAGAAACATAAGCGCCGGTTGTAAAATTAATGAACCGCACAGCTAAGTTGGTGTAATCATAAACGCCAACTTCCTCTCCCGGAATTCCGGTATAAATAATGCCGTAAGTATTAATACTTCCCGCAG
Organism: Bacteroidota bacterium; assembly: GCA_021323535.1. Classification (GTDB taxonomy): domain Bacteria; phylum Bacteroidota; class Bacteroidia; order B-17B0; family Aurantibacillaceae; genus Aurantibacillus. Next base: position 70,260 of record JAJONO010000006.1, read on the forward strand.
GCAAACCGGTTATTGCCATGCTTGTAACAAGAGCACCCGTAGCGCGGTCATATTTATAAAGTGAACCGCCATTATAATACAACACGTGATTATTCACAGGATCGTAAGCGCCACTTGACTGGCTGTTAGGCATTGTAGCAGCTGCTACATTGGATACTGTGCCTATGGCGTAGCCAGTGCCCTGATTGATATCGTGCCTGAATATTCCAACTGAATTAAATGCGTTTCCTTCAATGGTACCAAGATTAGAGTTATACCAGAGGCCACGGTAGTCCGCTGCCTGAGTAACCGTAGGAGTTACTGCCGCTCCACCAGTAACAGTAAATGTCTCTATCGGATAAGACGGGCTTCCGGCATTTACTGAATAATATGTGTTTTTAGTAGGATAGTAAGCTACGGCTGTTCTGTTACCGGTTCCAAACGTACATTGTAAAGTAATATCTGATACAGCTGTCGGATATGTAGCGCATTGAGCCGAGGCTAAAGTTGTCATTCCAATAAGAATGGAAGTAATAGATAAATGTTTTTTCATGGATGGGATTTAGAAGATCAAGATAGGAAATTATTTTAGAGCTGCTAAATTTTTTTGAAATTTGGCTTACTGTAATTTTCCCAAATCGAGTTTCTTTAATTTGGGATCAAGCTTATTTACACCAAGAACAACGCCTATTGTAAGAACTCCACCCAGAATGATAGAAGGCACAAGTCCGAACCAATTGGCAGTAATACCGCTTTCGGCCGCACCTAGTTCATTGCTGCTTCCAATAAAAATACTGTTAATGGCGCTCACCCGCCCGCGCATGTGATCTGGCGTTGTAAGTTGCATGATACTGTGACGGACCACTACACTTACATTATCAAACGCTCCCGTCATGAACAGTGCAGTGAAAGCGAGCCAGAACTCGGTACTGATACCAAACAGAATTGTAAAAACTCCAAAAGCCACCACCGACCATAATAACGCAATTCCCGCTTTTTTAGAAGGAGGAATAACCATCATGATAAAAGCCATCACCACGGCGCCAATGGCTGGAGCCGTACGAAGCCAGCCGTAAGCCTGCGGACCAAGATGAAGTACTTTATCGTTGAAGGAAGGCAACATGGCCACGGCACCGCCAAGTAACACCGCGAATAAATCGAGTGATAAAGCGCTGAGTAAAAGTTTGTTTTTGAAAACAAAATTCAATCCCACTTTCATGCTTTGCACCATGCTTTCTTTTTCGCCGCTGGTATTTGGTACCCCCTTATTATTGATGAGGAGAATAAATAAAATAGAAAGCGCGAAAAGAACAATTTCGGTTAGGTGGCACCAGTTAGCGTTGAATGAATCATTATAACCGTAAATAATGCCACCCACTACAGGACCAAGAATAGCGCCCACGTGCCAGGCCGTGCTGTTCCATGTGGCAGAATGTGTGTAAAGATTTCTTGGAATGATCTGGCTCATGAAAGGATGCATGGACGCCGCTAAAAATGAACGAATGATTCCGAACAGGAAAACAATCACAAACAGGGCGTGGATGCCCATGCCTTTTAATAAATTAATAAGAGGTTCGCTGTTACAATAAAGAAAAACCGCGCCAAGAAGAAGACAAAAAACACCAATAAGAATAATACGTTTTCGTGGAAAATGATCGGCCGAATAACCGCTGAAAAAAGAAGTAATAATAAAAGGAACTGCTTCGGTTAAACCAATGAATCCAAGCATGAGCTCAGCGTCCTCTTTTTTTGCGTATTCGTAATAAACCTGCAGGCTTATGGTGGCAAACTGCATCTGTATGGCCAGCGTCAGGAAAAAGCGGGCCGTAACAAACAAGCGAAACTCTTTTATTTTAAAGATCTGAAGCGATTCGGACTTAAGAAAAGACATATCAGGTTGACAAAGATAACAGTTTTTATCTTGTCTGACTCTTGGCTCTTGACTCTTATTTCCTTGACCAGGAATCAGGATGCAAGAAACAAGAACCAGGATACAATCGTAGTTACATTAAATGGTTAATAACTTCCGGTCTTCAGACAGTATTTTAGCCACATGGAAGAGACCTACAGGCACTTATCGATTAAGAAGCTATCCAAATCCGATCGCCCCAGAGAAAAACTTAATACCTTGGGCAGGCACACCCTCAGCGATGCAGAGCTCCTGGCAATCATTCTTCGTTCCGGAACAAGAACTGAAACAGCTATTCAACTGGCACAACGCATTTTGTCGGAACATAACAACAGCATTAATTCTCTTGCAAAACTTAGTGTAAACGAACTCAGAAGGTATCGTGGTGTTGGATTGGCAAAAGCAACATCTATCGCCGCAGTTTTTGAGATAGGGCGACGAAGACCTCTGGCGACAGAAGAGGACAGGGTTAAAATTACATCAAGCGGAACTGCCTATGAAGTTTTAAAACAGTTTCTTGCCGATCTGCCCCATGAGGAATTCTGGATACTTATACTTAATCGTGCCAATAAAGTAATGAAGAAAGAATGTATCAGTAAAGGAGGTATTACCAGTACTGTTGTAGATTCGCGACTCATCTGCAAATCGGCCATAGAAAACAACGCCAGCGCCATTATTCTTGCGCATAACCATCCCAGCGGCCAGCTGCTTCCCAGTAAAGAAGATAAAACAATCACCAAACGTATCAGGGAAGCCTTACAGTTATTCGATATTGCATTGCTGGATCACATTATTGTTGGCGATCAGGACTATTACAGCTTTGCTGACGAAGAAGAGATGTAAGTGATGTTTCATGTAAAATAGGCTATTGACTATTGACTATCGACTTTGTACATTTGACCTTTCATTATGATTAAGATCGTTACCATAATAGGAGCAAGGCCCCAAATCATTAAAGCAGCCGCGCTAAGCAGAGCCATTAAAAATAAATTCAGCGACCGGATAAAGGAAGTGATCGTTCATACCGGCCAGCATTACGATGCCAATATGAGCCAGGTGTTCTTTGACGAACTCAATATCCCTAAACCCGATTATAATCTTAATGTGGGAAGCGGTAGTCATGGTAAACAAACCGCGGCCATGATCACTGGTATAGAAGATATACTTATCAATGAAAAACCAAACGCCATTGTTCTTTATGGCGATACCAATTCAACTCTCGCAGGAGGAATTGCCGCCAGCAAAATACATATACCTGTTGTGCACATAGAAGCCGGGTTAAGATCGTTTAGTAAAGTAATGCCCGAGGAGGTGAACCGTATCATGTGCGATCATGTGAGTACACTGTTGTTCTCTCCTACAAAAACAGGGTATGAAAATTTATTAAAAGAAGGATTTAAGCCCGATGCCAAAGCGCCTTTCAACGCTGATAATCCCTGTATTTATCATTGTGGTGACGTGATGTACGATAACAGTCTTCATTTCAGCACCATTGCTGAAAGTAAAACCGATATTCTCAAAAAACATGATCTTGAAAAAAACAAATTCATTCTTGCCACCATTCACAGGAACAACAACACTGATGAACCTGCCAGATTGAATGCTCTTTTCAAGTCGTTGAATGATATTTCCTTAAAATACAATCTTAAGGTTGTTCTTCCATTGCACCCGCGAACAGCTAAACTACTCGAAACAAATCTTACCAAAGAAAATCTTTCGGCGATCAGTTCCAACAAAGGATTTAAGATCACCGAACCTGCCTCTTTTCTTGAAATGATAGCTCTAGAAAAAAACTGTAAGCTGGTTATGACGGATAGTGGCGGTGTGCAGAAAGAAGCTTTTTATTTCGAAAAACCCTGTGTGATCCTTCGACCTGAAACAGAATGGATAGAACTGGTGGAATGTGGTGCGGCCATTGTTACCGACGCCGATGAACAGCGAATTAAATCGGCCTTCGAAAAATTAACTTCTGCTTCGGATATGAAATTTCCAAAGTTGTATGGTGATGGACATGCTGCTGAATTTATCTGTGCAGAGGTGATGAAAAATCTTCGCTAATTATTTTAATAAAAAAGATAGTTGATTAATTATTTTTTTAGTTGATTAACATCATTAGTTTCAAGCTTAATTTTTCTTGATTTTAAAAGGCAATATATTGGATCAAAATCAGTGTTTTTGAATGTTATAGACTCTTTTTTTCTGCTTTTTAAGTAAATATTTAGATTATGCTCGACGCGAGCAGAAAAGTAAAAATAGACATGATCTATATCTTCATATTTTACAATTATGTTTTTTTTGAAAAAGAGAAGGTATTTCTCAATTTCAATCTCTTCTGATTTAAAAATAAATTTTCGGTAAGTTATAATAAACAGAGATGATGTTAAAAGCAGACAAACTGAAATCGAAACGATCAAACTCAATTTATATAAAAAGGGAAAAACAAGACATGGCACTATAAAAGCGACAAGAGAACTGTTTTTTATAGAGTGATTGGTCATAAGCTTTTAGAATTAACTTTCAGTTTCTCCGTAAAGGAAGCCATGGGCCTAGGTGATTGACTTTATAAGAGGAATTTCTTCTATCGAGTAATAAACCGGCAAACCTTTTGATAAGATCAGGTCTCTTTCTTTGTTAGCGCCGGGACTTTCTCCGATCATAAGTATTCCCTCGCAGGCACCAATAACAGTCAAGGAAATTTCCATGATGCATTTATAAACGTCGGTTACATTTGCTTTTTCAAGTACCGGTAACGCGGCATTCATTCCTATAATGGGTGTATGTCCCATCTCCAGCAGTTTTGCCGCTGCAACATTCATAGCGTCAATATTTTTTTTACGTTGTTCTGCGGTGCTTGCAGAATAAGGACCAGCGACCCCTATTATCATTTTAAATAACTTAAATCTTTAGTCATACACACACTTGATTCAACACCTACATATTGGCCGTAATTAGGAATTAAATTATAACCCATTCTCTGGTAAAGTCTGACCGCCTCTTTTTGTTTTTTTCCTGTTTCAAGAATTGTTTTCTGAAAACCTGTTTCGTAGGCCCATTTTTCAAGTTCGGAAAGAATGGATGCGCCGATTCCCTGCCCCCGCGCGTCTTCGCGTACAAACATGCGTTTTACTTCGGCAATACCAACTTCGTAAGGTTTAATGGCGCCGCAGCCAACCGCATTATCGCCATTGTAAACTACAATAACCTGGTTGATGTCGTCAATTTTATTGAATTGTGCGAAGAATGCATGATCGTCGCCATCATTTACTTTCAAATCAGCATCCAGTAAAGAGGTGAGCGCTTTAAAATCATCATTGGTAAAATCTGTTCTCTGGAAGCGGATCATGTTTTATTCTTTTTCATATAAGCGGCAATAACGCGTTCGTTTTCACTTTCACTTTTTTCAAAGGCGGAAATAATGCGTTGTTTTTCGCTTTCGGTTTTATTCTGACTGAGTTTCTTTTTTGCCTGAATGTTGTTGACTTCAATTTCAAAGGCAACTATTCCTTTCACCATTCGGTTCTTGTAGTCGGCCGGAAGCGCATCCCATTGTTTTTTATAATCCGTTTCATAAGTGCCAATCATTTTTTCAAGAACAGAAAAGGCTTCCGCATCGCTTTCTATTATTCTGCCTGTTCCATAGGCATGTACGCTAAGGTAGTTCCAGGTTGGGACATTTAATTCCTTATCGTAATGTTTTGGAGAAATATAAGCGTGTGGTTCGCTGAAAATGACAAGTGATTGGTGATGAATGATGTCTTTCCAGTTTTCATTGGCCTTTGCAAAATGTGATGTGAGAATTATTTTTTCTCCTTTTTCTTCAATCACAAAAGGCAAATGTGTAGCAGTTTGAAAATTATCTTTTACAGTAACAATTACAGCAAAACTGTATTGCCTCATAAAAGCTATGATTTCATTTCTGTTGTCTTCCTGATAATGTTTGGGGATGTACATCTTACCGATTTACGCGGCAAAGATACTAAAAAGCTATTAGAAGCCATCTCAAAAATAAGTATTGGTCTATTTTCATTCGTACTTCATTGCTTTTCTTGCCAGGAGGTCGCTTGGCCATTGACTACGAAAAGCGCGTCGCCTGAAAAAATCCGATAACTATCAGGATGGAAAAGGACTTACTACTTCTGGTTTTTATTTAGTACAAGCCAGTAAAGTCCTAGTTCTACAACGGTTTTGGTGAATTTGTCGAACTCCACAGGCTTTACAATGTAACTGTTGGCGCCTAATTCGTAGCATTTTTTTATATCCGGATCTTCGGCAGAAGAGGTGAGTATAACCACTGGAATATTCTTTGTTTTAACATCTGTCTTTACTTTTTCCAGAACTTCCATGCCATTTATCTTGGGCATTTTTAAATCGAGCAGAATGACTTTCGGGTGGTCCGTAAATTTTTTTCCATCGAATTCAGCTCCGTCAAAAATAAAATCAAGAGCCTCTTGTCCGTTCTTAAGATGAATAAGGTTATTAGTCAGATTACTTGTTTTAAACGCTCTTTTTGTGAGCATTGCATCATCCGGATTGTCTTCAACCAAAATGATTTCTATTGCGTTTATGTCCATACCTGTTTAGTTAATAGTTAATGGTTTATAGTTAATAGTTAATGGTTAATAGTTTATAGTTCTGTGTTTTAAAGTTGCCTTTTAAAGCCCGTGAAGCGATCTCCGATCTGCTTCATGAGTCTTTCTTTAATGCAAAATAGAATGTAGCGCCTTTATCCGGTTCTGCTTCCGCCCAGATCCTTCCATCATGTCTCAGTATAATTCGTTTTACAAGAGCCAGTCCAACTCCTGTTCCTTCAAATTCTGAGGCATCGTGAAGACGCTGAAAGATCCCGAAAAGTTTGTTGTAATACTTCATGTCAAAACCAGTTCCGTTATCTTTTATATAATAAATAATTTCGTCTCCTTCTTCTTCCGCTCCAATCTCAATCACTGGTTTTTCCTTGAGCGAAGAATATTTAACGGCATTTGAAATAAGGTTCACAAACACCTGGAACATAAGATTAGAATCCACCGTAGCTTTTGGCAAATGGTGAACAGTAATTTCAGCTTTTGTATCCGGCATAGAGCGTTTTAGTTCAGCGATTACGGTTTTTACCATCACTTCCATATCGGCTGGGCGTTTTACCAGTTCCTTCCTGCCAAGTTGAGAGAACGAAAGAAGATCATCAATGAGCTGCCCCATTTTTTTAGCATTGCTCATAACAGAATCCATCATGTTTTGCGCGTCTGAATCAAGTTGGGCGGTGTATTCTTCTTTCAGGATTTTGGTATAGCCATGAATTGCCCTGAGCGGTGCACGAAGGTCATGCGATACGGAATATGAAAAGGCTTCCAGTTCTTTATTACTGTTTTCGAGTTGCACTACATTTTTCTGAAGGTCCCTGTTTAGTTTTGCGATGATCTCTTCGCTTTTTTTCTTTTTTGTGATGTCTTCTGACACGCCAAGTAAATAAGCGGGTTTACCATCTTCTCCGGGAATTGGGATTTTACGTGTATGTAACCAGCGCTGGCCGTTAGCGGTTTGAATTAATTCCTCGGGGATATCGGTTACTTCGTTTTTATCCAGGGCCTCCCTGTCTTTTGCTGTAAAGAAATCGGCCTGGTCTTTTGGAAAAAAATCGTAATCATTTTTGCCTATCAGTTGTTCGCGCGGATAACCCAGCAATTCTTCGCCTGCTCTGTTAAAACGAACGAATCGTAATTCTTTGGCTTCTTTTACAAAAACCATGTTCGGAATAAATTCAAGAATTGTATCAAGGAAATGATTTGTTTCTTTAATACTCTGGACCTGCTGTTCTTCAACCTGCTTTGAGGCCACCAATTCTTCGGCAAGTGTGTTCATGCCAATAGCAATGGCGTCGAGTTCGTCGCCAATACCACTCACAACAGCTTTTTCAGTAAAATCGAAAAGGGTATACCTAAGGAGTACATCCATAATGGAGTCTACACGTTTTTCGTAATCCCGTACTATTTTACCGGAAGCCTGCGCTTCTTCAGCAAGTGTATTTAATCCAATGATAATAGCATCGATCTCGTCTTTTTTTTCAGAAACGGTACCGCGAGGTGCGTAATCTCCAACTGTATACTTCAATAAAAGGTCAAGTATCTGTTGTATTCTTTCGTCTTTTAATATGTTATTTTTATCCGCCACTATTTAAAGATATTGTTTGATCCATTCCTTAGCGTCTTTTTCGTTACTGAACATTTTAGCAGGATAAGGTGGTGGTTTTAATCCGAAAAATAAATTCGCAATCATTTTACTTACAGCAGAAGTTGTAATAATGGCCATTGCTTTAGCTATGCTGTTTATCTGCTCAGCAATAAAATCACGTTCCTCTTTGCTGGGCGGCCGGGAATTTGGATTGGACACAGCAACCATGCAAACTTTTTTATTATTTACAATTTCCCTGAATTTTTCCATTTCCTTTGTTATTTCTTCTCTGGAAAGTTCAGGGGGCTGGCCGGGTTTTGGCACTGAACACAGAATACCGTTTTCATCAAACCACATAATGGACGAAGTTAACTCATACGTTTTTACGTTTTCTGGAATTTCCATAGTTATATTTCTTTGGGGTTACAATTTAAAGTGTTTATTATTAAAAGTCAACATCCGTATTTTTACGATGTTTTATCCGTGTTTTTACTGAGTCTATTTGTTTTGTTCGTAGATGTAATCAATTTCTTCAAGGTCGGATTGCAACTGATCCCATTCCTCAAAGTCGCTGTTAACACTGAGGACCATGCTTTTTGTGAGAGGCAAACCTTCATATAATTTTGTGGCCACATCTTCAGGAACGTCAGTTTCGAAGTATTCCGCGGCCCAATTGATATAAGTGGAAATTTTTCCATCAAATACAGCGAGCATTTCTTCTGAGCCATCTTCTTCAGAAACGTTTCCGGTTTGCCATTTCTTATTTTCAATCGTCCACATGCAAAATGTGGTGCCAATGGATTTTACCGGTTCTCCGAAAATAAAATTGTGGAAAATAAGGGGAAGATCTTTCGTTAATTCTTGCTTTAAGCCTGGTTGGTAGTCATTACTGAAGCCATTGATCACGCAGCCTTCGGGCCTGAAAAGCACCAACATGTGACTGCCTTCGCCATCACGCATTTCAAGTACTTCTTCCTTTTCGTCCCAGCCCGAATTATAAGAATAATAACGGAACTCCCACTCTGGTGAAAGAATGGCATCTAAAACTGAAATGGCTTTACAGATTTTGCGTAACTGATCTTTATCAGGAAGCCCGTTTACATTTTTTGAGGAAATCATAAATGCGTTTTAAGGGAAGGGGGCTCCCGTAAGTTCAAATGTACTTAAATTAAATTTCTTTTCCTAACACGTTTTTCTTATCATATCATAACGGTGAAGGCCAGTACCATAACCATTCTCTGTAATTTTTGTAACATGAAAACCTAGTTTTTCGAAGAAAGGAAATGTGTGTTGGGATGTATCGAGTTCAATGCTGTGTGAAGGGAACTGTTCTTCAATGATTTTTATTCTGAATTCCAATAACAATTTTCCTATGCCTTTTTTGTGATGTAAAGAGTCAACCATTCCCCAGGTCATTTTAGCTTTCTTATCGGTTTTTGGTATATAATAACCGCCGCAGCCAACTACATTAGCATTCAATTCTGTTACGTAAAATGCTTCTTTTTCGTTTGAATCATAAACCATTTTACCGCTATCCATTCCATTGAGCCAGTTCTCCAGGTAAGCATGTTCCAAAACATCGAAATATTTCGGGCAATTACTTTTAAAAATACTGAGGCAGGCTTGTCTGTCGGAGGGTAGGTATTGCCTGATGTTCATGCGGTAAAGATAGTTCTTTTGCTCATCATGTTCATTCTGTTTCTTACTCTTGCTTGGGGATCACGAGCGTTTCTTTCTTCTTGAAATCTTTACTGAACCAGTGTTTTATTCCAACTGAAAAGATCATGGCTAATGGAAATCCCGGAGTGAACCCAACATTCAGATCGGTTTTATTACTGATTGAATAATCGTATTCAAATTCGCAGCCATACAAGAATAATTTGTACTGGATATTTCCGATTTTTGGTAAGCTGGTTTTTCCGAAAAAACCTTTGTCTTCATAACCCGGGAAACGGTTCCAGTCTTCACGGTAATAAAACGTTGGTCCCATTCCGAACATGAGCCTGTGTTTTTTTCTTTCCTTGATAATGGCCCTGAATCCAAAATGCGTAACAGCTGCCCAGCCTCCGGAGCAATCTAGAAAAGCGCCCTGCATTATTTTCAAAGATAAAATATCTTCCCACACATAATGTTCGTAACCTGCAATGCCGCCGAAGTTAGCGACAAAAAATGCACGCTTGTCCAGTTTATAGGGCTGTAGCGATGACTGGTCATCACCGAAAGGATGAACTGTAAGGCCAACATATCTTGCAGTAAACGAATTTTGTGAGTTCAGTTGAAGAACAGAAATAATAAAAAGGAAAAGAATGAAATTTCGCAGCATTTTATTTTCGCGATAAATGAGTCACCCATTTGTCTAAAATCCCCCTGATAAAATCGTTTGCTTTTTTATTATGTTTTAATTTTTCAACGAGTAAAGGGGAGTATTTGTAATATACTTTTATAAAAGTTCTTCCTGCTAAAGTTTTACTCAGGGTATCGTCCCTGAATTTCCGCAGCACCATTACTTCGGGCGCATCGTAACTACCGTATGCCATGGTTGCAATGTAACAGCTTCCCGAACTACCGCTTCCGCCACTATCGCTTCCACTACTGTTGCTTCCTCCGCTGTTGCTTCCCCCTGAGCTTCCATTGCTGCTGGCCCCCACGATAAGCGCAAGTAAAAGCCCCACAACAATAATTCCAAGAATGACTACCAGTAAAATGATAGCCACTTTTTCGGCGCCTCGTTTTTTGTCCACGGCGCTCAGGCTTATTTCTTTAATGTTTTCTTTTGTTACAACAAGATGGCTCTTCTTTTCTTCTCCCTGAGGTACTTCGCTGCCGGCATTTGCTGTGGCAACATCGGGGTCGGCAACAGCCGTTTTTGTGTAAATGTTGAGATCGTAACGGTGCTCTTTTTTTTCTGAACCTGAAGATGGTTTTTTAATTTTTGAAATGTAGGCAGTATCGCTTACCGGATGAGGAACGCCGCTAATGCCTGCGTCTGTAATTTCTGGTGTAGCAAGGTAATAGGTTTTAAATTCATCGTGAACATACACGTTGTAACTGCTGAATGCCTGGATAACATCCTTATTCTTGTAAAAAACCTCTTTGGTAAGACTTATTTGTTTGTATGATTTGCAGGAAATAAAAATAAGCAAACCTGCAATCAGAAGAGCTACAATTTTTTTCATAAAATGATTTTTACATTTTTATTTACTTAACCGGAAACAGGTTTATGGTTTTCTCATAAACAATTTCCCTACATTTTTTGCCGTAGCTTTTGTTTTCGATTTGTCGCCAACCAGCCAAAGAAAACTTCCTTCAAATGTGTAATCCGCAAAATAAAGGTCTTCTCTATGAATGGATACGAGCCAGAGAAAACTTGCATTTTTATGGCGGTAACTCATTTGTCCGTCTTTAATAATGAGCCTGGCGTCTTTACGCACAAATGCGGCCGCAACATTCGGGGGATGAATGAAGTCGAAGCCGCAAAGTGTTACATCACCGGTGGCCTGATCTATGTTAAGTTCGCAGCCTGAGGGGAGTTTATCGGTGGTGTTATTTATTTCGATCCAGGTTCCGTAAATATCGGGATCCACATTATTTTTTGTACAACCTCCAAATGCAAGGATGGCTGTTATTACCAATGCAAACTTTTTGAGTGAATGCTTCATAAATAACTGTGATTTGGTTTAAACAAATGTCCAGAAAAGACAGTGTAGCGAAAATCCCTGATTGTGGCCTATTTCAATTTTTAACATCCCTGAAAACAGGGATAAAGGAATTAGCTGGCGAGTCCGTTTTGCACGGCAAATTTCACAAGCCCGGCTATATTTTTCACATTGAGTTTTCGGATGAGATTTTTTCTGTGGGTTTCCACAGTGTAGGCGCTGATAAATAATTTTTCGGCTATCTCAGGTGTAGTAAATTCTTTAGCGATGAGTTTGAGCACATCAATTTCACGCTCGGTTAATCCCGAAAGCTGCGGTTGCGTTTGCGTCATTTCATTAGCGTAAACGGTATTGGTTTGAGCGTCGAGTAATTTAAGCGCGACATCGTTACTGAAATGTTTTTTTCCATCTGATACTGTCTGAATGGCCTGTTCCAGTTCTTTAATGCCGGTGTTCTTAAGAATATATCCCGAAATCCCAATCCGTACAAGTTCTTCAATAAATTGTTTTTCGAGGTACATGCTTAACATGATAATGCGGACAGAAGGATGTTTTTTTACGATGACCTTAGCTGTATCAATGCCATTGAGTTCGGGCATGTTAATGTCGAGCAGTACAACATCGGTTTCTTTTTCTGAAAGAAAATCCAACACTTGTTTTCCAGTATTAGCCGTACCAACAACAGAAACAAAATCGGTTTGACTTAGCGACGATTTAAGTCCATCCACAAACATCTGGTGGTCGTCGGCAATTAAAACACGTATGTTCTTTTTGTCACTCATACAATCAATGAGGTAATTCAGCAATAAGACTTGTACCTTTTCCAGGCTGCGAGTCTATTACCAATTTACCTCCAAGATACGTAATTCTTGATTCAATATTTTGCAGCCCTATGCCTTGTTTTTTTGATAAATTACTTGTATCAAATCCCTGTCCGTTATCCTCTATCATAAGTGTTATAACATCGTCATGCATGATAAGCTGTATATCGGCCTTTGTAGCTCGTGAATGTTTAATGATGTTGTTGGAAGCTTCCTGGATTATTCTGAACAGGGCAATTTCCACCTGTTCCTGCAATCGTACTTCCGCACCAACTGCTTCGAAGCGGAATAATATGTTACCTGAACTGTTCAGTTTTGAAATAAAATCTTTTGTAGCGGCTATAAGTCCGAGTTTTACGAGCGCGCCCGGCATCATATTATGTGAAATAGTTCTGAGATCGTTGCACACTTCGTCGAGCATATCTACCGATTGCTGAAAATGGTTGCGTTCACTGTCTTTGTTGTTCCTTGTATTGTAAGTATCGAGGTTTAATTTTACGGTTGATAATAATCCGCCGAGGCCGTCGTGCAGTTCGCCTGCAATGCGTTTACGTTCTTCTTCCTGGGCGTTAATGGTAACGTTGAGTAATTCTTTCTGGTGCTGATTTATTTTATTGAGGAGTTCCTGTTTTTCTCTGAGTACTTTTTCTTTTAAACGCATTCTACGCTGGGTAAAAAATAAAATGATGATTGTAATCAAAAGGAGCGATAAACCTATGATGGTATAAATGAGATTACGTTTCTGCTTTAGTTCAAGTTGATTGATCCGTTTTTCTTTTTCGAGAGATATGATTTCTTTATCCTTCTTCTCGGTCTTATAAAGGCCTTCCATCTTTGCCATTTCGGTTTTACTTTCAATGTCGAAAATACTGTCCTTTAAATCGGTGTAAAACTCAAGATTCTCCAATGCTTTTTTATGGTTACCTGCCCCAGAATATGATTTCGCAAGTGCATGGTAAGCATTAACCATGTTTTCAAGAGCATTAATCTCTTTTGCAATGTTAAGAGCCTGCTCCTGGTATTCTGCTGCCTTGAGATAATTACCTGAGTAAAATTCCGATAAACCCAAACCAATGAAACAATAACCCTGGCCCATTTTATCATTCTGTTCTTTTTTAATTTCGAGCGAACGTAAGTAATAAGGTGTAGCCTCTTTGTACCTTCCTAATTCGGTATGAGCAAGGCCAACATTATAAAGCGCAGTCGAGATCGAATTTTTATCACCTACTGTTTTTCCGTTCGGTAATTTTTCTTCTGCAATTTTTAACGATGTAAGGTAATAGGTGAGGGCGGTGTCGTTGTAGTGTTGACTGTAATAAACATTGCCCAATCCCATGTTACAGTTGGCATCAACGCGCCTGTTCTTTATAGTACGTGAATTGAGTTCAAGTCCTTTTTTATAATATTCGGCTGCTTTGTTGTATGCCTTCTGAACGCGGTAGATATTACCGAGTGAGATATAGCAATCAATGATCTCTTTTTTATCGTCAATTTCTTCGGCAATTTTTAAAGCACGGAATTGACATACTGTAGCTGAGTCGTAACTGCCTTTATCTTTATACACGCCACCGAGGCAACTCATGGCCGTAGCGGCTTTCTTTTTATTATCGGTTTGCAGGTAATAGGTATAGGATTTCTGAAGGAATGGAATGGAACCATCAAAGCTTCCTTCATACCAGAGCTCGAGTCCGTATCGTAAATAAGCCCTCGCCATTCCTTTTTTGTAATTGATTTGTTCGGCAAGTTTAACGGCTTCTTCAGCGTATTGCTTGGCTTTTACAGCATCGTAATCGCTGTATTCTTCAATAAGTGAAATGAGCACATCAACACGGGCGCTGTCTTTCGATTTATTTAAAACAGTGAGAAGGCTATCTGTTTTTTTGTCCTGCGTAAAAACCGAAAGCGGAGCAATGAAAATGAATGACAGAAGGATCAGGGCGACTCTCATCAGAAAATTGTTTAATATCGTTTAAGGTAGTTTAAAATAGTTTAAATCAGTTTGAACAATTTTAAACCACATTTAAATAAATTGAACCATGCTTATACGATCAGGGCCTTGTCGCCAGTCTTGGCATTTGTAACACGTTCTATATAACCTTTAAAGTAGAAAGGAATATTATCTTCGGGACCGTTTTTGAGCCGGCCTTTAACTTTTTCGATTGCGAGTATCGAGATCTCAAAATGGGGTTGACCAGTAACAAGAATGGGTTGTTGGAGCTTATCGTACCAATAATATTTTCCGCCAAAATTCCGTCTCGCCACTTCAAAAATATAAGTTCCTAAGCTTTGAGTGATTCCACGAACCGCGTCCTCTTCCATTTCATCTACAAAATCGGAAGCTTCAGCAAGAATTTCATCTACTATTTTAAGGCTCTCCACGCTGTAATCCAACTTTCCAAAGCGGACAGAAAAATGCTCAACACATTCATCGGCTTCAGTGATCATTTGTTGTGTGAATTCATCAACGGAATCCTGCTGCCCCGTTGGCAAGCCTTGCTCCTTCGAATTGGCGACCGATGGCTTTTCCGTTTCGTGTTTGTGTACCTCGTTGATCTTATTTCTTCTGAGAAAGTCGAATAGTCCCATTGTATTTATTTTTTTTACCGCAGATTACGCAGATTCACAGATCTGTGTAAATCCGTGAAATCTGTAGCTTTTGATTTTAGAAACTTATCTAAGATACACTTATTCTTTAAACAATCAATTCTGTTTTTATACACGGGAATTAATCAGTGTTGTAAGGTCCTCTTCAAGGATGTTTCTTACTTTTTTAATGTTGTATCGGAGGTTGATGTAAAAAACGAATAAAATAATCAGTATAATTAAGTAAGCAACGTTTGTATAGTAAACCTTTAACGTAGCCAGAAATAGGATAATACACGCATACGAAAGAAGAATAAAAAATAAGCTTAGAAGTAATAGTGTCCAGGGATAGACTTTTACATGAATCATAAGCTCACTGTCGTATTCTTCATATGTTCCTTTACATAATATAATGTTTTTGCGCCATATTTCTCTTCTTGGCCTGATTGTAAATCCTTTATTTGTTGTTCCCCCAATATACTTTTTTCCAGAAGCATATTCTTCAAAGAAAACCATTTTCGTTTCAACAAGTGAAGACAGTCTTAAATTAAACTCATCTCTGTTCATTTTTGTAAAAAAAGCAAACTCCTGCATTAATTGTAATTTGATGAGTAAGCGATGGAGCATAAAGCGCGATCAAGATACGAACAATATCAGGATGATTGAGTTATTCTTTGGTCTTAAACTTGAGCTTCTCGCCTGTAAAACCAAAACCATGATCTTCGTAGAAGTTGATAGTACGAAGCCAACGCTCTTCAATAGGAGCCGTAACGTCTATTCTTGCCCATTTATTTTTCACAGCAAGGGCCTTGGCTTCATCAATGAGTTGTTTGCCCACATTCTGACTGCGATACGCTGGCTTTACATACATTTCGTTAATGGTGCCATACAAACCACCGGCATAAATGGCAAAGCATTCTGAGATTGTAATTACACCAACAATCTCAGAATCAAGTTTTGCAACAAACATATAGTGTCCTGCTTGATTAAGCAGACGTTCTTTATTGAGAATGAATTTATCAATGTGTACAGCGTCCTCGGCTTCGTCGCCAAGTTCAATAAGAAGCGACCTGATGAGTTCAAGCGCATCAACAATGTTGGATTCGTTTACAGGAGAAATTTGTAGCATGTGGGAGATTAGAGGCTGATTTAAAGATAAACTTAAATTTATTTAGTTGTAAGGGTTTTGAATTTGCTTTATAACTGGTAGAATTGATTGAGCCTAACCATCATTTTAACAAATAAGTGGGGGCAAAAGGAGAATTATCCGTTTCCGCTTTTCCTTTTTCTTCTCCTCACAGCAATTGCGATTAATATAACAGCGAGTGTTCCTCCCGAGGAAAGAAGGAGCCAGTTTGTTTTTCCTTTTTCTTCGATTGGTTTTGTTCCCTGACTTATTTCTGCTGTTGGTGTATCAACTGAATTGTTGGCAATAACCGGAACTGTAACTATTGGAGCCGGATCCGGAACAAATTTTACGTCGTCGGTAGAATTTTTTACGGCCGATTCTTTTACATCTGTTTCGCTGATCGTAAAATTGGCCAGTGCAAGGAGTGATGTAACATTGGTGTTGATCCTGCTCCAATCCACCTTATAATTTTCTGAATCATTATTCTCTAACATAAGCTTGTAACTGAAAGGACCCACCTTGTTGTGCATGCCCTCGTATCTGCCTTTAAGTTCTTCTTCTTTGGGGTTGGGACGAACATTGATATATTTTTTCATGAGTTCTTTCATCTCTTTTATTTTTGTTTCGAGTGATGCAGACTTGTCACCAAAATATTCTTTCGCGATCATGTAAGATGAAAGCGCGTATTCAACAGCAATTGTATTAGCATAACAATCACCAAGGTCGGTCATTAAACTGGCCATGATCAAATCATTCTTAGGTGTGAATGGAAAACGTTCGTGAGCCTGAATGAGGATCTGCCGGCACACATTCGAATCTTTTTCCTGTGTTTCTGTAAGTCCCAATACAGTTGATGTTTTTAAATGATCAGGATTTTTAGCAAGCTTGAGTTTGGTTTCAAGAACTTTCACGTGAACCCATTCGCTTCCTTCATGGTCGTTGGGATTTAATTGTAACCCGCGTTTAATATATTTAAGAGCGCTGTCGTTCATGCCTCTTAATTCATAGGCAGTTCCAAGGTTAGAGGCAATTTTGTAATCATTGGGATAATGTTTATAGATTTCGGAAAGTATCTGAAGCGATTCTTCTGTTTTTCCAAGCTTCATTAATCCAAGTGCATAATCGGAAAGTAACATGTAAGCATGATCCTTTTTCAATTTTGCTTCCAGTTTTAATAGGCGAGAAACATTGAGCTCTTTATTGAAGTTAATATTGAATTTTTTTCTGAGTTCGTCGGTCACGAGGTGCAAATGTCCTTCTTTATCGGTAGAATAAAAGTAATTGAGACAAGCATTCGATCTTGAAATAGAACCGAACAGCACAAGAATTAAAAATATTTTTTTCATAGAATGAAGATAAGTTTTTTTATTTTTCCTAAGCTCTGAGTTTTTCCCGCGCCTCCATTAAAGCGAATCCCAATAAGTTCAGTCCTTTCCACTTATTTGGATTCTCAATTCCATCGTTGCCGTTAGCCATACCAATTCCCCAGATGGGATCCACCGGACTGGCTTCAACAATAATGCGTTCAGATGTGTTAAGTAAGAATTCTTTGAGCTTGGGATTTTGCGAAAATTTATGAAATGATCCATTGAGAACAATATCATAACGGTGTTTCAGCCAGGTTTCTTCGTTGAAGTTTTTTATTTTTCTTCCCAGGGATTTTGCTTCGGCAGGTTTTGTACAGGAAATTATTTTTTCACGGATAACTTCATCTCCAAACACACGGGCTTTTTCGCTCATCATATAATGTTCGGCCGATTTGTAAATTATTCCCTCAACAGTAAATTCCGTGAGCCACCATTGGCTGAAACAGCTTGAAATAATGGTTCCGTCTTTTGAAGGCTGATGCCCCCAGAAAAAAAGAAAGTTGAGTTTCTCCCCGGAATTGAATTTGTTTTTTAATTGTTCGAGATTGTATTTCATGGAGAGATGGTTTCGTTCCAATGATTTAAGTTCTTTAAAGCTTACCGATATTGGAGAATAATAAGCCATGCTGTTCCCTGAATATTTTTCTCATGATTGGTTTTACGGGAAGAAATGATCTGAATTCCACTTTTTCTTTCACCTTTGAAACACCTTCCGATTCCTGGATGTGAAATTCCATTTTGATGTGTACCATTTTTTTTACAGTGGTGCTGATGGTTATTTTATTCTCATGTTTATTACCATCTACAGTAACAATATAATTGAATGTATAAGGAACGAATAACACTTTGAGTCGCTCAAAAACAAGATAACGGTTGTCGCCCAGGGGATCTATTCTGAAAATAATAGGATGTACCGATACGAATTTCTGCATGTCGCTGAGATATTCATACACAATGTGGCCGGGCTTACTTATTGTGAATTCTATTTCCATAGGTTATGGTCTGAAGTTCCATTCGTTCATAGTGTATTTTTTCGGAACCATGGTTTTATACAGGTGTTTACTCAATAAATATAATGGAAAACCTATGCCAACGCAAGTGAGTGTTACAGGCACGGCCACAATAATAAACGGACCAGCCGGGGCGAAGAGGACGCGGGGCGCCAAAGGAATAAGTATGGCGGGGATGCACATAATGCTAATGCCGGTAATCAGGGAGATTTTTCCTCCAAATGCACGCTTGTGTGTATTATGCTTCGCATAATAAAATGCAGAGAGTTTAGTTTTTGCCACGCCAAAGGTGCTGTCGAACATTAATTTGTCATGGCCCGGCCCAACATCATATTCAAATTTTGAGAAGATAACAGAGTCTTTCGAAAAACCTTCCACTTTACAATGATAAAGAGTATCAGTTCCCACAACACACGAGATCAGGGCACCCGAAGCTAATGTCATTCGTTGTTTTCCCGAAAGTAATGTGGCCCTGCGGGATTTTACACGAATAATATTTCCATTATTAATAAGGTGTTGCCTGCCTTTATATTTTGATGGAACATGTACCTGTTCTTCTTTGTTTTCATCGAGCACCATGCGTATTTCACCTTTACCATTATAAAAAGTAGAAATGCCGGCTGGTCTGTTAACGGTAGCCATGAGAGCTCCTTTGTCGCTGAAATAACGGGAATGCTGTTCTCCCCATTTTGGGCCATGAACTGTTGTGCATGCCAGTTTTCCATTAGGAAAATATTCTCTTTCAATTCCGAAAGGGAATTCTTTTTTGCCCGGTGTGTACAACCAGATAGAATCACGCATTTTACCGCTTTTATAATAGCGTATCAATTCTATGGTATCAATACCATGTTTGTAAACAACATGTTTTAATTTCCCATTCTTAAAAAATTTTCGTTCGGTTGTAGTATCGGTTTGGGAGAAGGAGATCTTGTGTAGGAAAAGAAAGAAAAGAATATGGGGAAGGAATCTCAATACATTTTGTTTTAATCTAAGATAGTAAATCTTACATAACTTATCTACACTTTAACCACAAAGGCAGTGAACTGCTCACAAAGGAATCACAAGGTTCACAAAGCTGAACACTGAACAGTAAAAGAGAATAATTTTTGTGCTTTTAGATTCGTGTTAATTCGTGATCGGCTGCAGCGGAACATGTTTTTCTTAGCGGGTCTTTGCGTAAACCTCTACGCAACTTTGCTCCTTCGCTGAAGCTTCGGCGTAAGCGTTGCGAGAAATTAATCTACTTTGCTTTTAACCGTTTCAAACTCTTTTCAATAAACTTTTCCGCTGGAAGTAAGGTCTTTTGAATACGCTGTGCGTAGTAGATGCTATCGAGAATATCTTTCTGTTTTTCTTCCACATCTTTTTTCTGTTCTTCGATGATGTGATTCTGTTTTTCTACCTCCTCTTTTTGTTTGGTGATAATTTCATTGTCTTTTTTCTTTTGGTTGTAGCCCCGGTAAATAAAAAACGAAATGCCAATTAACAAAACAATTCCTGTAACAAAAGCAATCCTCTGAGCATTTTGTTTTTCGATGATGCTTTCCTTTAATTCTTTGTCCTTGTTAAGCAATTCTATTTCACGATCGAGTTTATCGGTTTCGTATTTGGTTTCAATGTCCTGTATCTGGTTCAGGTTTTTAAGGCTCGATAAAGAATCTTTTACACTGATATATTTTTTTCCGTAGAACCAGGCTTTTTCAAAGTCTTTTTTTTCAGAATACAGTTGCGCCAGAAGATTAGAAGCAATTTTAATTCCTTCCTTATCGTCAATTTGTTCCGATATAACTAATCCTTCCTTTAAATTCAATTCGCTTTCCTTATAGTTTTTTTTCTGAAGGTAAACATCGCCAATGTTTGTAAGGATAATTCCCATATAATACCGGTTGGTTTTATCGGTATATATTTCTTTGGCTTTGAACAGGTACTCAAGTGCCTTGTCATAATCTCCCCTTGAAGAATAGGTTACTCCCATATTGATAAACACGTCGGCAATGGCGTATTTGTCGTTTCGTTTTTCCCTGATGGAGAGGGATTTTCCGAAGTAGAACATAGCGCTATCGAATTTTTTCACATCGCTGTAAGCCATTCCCAGGTTCAGGTAGACCACTGATTTATTTGATTCGGAAGAATGATCAAGTATAGAAGCTGTTTTTAAAAAATACTCAAGCGCTTTTTCGTGGTTTTGCTGATCGTAATACACATTGGCAATACCATTATAGCAGTTGGCCACTCCTTCGTAATCCTTGATGGATTCATAAATACTCAGGGCCTTAAAACAGGTGGAGATACACATGCCGTAATTCCCCATATAACGGTAAACCTGGTTGGTATAAAAATACGCGTCGGCAACGAGCTTCTGGTCGCCTGTTATTTTTGAAAGAGCAATAGCCTTGCTAAGATAGGCGAGGGCATCGGCATTGTGGTTAAGTGATACCTGGGCCAGTCCTGCTGCTGTATATGCCATTACAAGACCATGTTTATAATCCAGTTTTTCCGCGAGAACGATTGCTTTTGTAGCGTAAAAAAATGCCGAATCAGGATCTGCCCGGCGGGTTTTCATGGTTTGCTTCAGAAAGATATTTACCTGTATTGTATCCTCCTGCGAGAAAGACAGGAGCGACATCAGCAAAAAAAGAAAAGATACCGCTGCTTTTATCGTATTTGAAAATTCAGGCATCTTTAAATTGAAATGATCTTAAGATCTTTTATCTACTACAAAATCATAAATTGATTTCTTCGTCGTTGGTAACCGATCCGGTGTGTCCTGAATAACCAAGTCGTTTACCGGTACGCAGTGAATTACTGTTTTGTTTTTCCTGCATTTCAGAAACGCTGACCTGCCTCACAGCGTCATAAGGCGGAGTGAAAAGATCGAATTTCACGGCAAAAATAATGAGCTCGTTTACAATCTCAATAAGAGTTTCTTTATCGATCGGCTGTTCACTGAAGTTCATGTATTTGTAGCCTATCTGTGTTTTTGTCTCAATGAAAAAGCGCTTTTCGCGATTTACAAATATCCGGGCGATAAGATAACCAAGGTCATTCAGGCGATTGTATTTATAAGAATCAGCAAGGAAGTTATATACGTTAATGATTCCACAGTACGAATTGAGTTCTGTGTTTTTGATATAACCTGTTTTAAACATAGGGTGCGAACGATCGAATTCAAAAACGTTAGAGTGCATATAAAAATCGAGCATGTCACCCGCCACTTTAATCTGAACCGATTGAGGATTCACATCTTTGTAATTGACGGTAATACGTTTGTCAATTTTTACAGATTCCACTGCAAGGTCATCTGTTCTTTCCTTCAGCACATCTTTCAGCAAGTTAAAAACTGAAAGGGTATTTGAGAACACATCCTGTTTCATCACCGATTTTTCGGCGAGTAAAGCCAGAATAGTTTCTTTTTGTTTATCGTGAATTTCGCTCATTTTGCTTCAATTAGTACGCCCTTGCAAATAGTACGCGTTGTTTACTTGGTTTTCCACTGTAAATGCAGACTCCGTTTTCTTCTTTGTTGTTTAAAGGAATACAACGGATAGTAGCTTTTGTTTCTTCCTTGATTTTCTCTTCTGTTTCAGGTGTTCCGTCCCAATGTGCGAATACAAAACCTGTTTTTTCGTCAAGCACTTTTTTAAATTCTTCGTATGTGTCGGCTTTCGTGGTCAGGTTATCGCGACGTTCCAACGCTTTTTTAAACAGGTTGGATTGAATTTCTTCAAGAAGATTAGCAATGTAATTTTCAACTCCGTCTATTTGCACCACTTCTTTTGTAAGAGTATCACGACGGGCTATTTCAACAGTTCCGTTAGCTAAATCGCGTTCTCCCAAAGCAATGCGTACAGGAATTCCCTTGAGTTCGTATTCAGCGAATTTCCAACCCGGCCGATGCGAATCGCGGTCGTCGAACTTCACAGTAATATTTTTCTGGTTAAGTTTTGTTTTAATTCCTGCAGCTACTTCGGCTAGTTTTTTAAGACCTTCGTCGCCTTTGTAAATAGGAACAATGACAACCTGGGTTGGTGCTAATTTTGGCGGGATCACCAATCCGTTGTTATCGCTGTGGCTCATAATGAGCGCGCCCATTAAACGTGTGCTCACGCCCCAGCTGGTGGCCCATACGTGATCAAGTTTTCCTTCTTTATTGGCAAACTTCACGTCGAATGCTTTGGCGAAATTTTGTCCCAGGAAGTGTGAAGTGCCAGCCTGGAGCGCTTTTCCGTCCTGCATCAATGCTTCGATACAATAGGTGTCATCGGCGCCTGCAAAACGTTCGTTCGGAGTTTTAACACCTTTTACAACAGGCACAGCCATCCAGTTCTCAACGAAATCGGCATAAACATCCAGCATTTTTTTTGTTTCTTCAATGGCTTCTTCCTTTGTGGCGTGGGCGGTATGGCCTTCCTGCCAGAGGAATTCCGCAGTTCGGAGGAATAAACGTGTACGCATTTCCCAGCGAACCACGTTGGCCCATTGGTTAACAAGAATAGGAAGATCGCGGTAGCTTTCGATCCATCCGCGATAGGTGTTCCAGATAATAGCTTCACTGGTAGGACGAACGATTAATTCTTCCTCGAGCTTTGCTTCAGGATCCACCATCAGTTTTCCTGGTTTTGAAGGATCATTTTTTAAACGATAGTGTGTAACAATGGCACATTCTTTCGCGAAACCTTCCGCGTTTTTTTCTTCGGCTTCAAAAAGACTTTTGGGTATGAAAAGAGGAAAATAAGCGTTAACGTGTCCGGTATCCTTGAACATTTTGTCGAGGGCCTGTTGCATTTTTTCCCAAATGGCGTAACCGTGTGGTTTTATCACCATACATCCGCGAACGGCGCTGTGATCGGCCAGATCGGCTTCTACTACTAAATCGTTGTACCACTTGCTGTAGTCTTCTTCTCTTGGGGTAATTACCTTGCTCATAAAGCTGAAAGTGCGGTTTTTTTGTTACTATTTTTGTTTATAAATCGATATGCTAAATAATGTAAAGTGCTAGGTATATATCGCTGAATTTTCGTAAATTTACATATAATCTCCGCAATTTATTAATCCAATAAAAGATTTGCAATGAAAAAGGTATTTTTAATTGTTCCGATCCTTGCGGCAGTTCTGTTCTCGTGTAAAACTTCTCAGATCGTTTCGTACAATGATGATATTTACGCCAATCCTGCTGAGGAAAAACGAATAGCAAAGCTGGCGGCAGAGGAAAAAGCAAAGAAAGCAGCGGAAGAAAAACAAAAAGAAGAAGAGTCCCGTCTCGCGCAAAAAGCGAAAGACGATGCTAATCCATATTATCAGGATCCGGAATATAATTCAGATGATTATTACGATTATAAGTACGCTTCGCGTATCAACCGTTTTAACAATCCGATTTACGGAGCCGGTTATTATGATAATTATTACACCAATTCGTATTACTACAATGGTAACCCCAATTGTTACGGAACCAGCATTTACAGCAGCTATAATTACTTGATGCCTTCTTACCAATTTGGTAATTATTATAACGGTATCAATATTGGCATCGGGTATTCCTGGGGTAATGGAGGCTGTTACGGCCCATATTCGTATAATCCTTATTATAATCCATATAATCCGTGGTATGGCTCATATTACAATTCATGGAATAATCCGTATTATGGAAATTCATGGGGATATAATAACGGTTACTGGAACGGATACAACAATGGATATTGGAACGGTTATAACAACGGCTATTGGAACGGAAACAATAACGGCGGCTGGGGATATTATAACAGCTACGACGTAAACAGTTCTTATAGTCAGTATGGTCCTCGTGGCAGCAATGGCGGCGGTAACAGCCCGCGTAATACTACAGCTGGGATGGCCGTGCCTGAAGGTATGGGCGAGCGTGCTAAATTTATTCAGTCTATACAGGAGAAGCAGCAAGCCACGCCAAGATTTGCAGAAGTACCCCGTCCTAAAAGTAAATACATTGAAACAGGATCCATTTCAGGAAGCGGAGTTTCTCCTTCTGGTAATTCAACTCCTGTGAGAGGAAATAATAATGGTGGTTCAACATGGAGCAATCCTGGTTCAACTACGATTGATAACACGAATAACGGAAGCACCAAAGGAAGTACTAATCCTAATTATGGAAGTTCAACCGGAAGCAGTGGAACAACCAAAAACCCTGATTATTCAGGTAGCAGTAATAGCAATAGTGGAAACACGAATAACCACAATCGCAAGAACTCCACCCGTATCAGTAACTCAAGTGTAGATTCTGGTACCGATAATCCAACGAGCACCAATAAGTCTTCTAACTCGGGTTGGTCAGGCTGGAATTCAGGTTCATCCAACTCGAATTCTAATTCAAATTCGAATTCCAACTCTAACTCTAATAGCGGAAACTGGAATTCGGGATCTTCAAATTCCGGTAGTAATAGTAACAGCAACTCTTCTCCTCGCGGAAATAGTGGCAGCAGTAATGGTGGAAACCGCCCAAGATAATTTCATATGAAAAAATACGGAATTTTTTGTGTGGTGCTACTTGCATCCCTTACTTCAGTTTCACAAAACGATGTAGACGCCATTCGGTATTCCAGAACCGGCGTTAACGGAACCTCGCGTTACGTTGCCATGGGTGGCGCGTTTGGAGCGCTTGGAGCCGATCTTTCCTGTGCAGGATATAATCCAGGCGGATTGGGACTTTTCAGAAAAGGTGAAGCTTCTTTCGGTGGAGGGTTTAAGTTTATCAAAACAACAGGAACCCTGGAAGGTAAATCTACCGGTTTATCAGACGCCGATGTGGTGTTCAATAATTTCGGAATTACATTTACTATGCCTTCTGTAACCGACAATGATAGCCGACATGTGTTTGCTTTCACCAACATGCAGTCAATCAATTTTTATAATAAATCACGCGCATCGGTAAGAACCTATAATTCAATTGCCAAAGACATGCTTACTCTGGCAAATGAAAAGAAAACACTCGATGCTTTGGATTCTGATTATGAATACATGGGTTATTACACTTATGTACTCGATTACGATTCGGCGACTGCAAAATTCTTTCCCTTTGTTGACCTGAAAAAAACAGTGACGCAAACCCGTGATATTGTTACTTCAGGAAGAATGAACGAACTTAACTTTTCTTATGCCTATGCGTATAAGGACCAGTTTTATATTGGCGCCAGCATCGGTGTTCCAAGAGTTTCGTTTACCTCCACAACCACGCATTACGAAGCAGATGATAAAGATAGCATGACTGTTACTATGACCGGTGCGTCAACGTATTCTACAACTTATGCCGATGGCTTACCATTCGTATATACCGATAAGCTGGGCTTTCATAGCCTTTCTTACACAGAATATTTTACAACTACAGGTAGCGGGATCAATCTTAAGATCGGCGGCGTTGCTCGGGTTAATGATAACATCCGCCTGGGAATTTATTATCATACACCAAGCATTCTTACGCTGAGCGATAATTATTACAATACGATGTCGGCTACGTTTGATCACAACACAAAACAACCGGAAGAGATAAAGGCGCCTGAAAATGGCGGACACTTCAAGTATAAGATTTACACGCCGTCGCGGCTGGGTATTAACGCCGGATTTATTATAGGAAAACTTGCTGCTGTTGGACTCGATTACGAATATGTTGATTATCGTACGGCGCAACTTTCAAGTAATAATGTTTCAGATTTTGTTGGAGTAAACGCGGTTATTAAAAATAAATATCTGTCTACATCCAACTTTCGCGCAGGTGTTGAGTTTAATCTGAAACCAGTGATGTTAAGAGGTGGTTATAATGTTCAGGGAAGTCCTTTCGGAAATTCTCTTGAAGGAGATTTTGTACGACACACAGTTAGTGTTGGTGTCGGCTTCAGGAGCAAGAACAATATTTTTTATGACTTCGCCTGGTACAAAAGCTTTACCAATGAAGATTATTACATGTTCAACACCTTCACGCAGAGAGCCACTTTTAATATGACCCAATCGCAGTTAGCGGCTACTATCGGTATTAAATTCTAACCAAGCACTCTTTTTTAACCATAACCTTACACCAGCGCAAAACCCAGAAGAAACCTAACGGAAAACATGTGGTTATTTTAACACAAAGGAGCTTCGCTCTCATAAGGTTCCACAGAGGTTCACAAAGCTATGTGAGTAAGTATTTCTGCTGGCGCAGAAATCAGGTACACAAAGCAGAGCCTTAATTTTTATGAGTTTAGATCCGTGTTAATTCGTGAAATTTATGTCTTTTCTTAGCGCAACTTTGCGAAAACCTTTGCGGCACTTTGTGTGAAACATAGGCATCGAACCATCCAGATTCTCGTTATTCGTGAAATTAGCGTCCGTTCCCTGTTTTCTATTTTCGTATTTATTCCTACTTTTAGAACGATAAATTTTAAACGTCTATGAGTAAGAAAATATTGGCTAATGATGGTATCGACAACGTTGGAAAACAACTTTTAGAAAAAGCAGGTTTTACTGTTGTGACTGAAAAAGTGGCCCAGGAAAATATTGCAAAAGAAATAAACGCCAAGGGTTATGTGGCCATTACGGTGCGCAGCGCTTCTAAGGTGCGTAAAGATATAATCGATGCCTGTCCTAATTTAAAAGTCATTGCACGCGGTGGTGTTGGCATGGATAACATCGATGTGGATTACGCCAAATCAAAAGGAATTAATGTGATCAATACTCCGGCGGCGTCAAGTAATTCAGTTGCCGAACTGGTATTCGCTCACCTCTTCAACGCGGTTCGTTTTCTATACGACAGCAACCGCCAGATGCCAGTGTCAGGTGAAGATAAATTTGATGATCTTAAAAAAAAATACGCCAAAGGCATTGAACTACGTGGAAAAACAATTGGTATTGTTGGCTTCGGAAGAATAGGACAGAACGTCGCTAAAATCGCGCTTGGCCTTGGAATGAAAGTGATGGCTTTTGATCCTTTTGTTTCAGAAGCATTGATTGAAGTAGATATAGATGGACTGGACAAACCTGTTAAAGTTCCCGTAAAAACTCACGGTATGGACAAAGTAATTCAGAATTCTGATTTTATAACGTTTCATGTTCCGGGTGGAAAATTAATCACCCGCCATGAAATAGCTTCCATGAGAAACGGGGTCATTCTGGTGAATTCGGCTCGTGGAGGGGTTATCAATGAAGATGATTTATTGGAAGCTCTTAACAGCGGAAAAATTGCGCATGCCTGTCTTGATGTATTCGAGAACGAACCGCGCCCTTCAGTAGCTATTTTAAAACATCCGAAAATTTCGCTCACACCTCACATCGGCGCAGCAACCAATGAAGCACAGGAGAGGATTGGTGTGGAGCTGGCGGAGAAATTGATAGCGGCGTTAAATTAATTATTAATGTTTAGTGCTAAGTTTTTAATAGGTTGTACTATTAATAATTAAACACTAAAAGCTAAACATTATATATATGGCAAAAGTAATCCCCTTTAAAGCAATTCGTCCCGAAAACGACAAGGTTCATCTCGTAGCTTCGCGTTCCGTGGATGGTTATAATTCTGCTGAGTTAAAAGATAAGCTCACGCAAAATCCTTTTTCATTTCTGCATGTTATTAATCCCGATTTTGAAGACGGAGCGAAAACAAAACCAGGTTCAAAAGAACGCTTACAAAAAATAAAGAAACGTTTCCGCAATTTCGTCAATGCCAATATTTTTATGCGCGATGATATCGCCTGTTATTACTTATACCGTCAGGTAAAGGAAGGAAACACGTATATAGGAATCATTGGTTGTACCAGCATCGACGATTACATGAGCGGTATCATTAAAATTCATGAACAAACACTCACGCAGCGCGAAGAAAAACTCAAAGATTATCTCGAAGTGTGCGAGTTCAACGCAGAGCCTGTTCTTTTCTGTTACCCGGACGATGAGCAGATCAATGCGCTTTGCCAGGATATACTTACGTATCGTTCCGATTATGATTTTACAACTACAGACAAAGTTCGTCACACCTTGTGGGTGATCAATAAAACAAAATCCATTAAACTTATTTCTGAACGATTCGGAAAAATTCCTGCAATTTATATTGCCGACGGGCATCATCGTTCTGCATCGGCAGCTCTTCTTGGAAAACTGAGAAGGAGCCGCGATACAAATTTTACTGGTAACGAAGCTTATAATTATTATCTCGGAGTTTTCTTTCCTGAAACACAATTAAGAATATATGATTATAACCGTGTCGTAAAAGATCTGAATGGATTATCAGTAAAAGAATTACTCGATAAACTCTCGAAAAGTTTTATGGTAAAGGAGATAAAAGAAAACATTTTTAAGCCAACGAGGAAACACGAAATTTCTCTGTATACCGAAGGAAAATGGTATTCATTAAGCGCTAAAGACGGAGTGTATAAAGCCGATAGTCCTGTGGGAAGTCTCGACGCTTCTATCCTCACCGAACATGTATTGTCACCGATCTTCAACATCCATGATCTTAAAACCGATAAACGCATTGGTTTTGTTCCGGGGATAAAAGGTGCCGAAGCTCTTAAAGCTATGGTTGACGATGGAAAGGCCGCCGCTGCTTTCGGATTGTATCCCGTTACCATGGATCATCTTAAATGGATCGCCGACACTAATAATATTATGCCTCCAAAATCTACATGGGTGGAACCTAAAATGCGTAGCGGACTTGTAATTTATAGTCTTGAGGATAATTAGGACAAAGCTTTAATTCTACTGAAATTTCATCGCAGATGAAATCTCTATGTAGAACTCTGGCTTTAAATTCTGATAATTTTCCCTGCAATCCAGGCTCTCTTGCTGTTCGACTACTCTTGACCCGACAATTACCATCAATCTTTAATTATAACAAACATATTTTTTAAAAGTAAAACGAGTTCTTAAATTTGCAGTATGTCTGTAAAAGATAATTTACTTGAAATAAAGAATACTCTTCCGCCTCACGTTACATTAGTGGCTGTTTCTAAAACCAAGCCTAATGATATGATCATGGAAGCTTATGATGCGGGACATCGTGAGTTTGGAGAAAACTATGTTCAGGAACTTACAGAAAAACACGAGAAGCTTCCCAAAGACATTCACTGGCATTTTATCGGGCATCTTCAAAGCAATAAAGTAAAGTACATTGTTTCTTTTGTTTACATGATCCACGGTGTGGATAGTTTTAAACTTCTTAAAGAAATAAATAAACAGGCTGCGAAAAATAATCGCGTAGTGAATTGTCTTCTTCAGGTTTTCATTGCCAAAGAAGAAACAAAATTTGGTTTCGGTACGAAAGAATGCGAAGAACTTTTTGCTTCTGATGAATTGAATGCTCTTGGTAATGTAAATGTAATGGGCTTTATGGGAATGGCGTCCAACACCTATGATATGGAGCAGGTGAGAAACGAGTTCAAAACATTAAAGCAATTACAGGAAAAATTAAAAACACAATCACGTCCGCTTAACGTTCTTAGTTTCGGAATGAGCAGTGATTATAAGATCGCCATTGAAGAGGGAAGCACGATGGTGAGGATTGGAAGCACTATTTTTGGCGCACGCAATTATAATAACGGTTGAGAACTGACGTGTATAGTGTTTTTATTCTTACCCGGAGACATATAATTTCACAATGGATATAAGAGCGACTTTGCAGCAGGGGCAGAGTAAAAGCAATACACTGCGCATCATGAAATATATTGGCACTGACAAAACCAGGTTTAAAACATTGGTAGATATTTTTCTTAACAGCGATTACCGTATGACGCAACGCGCCGCCTGGCCATTGGGTGATCATAGCCTTAATCATCCCGAGCTTATTAAACCGCATATCCCTAAAATGATAAAAATGCTGGGGGAAAAAGACCATCATCCCGCAATTCCGCGGAATATTCTACGCATTTTCCAGGAAGTGGATGTGCCGGAAAAATACCGTGGCCCACTGCTCGACATGTCCCTTAAATTTATTATGGATATTTCGCAGCCTCTTGCTGTCAGGGCTTTTTCCATTACTGTAGCGGCAAGGATCTGTTCAGGATATGAAGAACTAAAGAACGAACTTATCATCATTCTCGATGAACTTAAAAAATATCCTCAATCCCCTGCGCTTACTGTGCGCATTCGAGAGGCCTATAAAACGTTAAGGAGTCGATAGTCTATAGTTTATAGTCAATAGTGAGTTTGGTGAATCTATAAACTATCGGCTATAAACTATAAACTATTATTGCTACTTTTGCAGCGCTTCTTAACCCATGCAATTCGAACTCACCACAGAGTACCTGGACGATCTCAGGCAAAGCATTGAAACAAAGAATGCTGACCGGCTGTTACTACAGCTGCAGGAACTCTATGCTCCCGATATTGCAGAGATAATTAACCAGTTAAGGGATTCGGAAGCCGCATACATCTACGAACTTCTTGATGAAGATACTGCTCCTAATGTTTTACTTGAACTGGATGATGATAAACGTGAACGTTTATTAGCCACCTTCAGCTCAAAGCAAATCGCCGAGCAACTCGATAACATGGACTCCGATGACGCGGCCGATGTAATTTCCGAGTTACCCGAAAGCATACAGGAGGAGGTACTTTCTCACATTGAAGATATAGAACAGGCCAGCGATATTGCCGAACTTATCAATTACGATGAAGGAACCGCGGGATCCCTCATGGCAAAAGAGCTCGTGAGTGTTTACGGATTTGAAACCGTGAATGCCTGTATTGAAGAGATACGCAAACAGGCCGACAATGTGGATGTGATGTATGCCGTTTACGTGGTTGATAATAATGAGAAACTGATAGGCATGCTCTCTCTGAAAAAACTGATCATTTCACATCCTCTTGCAAGAATAGAAGAAATTCATGAGCCTGATCTGCAATTCGTGAAAACGAGTACCACCAGTGAAGAAGTAGCGGAGATCATGCAGAAATATGACCTGGTAGTTTTGCCCGTAGTTGATCAGTTGGGAAGACTTGTGGGAAGAATTACAATTGATGACGTGGTTGATGTGATCCGTGAAACCGCTGACGAAAATATCCAGCGAATGAGTGGTATCTCAGACGACGTGGACAGTAATGACCGCTTATGGCGATTATCACGCGCGCGTATTCCATGGTTGTTGGTGGGCATGTGCGGAGGAATTGTTGGTTCACGAATTATTGGTACTTATGAAGAACAGATCAAGATTCATCCCGAAATGGCCTATTTTATTCCGCTGATAGGAGCGATGGGCGGAAACGTTGGTGTACAGAGCAGCGCCATTATTGTGCAGGGCCTTGCCAACAATACCTTATTGGGCGACCAAATCAGCTCCAAACTTTTAAAAGAACTCGGAGTAGGATTCATAAACGGAATAATCTGTTCGTTACTTATCTGCGGGTATGCCTTTGTGATCGAAGATTGGAAACTTGCAACCACGGTGAGCCTCGCCTTATTTACTGTTATCCTTTGCGCATCTTTCCTGGGCACCTTTGTACCCCTTACCATGAATCGTTTTAAGATAAACCCGGCGCTGGCAACGGGCCCTTTTGTAACAACTCTTAACGACATAATCGGCATCACCATTTATTTTATTATGGGAAGATTGTTGTACACCTTGTTTTAGAAACAGTAACCTTTTTGCATTTAGCATCTTATAGGTTATATTTAATTATTGCTTTCAGAAACGTAACATGAAATTTTCTCCACAAAAAATTTTATTGATTCTTTTTCTTTTCCCTTGTTTTTTGAAGTCACAGGATAATAATGGCGGTTTCGAGAAAGTGCCTTACGAATTGCAGGAAACAGCTCCCGGAATGAGGCTCATTGAAGGAAACGTGATAAAGCCGGGATCGAAACTGACAAGAAATGATAGTGTATTTACCTTTTTCATTTCCATTACAGAAGAAACCAATGGACAATACATCGGATATCTTAATTGGTTGAAAAAATATTACTCACAGCCAACCTATAAAAGAGCCTTACCAGATACTAATGTCTGGTTAAAAGAAAATATTACAGATTCACTGAAAGATTATCTTGCAAGGAATTACCTGCGTAACGAACGTTTTAAAAATTACCCGGTGGTGGGTGTTTCACCGGAACAGGTAATGAAATACGCTATCTGGAAAACCGACAGGGTTAATGAAATGATTCTTGTCAGAGAAGGTTTATTGGATATAGCAGAACCCACTGATTCAACTGATGAATTTTCAACGGAAGCTTATCTTAGTGGAAAATGGAGAGGACCGTCTTCTACTAAACTTCCTTCTTTTGATCAACCAGCTCGCGAACGGGATGTGAGAATGGAAGATGGAATTTTTTCTCCACCTTTCCGCATGGTTACCGAAGCAGAGTGGAAACTGGCAGCTCTCGCCATGGGTGATAAAGAACATTATTATCTTAAAATTCCGAAACTTTATGACAGCAGAAAATTCGACAAAAAAGATTATTACGGATTTTTCTTCATAAGGCCCGAAAAGAAAGGGAAATCAAAAAAGAATTTATTTCTAACTCTGAAAGACACGATCAGGTTGCGTCCTGTGTATCATACAAAAGAAAATAATTATCGTGTAAAAGGATTGTATGATAATGTGAGCGAATGGGTGATTAATGCCGAAGGAAAACCTGTTTTAGCGGGAGGATCCTGGAGGGAGCCTCATCCTGGGTATGAAGCTGTTTACAAACCTGGCGACAAAAGTTATTCTATCGTATATCCTTTCCCTGCTTTTTTTGATGATAAAATCTCTGCTGTCTCTGGTTTTCGGTTAGCCATTAGTTATATCGGGGTTATTGATAAAAAGGCTAAGCGAAAAAAAATAAAGTACAAATCATAAACTCTGTATGTGACAAAAAAAACCGGAATGTTTCCACTCCGGCCTTGTGTTAGAATATTATCACTTTTTTATTGAGGTATCTGTGTAGAAGTTAAGCTCTGAAAAGCCATTACTGGTTTTAAAGTGTAGCAAGGATCTTCGTCGTATTTTTGGTGAACGCTAATGTTACCACAAATATCAATGCTGATTACCATTTCATTAAATGTGTTCGCGTTGATCTCTCCGTGCATCTCTAATATGACTTCTTTTGTGCTAAGTCCGTAACATGAAGCTGCCTGGTCGTTAACTACTAATTTATTATTACTGCCAAATACAAGTTTAACCTGTGTAATTGTTCCGGTATGTATCGCGGTGTGTTCAGTAAGGTCAGCAACAGGTATCGGCGCCGACTGTAAGCTTACAACATCCCAGGCTCCCGGAACGGTGGTAAGATCTTCCCAGCCATGTTCGCTGTTAAATACTTTAATTTCCCGAATGTCCAGCGTTGCCGAAGTGTACGCGTTTTGCGGCTCGGAGCAGGGCTTACTATCAAGCAGTACATGCATTTGTGCTGTTTTCTGATTCACCGCGTGTTGTACGTTAATGTTGTTGTTTGGCTCTAACGGTTTAACGTCTTTCTTCTTGCAGGAAGGCGCAAGGCACAACATGCCGGCCATTCCTATAATTGTCATAATCTTTTTCATTTTATTATTTTTTTAAATTGTTTCTTACTATTCTATAGCCAAATGCTGTGCCTCTTTTATAAAGAAGTCTTCACGTATCGACCAAAAAGAATAAAAGTTCTTTCAAAAGGCTTTGCGAATAATTAAAAAAGATTCGGACCGGAAAATTATAAAAAAAGAAAAAGTATACTGGGCAAAATCCCGCTCAGGATGCGGGAATTGAGAAATTGTTGCCCTTTTTAATTAAAATTATGTTAACGGATTTTCTTCTCAATACTTAAATAGCAACGCTTGCACCACCGCTTAGTGATAATGGTTATAGCGACTTCTTTGTGGCTTTACGATTAAGTAGTTGGGTTAAGAAAATTCCCGCGATCATAACGTTCAACACAATTACGGGCAGATAATATCTGTCGTGAAGTATTTCAAAAGCGCAGGCTGCTGTTGAAATCCCCAATGAAAGAAACACGAGCAATAGCCTTAATGGCTCTACTTTTCGCGTTTTTAAAAAACGGATGAGCCATGAAATTGACGCTGCAATCACAATAAGATATAGTAATATGTATACGAACCTTGTATTTAGTTTCAGAAATAAGGAATTCCACGCAGAATACACTTTCAGTAAAAAGCCGGAAAAAGAATTTCCTTCAAAGTTTTGTGCGTTCAGTACTTTTAAAAGTGGATCGTGATGTTTTGAAGAGTAGGATCTTAAATAATCGCTGTATTGTTTTCCCTCCGGATAAATATAAAATGTTTCGTGTGTAACAGTGGGAAGCTCCCACAATCCTCTTTGCAATGTAATAGCAGCATAACGGAAAGGATGCGCCTTGAAACCATCTTTACAAATACTCATGCAATAATCCTGTATTTCTTTTGCTTGTATACCTTTAGCAGATAATTGAAAAGTAATGTCCCACCAATGTCCGTTCGAGGCAATAAAGGAAGAATCATTCAATTTCTTTCTGAGTTGAGTGGTAGCAAGCGAACTGTTAGGATCAAACCCGTCTTCTGCCACAATGCGGTTCCATACATTCCACGAAAAACCTTCGCGGATGGTCCACGTTGAAAAAACAACTTTGTTGAAACCGGATTGCACAATTGGTAAAACAAAAAACAAGAGGGAGAAACCTGAAACAAGTAATTTTTTTTTCGGGCCCGTTGCGCTGGAAAACAATATGGTTAGCATAACAGGGAATAACAACCCGCCTACGGGTCTTATAAGAAATGTGTACCCTGCAAGAAGGAAACTCAAAATAAGTAAGGATCGCTTTTCGGATTTTATGGCTTTTATGAAGACATAGATTGTAGCCAGTAAACAGCCAATGAACCAGGATTCGGACATGACAAGATGCGCGTAATTAAAGAACGGCATGAACCAGAGAAAGACTAATACCATGCAGGTGGTAATTGTTTTACCTGAATATGGCAGGCAAATGAGCCAAAGGAAACGTGCAGATAAAAGATAAACCACAAATTGTATCTGTAATAATACCGCCGCGAAGGAGCAGCCGAAAAGGGAGCTTATTCCCCCCGAAATGTAGAGCAGGAGCGGATATCCCAAAGAACAGTGGTACAGGACGGGTTCTTTAAAAGAAGGATAAAGTTCTTCGTGGATCCAAATACCTTCAAAAACATATGCTTTGTACATATAGTACCAGGCCGGGTCATTGAGGTAATGCGGCATAAGTGGTATGGCAAAGTGCAACAGACATTGAAAGATCAATGTGAGCACTAAACAATACTTAAGGATCTGCTGTAACATATTCTGGCCTAAAATACAATAAAGTTGTAAAAGTTCATGATGCAGGCGCCACGATTACTGTTGGCATGATTTTCTAATGCAATCAGTATCAAAATAGCAAGAACATGAACAATTTATTCAGAGGATTATTAGCAGGCGGAGCTGCCGCAAAATGGGGTGGTGGATGCTTCGGAACCATTTTAGTATTTGTGCTGGTTTGGATGTTACTGGGTCAGACCTGTAGTTAAATTCTGAGTCAGCTTGTTACGCATAAAATCATAAGTTTAAGACATCGTTCTCGCTGCGCTAAAGTTTAAGTTCTGTCCCTCAATCTGGCGTACCTGAAACGAAGAACCTTCCTGAACGGGATTCGTCCATTAAGGCCAGTTACCTTCACAGTCTTTTTTTTGAAATAGCAAAATCCTTCTTTCGTCGGAGATTTTATACTTAAAGATTAAAGCCATGAAGCAGAAATTCCTTCGGGGTTCCGCTTCACAACTACTACAAAGCGAAAAACCTCCCGAAACCCGAGAAGGTTTTTTCTGCTTTGTGGTAGCCCGTGTGGGATTCAGCTTCGTACGAAATCTCAGGCAAATTCATTTGAAGAAGTTTTCTCTTCTTCTTTATTCAAAAGTTCCTGGAGTTTTTGGAATTCTTCATTTTGAACCACATATGTATCAGACCATCGATCGTGCCAACCCCGGTCTGAAAAAGCGCAAGAAAAAAATTCAAACGGAACTAATCTGATTATATTTCTCAGGATGTTAGTTCCAATTTCAGGTTTGTTACCATACACATCAATTACCCGGCATCCTGTGAGAAATTTTCCCGGAGTTCTTTGAAGAAAGTGTTCGAATAAGATGTAATAAACCGGAAAGGAAAAGAAAAAAAATTGTGAAATAACGAATTGTCCCAGGATTGCATCGAAAGAATTCATACTGGCGGTATTGGCTATTAATGCATAAACGAAGAGTAAGAATTGGTATATCACCTGGTAGGCCATAAGATCCACAAAAAAGTGAGCGAAGCGTCGTCCATGTCCCACAACCACAACATTACGGTAGGCTTTATACGGAACTTTTTTTCGAATACCATTTGAATCCTTTTGAGTAGAAGTACGGTAGCGTGTAATTGATATCTCAGTGATCTTTTTCATTCAGTTTTATTTACTGGTCTCCCCCGCTAGCAATGTAGTTTGCCGGGGGTACTTTAAAAAACAAAAAAACCACCGTAAGGTGGTTCTTTTATCTTTTAGTAGCCCGTACGGGAATCGAACCCGTGTTTCGTCCGTGAAAGGGACGCGTCCTAACCCCTAGACGAACGGGCCATACTTTTTAGCTTCTTATGGGAAGCCCAAACGTTAATTTGGAGGTGCAAAACTAGTAAATTATTTATTACTCACCAAAATTATTTTGAAAATAACTTAAAAATTGGCTCTTCTTAAACGCTAATCTGCCACATGACCCGCTGCAAAGCTTTAAGACAGGATCAGAAATGTTAATAATATAAGCGTTGCCTTTGCCCTTTTCTTAAGGAGAAGAGAGTTTTGTTACTGAATAATAAATTTTCCGGAAAGTGATCCAGAACCTTTAATAAAATAGATTCCCGGGGACAGATCATGAAGTTTTAGTTCTTCGTTTCTCTCCTTAAAGGTAAATTTTTTCCAAAAATCGCCGCTGGTTCCGTAAATAAATATAGTATGCTCCCCTTCAGTTTGAAAGCGAATGTTTAATGTTTTATTGGTATTGTCGAAGAAAAAAAGAGGATGTGTTTCATTTTCATTTTCTTTTAATGTGGTAACGATACAGTTTGGCGTTGGTTGATTATAATGCAGATTAAGAAAATACAATAACTTTTTTGCAAGCGTATCAGCAAATTTTTTACGGCTGATGGGGTTATCTCTTACACCATTGTATTGGGTTTCTATCTGAACTGCATCAATAATATTGGAAGCAACCATGGATGAGTGCACCTGTATATTGTAGCCTCCGGTAAAATAGGGCTGGCCACCGAGCGGATAAGGATCCTGTGCAGAAGGAACTGCGCTGTAACCCGAAGAGGCCAGTAAAGTACCTAATGCAAATGGTCCGCTTAACAGATCGGAAAGTGTATAAGAATTGAAGTTTGTATTCACAAGATTTCGAATACTACTTGAATTCACATTCGCTGGTGTATTAAGAGACGAAGGAGAAAGCGCGAGTTGAGTTGTATCCAGTCCATATCCCAGTTCAAGCCGCTGTATGGAATGAGAATGACCGTGTATATCTGCATAAAAGCCGTAATTATGTTGCTGCTTCATTTTAAACTGAGCAGTGTCAATGAATTTATGAAACTCGTTGAAGACAATCGTAGCCAGGGTATTACCACAGCTTGCAATGCTAACTGGCCGGTTTACATCTACTTTGATTCTTGCAAGATGGCACAGCACAAGATGTGCATGGCAGCCTGTTAAATCAAAAAGAGAAGAATCAATTTCGCAGGCCAGTTCTTCGGTATACATATCCGGTGCTGTTACTGAGCCGTTACAGGTGCGGTTAGGAACGCTCAAAGGAACCATGGTGCCGCCATGAGGTGCCGTAAGGAGAATAGGTAAAGTACCCTGCCTGTATTCGGTAAAAGAATTTGTTCCGTAAAACGTTTGGGAAACCGATAAATTTTTAAACGCTATGGTACAAAAAATAAGCAGATAAAGTCTGAGAGAAAATGAAGTGGTCATGGTTTTAATTTTGCTTCAATATAAAACCATAAAAGACTTTAAAGAAAATTGTTTACTTAAACTAGGCTTTGAGTTAACGAAATAATTTTCCAGCGAAAAAACGTACCAATAAAATTTAAGAAGAGATAATTAAAGGACTAATCTTAGTTTCCTTTTGATTGGGTTGTATTGTAATGTCTAAAAACGAAGGTTATCATACAGGAGCCACTTTCGAGGCAGGTTTGGGTAATCTTCTCCACGTACATTCCCTTGTCGAAATAAGGATCAAGTTCTGGATACATTTTTAGCACGACGCCTGTTTTGTCAAGATCTCCCTCCGAAACTCTGGTAAATATGGATAATACTTCCTGATTCTTCATTGCTTTTAATTTATACTTTAAAAGTAAAAGAAATGTGCCAGTGAGGTACAATTTGGTTATTGCTCAATGGGAATGTAAATATCAAAACGCGCTCCCTTGTTTAGTTGCCCTTTTGCTGTAATAATACCATGATGGTTTTCAACGATTCTTTTACAAATTGCCAACCCAATGCCTGTGCCGTTATATTCTTCGAAGCTATGCAGACGCTGAAACACCTGGAAGATCCGGTCCTTGTATTGCGGATCAAAACCGATGCCGTTATCCGTAAATATAATATTAAGGTAATCTTTTTTGAACGACATGTTTTCTATAACCGGTTTCCCGGCGGGAATCAACCTGCTTTTGACTTCTATTTTTGGTTTGATGCGGGGCTTCGAGAATTTGAGCGAGTTGCTGATAAGGTTATGCATTAACTGCCGAAACTGAAAAGGTATTACATTGGCTGAACTCAATCTTCCTACTGTAATCGTACCTTTTTTTGTTTTTAGGATCTCATCAAAATCACCTATTACCTCATTCATAAGTACATTAAGTTTTGTGTACTCAAACTTGCGGTCGCTGCTTTTGGTGCGGGAATATGCCAGCAAATCTTCTATGAGAAACTGCATACGTTTTGCAGTTTTCTGAAGTCTTAAAAAATAATCTTTTCCGGCAGGCGACAGGTTTTCTTCTTCAAGCACAATGCATGTTACAAAATTCTGGATTTTGCGTAAGGGTTCCTGGAGATCGTGGCTCGATACATACGTAAATGAAGTAAGGTCCTTATTGGCGTCTTCCAGTTCCTTGTTCTTTTGCTCAATGAGGCGGGTTCGTTTTTTTACGGCCTTTTCCAGTTCTTCTTTATCGGCCTTATGCAATCTGATATCTTTATGCAGGAGGTCTTTTTCTTTCTGGTATTGCTGGGATCGTTCAGTAATATCTTTTATAGCAAGAAGCGTCAGTTTTTCTTTATGATTTTTTTGTACAATGCGGTGCGCATTTAAAAGCATTGTTTTTTCTCCTATGCCTTTAAATTGATGTGTCATTTCAAAGTTATCGAAGTCTGTATTGTTAGTGATCACATCTTTTAACAGGGCGTTAAGTTGAGGAATATCCCATTGTTTGTTGCCAAGTTTCGACAAAAGAACACCTTCTGTTTCGTCCTTGCTTGCATGAAATTTTTTATAGAATGATTTGCTCGCCGATTTTACATGCAGATTTTCGTCCAATACGATCATTGGTTCGTGAATGGTTTCAATAATAGCTTCCGAATAATTATACGATTCGGTAAGCAGTTCATTTCGCATCTGTAGTTCCTGATTGGTGGAAATCAATTCTTCATTACTGGCCTCTATTTCTTCTTTTGATGTTTCAAGTTCTTCATTCAATGTTTGAAATTCTTCATTACTGGAAACAATTTCCTCGTTGGCAGCCTGCAGCTGTTCGTTGGCGGTTTCCTGCAATTCTATCATAGTATGCATTTCGGCACGCACATTATTTAATTCCTGTGTAAGTTTCTGTATGCGTTTGTCCTTTTTTGATGAATTGTTGCTATTGCCTTTTTCAATTTCATTTAGTTCTTTTTTTGATTCCAGTTGATTAAACACCACCAGTAGCAAAGTTTCATTGTTGTCAACCACAAGAGGCATAACTTCAAGTGAAACCAATACAATGTTAGAACTGATTTTTAATTCTATATCCGTTTTTTTAACCGTTTTTTTTGTTTTAATGACAGTGTGTATTGCGCCCCTGAGTTCGAAAGCAAACTCAGGCTGTATCATTTTAAGGATATTTAAACTGGCCTTACCCGGTTGGTGACTTAAAAACAAAGAAGTGGAACCCCTGAACTGGAGAATCTCCATGTTTTTATTGATAACGGCACAGGCAGGCATATAATGCGAAAGAAGAAGCGTGTTGATGGCATTATCGAGCTCGGATCCTGTTTCTGCTGGTTTCTTTTTGTCGGGTTGAAATAATCTTGCACTATGTTCAGGCGACAATCGTCTTTGTAAAGGGGGATCGAGTTCGGGTAATTTTCGTCCGTGGTTATTTTTACCGAGAGAGTAAATGTTGTACTTGCTGTTTATCTGCGAAAAGAAAGGAAACGCTGTTCCAACAGTTTCCGATTTTCCAAGTAGGAGCGAGCCTCCTGGGTTTAATGCGAAGTGTATGGTGGTGATCGCTTTTTTCTGTGCCTTTGCGTCAAAATAAATCAGAAGGTTGCGGCAACTGATGAAATCTATTCTTGAGAATGGTGGATCCCGTAAAATGTTATGCGGCGCGAATACACAGATTTCACGTAATTGTTTCGATACACGATACAAGCCTTTTGTTTTTACAAAGAATCTGTCGATCCTTTTCTGGCTCATCGCTTTTAGTTCTGCAGCGTTGTATTCCCCGATACGGGCGTCTTTTATTGCTTCTACGCTCACATCTGTAGCGAAAATCTGTACAGGGATTTTTATATTCAGTTCGTCCTTCAGTTCCAGAATGATCATAGCCATTGAATAGGCTTCTTCTCCCGAGGAGCAGGCCGGTATCCATATTCTGAGTGCGTCGTTAGGCGCTTTACTTTGAATGAGCTTCGGAAAAAAAACAGCTTTCAGATACCTGTACACGTCAGGGTCTCTGAAGAAGGAGGTAACGTTGATCAGAAAATCATTGTAAAGTTCAATAGCTTCATGCTCTTTCTTGTTTTTGAGAAGCTTTATATATTCTTTAATGGTTTTAATTTTGTGCAGCGTCATGCGATGATGCAGTCGCCTTTTGATCGTAGTGGATTTATAATTGCTGAAATCGACCCCGGTTGCATTGTAAACAAGATCGATGACGGTAGAAAGGTTTTCGTTTTCAAGATCCGGCATTTCCGTTTTTTTCTTTATGTCAATTGCCGGTTTGCTGGCGCTGGGTTTATGCATGTTCGACAGTTTTACTGCGATCTCTGCAGGGGAAAGGATATAATCGACAACTTTTTCCTGAATGGCCGATTCAGGCATGCTTTTATTTTTTGCACTTGAATCCTGCGCTATAGTTATTCCGTTTGCCTCTTTAATTGCTTTTAAACCCTGCGTGCCGTCACGCGCGTTACCGGAAAGAATAATCCCGATTACTCTATTTCCATTAGTTCTGGCAAGGGAAGTAAAAAAACTATCTATGGGTAAATAGGGCAGCACAGAATCATCTCGCTGTTGTAATTTTATTTTTCCTCCCGAAACATTCATTTCTTTATCTGGCGTGCATACGTAGAAATGATTGGGTTGTATGGTAACGTTATCAGTAACTTCTACCACCTTCATTTTAGTTGACCGCGCCAACAGCGAAGTAAGAGTGCTGGGATGGTGCGGACTAAGATGCTGTATGTAAATAAAGGCCATTCCTGCATCCGGTTGAAGTTCCTGTAATAAGGATTTTACGGCTTCAAGTCCGCCAGCTGAGGCGCCTATGGCAACAATATAAAATGGTTTTGGTTTTATCGCGGATTTGCCTGCTTTTTTTTTTGTCTCCGCTTTCATATATATGAAATTTTAACTACACAAGATGTGTGGTAAGTATTATGCATTTCTTGATTTTTCTTTATGATTAAACTTCTATCAATGAAAAAATAAATTTTTCCCGGGATGGTCGCGTAAATTTTTTTCTTTCCAATAAATCCAAAACCTGCTTCAGCGCTTTTTTAAGATCAAGAATGTCGGTTTTACGCATGTAATAATGTGCGCCGCAATTATATAATACGTCTGCTACATCATCATTCAGCGAGGTGGAGTAAATAATAACAGGGAGGTCTTTTAATTTTTCATTATTTTTTATTTCTACCAGGCATTCGGAACCGTTTTTTCGGGGCATATTCAGATCAAGAAAAAGAACATCAGGAAGATGTAAATAATTTTTATTCAGATACTCCATTAATTTTTCACCGTTCTCAATAGTACTTAACTTAGCAGTATTAGGAAGCGATTTTAAAACGGTTCCAAACAGAAAACGATCGTCTTCATCGTCGTCTGCAAGCAGAAGATGTAGTGTTTTTTTCATTTGTTAAGTTTTTTTTACGGAACAATATTGAGGATAATGTTGTTCCATGTTAATGGGAAAGAGTACAAAGGAAAGGCAATAATAAAACGGGTAATTTAGTGTGAAGTTAACAGTATTAAATTCAAAAAAAAATTTAAATGGTAATTAAATCGTTTTTATTTTAAAAACATGAAGATTTCATTGCTAAAAAAAATCAGTTTGACATCAGTGATAGTGGTACGAAGTTTTTGTGTTATAGTTAATTTGCTCCGTGTGAATAAATTGAGTTTTTATTTGAACGAAATTAATCTTATCCCATGAAATTTTATCTGTCTGAGTCTTTAATTGTTCCTGGTACCAAAGGATTATTTGCAGGAAATGATATAAAAGAAGGAACGGTTCTATTTATAGATTTTGAGAAAACAGGAAACGACGGGAAATTTTTTGAGGCGGATTACCGTCAGTCGGAGCAATCTAAACTCATCAATTCTTCACATAACCCTAATACATCCTCTAAACTAAGTGATCACGATCGGAAAATTATACGCGTTGCATCACGAATTATTAAGGAGGATGAGGAGTTAATTGGCGACGATTCACAGATCAAGGAGATTATACAAACATTGGGTTATAAATAAGGGCCCCCTTCCGGAGGCCCCAATTTTTGGTGACCATTATTATACTGAATCCTGATGCTATCAGGTTACCAGTGAATTTCCTTTATTTCCAACCCGAAGGTTGTAAAACGGAGAAGTGGCCACCTGATGTTGAAAATAAAATTATTGTGCCAAATTAATTTCAAAAGAACAGCTGCATTATTATCCTCAGATTAAATGCATGATGTGGATTTATTAAAATCAATCTCCTGGCATTTGTCCGCTTAAATACGGACTAAATCCCATTTCGTCGTTTTCCTTTAAAGGCACGCTCATAACCGGAATATCGGAATGGTTAACGAACTGTTTCGCAAAAGGACCTTTCAAAAGATTGTCGAGCGATAGCCTGTTGTTATTCATTACGGAAATGAGATCGCCCTTATTTTTTTTCGCGTAGTCCAGTATTTCTTTGGTGAAATTATCTTCGAAAATAGTCGTGGATTTAAAATCAATTTTCAATTTCTTCAGATATTTTTCTACCTGCTTCACGTAATTCTTTAATTTATCTTTTTTGTTGCTGCTCTTAAGGTCTGTAAAACCTACAATATGAACGGTTGCTCCGTATATTTTGGCAAGCTCAACTACGTAATCTACTTTTTGTCGTGAATGCAACCCAA
Organism: Bacteroidota bacterium; assembly: GCA_021323535.1. Lineage (GTDB taxonomy): Bacteria > Bacteroidota > Bacteroidia > B-17B0 > Aurantibacillaceae > Aurantibacillus. The sequence continues at coordinate 114,386 of JAJONO010000006.1, forward strand.
GACGAATCGGCAATATAATATTCTTAAAACCCGACTTTGTTTTTCTTTGAACTGTTATTACAGGACAACTGGCATTGTGTACCACTTTATAAGCATTGCTTCCAACAAAGAATTCCTTTACACCGCTTGTGCCATGTGTTCCCATGAGGACAAGATCGAACTTTTCTTTTTTTGAAATGAAGTTGACGACCTCGCCAACATTGCCCATTTTTACATCGCATGATATTTTGCAACCTGCGGCTTCTTTTACGTCAGCGGCAATTTTTTTCAGGTGCGTGGCAACGTCCCTTTTTATTTTATTGAAGAAACTCTGACTGTAAGGCAGTGTTAATTCGCTCCCTGTTGTGTAAACAGGATTAACCACATGAAGCAGTTTAATGTCGGCCTTATTGAGCTTTGCAAGATAAATCGCCTGTCTTAAAGCATTGGCGGCGGTTTCCGAAAAGTCGGTAGGAACAAGGATCTTTTTGATTCCAAATTTTTCCATAAAGTGTTTTTTAAATGAGGTACTGGATTGAGATCGCAAAAAATATGCCAAGTCATAACATACATGCAAAAAGAAGTATAACTGTGGAAATTTTGCATCATACGAAAGGCAATCAAAAGTAATATGAAAGAAGGACAAGTAAGAATGACCCTGGTCATATCACAAAAGGATTGTTGTTGGCCCTTCAGAAAACCTGGATATAACTAGGTAACTGTTCTTTTGCATCATTAAGAAACAGCATAAAGTAACATCTCTCTTCATATGAATAGATCCTGTCTATTTTGAGACGGAATTCAGATGTATTGTAACTGACATTGGAAGGTATAGGCGATTGGTTCTTGTGCAGAGTGTCGCCGTTAATCAGGAAAACCCCGTTAAAGGCCTGTTCCGGAAGGTAATGAGGCTTTTCCGTGTGATCAAAAGTGCGTTCCTTACCAAGCCTCACAATCATTCCTGTTGGTTCCGGTGAATCGCTGTGAGAGTTATGAGTAAACAACATGACCCCGGCTTTATCGAAGATGTAATAATAATCGATGACTTCTACCGTATAAAACTGGCAAGGTCCTTTTGACCCATCCACATTAGCTTCCCATCTGCGCATCTCTTCTTTGCGTTTCCATTTGAGTGAACGATCAGGTTTACCCAACACTTTTTTCATCAGGTTAAGATCGGCCTTTTCAAACTTTGTGTTTCCGATAAAGAAGGCAGAGTCGCGGATCTCAAAAGTTAACACAGGAATACCGGAAGCAGATGCGTGTTCCGTTTTCGCAGAAATAAATGCTAAAGCCATGAAAGTAATTATGCAGATGATTTTTGTCAGGATACTTACATAAAGCTACAAAATTTAGTCGATCCATAAAGTCCCTTCAGGTATGAATTGTTAATAGTGACTTTCCAAGAAAACGATCGATGCTTTAACCACAAAGACCGAAAGCGGTTGCGCAAAGTTGAACCCTGCAATCATTTGTGAAAACTCGTAGAAGATAAAGCGAAGCTCTGGGATAACAATTTATTCAATCCTTCTTGGTGTATAACCTTTTGGTTCACTTAATACAAGCGGGAATTTTTCAATTTTGACCGAACTGCTGTCTAATCCAAACGCTTTGGCTTCACTCAGACTTATACTCTTGAGCATGAAATAACTCCGCAGAACCATTTTTTCGAAAAGAGAAAAATCGTTGTCGTACGAAAGAAATTTTTCAAGCACCACAAATTTAAAATCGCCTATTACGTTGTTTTTGTGAAGAGAAGTATAACGGCTGGTAATATCTACTTCTTTATTCTTTACAAGATCTTCCACTACTTTCCGGAAAAGATAATTGACCTTTGGCGCCACTCTGAATCCAAGATAAAAATCTATTCGTATGATATCGTCCTTTGCAACGTGCCGTACTTTATAATCGATACGGTAAGGTTCGTTCATTACATTAACGTGAACCAGCCAGTAAACGTCGGCTCTTTTCGGGCGTTTTTGTAAAATAGAATAAATTACTTTTTCTTCGATTTCTTCAGGGTTGTTAGCGCTTGTGAGATAAACCAGGTGAGTGGCATATTTCTGAAGCGATTCGTCGTGACTAAGATCGATCAGTTTTTGCTGATGATCGGCTAGTTTAACCAGGTCGACATAACGCGCGCTGATATTTTTAGCAATGTACCAGAGTGTCATAACCATCATAAGACATGCGGCAATAAGTAAGGTGATCCATCCGCCATTGGAGAATTTACTAAGATTGGCTGCGAGAAAGGACAGCTCTATAACAACGTAAACGGTAATGATCACATAAATAAAAAGTTTGTTGTACCGTTTCATGTGCATGTAAAAATTGAGCAGGGTAGTGGTCATTAACATACACAGAACAATGGCTAATCCATAGGCAGCACCCATGTTGGCAGATTCCCTGAAGTAAAGCACAATGCCGATACAACCTGCCAGTAATAACCAGTTGATACTCGGCCACAGATTTAAACGCATGGCTTCATTGATGAGTGTAAACGAACCACTTATGAGCGCCTGCGAGGCTACGACAGCTGCGATGGTTGAAATAATAATACCCACAGGCATAAAACTCTCTGGCATCACAGCGTAAAAAGGATTTACGGCCTTAAAAGAATCAAGGGTCTGGCCTTCATGAGCAATGAGCCAGGCGCCTTGCCCGAAATAATTTAAGATGAGTGTAGTCTTTACAAAGATCCAGGAAATACGGATGTTCTCTTTTCCGCAATGTCCGAGATCAGAATACAAAGCTTCTGCACCGGTTGTACAAAGAAATACAGCACCAAGAATTAAAAACCCCGAAGGATGTGTCTGGAGTAATTTATAAGTGTAATACGGATTAAGAGCCGACAAAACCGACATGTTACTGCTAAGCTGATAAATACCAAGAACGCCCAGCATGGTGAACCAGATGAGCATTAAAGGACCAAAGAACCTGCCTATGAATTTGGTGCCGAATTGTTGTATGAAAAATAATCCGAATAAAATTCCGATCACGATCGGAACTGTATTAAGATCTTCTTTAAAAAAACGCAAACCTTCCACGGCAGCCGAAACGGAAATGGGAGGAGTGATGATACCGTCGGCCAGCAAAGCGCTTCCGCCAATAATGGCAGGAACAATGAGCCACTTGAATTTACTTCTGCGTACAAGAGTGAACAAGGAAAAAATTCCACCTTCACCTTTGTTATCTGCTCTTAAAGTAAGAATAACATATTTGATAGTGGTTTGTAAGGTAAGCGTCCAGAAAACGGCTGAAATTCCACCTTTTACAATATCGGCGTCGATTACATCTTTACCAATGATCTCACTCATTACGTAAAGTGGAGATGTTCCAATGTCGCCATAAATAATTCCAAGTGTAATAAGTAAACCAGCGAACGTGACTTTGTTATGTTGATTTGTGCTCATAATTTATATTTATGATTCTGAAATGAATCTGTAGCCTACACCGGATTCTGTTACGATCAGTTGTGGCCGGTTAGGCTCCGTTTCAATTTTTTTTCTTAACTGTGCGATAAACACCCGTAAATATTGCGATTGATTAATGTATCCCGGTCCCCAGATCTCTTTCAGCAGATACTGATGTGTGAGTACCTTTCCCTCGTTCTTGATAAACAACATGAGGAGCGAATATTCAGTAGAGGTGAGCTTAATTACTTCATCCTGTTTTTTTACAACGCGAAGGCTAAGATCAATAGAGAGATCGGCAACGTGTATAATTTCCGGATCAGTTTCCTTCGGAAGTCCACGTAACGAAGAGCGTATCCTCGCTAATAGTTCTCCTGTGCGAAAAGGTTTTACAAGATAATCGTTGGCGCCATTGTCTAAAGCTTTAACAATATCTTCTTCAGAGCTCTGAACCGATAAAATAATTACCGGCTTTGTGTACCATTCTCTTAGTTTCTTCAGCACATCATGACCACTTTCATCCGGAAGACCAAGATCAAGCAGAATAACATCCGGATTGACTGAAGCAGCAAGATGTATTCCTTCTTTGGCAGAAGCCGCTTCTGTAACTTTAAAGTCATTTGTCTTTAATGTTATTTCAAGAAGCTTCCTTATTTGCGCTTCATCATCTATCACCAGTATTTCGTATAGCTTCATGTTTTTGATCCGTTTAAGTAGGAAAGTTCAGAAGGGATTTCAATGGTGAACACGGCACCGCCATCGGTCATATTTTCAATCCGGATAGTGCCGTTCATAGCTTCAACAAAACCTTTTACGATAGAGAGTCCGAGACCTGTTCCACCAGGACTGGAATTTCTGAGCCTGTAAAATTTTTCAAAAACCTTGTCCATTTCATCTACCGGAAATCCATGGCCTGTATCTTCAACAATGAGTAATAATTTATTTTCCTTGCAGCCTGCGCGCACTGTAACCACAGCATATTTTGGAATATGCGTCATCGCATTATGCAAAAGATTATGAAGCACCTGTGAAAGCAGTCCGTAATCCAGTTTAAAAAGCGGAAGATTTTCTCTTATCGAAATGTTCAGTGGCTTTCCATGAAACTGATCGCTGATTTGATTGGCTACGTCGTGCACGAGTTCGTTCACATCAAACCAATCGTATTTGGGTTTAATGAATCCCGATTCGAGGCGTGACATGTTCAGAAGATTTCCAACCTGCCGGTCGAGCCTTATGGAAGCCTTGGTTATTTCGTTAAGAAGTTCGTGTTTGTTGATTTCCGTAAGTTTATCGGCCATGGCGTTGAGATTATCTGTGGCCCCTATAATTGTTGCAATGGGCGTTCTGAGTTCATGCGACAAAGAATTCAAAAGCGTGTTGTATAGTTTGAGTGTGTTTTCGCGTTCTGTTTTTTCTTTCGCTTTTTTCTCCATTTGCCGGATCTTAAAAGTGAGCACACCATTTAAGAGAGCAATGATAAAGTACATAAGAAACAGGAAAAGATCTTCGGCATTATGAATCGCAAAAGTGAAACGCGGAGGAATAAAGAAAAAGTTCCAGGTAATGGCACTCAGGCAGGCAGCTATAAGAACAGGAACTATGTCCAGGAACATGGCCAGGAAAGAAACCGTTACCAGTAATAAAAAAGCAACAACACGGTAACCTATAATATTGGAAAACAAGTAAGAAATACTCGCTACCATAGCTATAAAAAGAATACTGATGAAGTACTGTTTGCGGATGCCAATACGGCGGAAAAGAAAACTATCCAATGCTGGTTTATTAACGGGTCAAAATTACGACACCGGATATAAAGATTTTATAAAGATTTAGACAGTTTAGGGGGCTTATTAACCAGACCCTATCTCAAATAGGCTTAATTGCTTTTCGTGCCTTATATTTTCCGCAGTAATGTTTATATGTAGCGAAATGTGTAAACCAGATTCACTTTTGTTTTGAAATGTTTTTTAGACTATCTTTAATTATACATTTCAAACCCCTGTCGTATGAAAAGAATTTTAGTTGCATGTATGTTTATTTTACTCGCGAACATTCACTCAAAAGCACAGTTTAACCTGGCCTGGGCAAACAGCGTTAACGGAACATGGAACCAGATAGGAACTCATATTGCTACTGATGCCTCAGGAAATATTTATACGGTTGGAACTTTTTCGTATATAGCAGACATAGACCCGGGACCTGGCTCGCAAACAGTAGCCTCGGTAGGTGGTGAAGATATCTATGTTGTGAAGCAAAACAGCAGCGGAAGTTTAATCTGGGCCAAAAGTTTTGGAGGCTCAGACCTGGATACGCCTGCCGGAATAGGAGTTGATAATTCAGGTAATGTTTATATTTCCGGTACATATTGGGGGAATATTGATCTTGATCCCAGTGCGGCTACTTATTCTTTTTCTCCGGGATCTATTGAGGTTTTTGTTTTAAAGTTAGATGCTTCAGGGAATTTTGTATGGGGAAAAAGTATGGGCGGTGGCTTTGATGACAATGCAACAGCAATGTGTATTGACGGTTCAGGAAATGTATATACCACAGGGACTTTTGAAAGTACGATGGATTTTGATCCGGGTCCGGGTTCTTACCAGATGACACCAACGGAGTCAAGTTGGGGAGATATTTTTGTAAGTAAACTTGATGCCAATGGTAATTTTGTATGGGCAGTAAAATTCGGTGGAACAGGACAAGACCTTCCGAATAGTATTTGTCTTGATGCTGCTTTAAATATATATGTTACTGGTTTTTTCAGAGGTACAGCCGATTTTGATCCGGGTGCTGGAACGTTTATGTTTTCCTCGGTCGATGAGGATGATGCCTTTGTGAGTAAGTTGGCTCCTAGTGGCGCTTTTGTTTGGGCAAAACAATTTGGGGGAACGGATTTTCAGAAAGGAAATTCAATTGCAGTGGATGCTGCCAATGTTTATATAACCGGTAATTTTGCCAGTACGGTTGATTTTGATCCGGGTCCGGGAACGTACACACTTGCTTCAACCTCAACCACTGCTCAAACCGGAGCCTTTGCCCTGAAGCTTACCAGTGCAGGTAATTTTGTATGGGCTAAAAGTATTGGCGGGTCCCAGGCAACCACAGGAACTATTATCCGCGTTGCTTCCAATGGAAATGTATATTGGGCAGGTTCTTATTATAATACGGTCGATCTTGACCCGGGGCCCGGTATATCCAATTCTATTTTCGGATACGGTTTGTTCTTAAGCGTACTTGATGGGTCAGGGAATTTTATTGAATCAGAATGCTTTCCATATACCTGGTATTCATTTGTTGTTAACTCAAGTTCTGAAATTATTATAACCGGATGGTTCGGTAGCGCTGATTTCGATCCGGGTCCTTCTACTTTTATCATGAATTCAGTTGGTGCAACCGATGCCTGCATAGTAAAACTAAGCCCACTGCCGGTTGGTTTATCAGAAACAGACTCAAGGCAATTATTTACTTCAATCTATCCAAATCCAAACAATGGTAATTTTGCTATCGATGCCCCTAAAGGATCGCAGGTCAAAATTATAAATTGTACCGGACAAACGGTGGCTGAATACGTTTCGGTATCTGAAATACTTAAAGTGAATATGAGTAATGCAAAAGCAGGAGTTTATATACTCATAATAAACAGCAAGGGAAAACAAGCCACAAGGAAGTTTATATTAGAAAATTAATTACTATTAAGCGTGAGATATTCCTTTTATTGGATTCGGACCGTTCAGGTGGACTTATTAACCGAACTGCCGGCAACTTTTAACAATATTATTCAATTTAAAGGCCCATTTTCTTTAACTTTGTAGAAGTGAAAAGGGCCAAAAATACATTCCTTTATTTTTCGTTGTTTATTTACCTCGTGTCGGTGACCGGGGTTACTATCAATAAACATTTCTGCGAAGGGGAACTCGAAGCCGTTACACTCATGAAGCAAAGTACCTGTTGTGAAGGTGAAACAGAAGATGAACCGGATGATTGCTGCTCTAACGAAACCATTTACCTGGTTAACGATACCGAAACTATCAACAACAGTATTAAAATTCATTTCGATTCCGGGCTCTACGCTTTATATACCAATCAGCTCATTGCATCTTTCTCTTTTGAAAACTCAGTTCTTCCGGATGAACGTCCTTCCTCAGTAAAAGAAAAACCGCCTCTCATCAATAAAGAGGATCCATCAAAACTCATGGTGTTCAGAATTTGATCCACGGCAAAAATCAGCCGTTAAAAATTCTATTTATTAATACTTTAAAATTAAACATCATGAAATTATTCATTCAATTATTTTTCGTTTTACTTTTTTGTAAAACAGCTGTAGCTCAAAGCAGCGTAAAAACAGCAACCCTTAAAGTGCCCGGTATTTGTGGCGATTGTAAAGAACGCATTGAAAACGCCGCCGATATTAAAGGCGTAAAAAAATGCACCTGGAACAAGGAAACCAAAATTGCTACGGTTATCTACGACGAAAAAAAGACAAGCGTTGCAAAAATCGAAAAGGCTATTGCCGCTGCCGGTTACAACACCGAGCATGAAAAAGGAAACGAAGCCGCCTACAAAAAACTTCCTCAGTGCTGCCAGTATAACGATCCTTCCAATCAAACACATTAGGATCTTCTTTTATGTGTTTAAGAATTGTTTATAGCATTGCCGCTGTAACCTTATCTCTATTCGCGCGTGCGCAGTTAAGCGGTCGCGTTATTGAAATTGCAGGTAAGGATACTACTGGCATAGTTGGCGCCACCTTGTTCTGGAAAAATACTTCCATTAACGCGTCCACCGACGCTAAAGGTTATTTTAAAATAGAGTCTCCACCACAAACAACAAAACTGGTGGTGAGTTACATTGGCTACAAAACCGATTCATTAAAACTGAAACCGGAAACAAAATTCGTTCTCATTAAATTAAAACCCGACAATCAGCTGGGCGAAATTGAAGTGGTTTACGAAAGGAACAGCCTTGAGATGAGTTACCTCGATCCTCGCAAACTGGAAACACTGACCGAACGTTCTCTTATGAAAGCGGCCTGCTGCAATCTGAGCGAAAGTTTTGAAACCAACCCGAGTGTGGATGTTAATTTTGCCGACGCTGTGAGCGGAGCCAAACAGATTCAGTTGCTTGGATTGTCGGGACAATATGCCCAGATCACCAAAGAGAATATGCCTTATTTAAGAGGACTGGCGAACGGCTACGGCTTAAGTTTTATTCCCGGAACATGGATACATTCCATTCAGCTTGGAAAAGGCGCGGGTTCTGTCATTAATGGATACGAAAGTTTTACGGGACAGATCAACACCGAACTTCAGAATCCTCATGAAAGCGAAAAATTAAGTTTTAATTCTTACGTGAATGAAAATCTGCGTAATGAATACAACTTAAATCTCGCGCATCGTTTTAATCCTAAATTTTCTGTTGGATTATTATCGCATCTCAGCTACAATCCAATGGCGGAAGATAAAAACAACGACGCGTTTCTCGATATCCCAACGGGTGAACAACAGAACGGTATTTTAAAGTTTGATTACAACTCCGGAAAAATGTTCGAGGCGCAATTCGGTGGTGGGTATCTTAACGATCAGAGAAGGGGAGGGCAGTCTATGATGTTCATGAACCGTGGTCACCACGATACGTTACCGTTATATGATCTCAACATCAGTAATCGTAAATGGGAAGTATATAGTAAAACGGGACTTGTATTTCAGAAAAAGCCAGGAACGTCGATGGGATTGCAGATGTCCTATCTTGATCATGAACTGGTAAACAATAGTTCAATCAATACATATTCTGGTGTTCAAAGAACGTTTTACGCCAATTATATTTTCCAGGGAATTATTAATAATACAAATCATACTTATCGCGCCGGATTAAGTTATCTGAATGATGAAGTGAGCGAAAAATTTAATTCGTCGCGTTTTTACCGCCAGGAAATTGTACCCGGAGCTTTTACGGAATACGCGTATTCGTTCAAGACAAAATTCAATATGGTAGCCGGGTTGCGTGGCGATTATCATAACATCTATGGCTTCTTTCTCACGCCGCGGCTTCATATGCGCTGGGGTTTGAATGATAATAAAACCATATTTCGAATCAGTGGAGGAAGAGCTTTACGTACTTCATCCATCTTCAGTGATAACATGAGTCTCATGGCTTCTAACCGTTATTGGGCCCTTCAGCCTTCCGACTTTAGTATGCCTTACGGATTACGTCCGGAAACAGCCTGGAACTACGGATTGAATTTTACTCAGAAATTTGAATTGAATTACCGTGAAGCATATGTAACCCTTGATGTTTACAGAACAGATTTTGTAGACCAGGTGATCGTTGATCTGGATAGCAATACGCAGGAGGTTAACATTTATAACCTGAAAGGACAATCATTTTCCAATACCGCACAATTTGAATTTGGCTGGGAGATCAGAAAACGCTTATTTATAAAAGCAGCATATCGTTTTGTAGATAACCGCCAGACGCTCACTGGTAAATTGCTGGAGAAGCCTTTCGTATCAAGACATCGCGCGTTCATTAATTTTGAATACACAACCAAAAAGAAGAACTGGATGTTTGACGGGACCTGTCAGTATAACGGAAGCAAACGTATTCCTTCAACGGAAAGCAATCCTGTTGAGTACCGCATGGAAAAATATTCCCCCGATTTTTATAATGTACTCGCACAAATTACTTATCTCACAAAACTCTGGAAGGCCGATTTTAATGTTTACCTGGGTGTGGAGAATGCTTTAAATTACAAGCAATCGAACCCGATCATTTCCGCTGATAATCCTTTCGGAAAATATTTCGACGCCAGCATGGTGTGGGGCCCGATTTACGGAAGAATGCTGTATGCGGGATTGAGATTGAAGATTAAGTAACGCGGTGGAATTGTTTTTCAGGGTGAATGATAAAGGATGAATGACAAAAGACTGGCATCTACAGTTTTACAAACAGAGAGTGACACAGATTTCACGGATAATACAGATCTGACCGCCTAGAATTTAAAGATAGCTTCGTTATCAAATTCACGGATCCGGGTTCAGCTTTGTGTCCTTTGTTTTTCATCTACGGTGAAAAATACGTTACTTTTCACACAACTTTGTGTCCCGATGGTTATCTGGATTGTGATCCTTTTGTGTAGCCGCTTGCGGCCATTGTGATAAAAGATAGATAATCTCTCGTGATTTATCTTTTATTCAGAATTATCTTCTTATAAATAACGACTTGGTTCTCATCACCGATCTTCAAAAAGTAAAATCCATCAGCCAGAGAATAATTATACAGATTAATTTCTAAGTTTTCTTTAGAAGGTCCATTGTATAAATTGTAAAGAGTTCTGTTTTGTATATCTGTAATATCTACAGAAATATTTTTTTGTTCATTTAGGAAAGTGATAAAACATGTTTCATGTGCGGGGTTTGGATAAACAGCAACGTCGTTTTGATTTAATTTTTCGTCAATACCTGTAACAATACAAGCCGTATTTGTAACCGAGGTCACTGCAGTTTCTTTAATATCAAAATTAAAACACGGGATCAACGAACCCGATTGAATGATCCACGGACTCGTTACACTTGCAACAATGGTTTCGGTTTGTGCAATGGTAGTAAGAGTTTCGGTGCATCCTGATTGTCCGTTAAAGTTGGCACTCACCTCATAGAATGCTGATGGCGAACTTATATTATCAATTCCAAAGACCCTGATGCCTGGTAGGGTTCCTGAATTGGTAAATGTCATACTTACAGGGTAGGTGGAGTTATTGGTTTTGTAAACAAATTCATTAACGCCGCTGGAAGGATTTCCTGTTTCGCTCATTTTTAAAACTATCATACCATTTGGCCATTCTGAAGTGAGCGCGTAATAATCATAAGAAGCGCCGTTTTGTTTTTCAAAGATGCTCATTACCGGAAAAGCACCTGCCCCAAGCGAAGGTTGTGTAATGGTGTTCCATATAACGTTACCACTCTGGTCGAGTTTTACAAACCACGATCTTCCGGCATTTAACAGAGGATCGCTATCACCACCCATTATAAAACCGGTTCCTCCCAAGGTAGAGTTTGAAACAGAAAGCGAACTGAAACCCTGACAACCCACATCGCCGTAAGTCTTATAGTTTACAATGTTTCCATTCGTTTTATCGAGTCGGAGCATGAAGCCGTCTATTGTTTTGGTGTAGGAGAGTGGAGGACTTGTATTGCCAAAAATGATCAGGTCGTTTGTGTAAGGACATTCGGCGATACCCCGTGCTTCTATCGAACCCGAATTATAAAATGATGACCACATAACAGTTCCTGATGAATTTATTTTCATGGCATAGATCACAGTGTCAATGCTTCCGCAAATAAAATAATTATTTGATAGCTGTGGAGACTCAATGATGTATGATTTTTTTACCGCCGTTGTGGGAGTGGGGAACATATATAAAGCTTTCATTATTGGAGTTCCTGCAGAATTCAATGTGAAAAAAAAAACACCGTTTGAATAAGTGCCGCAGGCGGCATATGAGGCACTTAGTGTTCCGTTGCTAATAGTTGTTTCAATTACTGAAATACCACCACAGGTAAGCGCCTGGTTGGAGGGGCTGCCCGTGCAGGATGGGTTACTTTCTAGGATCCTGTAATCCATGTTAAAAGATCCCGGACCCGTAATAAAACCGGAAGCATCGCTTTTTTCAATACAAAAATTATTACTGCCTGTAATGCTCATGGATTTATATCCAGCTCTCAAAAAACCTGGGTTGTTTGTGTTTGTTTGAATAACATCACTTAAACGGTTTGCGTTATGAAGAAAAAGACGTTGCCCGTAAGACTGTGCGTCGTAATCGGAGTAAAAAAGGCAAAGAATAAGGGTAAGAATTTTAAACCTCATGCGTTGTACTAAAATACAACTTAAACCCGGATAAATGACGAAGGATGCAAGACAAAAGATCTGAAATCTCACTCATTTATCCTTCGTCATTCATCCTTTATCCTGAATGTGCCTCTTTATACTTTTAAAAAAAATAAAGGTTGCATCTAAATCGATTGTAAAAAAATGGATTTAGATGTAATATTGTTTATCCCCTTAATTTTATAACTCAACGCCTATTGACTGAACCTTTACATAAAAGTTCATATACGATTTTGATAGTCGATGATGATAAAGATGATCATTTCTTTTTGCGTCGCGCAATTAATGAAGTGGTTCCTAAAGCCGAAGTAAAATCATTCTACGATGGCACAGAAGTTATGGACTATCTCTACAGCCGTGATAGAATTCCCGATCTTATTTTTCTTGACCTGAATATGCAGAAAATGAATGGCAGATCCACGGTGGCACTCATAAAACAAGACGAATTCTTTTTTAAAATTCCCGTGATTATTCTCACAACCAGTTCGAGTCTCTCCGACCGGCTGGATCTTACGGACCTTGGCGCCGATGATTTTTTTACAAAGCCAATTGGAGCAGGCGATCTTATTTCCATTGTAGAGAAAGTAAAAAACAGATGGTTAACGTAGTTCCGGTTCAAGGTTCATGATTCCTGGTTCAGAGTTTTTGGTTATTAGTTATCATCTTAAGCGTTCTTAACCAATAACTACCCTTCTGGCTGGCATAATATTTATGCCTTTTCGTTTGAACTTCCTCCTCAATTATCAAGTGGAGCATGAAAGACGAAGAAAAGAAATTAAAGGTAAGAACGGTCCCCATAGAAATAACTCATAAAGGCGAAAAGTACAGTGGAATGGCCTGGCCGTTAGGAACAAGCTGTAACGAAGATGGTACCGATTGCTACGAAATGGACATTACACTCAATAACGAACACCTGGGAACTATTTACTGCTCGGCCAACGGGCATTGTAAAATGAGAAACCTTTCGGACCAGGAACTCGTGGATAAAATTGGGCAGGAAATTATTTTGTGGTTTGGATAATGGAGTTAATAGTTATAAGTTAATTGTTACAAGTTAAACCAATAACCTATAACGAATAACGTAACTCAAAAGCCTCTCTTCTTCCTGTATTTATCTTCCAGTCGTTTCATTTTTTCCTGTCGGCGTTTTCCACCTAACTGAACTTTTTTATTTTTAGCTTTCTTTTCATGAAATGCGCCGGTAGGTGCACTCAGTTTTTTTTGCTTGGCAAGATTTTTATCACGTGTTACAGGAATTTCTTCAGAGATCAATTCGGCAGAAATTTCAACAGCTTCGGGCAGGTCAAACAGCTCTATTTCCTTTTTCATCAATTCTTCCGTTTTGCCGAGCGGGATAAGATCCTTTAAAGTTACAAAGCTGATCGCTGTTCCGTTCTTATCGGCACGTCCTGTTCTTCCTATTCTGTGAATATAAGTTTCGGCTTCTTTTGGAAAATCAAAATTGATCACGTGACTCACATCTGTAAGATCAAGTCCACGGGCGATAACATCGGTTGCAATTAAAACGCGGTAGGTCCCGTTCTGAAATTGCTTCACGGCGTTAAAACGGTGCGGCTGCGATTTGTTAGAGTGAATGATGCCAACTTCTTCCGAAAATTCTCCAAGCTGAAGTTCAATATCATCAGCAATCTTTTTATTCTTCACAAACAAAAGTACTTTGCTCAGCTCTTTATCATTATGGAGCATCCATTTCAGTAAATTAATTTTTGTGTAAAAATTAGGAACCTCATAAGCCTGTTGTATAATTTTGTCGAGCGGAGTTCCTCTTGAAACCAATTCAACAAACTGTGGACTGCTGAAATATTTTCTTATCATGTCATCCACTTCTTCGGAAAGAGTGGCAGAGAAAAGAATATTCTGTCTTTTAGCAGGAAGTTTTTCAAGTATCTGAATCAATTGGGGACGAAAACCAAGGTTAAGCATTTCATCCACTTCATCTATGATCAGTTTTTTTATAAGATTGAATTGCACAGCGCGACTAAGAGTTAAATCAATAAGGCGGCCGGGAGTTGCCACAAGAATATCGAGCCCATCATACACCTGTTGTTTTTGGGTGTTAATGTTCGATGCTCCATAAATTCCTGCAACACGGATGGTCATGTATTTAGAAAGTTTTTCAATTTCTCCCACTACCTGCATTACTAATTCGCGGGTTGGCACGAGGATCAAAACACGAGGATGACGTTCCTCAGAGTAGGTGTGTTGGCGAAGAACCGGTAATAGATATGCAAATGTTTTTCCAGTACCTGTTTGCGCAATACCAACTACATCTTTGCCAGACATGATCACCGGAAATGCTTTTTCCTGGATAGGTGTTGATTGCTCAAAGCCAATATCTTCAAGTGCTCTCAGTAAAGATTTTGAAAGATTGAGATCGGAAAAAGATGTCATAAGTCTGTATTTACTGCAAAGATAATCATTTCCTGTGTTGCAACACCTTTACTGAAAGCGTTTAGTTGTAGACAGGAAGCTCTGAAATCCTTTTAGGATAGGTTATTTTGCAGATATTTTTTTTAAATTAATAATAATTTAATTAGGTTGAGAAGATAATTAAAGGTATCTTAGAAAAGTAGATGAACCCATTTCATTTATAAATCTCCTTAATGAAAAACGAATTAGATAGACAAGCCCTGATCTTTGTGGTGGACGATGATGAAGACGATTTATATTTTATTAAATCCGCTCTCCTGGAAAACATTCCGAATTGCATTGTAAAATGTTTCATTCACGGTAAACAACTTATGGATGAGATCAGTTCTGTTAGAACACTTCCTACACTTATTTTGCTCGACCTTAATATGCCAATCCTCAATGGTAAAGAAACATTGAAACTTTTGAGGCAACATCCTGCAACTAATTCTTTGCCGGTAGTTATTATCAGCACAAGTAATAATCCCAACGAAAAAGAGCTTTGCTTTAAATTTGGAGCCAATAATTATTTCAGTAAGCCATCTTCATTGGCAATTTACGATGAAATAGTACAGAAACTCAGAGTGGAATACATTGATGGTGTTGCGGCGGCGGGTTAAGAAAGCGTTTTAGTATCCGGCTTTTGCCGCGTCATAAGCATTAAATGTTCCGAGTGCTTTTGCAATCATTTTATTTTCACGGTTTATACAAATCACATCACAGGAAATTATGAGCAATCGTTTTCCCTGCTGCTCCACTTTTGCTTTTGCAAGAAGCTGGTCGCCCGGAAATGCGGGAGATAAAAAATTAAGTTTGTATTCCACAGTACTCACCACTTTGTTCTCTTTATAAACTGCGCTGAGTCCTGCCACTCCCAAAGCCCCATCTACCAAAGCGGCAATTACTCCACCATGCGCGGCGTGGGGCGTTGCAAGATGATCTTTTGTAATAGTGATGGAATAATCAACAACTCCGTCCGAAATAATTTTAAAGTCCATTCCAATAAGTTTTCCGAAATGGTTGTTCTGAATATACTTTTCTATAAGGTTAACTGGTGACATAAATTATCTTTTAGTTTGTGTTCCGGAAAAAGTTGTGTGTGGACTTCGCCAAAGTCCCTGAGCAACCAGATTGTATTTTGACGAAGTTATCCTGCGTTCCGACTTTTTCGAATAATATTTCATTTTTTAGGAATAATGATCGTATCAAAAGATGGAGCATAGGCCACAAAGGCTCCAAAAACATCGCGCTCCTGGTCAAATGTTCCTTTTACATTCGATGGCGCGCTAAAAGGATTACTATTACTTGCTTTATTGAGATAATACGTGTTCCAGAAGGTATATTCAGCTTTCCCTATCTTACAAAGTTTTACAATTACAGTGTCGCCTCTTTTAAAATATCCCTGTTCAGGATCATCGCGATACTCTTGTATTTTGTCAGGCTGAGGACCCCGGTCATAAGCGAAGTCGAAAGATTTTCCGTCAATGAATTTATCATCAAAGGCCGAACTGAAAGGCGCCGCGTAAAAATTGTCCTTGTATAAACGTTTCGCGAACCAGCGGTAACAATCGCCACTGCC
This sequence comes from Bacteroidota bacterium, assembly GCA_021323535.1. Taxonomy (GTDB): domain Bacteria; phylum Bacteroidota; class Bacteroidia; order B-17B0; family Aurantibacillaceae; genus Aurantibacillus. The sequence goes on from JAJONO010000006.1 coordinate 130,667, forward strand.
CGCGGGCTCAGAGAATCGTTGCCACATAAAACCAAGACTATCTTCTTCGCCCTTAAAATACAAACTGTCGAGCGGAGCAGGAGTATGGATGGTTGAAGAAGCGGTGTAATTTTTTCCGTCGACTGTTACACTCAGGTGATATGTTTTTCCCTGTTGTCCGATAATTTTTGATCCATAATAAAAATAACCCTGGGTTGGATCAAACTCTTTCAGCGTATCGATCATTGTTCCATCGCTAACGGTAACCAATGCCCCTTTAATAAACGCTTTTTCAGGTTGTGTAAAATCAAATGTTCCGAAATAAGGAACAGAATAAGAAAGAAAAACGAACGCGGCGCCTCCTGTTTCAATAGAACCTTCCACCACAACCTTCTGCTTGTATTCAGGAAGTTTAAGTTTCACATCCTTTCTGCAGGAAAAGAAGATGAAAGTGATAACGACTATTAAGAAATATTTTTTCATTAAAATTTAAAATTCCATGTCAGACTTGGCAATATAGGAAACAGCGATACTTGTTTAGCGCCAACTTCCAATGTTCCGTTTGTAAAATCGCCTTGCCTGGTAATGTAAATAAAATAAGGGTTGTAACGGTTATAAGCATTAAATACGCTCAAGGTAAAACTGTTGCTGAAGTTACGCGCCCATTTTTTTGTTACCTGAATGTTTGTTGTGTCTTTTCCTTCGAGCTTATATTGCTCCGTGAGTGCCTGTTTTCGTTTTTCTAATTTCTTTGCGCGGTCAGGAGTAAAAGTCACGTTAAGATCCATTCGGTGATATGACACGAACTGGTAAGAATTTCTTAAACCGTAATCGTGACTCTGGCTTCCTTCGTAAATGAAGAAACCGTTAGGAAGAGTGCCGCGGTTACCGCTTCCATAAACCCACACGGCACCAAAGTTCCATTGTTTGTTAGCATCGTAGGTTAAAACGACAGATGCATCGTGGCGCCTGTCATATTTCGCCAGGAATTTTTCGCCATAATTGATGTCATCAAATTGTCGCCATGTCCATGATAGAGTATAACCGATCCATCCTGTAAATTTTCCTGTTCTTTTCTTTACGAAGAATTCTGCGCCATAAGCCCAGCCTTTTCCGTAGGTAAAGGCGTTATCCGGATTGTCGTACACATTGTCTGAAGGCTGCGCCCCTTCTTTGTATTCAATCTGGTTGGTCATTGTTTTGTAATATACTTCAACACTTGTTTCGTAAGTATTTTCTTTGAAATTGCGAAAGAATCCCAAAGCGTACTGATCGGACAATTGAGGCTTTATAAGTTCAGTACAAGGCATCCACACATCTGTTGGCAAGCTAACTGAAGAAATGGTGGCGAGATGTATATATTGAAAATTTCTTGTGTAGGCAGCTTTTAAAGATGTTTTCTGATTGAACGTGTATCTCATCGAAAATCTGGGTTCGAGCCCGTTATAGTTAGCCACGACTTCACCTCTTTTGTAAGAAACAGTATCAGTAATTTTCCCTGTGAAATCTTTCAGGTAACGATCAAATTCTCCAACCTGTGTAAAGTTTCCGAAGCGGAGGCCAGCGTTTACTTTTATTTTCTGTGAAATTTCCCAATCATCGCTTACATAAATAGCCGCATCGTGGCCGTATAATTTTGCCGCTTTTCCAAGATCAAAAACAGTTTCTCCCTGCTTGGCACTTACGCTGGTTGGTACAAACACATGAAAAATATAATTGATGCCCGTTTTAATATTGTGTCTCGAATTCGGAAAATAGTTCAGATCGTATTTAGCCGTGTAGTCGGTGATCCCTGATTTAATAGTGGCCTCAAAATCGTCCTGTATAGCTGAAAAACTGAAATCGTAGTTGGTGAATACTAGCGAAGCGTTAGAAAATAATTTGGAGTTAAAGATGTGGTTCCATCTTAAACAACCTGAAGCATTACCCCATGGGATTTTTGTATGAAAATTATCTTCTTCGCTTTTAAACAAAAACTGGTCGCGGCCGTAATACCCACTGAGATAAATCCTGTTTTTATCATTGAGGATGTAATTGAATTTTCCGTTCAGATCATAAAAGAAATAAGAAGTCCCTTTAAAATCAGATTTTTCGATCCATGGTTTTGCGAGAACATCAATGTAAGTTCTTCTTCCGCTCACAATGAACGAACTTTTATTTTTTACGATTGGTCCCTGCACAGTAATCCTCGATGCAATCAACCCGATTCCGCCATCCACTTCGAAATTCTGGTTGTTACCGTCCTTCATGGTAATATCAAGAACAGAAGATAACCTTCCTCCATATTGCGCCGGCATTCCGCCTTTGATGAGATTTACGTTTTTGATAGCATCGCCATTAAATACAGAAAAGAAACCCATTAAATGAGACGCGTTATAAATTGGCGCCTCATCGAGTAAGATCAGGTTCTGATCGGGACCACCGCCACGCACATAAAATCCAGTGTTGCCGTCGCCCGCGTTTTTTACACCAGGAAGAAGTTGTATGGTTTTTAAAATATCTACTTCTCCCATGAAAGCCGGAATTTTTTTTATCTCCGTCATATCCAGGTTAACGGCGCTCATTTGTGTGTTGTTCACATTTTCGTTCCCGGCTTTGGTAGTTACTTCTACTTCATCAAGATTGGTTTCGGAAGAAGTAAAAGCAATATTAAGCGAGGTGTTTTTCTCCAGGTCAATTTGCCGGGTAATGGTTTTGTATCCGAAATAAGTAAATATGAGAGTGTATTTGCCTTTAGGGGCGCTTATAGAAAAGAAACCGTATTGGTTACTGCTGGCCACTTTATTAAGTTCTTTCAGCTGAATGGTGGCGCCAATCACAGTTTCACCATTCTTAGCGTCTTTCACTGTTCCGCTGATGGAAAAGTTCTGAGCTCTGAAAGTGAAAAAGGAAATAAAGAAAAGAAATATGAATACCCGTTTTTTCAACCCAAACAAAATTAGTGTTTTTTACGCCTCTTTTGCATGAAAAATAGGACGATAAAAAGCTATTTGGGTTTAGTAAGGTTTTCGAAAATATTACGGATAAAAGGTTCGTGAATGACGAGCAGCACAACATCGGGCTTCTCTTTATCCATAATTTCTTCGTTTATAATATAACTCCAGCCCCCGAAAATTTTAACGGTGCGGCTGAAGTTTTCGGAAAGAAATGGAAAAATAAGCGCGCCAAAGGAATCTGAAAAAATAAGCAGTTTGGGGTTGGTTGAGTTTTTTATTTCATTCTCGAATTCGTATTCCCACGGATAAGGGAACCAATGCGGTACGGGATGGTTCATAGAGGGAGCAACGGTAGCCTTGAGCGGTACGCGTGGCGTGAATACAACTTCGGTATCGTGGTAATATTCCGGGTTGCCAAGTATCTGCTTAATATTACCACCTTTAAACACCTTTTTTTCAAGAGTATAATTACTCATATTTAAGGGTTGTAATCTTTTATCATCCCTGGACATTTCAGTAATAGCTATGTTTGCAGCATAAAAAGCTCCGAGAGAGTTCCAGTGATTATCTACCCTGTAATACAATGTCTGGCTCTTTGCTTTTTCTTTAAGCTGAGTATGAAGATCTATCACGTTTATTGAACTGTTCGTTTTCATGTATTCCATTAACTGTTCGCCCCACGATTGTTCGTTTAAACGATGGTATGTAAATGGAATGTTTTCCGGGTGCACAACGGCCTTTCCTGGCGTGATCATGACATAAAATTTACAGTTGCGCGATTCAACTACTTTCTTTTTTAGCTCCAGTTCCTTACAAAGCGCTTTTAACTCATCGTTCGTAAAACGGTCTCTTCCGAGATAAAGATCAATGTCTTTGCCGGCGAGATAAAGCCATTTATTAGTTCCAATAATAACCTTGTCGGGGAAAGGCGATTTTTGAAACACAAGGGCATTGTAATCATTGAAGATGAGTATGGCCCTGTTGCGTAACGAGAATGTATCGTTATAATATTTTTCAAAGGCTTCCGGAAACGGATCAAGTTTCTTTATATTAAAATCAGGCTCCTGGTTTATTCGTCTGTTCTCGAAACTTTCTATATCATTTATAAAATGGAATCGGTCGTTCAGGAATGGAAACGAAATGATACCAATGAACACAAGTACAAGAAAATAAGATCTGAATAGTGTGTGCTTCATTGTTAAAATCTGTAATAAATAAACGGGTTATAACTTCCTGCAATAAGATACATCGACGACAGAATCAATATAATGGCGTAACCAACAACGGAACATACATGATAAGAGTAAGACAACACTAAATGAACAGGCTTGCCGGAGCTGAGGATCTTATCTGTGAATGAAGCCAGTTTACTAAAGGCTCCAAAACTTCCAAGAATAGAGATGATCATTACTGTAATGAATTCCTTGTTCATGAAACTATAAAAGAGCGAAACCTGTTCTGGTGTGGTTTTGAAAACAAACATGGCCCTCCAGTAATGTAATCCCTGTGATAGATCATCTACTCTGAACAATACCCAGGCAAACATAACCACGAGAAGGGTATATAAATTAGCGAGCGGTTTCCAGGAGCGCTCCAGTACTTTTTCAAGAAAGATCCTTTCCGCTAACAGAAAAAAACCGTGAAACAATCCCCATACAATAAAGTTCCAGCCTGCGCCGTGCCAGATTCCGGTAAGAAAAAACACGGCAATGAGATTAACGTACTGACGTGTGACGCCAACCCTGTTTCCTCCCAAAGGAATGTAAACATAATCGCGGAAAAACGATGAGAGGGAAATGTGCCATCTTCTCCAGAATTCTTTGACAGATTTGGCGATATAAGGAAAATTAAAGTTCTCCAGGAAATCAAAACCGAACATTTTACCCAGACCAATGGCCATATCGGAGTATCCTGCAAAATCACAATAGATCTGGAACGTGTAACAGATAATTCCAAGCCAGGCATTAAGCGCGCCAAGCTCAGAGGGATTCATTTTAAACAACGTATCGGCAACAACCCCCAATGTATTTGCCAGTAATACTTTTTTTCCGAGTCCTATAAGAAAACGTTCAACTCCTTCCGAAAATTTAGTAACTGAATGTTGTCTGTCCTTGAGCTGCTGCCAAACATCGCTGTAACGGATAATTGGTCCGGCAACGAGTTGCGAAAACATGGAAATGTATAATGAAAGATCAAAAATATTGCGTTGCGCGGTTGTTTTTCTCCTGTATATATCAACCAGGTATGATAAAGAATGAAAGGTGTAAAAGGAGATGCCAATTGGCAAAAGAATGCTGGTTTCCGGAACTTTTGCGTGGGAAAAAGACCCTAAAAAAATATTGATGTTTTGGGTAACGAAGTTGGCATACTTGAACACTCCTAACAATAACAGATTTACTGTAACGCCTGCTACCAGCCAATAATAGCCTTTACGTGAGTCGATGTTTTTCTGGATAAGAAGCCCAAACACATAATTTAAAATGATGGACCCAATCAGAATGATGGTATAACTAACGCCTCCCCAGGCAAAGAATACCAGGCTGGCCAAAAGAAGAAAATAGTTCTTAACGACTTTCGGCGACAGGTAATACCCCAGGAGAGTGAGTGGCAGAAAGAGGTATAAAAAGAGGGCAGAGCTAAAAATCATAAATTGTTCTATGAACGTTTATCCCTCAAAATTATTATTTTATTCTTAACTTAAAATGTACAAAGGAACATTCGTCTGTTACATCATTTAAAACGTCAGTTCTTTTGCAAAAGAGTTAAAATCAACACCGTCAAAATTTCCGCTGCTCATCATCAATAATACTTTGTTGTTCCAGTGTTCTGTTTTAAGATGGTTGGTTACATCGCTGCTTTTTGTAAAAACTTTAAGATCGTTGCGGTTAAAGGCTTTGTGAACCTGCTCCACCGTTATCTCTTTTAGTTTTTTGTGGGCGATCGTATGAGGATTAAAATAAACAATGGCTTCATCTGCCAGGTCCATGGCGCCGTTATACTGATTGAGAAAATCTTCATTTAGGCTGCTGAAGGTATGAAGTTCCATACATGCTACCACTTTACGGTTAGCAAATTGTTGTTTCACGGCATTAGTTGTGGCTTTTAACTTCGAAGGTGAATGCGCGAAATCTTTATAGAAATTAAAATGATCGTTTCTGTAAACTAGCTCCAGTCGTTTTGCGGCCCCTTTAAAGGATTGAATGGCTTCGTAGAATTGTTCGTCGCTTATTCCGATTTTGTTGCAAACGATCCTGGCGCCATTCATATTCATGAGGTTGTGATCGCCAAATACCATAAGCGGTATTTTCTTTCCGTTCACATTTAAAAAAGTGGTGCCGTTTTCGATAGTGTTTGGCGGAACAGAGTAGGGCGTTTTACTAATGGAATTTCCGCTTGTATTTTCGCAGGTTTCGGCCAGAACTTTGTCTTCTTTGCAATACACTAAATGTCCGCCCGGTTCAATGAGTTCAATAAATTTTTTGAACTGCTCCACATAAATTTCAAATGTTGGAAACACGTTGATATGGTCCCATGCAATGCCACTGATAATAGCAATGTTGGGTTTGTATAGATGAAACTTTGGTCTTCTGTCGATTGGCGAAGCAAGATATTCATCGCCTTCTATCACCGCGAATTTAGCGCTGTTGGTTAATCTCACCATGGTTGAAAAACCTTCGAGCTGCGCGCCTACGAGGTAATCGGTTTCGATCTTATGAAAATTCATTACGTGAAGTATCATGGCTGTAATGGTTGTTTTACCGTGACTTCCACCAATGACAATCCGTGTTTTATCTTTTGTGGCTTCGTAAATGTATTCGGGATAAGAATAAATTTTTAGTCCGAGTTCGTTGGCGCGCACGAGTTCGGGATTATCGCTCCGTGCATGCATTCCAAGGATAACGGCGTCGATGTCTTTGGTTATTTTTTCAGGGAACCAGCCAATCTCTTTTGGCAGTAGGCCTGCCTTAGCGAGCCTGCTTTTGCTGGGTTCGTTGATCTCATCATCACTTCCGGTAACATTAAA
>JAJONO010000064.1 GCA_021323535.1 Bacteroidota bacterium
TTTTTCATAGTTAAATGTTGTGTTCCCGCTGAGATCCTTCCTTCGTCAGGATAACGGGTTAGAAGGAGGGTGGTAACAGGATGTTATAAGCAAATTTAATGCTAAAGGTTACAGGGTGTATCGTTTAGGGTCAATTATTTTAAAGATTTGTTAAATATGTTGAAGGTTGAACGCTGAAAGTTGAACGAAGGACATAACTTTAAACGTTCAACGTTCATCTTTCAACTTTTTATTAGTTAATATTTTGTTCATTACTATCCCCTGCCCTTTTTTACATTTACTATGCTTTATTTCGAAGCGCTTCTTAAGATTAACTGTGATGAGTGAAATCGTGATGAGTGAAATCGTGAGGCATTAATAATTTAAAACAAAAATAATATGATTTATGTGATGCAGTATTGGTGGGTGATCATTCCTGTTCTCCTCCTTATTTTTTACAAACTCTTTTTCCGTTTATTCGGGATCATTATTATTCCTGAAGATAAAATCGGGCTCGTAACCAAAAAATTTGTTCTCTTCGGAAAGTCTGAATTGCCTCCTGGCCGTATCGTTGCGGTACAAGGTGAGGCAGGTTTCCAGGCACAGACCCTTGCTCCGGGGATTTATTTCTGGAAGTGGATCTGGCAGTATGAAATTACACAGCAAGCGCTCACTATTATTCCACAAGGAAAAATTGGTTTGCTTGTAGCTAAAGATGGTAAAGAACTTGAAACGGGACATATCCTCGCGCGTCGTGTTAACTGCGATTCGTTCCAGGACGCTGTAGCGTTTCTCAATAACGGAGGAAGAAAAGGTCGCCAGTCTGCTTACATTACAGCAGGTACGTATCGTTTAAATACATTTTTATTTGAGATTTTCACTGTAGATATGTTTACTGTGAATGAGAACATGGTTGGAATTGTAACCACGCTCGACGGTATGCCAATTGAAGAAGGCAGCATTGCGGGTAAAAACGTTCCTAGTCATAATAATTTCCAGGATGCCGATGCTTTTCTTGCAGCTGGAGGTAATAAAGGTCTTCAACCGCAGGTTATTCTTGCAGGTTCGTATTATCTCAATCCATGGTTCGCAAGCGTTGAGCAGATTAAAATGACAGAAATTCCGATTGGATCAGTGGGGGTTGTTATTTCTTATGTAGGACAAGAAGGAAAAGATCTCAGTGGTGCCGAATTTAAACATGGCAACATTGTAAGTAAAGGAGAAAAAGGCGTTTGGGCCGAGCCACTTGGTCCGGGTAAATACCCCATCAACAACTATATTATGCGAGTTGAATTAGTACCCACAACTAACCTCGTACTTAACTGGGCCAATGCACGCAGCGAGGCTCACCAGTTAGATAAACACTTAAGCACAATTACCGTTCGTTCAAAAGATGGTTTCCCTTTTAACTTAGATGTATCGCAGATCATTCACATTCCAACTACGGAAGCGCCAAAAGTAATTGCGCGTTTTGGTAACATGGTTAATCTTGTGGGCCAGGTTTTAGAGCCAACCATTGGTAACTACTTTCGTAACTCGGCGCAGGACAGTGATGTAATCGCTTTCTTAAGTTCGCGTAAAGAAAGACAGGACGCTGCTAAGAAACGTATCAGCGAAGTGTTGGATCAATATAATGTAAATGGTGTGGATACACTTATTGGAGATATTGTTCCGCCGGAAAGCTTAATGAAAACATTGACCGATCGTAAAATTGCGGAAGAACAAAACACCACTTACGAAACACAGAAAAAAGCAGAGGTAACACGCCAGGCGCTTGAAAAAGAAACAGCGGTTGCTGATATGCAAAAAGAAATTGTGAAAGCCGACCAGGGTGTATTGATTGCTGAAAGAATTGCCGACGCTGCTGTGAAGAAAGCAACCGGAGAAGCAAGCGGAGTAAAAATTGCTTCGGTAGCAGAAGCCGATCGTTTAAAAATTATTGCGAATGCAGATGCTGAAAAAACAAAAGTAACGGCGAATGCGGAAGCGGAAAAAATTAAAGCGCTGGCGAATGCTGAAGCAGAAAAGATTTCGGTAACCGGTAATGCGGAAGCTGAGAAAATTCTTGCCATTGGTAAATCGAATGCTACTGCTTATAAATTATCGGTAGAAGCCATGGGTGGAGATAACTTTACTAAACTGAAAGTGACTGAACAAATTGGTAAAGAAAAAATCAAGATCATTCCTGAAGTCCTTATCACCGGAAACGGCGACGGACAAAACGGACCAATCAACGGTTTACTTGGCCTTCAGTTGTTAGACGGTATCATGGACAGAAACAAGAAAGACGGAGGCAGCCAGGATACGGGAACCGTGAAAGGAAATGATAATCCGAAGAAGAATTAAACTAAAGAAAATATGCAGGTACTGGAAACGGTACCTGTTTTTTTGTACCTAAATATGATCGTATCAAAAGCCAAAGAATTCGCGAAAATATAATTTCTGCCTGCTGGTTGCATGATACTATGGAAGACTGCAAAGTGTCTTACAGCGAAATAAAAAGCATTTGTGGAGAAGAAGTCGCTGAGATGGTGTATTGTGTCACCGATGAACTCGGACGAAACCGTAAGGAGCGTAAGGAAAAAACCTATCCGAAAATTGCAACAAAGCATTTTGGATAAGAACACAGGATTATTATCCATGTATCTTAAAGAACATGCAGAATTTAAGAATAAACTCTACATAGACAATCCGGTTCCGGCTCCTCTATGGAAAAAGCTGGAAGAACTTATTGAAGAAGGTAAAAATTTAAACTAACAAAACATGAGCTTTTTAAAAAATATTTTCAGTTCTAAAAAAGATAACCTCAGTAACAATCAACAATTCTGGGACTGGTTTGTACAAAACGAAAAAACATTTTATAACGCTATTAAAAGCAGTGATAATATCCAGGGAGGTTTCGTCAATAAATTCTCGCCTAAGTTATCTGAACTAAACGAGAGCTTTCACTTTCTTGCCGGCATGTTAGACGAGAACACGGCTGAAATTATTTTCACAGCCGACGGGAAAATACAAACGCTGGTTTTCATTGAAGAATTGGTTGAATCGGCCCCCAACATACCAGCCTGGAAATTTACGGCACATAAACAGTCCATGGACACCAGCCGGTATTCAGTCGACATGGGAGGAATTAAATTTGGTAACGAAACCATTAGCTTTTACAGCAATGAGAATCCGGCTTACCCCGATGAAATTGATATAACCATTGTTCATCCTGATTATAACGAGCGGCAGAAAGACACCTTTTATAACGGTGTTTATATTTTCCTGGATAATCATCTGGGTGAACTTAATTCTGTTTCAATGATTGACAAGGTAACAGTGATCGGACCCTCACAAGCCGCGAAGGAACTTATACCAGTAGAAAAACTACATTCCTTTCTTACCTGGAGAGAAAAAGAATTTGTTGAAAAACACAAAAGCGTATGGCGCGAATCAGACAAAAACAATTATTCCATCCTGGAAGCTCAACAGGAAAACGGAAACGCGTTAATTGCCGTCATTAATACCGATCTGTTGAACTGGGACGCGAAAGCTTCTCATCCATGGATGATGATCGTCGTATTGAAATACGACGGTTCACGGAACAATGGAATGCCCGACGAAAAAACTTACCAGGCTTTAGGAGATATTGAAGAAGAAATACTAACCCAGCTAAAAGATTCTGAAGGATACCTCAATATAGGACGACAAACCTGTGAAGGAGAACGGGAAATATTTTTTGCCTGTAAAGAATTCAGAAAGCCGTCTAAAGTACTTGATACAATTGCAAAAAAATACCCTCAATACGAAACCAGTTTTGAAATTTTTAAAGACAAATACTGGATGTCGATGGAACATTTTAATCAAGACTAAAAAGAAATAAAAATGATTGGTACAATTTATTCACATTACAACGATTTCGACAAGGTTTGTAAAATAGCTGAAAAGCATTTTCCAAATTCGAAGTTCTCATTCGATTTCCAGGAAGAATCACAATTTCTGACGATCGAAATAAAAGGTGGTTTTTTTAAATCCACCAAAAAACTGGCAATCACTTACAGGGAAAGGAAAGAACCCTCTTACCAGCTGCCCCAGGTTGATGACAGTCCGCTTACCGCCAACCTTAAGGGCATGTATGGCTTTGTGAGTTCTCTCCCTGCGAAGAACACAGAAGTTCAGGGGATGCTGATGAGAAAAATTCTGACCATGAACTGTGAATTTTCATTAACGCAGGAAGCGGGCGAAATTCCTGAAGCTAAAAAATTTGCAGAAGAACTGGCTAAAGAACTCGACGCTTTTCTGTTCGTATCACCTGAAAGCATTCTGAGCAAATCGGACACTCAACATTTCCTTGACAAAAATCTTAATTTAATTCTTGATACAAAAGGAGATTCAGGAATCAGTAATCTTGAAATCCATATTGAATCAAAACATTTTGATAAGAACCAGGATCAAATCACAGAAGATCAAAAACAAAGAAAGAACAGAAGCGAATCTTTTCTCGAAAAAAGAAATATTAAAACCAACAAAAATCTTCCTTGCGTTGAGTCGGAAGCAAACACCACCATTCGCTCGCCAAAAGAAATCGCGCAGCGTGTCACCGTACTCGCTGTCACAAATGGCGTGGCTTTTAATCATCTTTCGGGACAGGAAGCAACAGACTATTTAAAGAAACACAAGCTTTGGGACTTTATAACTCCCAATGAAAAAGATTTTTTAAGCGATCCTACCGATGAAAAAAAGAATTACGAAACCTGGAAATGCGAAGACATCTGGACATTGATGTGGGCCCTCAACAAAGTTCCTGAACTTGGTCTCCCGGACGAAATGTGCAGTCTCGACAATATTCCACCGGAGGAATATCCTATTGGGGGCGGTAAAGATCCGAATACTTTTATTAATTCATTTTCAGCGTCAAGATCGAAGTCCGAAATTCTGGACGCGAATGATTTATATTATCGCATTAACTGGGCCTGCACCGATGCGCGAATTAAAAATCAGGAAATGAATGAAGCGCACCCTGGCGTTGTTTACGAAAGGCATTACGCGCTTAACTGGCTTGTAAATTACATGGGACAAGATTGGGATGATGTATCGTGTGATACTTAAAATAAAACAATAACATGGGATTTTTCAGCAAGAAAAAAACGGAAGAAAATCTGTTCAAAGATTATCCGGCAATAGGCGCCGTGATGGCTTCTAAATTAATTACGGAGCAAAAAAAGAAAGTTTGTTTTCTCTACAGAGAGAAACCAATAAATGAACAGGATAGTGGCTGGCGTATTTTTTCAGGTCAGGAAACCCAGGAATATACTGATGACCCTAAGAATACAGGTATTTATAATCCAACAACTATTTTCAAAGTTGATCCTTCTATAGCAGATTTACTTTTAAACCCTGTAGGTTCTGTTTTTGAAAGACAGGGAGAAAACGGCGACTGGTATGAAGTAAATGATTTTGAATTTCCTGACGATCATGTTTCCACTCATCAGCTTACAAAAGAGTGGACTATGGACATCAGCAATCTTTTTATGAGGCGGATTGAAGAGGACGGCGATCTTGTTTACGTGATGAAAGGAAAAACAGTGAGAATGATCATCTGGAATTCCGAGGGAACAAAAGATGAACTTTATAAATCGCACAAAGAGAGATATGCCGACAGAGACCCTGGCCATGAACCCATTCTTGAAAAGTTTGAACTGAGTGATGATAAAGTGGCAAGAACAGGACACATGATCGAAGAATCGGATGAAACAAAATCTTACAAAGTTATTTACGCCTTTTGTTTTGCTGATAATCAAACCGTACAATGCGCTTTGTATTTTGATGATGATAAGGATAAACAGTGGGCATTGGATACATGGAAAAGTATCAGTCTGAAATAAAAACCGGTGAGATTACTTTTCTATAGTTCGGTAAAGGAAGGAAAGAACAAGTATTTAAAAAAGTAAAAAAACTTCCGGCTCTATTCCTTTATTATTTTCCCAAAAAAAGTCCGGTCCTCTGCTGTGATTTTCAGGAAGTAAATTCCTTTTTCCTTGTCTTGTAAATTTAAGTCAAGGTTATCTTCAGGATGCTCGATATATAAAACTTCCCGGCCAACAGCATCATATACTTTTAATTCATTTATCCTGTCTTTCAGAGGAAGCTTTAACTTATAACCACCATTACCAGGATTGGGAAAAACTGAAACTGAGTTTTCTGAGATATCGGTTTCTTCAACACCAGCAACCTGACAATAGTTTGCGGCCAGGGAAAAATCATTGGCCGCTGACACCGCTCCCGCAGTGACCGAACTACTTAATGTTATCACGTATTTTGCTGGAGCATTGAATGCTACGGTAAAAATGGGTGTTGACGTCCCTGAACAACTAAGGATTGCGTTAGTACAGGTAAGTGAAGAATTAATTTTACCCACTGTAAGAGGGTTGGAAGGAATATAATTACTAACAACATCCACAAAATAATTGTTGTTATGAATAACGTGAACATGACTGGAAGTGGTGTAGTGGTTACTTGAATATCTTTGGTTGGTTCCCTGCTGTACTCCTGTAGAATCAAAAATAGCAAATGCCAGGTACCCGTTAGAACCTTCCGATAGAAGAATTACATTTCCTTTTTCATCTTCGTTAAAGCCATTAAAAGCGTTGCTCATTACCCAGTTTCCCATATCCCGCCCCCACTTAAAACCATACTCATCGCAACGCCATAATCTTGTGTTGGTTTGCAAACTCATTTTTGGATATGTAAGGCCGAGATAAAAAGAAGATCCCACCCGAGATTTAAAAAAAGTATATGAGGCGCCTTGGTTTGTGGTTGACTCATATCCAATTCCAAAAGCACAAAGCCTTCTGTCAATCACATCAAGAGCTTCAGAATAATTGAATATTTCTATAAGCTTTGAGGCATTCAAAAAAGGATTACTGGTTGCAAAAAAGCGATAATTATTTGCAGAATCAGAAATCATTTTAAAATCAAGGAAGTCGTTAGAGCCGAACGCATCAAAAAGCCTTGTTTTAAGAATAGCACCGTTTGTATCAAGCTTGATAAAATAGGAACGACTCTGCCCTCCGAAAATTCCTGTACCACTTACGATGAGATTATTGTCTCCATCAAGCATAAGGTGAGAGGAATTTACCGTAGATGAACCATCGTAATAATCGTTGACCCAGTTCAATGTTCCGTCGGCGTTTAGTTTTCCGATAGTATTGGAGTTCGAGAAAAAAATACTTCCGGTTTTAGACAAAAGAATATTAGAGATGCTAAAACCGTTCATGGTCTTGGCCCAAACGATATTCATGTTTTTATCAACTTTCACAAATCGCACGCCATTAATAATCACCGAAGAATCGGGACAAGTAACAGACTGATCACTATTTCCACCAGAAGCATTCAGGTATGTAAAATTCTGAGCCTGCGAAAATGAAGACATAAATGCAAGCATCAGAAATAGCAAGGGTTGTTTAATCTTTATCATACAAATAAAGATACATAATCAGACAATATGTTTTAAAAAAATGTAACGAACGTAATTGTTTTTGTAACGATCCTTCGCGATCTAAGGTTTGACCAGTCAAATATTCCAATATATTTACACTATGAAAAATATCTTTTATTCTTTTATTGGACTTATTATATTTTCCTGTTCCTCCGAACCCAGATACATGGAAGTTATTCCTCCGGTAAAAGATTCGGCAGTTATAAAAACTGTAAGCGATACAGCAAAAACAGTCCTGGAAAATCCTGAACAAAAAGAAACCGGTTCTGTTACCGGAATCGAGTTTGCTTTTTGTAATGAAGCAGGCACGCAACTTCTTGCTTTAGCCGATTCGCTCGCAGATCCTTCCTCACTCACCAAATCGTTTTCTGATGAAAGGAAACTTATTCCGGTTTCATTCGTAAAAAAAAGAATTGCCGATAAAGAAGATAACGGCAGACAAACCTATTACAACTTTGAAAAATGCGGCGGTTATTTTTTCGAAACAACATCCGGAAAAGTTAGTCACGATAGTTCCAATGTGCTTTTATCAGAAAAGTTTCTAAAAGAAAGAAAATTAGTATCGCTTGTTCCAAACAACAGTACGAATATTCCCGGTCCCTTACGTATGAGAATTGAACAAAGCAAAGCCAGAAAAATAAAAAAGTTTAAATGTCTCGGACAGATCGACAATGCCTCCTGCTTTTACATTATAGAGTTTGAACGAAAAAAAGATTCCTGTCTCGCCGCTCTTGTTTATATAAACAAAGAAAAATTTGTATGGCTGAATTTTCCTGCAAAATATAACGACATAAGTGTGTGGCGAGTGGATGATGGAGGAGAATTCGGCGTAGATTATTACAATTTACTCACTGTGTTTGAGTATAAAGGAATCATTGAAATAGTTGTTGACTGGATCGGGGCCGAAGGTTTTTCGATTGAATTTTTAAGAGAGAAAGGGAATGAATTCAAATCCATGAAAGGGTCCTATCGTTACGCTGCCCCTCTTTAATTTTACAGAACCAATGTAATAAGCAGCATGAGCCTTTCGATTACATTCAGGGCGACTTCCTCCCTGCAGCTTCTAAATATATTGCCTGATCCACTCCTTTGCCTTATCAGGATCATCAAACATTTTTACAGGATAAGGTAAGGGTTTAGACATAAACAGCTTGCTTCCTATCATTTTTCCCAATGGCGAACAGGAAAGGACCGCTACTGCCTTTAACATTTTAGGCATTTCCTCTGCCAGAAGAATACGCGCATCAACTGTATAAGGAGGAGTATAAGTTGTATCGCTGATCATACATACTTTTTTATCCCCCAGTCGTTCTTTTAAAATGGCCAAACTATGTTTTACATTTTCTTCTGTTCGCTCAACATCCCGAGGGTGGGAATATAAAATTCCTTCGCTATCAAGCCAAAAAGATGTTACCGGTGTCTCAATGATTTCGGCATCATCGGGTTTTGCGACCCTGCAGTTGGTATAATCATTATTACGCATCATTTTGTTTTTGTCTAAACTCGTGCCAATTCCGGGAAGCCCCCTGCATTCGGAGTCAGCATTATTTATAATAAAAAAATAACACTTCTCTTGTAGAAAGCTTTTCGCAGAATGCGATTTAAGTTTTGTATCTTTAATAGGTGCGAACCGTTTTAAACATTATTCTTATTCTGTCGTTTGCTTTTATGAATACTTTCTTTGCGCAAACAAAAAAAGTTTCTCCGAAAACGAATAAGACCGTTAAAGCAAACTACAAAAAACTCACTGATAGTATTTTTGAAAAAGGAGATATCATTCAGCCTCCAGAAATTGTATACACATTAAGTAGTTGCGAGGTTCTTTACAATTACAAAGATTCAGTGAAACTCATCAGTCAGTTTTTACTCCGGCATCCAAACCTTGTTATTGAAATAGGATGCCACACAGACAGCCGCGGCAGCGCTTATTACAATACAAAATTAACGGAGTGCAGGTCGAATTCAGTACGTGATATTATGATCCGTGATTTCTCTTGTCCGCAAGGCAGAGTAACGGCAAGGGGCTACGGCGAAGACAAACCACTTATAGCTGATCAGGAAATTCTGAAATTACGAGCCCCGGAAGAAAAAGAAAACCTTCACCGTAAAAACCGCAGAACAGAAATAAAAATTCTGGAAGTGCGATAACATTTATTCGGGTAATTTGGTCCGAAACTTGTAATTAACACCTTATGAAAAAGACCATACTCTTCTTCTTAACGTTCGTTAACATCTGTTGTTTTGCACAATTGCGGAAAGCCGATGGTTATATAAAAAAACTGCATAATGATCAGTTCATTATTGATCATGAACACAAAACCTATTTTAAATTTAAAAGTTCAGATGCTTATAAGCTCATCAAAACTGGAAAACCCGCAACAGAGAAACTAATCGCCGCGCTTAACGACAAGGATAAAGTAATTATGGTTCACCTCGTACTTTGTCATATTTACTTTAGTAAAGCCACTTTCGCCGGACCAAAAAAAGCGGCGGGTGATGAAGATATTGACATCTACTTTCTGGGCGAAGAAAACGGCGATGGACTTATTATCAGTGAAACTGTAGAAGGTAATTATTACAAAAAATATGTACATCCTGAGGAAATCCAGAGAATAATCAGTTACTGGAAGGCAAAAACAGCAAAGAAATAACAGCTGTTACCTGGATTTGTTATATAAGAAATACAAATGCAGGTGAAAAAAACAATTTACATTCTGATTTTACTTTTTCCTTTTTTTTATTCAGAAGGACAGGATTTCCGTATCGATAGTATAACAAAAGCTCTAAGGTCCTCAGACAAAAAGCATGATCTTTCTGGCATCAAGTACATTCTTAAACACAGAACCTCCGAAAGGATTCAGAAAAGACTGGATTCTATTCCTTATGACTATGCCTTCATTAAAGAAGTTTATTGTTCTGTTAGTGGCTATGAAACCAAAACCATAGAATCGTATTTCAGAAATAATGAGGCAACAGCTTTTCTGACTTACATTGATGGAGAAAAAACATATGGGTCCGAATATTTTTCAATGTGCTTCGAAGACATTGGCAAAGAATCTATGAAGTATTATGATTGTACCCTTGAAAATATGAAAGATGTTTTTTCAGATCTTAAACCCGTACAACAAATTTCTTATGCTAAAACTCAGATCTACATGCACGCATGCCTGGTAAACACGGCACAATACAAACAGAGAAGAACGACTGAATTAAAACATACGTGGCAAATCAAAACGAGTGTAAAAAAAGGTGGCGATTTAAAAATGTCTGTCCAGTATCCCGATCCTGATCCTGAATTCAAAATACGAAGTTGTGGTGGAAAATGGTAAGTGGAAAAAATTCCCCTAAGGAATGATTCCGTCTTTTCGCATACGTTCCGTAATATTTTTTGCAAACTCTTTTGAAAAAGTAGTCAATGCGTCGTAGGTATAGGTTTTTGATTGCGCCGACCATATCAGAACTTCATCTTTAGCATCGTACAGGTTTGTTTCCAGGTAATAAATTTCGTCCTGTGTGTAATAAGCATCATTATATCCATAAGGATACCAATGTGAATAATATCCCCAGAAGTTACCGTAGTATCCAAACCTTCCAACCGGCGTGTAGGCCCCGCCAATATATCTTGACTCAGTGGTTTTTTTCTGGATGGATATTGTAAGAATGGCCTCATTTCCCTTACGTTTTACAGTAGTCATCATTTCTTCTTTAGGAACACTATCCTGTGCAAAGCTTGGGGGAAACTCATCGAGACTTTTTAACGTTGCAACACTGTAGGAGTTGAGGGCAAAACTGAGGTCGTTCTCAACCGTAGATTTAATAATGGTGTTTTTTGTGAGCGCGGCCACAAAAATACTTTTATAACTTTTTGTCGCCTTCTCATTCTTCCAGGAGCCGGTTATTTTAGTAGTTGGATAACACCCGAAAAATAACACAACAGGCAAACAAAGTATTGGAATTATTCGTTTCATATTAAAGTTTCATAAAAGCCTGTGCCAATAAAATTTGTACTTTTCAGGCATGATAAAATTCGCTTATACCATTTTGTATGTTAAGAACGTGGCAGCTATTGCAGCCTTTTACCAGGAAGCTTTTGGCTTTAAGCTCAAATTCATTTCCGAAAAGAATGAATACGCCGAACTCATTACGGGAGAAACAACACTCAGCTTTTGTTCGGTTGAACTAGCGGGCTCTAATCTCTCAAAAGGATTTATCGAAAGTAATCCTTCTTCAAAACCGTTCGGTATCGAAATTGGATTTACCACCGATGATGTGGAAAAAACCTGTAGTACGGCAATAAAAGCTGGCGCCGTTGAAATTGAAAAAGCGAAAACAAAACCGTGGGGACAAACTGTAGCTTATGTCAGGGACCCGGAAGGTTTTCTGATAGAAATATGCACCCCTATGAGCTAAAATGGCTTCGGCGTTCGGACATGCATTGGTGGCAATAACTGCCGGAAAAAGTTTTTTCAGGGAACCAACATTTAAATTTGTTTTCTGGGGATGCGTATGTTCTGTATTTCCCGACCTGGATGTGATCATGTTTAATTTTGTTCCCTACGAACATTTTTTTGGTCACCGTGGTTTTTTTCATTCCCTCGTATTTTGCCTGATCCTCGCTGTAATCATTGATTTTTTTGCCTTCACAAAAGAAAGAAACTCCGGCAGGATCATGCGGATCATTTATTTATTCCTTTGTGGAGCCTCACATGGGTTATTGGACATGCTTACCAGCGGTGGGCTGGGAATAGCTATCCTATCGCCATTTGATGACAACCGTTACTTCTTTCCCTGGCGACCAATAAAAGTTTCGCCAATAGGAATAGCGCATTTCTTTTCGCAAAAAGGTATAAGGGTTCTTAAAAGTGAGTTTGTGTGGATCGCTCTTCCATGTGTCGCATGTTATCTGATTTCGGTTTTCCTCCGTAAACGTTCTTCCTGAATTGTTAAAAATGTCCTTTTCACCAAGTCAGCTTTCACTTTCACGGAGTCACGCTTAGGATATTTTCTTTCTTTTGGTAAATTAGTAGAATAAAAATCAGTGTGATGAGGCAATCTAAATTTTTAAAAGCAATAACCCTTACAATTTTTATTATCCTGGTTAGTGCATTTGTAGCATACAGAGGAGGTTTGTTTGATAATACCATTACTGATTCTTTATCATCGAATCGTGGTAATATATTACGCGTTGATTCTCCCCCGGTTAATCCGACTGTTTTTCCAAGTTCAAAATCCATGCAACTGCCACCCGATCTTCATAAGAATTCTTCCAATGCAAATCAGAATACAAATACCAGTACGAATTCCGAATCGTATAAAAAAGATTCGGCAAGGCGAATGGAGATTATGATGAGTTCAAAATCCGGAGACATTATTCGTTTTGATGACAGCGACACCTCAAAAATAACAACGCCTGTTTATATGGGAAGTTCGAAATCAAGGATGATGTTTGAGCCAAAAAAAGATACTTCCAAAAAGAAAAAATAATTTCCGGATGAACTACTTAAGAATAGCTGAAGCGACCGGATTAAGCATTATTGCATTGGTGATCATCTTTCTTCCAATGGAAAAAGTATTTCCTGCAAAAAAAGATCAGAAGTTTTTTCGTCCGCATTGGGTTCTTGATATGTGTTTTTTACTCGGGCAATATTTCGTGTGGGGCGCACTTGTGTTATGGGCACTCACTTTTTTCAGCGAATGGCTAGATGGAATTGTTCCAAAAAACTTCAGGGCTTCAGTTGTTTCTCAGCCTTATTGGTTACAGGCCATTGAAGTAATTTTACTGAGTGATTTCTTAATTTACTGGGCACATCGACTGCAACACAAAGTAGGATTTCTGTGGCGCTTTCACAAAGTGCATCACAGCTCTGAACACCTCGACTGGCTTGCAGCTCACCGCGAACATCCGCTTGATACAATTTACACCGTAGGAATTATTAATCTTCCCGCTTTCATTCTCGGATTTCCTCTCGAAACGCTTTCCGGTTTCATAGCATTCCGGGGTATCTGGGCCATTTACATTCATTCCAATGTACGTTTATCTATTGGTCCGCTTCGCTGGTTCATTGGCGCACCCGAGTTGCATCACTGGCACCATGATAAATCACGCGACGCAGGAAACTACGCCAACATTTCTCCGCTCATGGATATTATTTTCGGAACGTATACTTGTCCGGCTCACGAACCCGAATCATTCGGAATTCACGAGCCCACTCCAAAAAACTATATAGGACAATTGGTGCATCCTATCGTTCCGTATAAATTGAAAGAAACTAAATCTTCAGAAGAAAAAATAGTGGAACAAAACGAAGTTGGCTTTATTACAAAAGAAAATTTAAACATAAAACCAGTCAGTCATGAGTGAAAATGAAACATCTCCAAGCGGAAACCCGATTTACCGTTATGATAACGTAAAGAAAAACGAATTTGAAATTCCGCATGATCAGGGCGGACATCTTGAAGAAATTACAAAACATATCGAGACACATGTTGGTAAAATTGAAGGCGTATATCATGAAATGGTTTCCGACCAGGTTCACATTGATGTTCATTGGGTAAAACCAAGTGAGGAATTTCCGTTTCATGTACTCATTACTTCAGGCATGAGTGATAAAGCGATGACTGTTCCTGCGGGACTCGATGATCACAAATATGCCGAGCTTTGTATGTTACTTCCCGAAGACTGGAAATTATCTCTTAATAATGAAGAGATGACGGAAATTTTTAAAGACGAAGCTAATTACTGGCCCATACGCTGGCTCAAAAAAATGGCGCGTTTTCCGCATGAATATAATACCTGGCTGGGTTGGGGGCATTCGATCCCTAATGGCGAAAAAGCCACTCCCTTTGCACATAACACAGGATTAGGATGCTTACTTCTTCTCCCGGCGTTCAGTCTTCCTCCTGATTTTTTTGAATTAAAACTGAAAGAAAAAACTATTAAATTTTATTGCCTCTGGCCAATTTACAAAGCTGAAATGGAACTAAAACTGAATGAAGGAAGCGAAGCTCTGATCGATCGTTTTGAAGAATGTGAAGTGTTTGATGTGGTGGATATATACAGGGAGAATACGTGCGAATAGTGTTTAGTGTTTAGTGTTTAGTGTTTAGTGTTTAGTGTTTAGTGTTTAGTGTTAAAAATAATTTTTATGATGAAGAAATCTGAAAGAAATATTATTACGGATAAACTTGTTGTAGAAAAAACCGGGCGTACACTTGAAGATTGGTTCATAGTGCTTGACAAAAAAGGCGCTAAGAAAATGAAACACGCCGACATCTTTGACCTTGTAAGCAACACTAACGGACTTGAAGCTCTCGGCGAATGGAACCAGAATCTTCTTACGACTACTTATGAATGGAACCGTGGATTAAAAGAGCGTGGAGAAAAAGAAGGAGGTTTTGAAGTGAGTATAAGTAAAACTATTGCAGTCCCAATCCACGTTTTATATTCATCTTTTACTGATGATAAACTGAGAATAAAATGGCTCAAAGAAAAAATGACGATTCGTAAAGCAACAGAAAATAAATCGGCACGAATTACCTGGAGCGATAATGAAACCAACCTGAGCGTTGATTTTTACTCTAAAGGCGCTGATAAATCTCAGGTGGTTGTTCAACATCAGAAAATCAAGGATTCGAAAATGGCAACTAAAATGAAGGAATTCTGGGGAGAGAAATTGGAGGAGCTGAAAGTGAAGCTGGAAAAATAGCCCTGAGTTCCTTTCCGCTTTTAACACACATGGATTTTTTTATGCAGATGAACATCTAACTGCTTAAAAGAACACAGTATTCTGTCTTCGACAGAATTGCTGCCTTGGTTGCAGCTTCGTGATTTCTTGCTCGGCTGAATCCGTCGAAGTGTGTTTAAACTATGTTTTACTTTAGCGGCGGCCAGATGCTGCTCAACTGAGGATTTTCCGGCATATAAACCACCCACACTTTATCTCCTGCTTTTTTTGTAAGATCAATATTATCGAAAATATTTCCAACACTTCCGCGGTGGGTTTGTCCGTTTGCGTTAAATAAAAAAGTAACTGTTAGAGGCGATCGTCCGTTTAGTTTTTTGGAGTAATCACGCTGTACGCTTTCGATCTCTCCCAGGACAGGCGTTCCGGATTGAAGTGGTATTAATTCTTCCTCAGCTTCTCTTAATCCTTTTCTCCAGATAAAGATCCCAATGATCGGGAAAATAATACTCCAGAAAAACACCACGGTAAAAACAAAACCAATCATGCTCATCACATTTCCCGTGTATTTAATGCGGCGAATGTACTTTTTAGGAAGCTCGCGGGGTGCCGGTGGCGGCTTGGTTCCAACGTCGTTTGGCGAGTTAATCAATGGCAGGATTCCCCCGCAGTTCTTACAGTTGGAGAAATCGGGGCGCACATACTGAGTGGTGCACCAGGGGCATTTAACAGTTATAGAAGGAGAATACGTCATTTCTAAACCTAAAATAGCAAGAAAATGCGATAATTTTATGGAAAAAAGCTCCTTTTGTCATCCCAATGAAAACAACCTATGAAATCACCTGCTTTTTATCTCTTCGTTTTCTTTCTGTTAACTGTTACTTGCTCTAATGCCAGAACCAAAGAATGGATCCCTGATTACCGGATATCATCTTCAGAACGCGACAAAAACCTGAAAACAACCGAGGCTGTTTTTGAAATTGAATTTTTCAATTCTGAATTAAAAGCTATTAAAGACGGTATCAGAATGTCTTACAACGGAAAAGAGATAACTCTGAAACCTGATTCAAAAGGCAAAAGAAAACTTGGTGTTAATCCTGGCACTTATGTTTTTAAATTTCTTTACAATACTAAACATTTTGAGATCACTACCGATTCCATCAACATTAAACCCGGTTACCGTTCTAAGGTGATTGTTACATTTCGCAGATCAGACATTATCATTACTGTAGAAAAACCTGTTATTTACGTTTACGCGCCTTTTAAAGATGAGATCTGCATGAATTTAAAACCAAAAGCCCGCCTGAACGATTCACTCGGGCAGGGAAAAATAGACTTCAGTTATCCTGAATACAAATCGGGTTGGAAATTTACCGCCGACAAAGACGGAAACATTATCTCAGGAGGTAAACAATTTCACTATTTATTCTGGGATGGAAAAATCGATTTCGAAGAAAGTAAATTAAACATGAGCGAAGGTTTTATAGTGGAAAAAAGCAACACGATTGAATTCTTCGAGAAAAAATTGTCGGCGATGGGACTTAACTCTAAAGAAATTGAAGATTACATAACCTACTGGGGGCCACGTATGAGTTCTTACAATGCATGTTTTATTCGTTTTATGTTCAACGAGGAATATAATGAATATGCCGCTTTAGATGTTAGTCCAAAACCCGATAAATTATTCCGTGTATTTATGTTATGGGAGGGATTAGAAGGAAACGCAAACATTAAAGTAAAGGAGCAGACTTTACCTTCATTCAATCGTTCAGGTTTTACAATTGTTGAATGGGGTGGCGCGCAGATCAACACAACTGATGCTATAAAAAATTAATCATGAAGAATAACCTGAACATCGGAATTGCTGAACCCTGTTCGGCCGACTGGAACAAAATGACTCCCGATAAAAACGGAAGACATTGCTCATTCTGTAATAAAACTGTGGTCGACTTTTCGAAAATGTCGGTGGATGAAATTAAATGTTACTTTAATGATAACGCGGGAAAAAGCACATGCGGGCATTTTTACAGTAATCAGCTTGAAAATGATCACACGCTTTACCAGGATAATATTCTTACCCGGTACCGCAAGGCAAATCAGAATATAAAAAACAAATTCCTAAAAGCAGCGGCATTATTTTGTCTTGGTCTCATGCTGAGTCTTTCAGGTTGTAATTCTCATAAAGAAGAAGAAATGGTTGACGGTGGTATTAGTCCGCACATTGATACCACGTACCACCCTAACGACACATTAAAAACACATTAACATGAAAAATATCTTTTTGTATATCGCCCTATCCTGTTCCATAACCGTTTTTTCAGAGGAAGGAATCGGAACCGAAAAATCTTTACCTGATTATATAGTTGGTAAAAGCGAAGCTGATCAAGCTCTCAAAAGAAACGAAGCTGTGTTCACATTTACATTTAATGAAGGATACAACAAAGCTATTCCTTCGCAGATAAAAATGTCTTACAATGCAACAGGGATTGATATAACTCCCGATAAAAAAGGCATTTACAGTTTAAAGTTGAAGCCCGGAAAATATGTGTTCCGCTTTTTTCATAATAAAGATTTCTATGAAATAAAAACAGATTCTGTTTCTATTCAACCCGGATACAAAACCGGAATTTCAGTTCACTTCAAATCCTCAACCATGCCCGTGATTTGCGACAAGCCAGTGATCTATGTTTATCCTCAACAAACCATCAACGTAAACATTACACTTAGTCTAAATGGTAAACTCAACTTTACCTATCCCCAATACAATTCCTGCTGGAACTTTGTGGCGCATCCCGACGGAACCATCGACATGAATTCAAAAAAATACCATTACATTTTCTGGGATGGAGCGGCAAATATTCAAACAAAAGATATTCTTTCAAACGAAGGATTCATTGTAGACAAAAACAATCTCGTTTCTTTCCTTGAAGAAAAACTGGGCCAGATGGGATTAAATTCAAAAGAAACTGCAGACTACATCACCTATTGGGTTCCGCGAATGAATATAAACGGAACAAATCTTGTACGGTTTTTATTCAATGAAGAATTCGATAAGTATGCTCCGCTAAACATTGACCCAAAACCCGATAATTTATTTCGCGTATTCATGATCTGGAGGGATGTGAGCAATGTAAAATGCCTCGACATTAAACCTCAGCCTTTCCCTTGCTTTAAACGTGAAGGATTTACGGTTGTTGAATGGGGTGGCGCTGAGATTAAGAATATTTCGGAGGCGAATTGATTTTATTAAAAGTAGCCGTCCCGGAATACCTGTTTGCACCCGCGTAATCAGCAGTATTATAATCTACAAATCGTAGCATTGCTTTCTTCACCCTCATTGTAATTTAGCAGGCATGAAAACGCCTAAAATCAATTTAAGCATTGCCCATCATAAAGGTTTGTGTGTTATGCGACTGAATTTCACAAAAAACGAAAAACTACTAAAGGTGTTAAGGGCTTATAAAGCTTTGCGTTGGAGTCAAAGTATGAACTGCTGGTATTTACCGTACTCTGCGGCATTGAACCAGGAACTGTCGGATTTATTAAAGGGACATGCTTTTATAGATTACAGCGCGGTTAGTTTTGACGTTATTGAGGAAGTTCCGATGAATAAGCACAATCAAAAAACCAATGAAAATTTAAAAGAACTTCCTAAAGAAAGTGAGCTAAAACTAAATGAGTTTAAAAATTGGATGCGTTCGCGGCGCTACAGCGAAAGTACAATTAACACTTATATTGACGCTTTAAGAACGTTTTTACGTTTTTTTCCGAACAAACCTATTTATGAAATAACAAATGACGATGTTATCTGTTTCAATAATGAATACATTCTTAGAAATAAGCTCTCGGCTTCGTTTCAAAATCAAGTAGTGAATTCTATTAAATTATTCTTTACTACTATTGAAATGCGATGCATTCAGCCTGAATTGATTCATCGTCCAAAACGGGATCGTGCTCTGCCAAATGTATTGAGCAAGGAAGAGATAAAACTGATTTTGAACGCGCCCCGTAACATTAAACACAAAGCCATGCTAAGTTTAATATACAGTTGCGGTTTAAGGAGAAGTGAGCTTTTGAATTTGAAACTTAATGACATTGATTCGAACCGCGGTTTAGTAATAATCAGGCAGGCAAAAGGCAGGAAAGACCGTGTTACTCCTCTTTCTGAAAAAGTTCTGGGCTTGCTTAGGGATTATTTCATGGCGTACCGGCCGAAGGAATGGTTATTTGAGGGGCAAAACGGAAAAGGTAAATACGACGAACGAAGTTTGGCTAATGTAATGAAACAAGCTGTTGAGAAGAGTAAAATTAACAAGCCTGTTACTTTACACTGGTTGCGGCACAGTTATGCCACGCATCTTTTGGAAAATGGAACCGACCTAAGATATATCCAGGAGCTTCTTGGCCATAGCAGGAGTCGAACGACTGAAATATATACGCACGTTAGTAATAAGAGCCTTCAAAAAATTGTATCGCCATTTGATACTTTATAATAAAATATTAATTTTATGGTTCCAGCAGAAGCGAGCCAATCACCCCAACCCTACCAAAATGCGCAGACAGGAGTGATAAAGTTGCTTCTATAAGGTAGTTAGTGGCAACCTTGGACGACCAACATGAAGACGATAACTGACATAACAATAACCTATTCTGGTCTCAAAATTCCGCAGACACCGACGGACTGGAAATTCAGAAATATTGCAAACCATGTCTGTGATCTGTATCTACAAAATCTCAATGGTTACAAACCAAATAAGGTCGACAAAATTGTTCTTCAACTACGACTTAAAACAGTTGACGCCGACTTTACCCCAATTTACTTCGGGACAATTTGCAATATTTTCAATGGAATTGACGAAGAAAAATACCATGCAAATGCAGACACAGAAAATCTACATTACCTTTTAAATCTTCTTCATAACGCAACATTAAAAGCGTCAACAAAAGAAGGCTGGGACTCAGAAGTATTCATCAAAGCATACAACAAAATACTCAAAGACAACTTTCGTTTTCAAATTAACCTTCCTGAGAAAAAATCAAAAGACGGGAAAATTGCGAGGCCATTCATCGAAAAAGATTTAGAGAAATCATATTTAAAAGTTTCGGTTAACGCTGACAACAAAGAAAATACTGTGACTCTTATCGACAAGAAAAACACGCACATCTTTGACAGCATCTATACCTTAAGTAAAAAGGTAAAGTGGTTCGACAATAATAAATTTGGTTTAGAAATTAAAGACCTTAATGTCCAGACCTATTATTCTCTTACTGACAATAGACTGACTTCTAATTTAAATTTTGACGACCAAATGATGATTATCCCGAATTGAAAGGCAGCCACTAACAGCACCTACTGGCCATTGGGCAGACTCGGTCATCGTTCGGTGCGACATTAAGGTGCGCTGAAGCGCATTTTTATTTTGCACCTCACTACTAAACATTTATCTTTAAATAAACATTTGAGGTTATAGACAGTTGATGCTTCGAAAGCCCAACGGCCAGTAGCCGCCAAACGTTATGCCCAATTTGCAAACAACAGACGTAAACAGACAAAAAAAGCGACTTTGACCTTGAGTTCTAAATATTCTACAAAAAAAATGTTACTCC
Source organism: Bacteroidota bacterium (assembly GCA_021323535.1). Taxonomy (GTDB): domain Bacteria; phylum Bacteroidota; class Bacteroidia; order B-17B0; family Aurantibacillaceae; genus Aurantibacillus. The sequence goes on from JAJONO010000064.1 coordinate 20,749, forward strand.
TTTGTGCTTCTATACCCTTATTATTGGTTACTATAATTTCCTGCGTTCGCATTCACCCACTCGTTGCTAAGTCGCCTTCTGACTCTAATAATATAGGGACTGTTAAAGTAGAAATGCATGGCGGAATTGACTCTGCTAAAGCTTTAAAGACGTGGAGAAAAGAAATTACAGACTCGATCACTTCTAAGTGCCTTGACTATGCAATAGTGAAAATATATATCACTTCAGAATATAGAACGTGTAAAGTAACTTATTACCCAAAAAAAGACGGTCAACGTAGCATTTGGCAAATAGACAGCACAGAACCAAAAGTGAAGTATTTGAACTATGACTTTAAATGTAAGTGAGTCCATGGACTACGGACTTGCCAGTATTATCGTGCACCATGTATAGACCATTAGACAAAGACAAAACAAACTGGGCATAACAGCACATTGGCAAAATGCCGCCTTTTTTATTAGATTTGCTTCCTCCGCCTTAGGGCGGATTCAGCGAAACGCCACGGCAGGCGGCACTTCGCCAATCTGCAAACCGTTAGTACCAATTGCCGCGGACATCTCCAATGACAATTTTACGGTAGACAATAGAGCTTTCGTTTTCAAAAACTTCTGGCATTCTGGTCGACAGCTTTCGGGCGGACATCCGAACATTAAACAAATTTTTCTCAGGACAATTTTAATTTTTTTCCGACGCTTTTCTTTTCGCCGGGACACGGCGCATGTTGGCTATCGCAATTGCAGCACATTTGTTTGGCTTCGGAGGACATTTGGTAAAGCCAAACAAATAAGCTGCAATGCCGGCGCACAAATAAATTGGTTGCTTGCCGACGGGCAAGCGTGTTTTGCGCGTGCCTGACCGGCCATAAAGCGCGGCCTGCCGGCAGCAAGGCAGACAAGTTTTTATTCGTTGACAACTGTAATCGTTAACCTATTGTTTTGCTGTTTTATTTTAACGGTCTGACCTCTTTTAAAGCCAAGACTTTCAAGCCATTTTCCTTCGAGACGGATTTCCGGAATTTTCGTTTCATCATACTTTCGAGTACGGTATTTGGTGTGAATTTTTAATTTCCTGAATGTTGTCATCACCGATTAATCTATAGTTTAAATCTGCTTAAAATTATTCATATTATGCTTATAAAGCAAATTATTATGTTTAAATATATAAATATTTAGCTTTAAACACTGAAAACGAACAAAATAGAGTTTTCAAATTATGCTTATTTTGCAGAATAATCTATGTTTAAGACTACTTTTCATGAAAAAGAAAAAGGCAAGTAATCGGATCAAAGCTGTATTAGCGGAGCAAGGAAAGACGAATAACTGGCTGGCAGAGGAGTTGGATAAAAACAGAACAACAGTCTCGAAGTGGTGCACAAATCAAATGCAACCGACAATGGAAACGCTTTTTGAAATAGCGGAGGTACTTGATGTTGATGTGCGTGAGTTACTCATTTCAACAAAGTAAATTTACTCGTGCATTAAGAAGGAGAACAGTTCCTGCGAATGCATAGACTGATTAACATGATTATAAGTAATTTTGACCGATAATTTTTAAATGATTAGAGAGCAACAAATAGAAGATAGTTTAATAGTCAAGTTATCTGACCTGAAATACGGTTACAGGTCTGATATCCGGGATAGAGCTGCCCTTGAAAAGAACTTTCGCGAAAAATTTCAAGCCCTCAACAAAGTAAACTTGACCGATGCCGAATTTGCCCGTTTGAGGGATGAAATTATCAATACAGATGTTTTTTCTTCTTCTAAACGTTTACGCGAAATCAACACGTTTAGCCGCGAGGACGGAACGCCTTTGCATTACACTTTAGTAAATATAAAGGACTGGTGCAAAAACGAGTTTGAAGTTATTAATCAGCTACGCATAAACACAGAAAACAGCAACCACCGTTATGATGTTATTTTACTCATTAACGGCATTCCTGTTGTTCAGATTGAATTAAAGACGCTGGAGGTGAGCCCACGAAAAGCCATGCAACAAATTGTGGATTACAAAAGCGACCCAGGTAATGGTTATATAAACTCATTGCTTTGCTTTATGCAGCTTTTTATTGTTACCAATCGTAGTAATACCTATTACTTTGCCAACAACAATCCTTCTCATTTCAGTTTTAATGCTGACGAACAATTCTTGCCCGTTTATCAATTTGCAAGTGAGGACAATAAAAAAATCACACACATAGATGACTTCTCAGAGAAATTTTTAAGCAAATGCACGCTAAGCCAAATGATAAGCAAATACATGGTATTAGTGGCAAGCGAACAAAAGCTGATGGTAATGCGTCCATATCAGATCTATGCGGTGAAAGCAATAGTAAATTCTATTCAAGAACACAAAGGCAATGGATATATTTGGCATACAACTGGAAGCGGAAAGACGCTAACATCATTCAAAGCTTCCACCCTGCTCAAAGACAATCCAAATATTGAAAAGTGTCTATTTGTTGTTGACCGAAAAGACCTTGACCGACAAACCCGCGAGGAGTTCAATAAGTTTCAGGAAGGTTGTGTTGAAGAAAATACCAATACCGAAACACTGGTAAGACGTATGCTTTCTGACGATTACGCTAACAAAGTAATTGTTACTACTATTCAAAAATTAGGACTTGCTTTAGACCCAAACAACAAGAACAACTATAAAGAACGCTTAAAGCCATTAAGCGATAAACGCATCGTTTTCATTTTTGACGAATGCCACCGTTCACAATTTGGTGAAAATCATAAAGCCATCAAAGAATTTTTTCCGAATGCACAATTATTTGGGTTTACAGGCACACCGATTTTTGAAGAGAACGCTACATACAAAAAAGTTGACGGAACAGTTGGCTCTTATGTAACCACAAAGGACATTTTTCAAAATCCGCTGCATAAGTATACAATAACTCATGCCATCGAAGACAGAAACGTCCTGCCTTTTCATATTGACTATTTCAAACCCGATAAGAATATACCTGTTAGTAGCCCAGAACATAAAAAAGCGGTTGTAAATGCGATTTTGAAAAAGCATGATGCGGCCACACATAACAGGCGGTTTAATTCCATTTTTGCAACGGCCTCAATCAACGATGCCATTGAATATTACGACCTATTCAAAGTCATTCAAGCAGCTAAGTTAAAAGAAGATGAAAACTTTATTCGTTTAAATGTTGCCTCTGTGTTTTCTCCACCTGCTCAATTAATAGCCAAAGATGGCGACCCAAAAAGTCAGAAAAACGCAGCTGACATAAAACAATTGCAGGAAGATTTAGAACACGAAAAAGCTGACAATAAAGTTGAACCAGAGAAGAAAAAGAAAGCACTGGAAAACATTATCGCTGATTACAATAAACAATATGAATCGAATCACAGAATTAGTGAATTTGACTTGTATTATCAAGATGTGCAGCAGCGAATAAAATTTCAGAAGTTTAGTAATGCCGATTATCCACCCAAAAATAAAATAGATATTGTAATTGTAGTAGATATGCTGCTTACTGGCTTTGACAGCAAATACCTCAATACATTGTATGTTGATAAAAACTTGAACTACCACGGATTGATTCAGGCATTCAGCCGAACTAACCGAACCTTGCATTCAACGGGTACTGAAAAGACTATAAAACCATTTGGAAATATTCTTGATTTCCGTCAACAGCAAATCGAAGTAGACAGAGCCATTGCAAGATTTAGTGATGAAGGGACAGAAAACCCTAAAGAAATTTGGTTGGTTGATCCTGCTCCGAAAGTGATTGAGAAATATCGAGAGGCAGTGAAAGCTATGGAGAAGTGGATGGAAGACAAAAACATGGTGGCAGAACCGCAAGAGGTTTACAACATTAAAGGGGATGCTGCCCGTGTGGAGTTTATCAATCGCTTTAAAGAAGTGCAACGCCTTAAAACACAGCTTGACCAATACACCGACTTAAACGAAGAACAGAAAGCAAAAATTGACGAACTGATGCCCGAAGAGCAATTGCGTTCGTTCCGCAGCTCGTACTTGGAAATTGCTAAGCAACTCAAAGAAGTTCAGCAAAAAGAAGGCCACAAAGCTCCTGAAAATATTCAGCAACTGGATTTTGAATTCGTATTGTTTGCTTCATCGGTAGTGGATTATGATTACATCATGAACCTGATTGCCCAATATACACAAGGCACACTGAAAAAGTTGAAAATGACCCGTGACCAGCTTATTGGTGTGTTGAGCAGTAGTGCCAACCTGATGGAAGAAAGGGAAGATATTATTGACTACATCAAAACATTGGAAGTTGGTAAGGCACTCAACGAGCATGAAATAAAAGACGGATATCAAAATTTTAAGGAGAAAAAAATTGCCATAAGATTAGCAGAAATAGCAAAAGATAATGGCTTGGATGTTGCGGCTTTGCAGCAATTTACAGATGCAATCATTAGCCGAATGATTTTTGATGCTGATAAATTAAGTGAACTCTTTGAACCTTTAGACTTAGGTTGGAAAGAAAGGACAAAAAGAGAATTGACATTGATGGACGAATTGACACCTATTTTAAAAAAGAAAGCCGAAGGGCGGGAAATTTCAGGACTGAAAGTGTATGAGTAAGAACAACGAAAATAAATTGGTGCAAAACCTTCGCTTTCCGAATTTTTCAGAATATTGGAAGGTATTACCCGTTTCAGAAATATGTGAAGTATTCAGAGGCAGCTCATTATCGAAATCAGACTTAGATGATAATGGCAGTGAACCTTGCATTCATTATGGCGAGTTGTTTACGAAATATAATGAGGTGATTTCAGTCATTTATTCTAAGACAAACAAAAAGGATGGCTTTCGAAGTCAAGTTGGAGATGTTTTAATGCCAAGTTCGGATGTAACGCCTGCTGGATTAGCAAAAGCTTCTGCTATTATGCTTGATGATGTTATACTCGGCGGAGATACGAATATATTAAGACCTAAAAAAGATATTAATTCCGTCTTTTTAAGCTATTTACTTAACCGTTCTAAAAGAGAAATTATTAAATTGGTTTCGGGGACAACAGTAAAACACATTTATCCGAGTCAAATAATTACTTGTAGGCTACCCATAATCAAAAATACTTCTGAACAAAAAAAAATAGCTGATTGTCTTTTATCATTTGATAAAATTGTCAATGCTGAAAGTCAAAAACTTGAAGTTCTCTATAATTACAGGAAAGGTTTGCTTCAAAATCTTTTTCCTCAAGAAGGTGGAGCAGTTCCTAACATCCGCTTTCCAGAGTTTCGTGAGAAGTGGAAAAAAGTAAAATTAAAAGATGTATCCTCATATTTTAACGGCGGTAGTTATGAAAATGACGTTAAGGAAGAAGGAAAGTATGAACTAATAACACTTAAATCAATTGACACAAATGGTAAATTGGTCAGCTCTAAGCGATATGTAGATATTGAAGTAGCTACATTGACCAAAGGCACTTTAGTTATGATTCTTAGTGAACAAGCGCCAGGTTTACTTGGAATGACAGCTATAATACCAGATGATAATAAATATGTATTAAATCAACGAGTAGCTGAAATTCGTCCAAATCAAAAAGTTGAAGCTTACTTTTTGTCAATAGCAATTAACAGAAATCAAATCTATTTTAGTAGGCACGGAGCAGGAACTAAGGTTCAGAATATATCAAAGCCCAACGTTGAAAACTATGAGTTTTTACTTCCTGAAATTCACGAACAACAAAAAATAGCTGCTAGCCTTTCATCACTAGATGAGTTAATATCTGCCCAAAGCCAAAAATTGGAAAGACTTCAACTACACAAGAAAGGTTTATTACAAGGTTTGTTTCCTAATCTAAATGAAGTAACATAATGAGCGAAGTAATGAAATTTACAAACCTTATGGATATAGCCACACATTTTCGTAAGGACTTAACTGGAGACCACCGTCCGCTGAAAGATTTAGTACTGTTCTTTGCTCATAATGGAACAGGAAAAACACGGCTTTCAATGGAATTTAAAGAATCAGGCAAAGTATATGATGATGAAGATAATTTAACCTCAAGAGATACGCTTTACTTTAATGCCTTTACAGAGGATTTATTTTCCTGGCATAACGACCTTATCAACGATACTGATAGATATTTAGAGCTTAACACCGATTCAGCATTTTTTGATGGATTGCGGGAATTGGAATTAGATGCAAAGATTGAATCCTTTTTACATAATTACGTGGATTTGAAAGCTGACATAGATTATGAACAGGGTACTGTAAGATTTTCAAGAAGCATTATTGTTGAGGGTGTTGAACAAAGAGTTGAGAATATCAAAATTTCCAGAGGAGAAGAAACATTATTTATATGGTGTTTCTTCTTAGCTATTTGCCAGTTAGTAATTGATAAAGACCCTGCTTATGATTGGGTTAAATACATTTACATTGACGACCCCATTTCATCATTAGACGAAAACAATGCCATTGCCATAGCTTGCGATGTTGCAAACTTACTTACAAAAAAGGATGAGGAAGGAAAATTCGAGATGTTGATTAAAACAGTGATTTCCACACATCACAGTCTATTCTTCAACGTATTGTTCAACGAATTTGGCAGAAAGGTGAAAAACAAACGGTATTTCCTGCACTGCAAAGGTCCGAGTGAATATGCATTGCAAGACACAAGCGACACACCCTTTTTTCATCATATCGCTACGATAAGTGAGCTAAAAAAGGTTGTAGAATCCGATAAAATATTTACATATCATTTCAATGCCTTGCGTAGCATTCTTGAAAAGACCGCCACGTTTTTTGGGTATGACAAAATAGACGACTGTATTCAGGGTTTAGAAGATGAAATACTTTTTGAAAGAGCTTTGCAATTATTTAGTCATGGCAAATACTCCATTTATGACCCACAAGAAATGATTGGCGATAATAAAGACCTATTCAAACGAATTTTTAATGGGTTCATTACGAAATATGAGTTCCATTTTCCCGAAATATTTAATGAACCAACTCCAGCAGCAACAGCATGACAGAAAATAATCAAATACAATTAGGCAATACACTTTGGAAAATTGCAGACGAGTTGCGCGGAGCAATGAATGCTGACCAGTTCCGTGATTATATGCTTTCATTTTTGTTCTTACGCTACCTAAGCGACAACTACGAAGCAGCGGCCAAAAAAGAGTTGGGGAAAGATTATCCAGCACCCAATGGAAGCGTTACACCACTTGCAAGATGGTATAAAGAAAATCCAAAAGACATAAGCGATTTTGAAAAGCAGATGCGAAGAAAAGTTCACTATGTAATTGAACCTTCTCATTTATGGAACAGCATTGCAGAATTGGCTAAAACTCAAAGCAAAGAGCTGCTTCGCACGTTGCAGAAAGGGTTTAAATACATCGAAAACGAATCGTTTGAAAGCACCTTTCAAGGCTTGTTCTCTGAAATCAATTTAGATTCCGATAAACTCGGTAAGAACTACGAAGAACGAAATAAAAAACTCTGCAATATCATTCAGAAGATTGCAGAAGGCATTAATAGCTTTGATAAAAACGTTGACTACTTAGGCGATGCTTACGAATTCTTGATTGGAAAATTCGCTGCAGGTTCAGGACAAAAAGCAGGGGAATTTTATACACCGCAAAGGATTTCAGACATTCTTTCAGGAATTGTAACGCTTGACGGTCAAGATCCAAGCAAAGGAGAAAAGAAAAAGATTGAACGAGTGTTGGACTTCGCCTGTGGTTCGGGTTCATTGTTGCTTAACGTTCGTAAGAAAATGACAGATGCAGGTGGAACAATCGGCAAAATATACGGACAAGAGAAAAACATCACGACATACAACTTAGCCCGAATGAACATGCTGTTGCATGGAGTGAAAGACACTGAATTTATAATTCATCACGGAGATACATTAGTCAACGATTGGGAAATTTTAAAGGAAATAAATCCTTCCAAAAAGTTAGAATTTGATGCTATTATAGCCAATCCACCGTTCAGCTATCGTTGGGAACCGTCAGAAGAAATGGGACAAGATTTCCGATTCAAAAGTTACGGGCTTGCACCAAAGTCAGCGGCCGACTTTGCTTTTCTTTTACACGGTTTTCACTTCCTTAGCAAAGAAGGAACAATGGCAATCATATTGCCTCACGGTGTTTTATTCAGAAGTGGTTCAGAAGAAAAAATCAGAAGAAAATTATTGGAGGACGGAAATATTGATACGGTAATTGGACTACCTGCAAACCTGTTTTTCTCTACAGGTATTCCAGTTTGTATTTTGGTATTAAAAAAATGCAAAAAGTTTGACGATGTTTTATTCATCAATGCCGTTGACCATTTTGAAAAAGGTAAACGACAAAACAACCTACTACCTGAAAACATTGACAAAATAGTTGAAACATACAGAGACCGTAAAGAAGAAATCCGTTACTCCCGCAGAGTATCAATGGACGAAATCATAAAAAACGAATTCAATTTGAACATTTCACGCTATGTAAGCACTTCTTTAGACGAAGAACTCATTGACTTGAAACTGGTAAACAAAAAAATCGTTGACATTGACAAGGACATAACCAAAGCAAGAGATACACATAATAAATTTCTAAAGGAGTTGGGGCTTCCACCAATATAAAAAGATGAAATACCAACGCTATTTGCAAGCCCATTTGGCGCTTCTTTAAAAGGCAAATAGTTTTAGTAGCGCCAAATAATCTTGCAAAATCTCCACCCCGCCTTTGTGGACATTAGAACGGGCAATTTTTCAAATTGCATTCCTATCGCACAAGAAATTAAAAGTTCGGACGTTAAAAAAAATTCGACAACAATAAAATTTATCAGCGGACACGTGACCAGAAGGTAAACTGTGTGGCGGCAACTAGGTACTAACAGCACGCGTAGCGCCATTTTTGCGCATTAACGCCTAAATGCATAACTTGGACTTAGCAAAAACGGACGCAGCGTGCAATCCGTTATAACCAATGGCATTATCACTATAGACATGCGTTTAAAAAATATTGCAATTCTACTCGTACTTATAGTGTCGGGAAATAGATGCGCTGAAGAAACCCCTTCGAACGATGAGATTCATAAGTTTCAAGTGTTTTATCCGTTAAAGCGAGACACCATGGACAAATATGCAAAAACGAAAAGCGTTTTTATGACTGACA
>JAJONO010000065.1 GCA_021323535.1 Bacteroidota bacterium
GAAAAATCCAGACCTTTTTATTTGAAGTAAATATTTATAGTCAAACTGAAGCGAGCTTCGGCGGACACAGTCCGCAAGAAGCGCGAAAGCGAGCTTCGCCAAAAAGCGAAAAAATTAAATCGGTCACCATGTGACCGGTTTTTTTATTGGGTTTTCTTCAGTCACCTGCCATAAAATACTTTTTCTATAAAGGTCTTGTTCGTTAAATGAATCACTTTGCCCATGATTAAACCTTTACTTTTAAATGATGTGGCTAGTTTACATTCTTAAATATATCGATCCTAATCAGAATAGGGATTATTCTTCTTATTCAATGAGACCTTAGATTTTCAGTTGCAACTTAATCTCTTCTTTATTATTTACGTTCATAAAATCAAGTATTTGCTTTAAATCACTCAGGAAAAGATTCGAAACTTGTCCCCTCCGCTAGTAGTGATATAACAGCCAAAGTTCTTCTGCTGCTTTTATTCTCTTTTGTTTTACAAACGTTCCAGAGCTTTCGTATTAACCCCTTCAAAACTATTTTTACCGGTTTACCGCCTCCCCTCCTCCAACATTCTCCTTTATTTCATTTCTGAATTTGTAATTAATCTTTTTCGGATAACCACTTATTTCAATAAAGTAACAGGTTGTAAAAAACTAACGTTCAAACTCAACTTTATCCATTTTATAAGCCACCCTTTTAAATGTGTTTTAAGTTGATAATATTCCGCAGTTATAGTAATTATTATCCCCTTTTTAGTCTTAATTTCTCTTTGAGCAACGGATATCTTTTCTGGTATAAGGTTTGAGTTAGTTTCTTCGCAAATTGGCAAGTAGAAATTATTTTAAAGAAATATCTTATCAGAAGTTGATGATAGAAGGAATGAGAATTCTCATAGTAGAGGATGATTCAAATAACGCGGCTTATCTGGCCAATCAGTTGAACAAATTAGCATACAAAACAATTGATTTTGCAACCAGTGGTGAAGAGGCAATGGCCAGAATAGAAAATGAAAACTTACCGGATCTGATATTTATGGATATTTTCCTGAAAGGAGAAAAAAACGGGATTGATACAGCTCTGGAGATATACTCGAAAGTAAAAATTCCGATCGTTTTTGTGAGTGCGCCCGAAAATCTTTTTTTTCTTGAAGAAGAAAAATTTATTAAAAATCCTACCTTTCTTTCAAAGCCTTTTGATATTGAAGAAATTAAAAAGGCTATTAAAGATGTAAATATGGATGCCATAAAAAAAACACCGGAATATATAGAAGCAGACCGGTTAAATAAAGTATCAAAGTATGAAATTTTAGATACTCCCCCCGAAGGAAATTTTGACCGGATAACGAAGTTAGCAGCTAAGTTATTAGGCGCGTCCACCGCTCTTATCTCTATTGTAGATGAGGATAGGATCTGGTTCAAATCAAGGTATGGTTTTAAAGAAAAGGAGATACCAAGAGATATAAATTTATTTGGCTCTTCATTTCTTTCAAAAGAATACAATTATTATAATAAGGGCCATTATGCTTCCAGCTTTATCACTCCGGTACTGGCACATGAATCCGGCTTTCAGTTTTTTGCCTCATCACCGCTCATAACAGCTGACGGACATAACCTGGGCGTTCTTTGTGTAATTGATAAAAGACCGAGACAAATTACTGACGAAGAAAAATTAGTTTTAAAGGATCTTGCTCAAATAATTATGGATGAAATGGAGATGCGTTTAGCCGCCAGAAAAGCGTACCGGAAACAAAGAGATTTTTTAAATATAGCAGTACATGATCTGAAAAATCCTTTAGCCGCAATTTTAGGTTTTTCAGATTTATCTGAGAAAGAAGATCAGTTAAAAACACTGGACGAGTACAATGGTTATATAAAACATGCTGCAAATAATATGCTGCAAATTGTTGAAGGGCTATTAAAAAATTCGCTAATGGAATTGGATCAGGTTAAGCTTAATTGCATTCCGTTGCATTTTTCTGAAATAGTAGATTCGGTGATGATCGGAAATAAAACGCAGGCAGCTAAAAAAGGACAAAAATTAAATCTAAATATAAATGGCGACCCTATTATAACGGCAGATTCTGTCAAATTAGGTGAGGCTCTGGATAATCTTGTAAGCAATGCCATCAAATACAGCCCGAAAGAACAGGATATTGAAATTAATGTATTTGAAGAGTCAGATAACGTGTTTTTTGAAGTTAAGGATCGCGGCCCAGGGTTGACGGACGATGAAAGGAACAGGGCATTTGAGAAATTCAGTGGTTTGAGTGCCCAGCCCACAGGAGGCGAAAGCTCAACCGGCTTAGGTTTATCCATTACAAAAAAACTTGTTGAACTGCATGGTGGGAATATTGAGGTTCAAAGCGAAGGCAAAGAAAAAGGCGCTACTTTTATAATTAAAATACCTGCGGCAAGCGTAGAACACAAGGAACTTCTATTACAAGAGGAGGATCTGTGAGAATGTTTTAACTCTACTTTGTTCTTTATCTCAGTATTATATTAGAAATAGAATCAACTACTGGCATAACATCTGCACGGATAAATTGAAAATAAAGGGGAGAAAACTTACCTAATACATTGTATTACTATAGCTTCTTACTGGGATTGTTTTTCCAACTGCACCCCGGTATAAAAATTGTATGTATTAATTCAACCTTAAATTCGGATTGGAATGGATCAAAATAAAAACAACGGCATTAAGCCCCAGGAGGTAATAACCATTTTCTGCGATATTAAACAAAAAGACACCGAACAACAATGGGTTGATTACCCCCAGTTGTTTGAATTTTTCAATAAAGGGTACTACATCGAAAGTTTTAAGCAATCAATAATAGGAAGTGATCGTTACATGATCACATTTACTTTCAGAAGTTTTAATGCCGCAACTTATTAATTGTTTCTGAACGCATATACTGATTATTCCGCTGGACCTCGCTAAGTATCTGAAATCTTTATAATGCAATCAACACCCTTTTTCATTGTATCCAAAAGTTTAACAAAACAAACCTTCTTTTTACACCAGGATTGGTTCAAAATTCTATTTTCTTTATAAAATCTTTATAACTATCCCGTTACCTTTGCTTCGTTAAAATCAAAATTTTGGCAACGCAACGTTATGGTATGAGCTATTAAGTAACATATACTGACAACGACATTATAAGAATTATTTTAGAATTAGGTTAAAATAAAACTTCGAAGAATAAGTTAATGGGCCAACGCATTTTCAGCATATCGATACATTTTCTGTTGCTTCATGTTTCCCTATGTATCTATTCCCAGGATTCTATCACTAAGAGCCCTATTAGTCTCTCAGGCTATTCGGAAATTTATTATTGTTATGATTTTTCCGAACCTGCATCAAAACTAAGACCCTCATTTTTTTATAGTCACAACAGGCACAATGAACCCACATTAAATCTGGGCTTCTTAAAAGCTAGTTATTCGCGTCATGCTATTCGCGGTAATGTGGCGTTTATGGTTGGTACTTATCCTCAATACAATCTCGCAACCGAACCGGTTTTCGCAAAGAACATTTTGGAAGCGAACGCGGGTATTAAAATTGCAAAAAAAAGTAATTTATGGTTAGATGCCGGTATCCTTCCTTCCCACATTGGTTTTGAAAGCGCCATTGGTAAAGATTGCTGGAATTTAACCCGTAGTATCTTAGCAGACAATTCCCCTTATTATGAAACCGGCTTGAGATTAAGCGCTACATCTGAAAACGAAAAAATCTACTTTTCGCTTTTAGTTTTAAATGGATGGCAGCGAATTAAACCAACAAATAGTCGTGCGGCCTTTGGAACTCAGCTCACTCTTAAACCAAAAAGCAGCGTAACGTTGAACTGGAGTACATTTGCCGGAAATATTTATCCCGATAGTGTTGCGCGTTGGCGATATTTCAACAATGTGTACGGGCAGTTTCAGCTTACCAAACGAATTAGATTAATAACAGGTTTTGATATTGGTTATGAACAGCAAACCAAAAACTCAAACTCTTTTTATAACTGGTACTCACCGGTAATGATTGTGCAATATAAACTTACTCAAAAACTAATATTGGCGGCACGGGCCGAACTTTACTCCGATTCAAATCAGATCATTGTTATTACAGGAACAAAAAATGGGTTTCGAACTTATGGCTACTCGCTTAATATTGACTATTACGTGAATCAAAATCTGGCAATAAGACTGGAGGGTCGGTCTCTCAAAAGCCAAGACCCAATCTTCAGATCAGGTAGCAATATGGCACGGGTAAACCATTTTATCGCTACCTCTTTATGTCTGTCTTTTTAATTCCGGTTACGCGAAGGTTAGAGGGTTACTAATAATATTAAAAAAAGCAGACTGTTTAAGTTTGCTTTTTGTGTCGTTTAAATTCTTGTGACGTTTACAGCGTTAAGACCTTTTTTGCTTTGTTCGGTATCGTATGTTACTTCATCATTCTCCTGGATCTGGTGAACTAATCCAGTCGCATGAACGAAAATATCTTGTCCATTTTCACCTTTAATAAATCCAAAGCCTTTTGCTTCGTTAAAAAATTTTACTGTTCCTTTATTCATTTTGTTTTGTTTATGCGCTATTCCGCGCGGTTTATTTTTTATTTGTTATTATTGTTATGCAATGATTTCTATTCCATAGCATCATGAAATGTCCCTTCATTATCCGTTAAGAAAAGTGTAAAATTTTGTGAATTGCAATTAGGGATTACAAACCAGATTGAGATACAATCTTCATAAGAAGTATGTAAAGATAACAATTATTTCCTTTCGGGCTGATCTTTTAATTAAAATTAGGATTTTCAGGTAAGTCATCTTTATTTGGATGTATACATGTAATCCAGTATTGGATTATTATTTCAAACATTTCGGATTGTTGGCCTGGGGTCATGGGTTTTTGAAAATAACCTTGCACATTGTATTTATACGCCTGAATTACCGTTTCACGGGATAAAGAGTTGCTCACAAATATAAAAGGTATTGATTTCTGACTGAGGTAGCTGTCCTCATTAAGTAGCTTTTTAAAATCCATTCCGCTTTTCTTAGGCATTTCGATATCTGAAATAATAAGAAAAACTTCATCAGCGTTTTGTTTTAAATGTTCAACAGCCTCGTCTACACTCTTAAAAAATTCAATTTGTATGCTCCAATCCTTTTTGGTTAAAGCCATTTCTAGAAAATCCTGCTCGTAGGACTCGTCATCAACCAGAATAATTTTACCTTTTACTTTCTTCATCTTTATTACTTATTTTTATTACCAGTGAATTCTTCTTCAGTTGGAATTACATCATCAACTTTCTTTCAAATTCAGTTATCAGAACGAGAGTATTCTACTTAGTTGTTGTTTTACGAAAATCAACAAGTTTATTTTTGTTTCAGCTCTCGCTTCGATAGGCTTTTCAGAAAGCGCTTCATAAGTTTTAAATGTTTTAGAAATTTCAAAAATCACGGATGGCTGTGGCCATATTTCCACAATTTCCTGTGACATAGCCACTTCTTTAGGGATAAGCAGAGCGCCCGTAGATACCTCCACATAGTAAGTGTTATCCTCTACCTCATAGTGTGCTTTATATCTTCCTATATCATTATTATAGGTCCTGGCCCTCCTTATCACCTTTTTTACACCATTGTAATGTTCGTTCGTCTTTCGCATTTTACTAAAAATCTACATACTCAATTCTTGTACCCAGTAAAACAAGATCCGGATGTCAGGATAGTTTCTATAACGAACATAACTTGTCTATAAAAAAACCTGAGATCAGCATTTGGTTCAATCATTTAAGAAAAATCGAACCCAGTACCAGTTTCCACCATTTTAAAGTTGTTGTAAATAAGTGTTACGATGATGAGAAAAGGTATTATTAGTTTACTTTAAGATTGGAAATACCGGACTTTGTCTGTAAATTTAATCATACTTATCTTGTAATTATGTCTACACTCCTCATTCCTACCGATATAAAAACACACGAATTGAGTAACTCAATAGTGTGGATTGAAGATGATATCTTGTTTTCTAAACCAAAGCCCGGCCCATTTATACATTCTACCCGGGAAATAATGCTGGAAGATTTACACAAATTCAAACAGATTACCGGAGGAAAAAAAATGTGTATGATTATTGAAGGTCATCCTCAGGCAGAAACTCCACCAAAAGAGGATAGAGATTTTATTTCTGATAAATTGAGCGAAGTAACTAAAGCAATGGCTATTTTAACCCCTTCGGCAGTAAGCAGAATGGTGGCAAACCTGTTCTTTTTATTCAAACCTGCCCCGTATCCCATGAAAATGTTCGTAAACGTTTCCGATGCAAAAGCCTGGCTGCAAGATTGCCTTAAAAGGAAAAACGACTCAATTATGATTTAGTTTTGTGCTTTTTCAAAAGATCATAACGGAAAACTAAAACAAATAGAACGAGACTAATTCAATTCAATGCGGTGATCGTTAAGGGGAATCAACGAGCGAAGCGAATTAATCCTGTTAACAGACATAAATAAAAAATTAAGGGTTTACTTGACGCGGTAAACTATCTAATACTCTCGACATTACAAAAACCCCAATCGAAACACAAAGTTCCAGATCAATTATCGTGCTTGTGCTATTTACCACAGAAATGGAGCCAATATGTTAATAATTACGCCGTTATGAGGAAGTTATTGCCCCTAATGACCAAAAATACTGTTGCAAACCATGAGTACTTAGCATTTTTACTGCTTAAATTAGACATTGTTAATTAAAAATCGTAAATTTGTCTTCCTTCAATAGAAGATTGTTATCTCAATCAGACTGTATAATTTACACTCCAATTAATTTCAACATTTTTTATAAAAGG
Source organism: Bacteroidota bacterium (assembly GCA_021323535.1). Lineage (GTDB taxonomy): Bacteria > Bacteroidota > Bacteroidia > B-17B0 > Aurantibacillaceae > Aurantibacillus. The sequence continues at coordinate 6,811 of JAJONO010000065.1, forward strand.
CCCGCACGCATGGTGCGTACGGTTAATAACAACAAATAATAACCGTTCCATAATAAATGGAACAAAAAAACAAAAGAACATGAACAAAGGAACAGTAAAATTCTTCAACGATGCAAAAGGCTTCGGATTTATTAAAGGAGAAGACGGACAAGAAATTTTTGTACACGCTACAGGCTTAAACGAAGATATCCGTGAAAATGATGAAGTAACTTATGACATCGAAAAAGGTAAAAAAGGTTTAAATGCAGTAAATGTATCAGTAGCCAACTAAGACCAATTATAATTTCTAATTAAGCAAACCCAAAAGGTTTGCTTTTTTCGTTTAAGGCGGGTTCTGTTTCTAAACTACACTAACGATCCTTAATTAATTCCTAAACTTTCCACATTTCTTTAAAAGGCATGCAACCTTTCCTTTTTTTGTCGTATTTAGTGTAAAGTATGGCCGATAACCCATATACAGATGCCAACGCTGCCATAATTGAACGCTGTAAAAAAGGCGACAGGAGAGCATTTTATGAGATTTATGTGCTTTATTCCAAAGCTATGTTCAGTATTTCTTTAAGGATCGTGAACAATTTTGCCGAAGCCGAAGAAGTGCTGCAGGATTCATTTTTGAAAGCTTTTGATAAGATTGGAACTTATGATCCGAAATATTCTTTTGGTGCGTGGCTCAAACGTATTGTCATTAACGGTTCACTGGACGCGCTTAAAAAAAGAAGGTCCATACTTGTGCCTTTAGACGATGTTCACATAATACAGGAAGAAAATAATGAAGATGAAATAAGTTTCGACATTGAAATCATAAAAAAATGCGTGACCGAACTACCCGACGGTTACCGCACCATACTGTCGCTGTTCGTATTCGAAGATTATTCTCATAAGCAAATTGCTGAAATGCTTGGGATCAGTGAAGGCACATCTAAATCGCAATACAACAGGGCAAAGAAAAAACTGATAGAACTGGTTACACAAAAAACAATAGTAAATGAACGATAAGATAAAAGAATTCGTTGACGCTAATAAGCAGGAATTTTATTCGGACGAGCCAGGCAAGGACCTCTGGAATAAAATAGACTCGCAGATGGAAGAAAAAAAATCTTCCCGCGTGAGCAGCAACTTACTGTCAAAATTCAAATACCTGGGCTTTGGCCTGAGCGTGCTGGTTATCGCGATTTATTTTATTACCAGGAACATGAATGCTTCCACTGCAAATGCTACGGCTCAAATCATTAAAAAACAAGATGCAGATCGTCCTGTACCATCTCTCAAAGTTCAGCAAAACAGCGCTGCATCAATCACCAAAAACACATCAACCATCGCAGTAATTCATGTTGCTAAAAACAAAAATAACTCTCTTATCTTACAACGTGTTCCTTCTGTTACAAGTAATCCTGTAAAACAATCGTCTGCCGAACATTTACTTAACAAAGACAGTCTGCCAATCTCCAATTCTGAGAATAACGTTTCAGACCAAAAAAAAATAAAGCCCGACGTGCAAGGCCTTCTCTCAAAAGAAACCTCGGATAAAAAAGAAACTCTTTCCACAAAAAACAAAAAGAAAGAAGAAATATACATTCCCGAAGAACCCGGATCAGTGAATGCATACACCAGCACGTTATACGAAGGCTCTTCGCTTTGCGATGTTGTGCGCGCCTTTAAATTCAAGGGTAGTGTAAACATTGATGTGGGGCGCGATAATGAAACGAATGTAATGAGAACCACCAGCTGCAATCTTCTTGAAAATATACCAAACATGAAAGTTATATGGCTGAAAGGAAAAACGGATAAGGAATTAATTCTTTCTCTGAAGAAAAAGTTTAAAAATATATTACTTGTAAAAAGTGATGGCCGCCAGTTTATCCCGGAAGCCATTTCGCATTATTATAAGGGACTTGGCGTTATAACCGAATACACAGGAAAACATTTCGAAATCGTTTTTAAAGATAAAGTTGAATTGCTCCTGTTTTTTAAAGACGCGCAGGAAGGTGACAAGATCATAATCGACGGCGTCCTTGAAGCCGTTATAAAAAATAAACCTTAACCGATTATCCTATTTTCAAAATTCTATTATGAAAAAACTCATAAGTGTCATCGTCATGTCCTTTTTTTTGCTGAATGCAAACGCGCAGGATTCGCTTTATACAATTACCGGCTCCATCAGCAATAAAAACAATAAAATAATCGAATCAGGTTATGCTATTGTCCTCAATCCAAAAGATTCTTCTATTATCAAAGGCGCTTTTTTTATGGAAGGAAAATACCGGCTTGATGGAATAAGCGGCGACTCGCTTCTCCTAAAGCTCACGTCGGTAGGATATAGCGATCTTCTCAAAAAAATAAAAAGAATTAATTCAGATACTGTACTTGATGTTGGTACAACCATTCTCACAAATATCAATTTATTAAAGGAAATAACTGTCAGCGCCAAAGTTCCACTCTTTGAAAACGATGGAGAAAAAACGAAGATCAATGTAGCCAATACCAATCTTGGATCGGCAGGAACCGCTATTGACGTGCTTCGTAAGTCGCCCGGCATTATGGTAACAGGTGATAGCAAAGTGAGTGTTTTCGGAAAGGGAGAACCTATTATTTATATCGACGGGCAAAGACTTACCTCACCGGAAATATTGAAAAACCTTCCTGCATCCGAGATCCAGAGCATTGAGGTAATTCGCAACCCATCTGCAAAATATGATGCCAGTGGAAGCGCGGTTATAAATATCATTACAAAAAAAGCCAATCTGCAGGGATATAATGGCAGCCTCAAACAAAATTATATTTATGGCAAGGATCTGTACCTGGTAAACACGCTTCAGTTCAACATCTCGAAAGGAAAATGGTCGTTTAATACACGTTATGGTTTTAATACCGGCAAGACCTGGGAATCTAATCTCTATTCAAGGAAATTTACGGAGAACGATAGTACCGTTACCATGGACAATACCATTTACGAACTGGAACATGTTGTGGGCATGCATAATTACAAAGTGGGAATTAATTTCAAGCCAGACAGTGCAAGTAACATTGGTGTCAGCTACAATGGCTTTTACAATTTAACCAATTACGATGTTGATAACAGCAATGATATTTACAGGGAAACAACAAAAGAAACCGGGTTAACTACAAAGCAAAAACAGCAATATATTCTTATCAATCATAATGCCGGAGCCACGTTCACACGTTCTTACGATACGCTGGGATCTGAAGTGTTTGCAGGGGTCAACTATGGTAATTTTATTATGAAGACCTACTCATCCATCGATCAGAATGTGACCACACAAGGCTCCCTGTTCGACCAGCAAAAACGAAGCCGCGGTTATAACGATATTAAATTATTTACAGCTAATGCCGACGTGAAACATCTTTTCAATAAACGCTTTAGCATTGAAGCCGGAATAAAAGAATCTTACGTTGATAAAACAGGAGGCATACAATTTGATAATTTATCAGCCGGAAACACCTGGGTGGCTGACTCTGATTATGTAAACGGTTTTGATTTCAAAGAAAACATTATGGCGGCATACACTGAATTACGTTACAAAAAAGGAAAATTCAACAGCAGGGCCGGTATACGGATGGAGCACACACGCAACGAAGGTTTTTCGAAAGTGTTTAACACAAAAGTGTTTAACAGGGAATACATCAATTTTTTTCCGAGCGCTTTTGTAGGATATAATTTCCCGAACAGCATTACCGCGGGCATCACCTACTCCAGTCGCATCGGTCGCCCCGATTACGAAACCCTTGACCCCTTCATTGAGTATATAGATTCTGTTTCTTCAGAAAGAGGCAATCCGTTTTTACTTCCCGATTATACAACCTCACTCGAAGCAAATCTTATCTATGACGAAGAAGTAAGTCTGTTAACCTTTGGATACAGCCGCACCAACAACGCAATGACCATGGTAGTAGACAGAATGAACGATGGCAGCAACGGATTTGTAATGAGTGTAAAGAACATTGATTACAGCGAGAGCTATTCTCTTGGCGCTACATTGCCATGGGAAGAAGAATGGTTTACCACAGCCAACTATTTTGGTTTTTTCTGGAACACTTATACCTACAAACAAAGCGGCGAAGTGGTACAGAATTTCAAACCTATGTTTTACATGTACCTGTATGGCGAACTCAGGCTCAGAAAATTGTTTACACTCGAAGCAAATTACGAATACTACGGTTCGGGTGTTGACGGTATTTTTGAATTCAATTCTTTTTCAATGTTGAGTGCAAGCATTAAAAGAAGTTTCTTCAACAACAAATTCACCTGTATGTTCAGTGCGAATGATATTCTCAAAAGTTACCGCGAATGGGGAAATAGCAGGATACCAGGTTATAACATTGGTTACAGTAACCGTTACAACACGAATACCTACAGCCTGCAGCTCACCTGGAACTTTGGAAGACTTAGATCTTCTGAAAAAGCACAGCGCTCTACCAACCAGGAAGAATACAACCGTATTAAGATGGAGAAATAATTCCTTAATTTGATATTCTAACGAAAGCACTAAAATTCATATTGATCTTTGTTGGTTTTTACATCAAATCAAAAGGGCAAAATCCCTTATTGGATGGAGAATTCAAAATGACTTTTCCGGGTATTTACTTCAAACACAATTCCATCAACTATGCTGTAATGCCTTACACCGTTGATTCCTGTTTTAAATACATAGCGTTGCATATAAAAGACATTAACGATTTTGTAATCTGGCGTGATAGTGCAGAAACAGAATGGCTCACTACCCAACGTATCAGGAAACTGAAGGCTGGTCTTGGTAAACACGTTAAAACCCGCGGCATTGATATAGAATCGATGGACGATGAACAAAAAATTTCGCGTCACATCATCAACCAGCTTTCAGATTCCCTCGACATACAGTTTCTATTGTCTTTAAACAGCGTGTTTGATATTTCTAAAACACGATTTCCTGTAAAGAAGAAACAGAAAAAGAAATGGGGAATGAGGGCACATTACGAGGGCCGCTTATTCTGTTACAGATGCTGGAGGGCGGGCCGTACTCCAAAACGGCTTTTTTCACGCAATAAGAATAAAACCAAATAGTCTTCATTTTTTTCAAAACCCATGCAACCATTCGTTTTTTTGTTGTATTTATGGTAAATATGTAAGGTTTACTGTACTTGCGTTAAAATAATGAATAACTCCGGGCATCATACCGACACGCATCTGGCTATTATTGAACGCTGCAAAAAAGGTGACAGGAAAGCTTTTCACGAGCTCTACGACCTTTATGCCAAAGCCATGCTCAATGTTTCGGTGCGTATACTTAATAATACCGAAGAAGCCCAGGAAGTGATCCAGGATTCATTCCTCGCGGCTTTTGAAAATATACACCGCTACGATAAAACTCATGCATTCGGGGCCTGGCTGAAAAGAATTGTCATTAACCGCTCATTAAACGTACTTAAAAAAAGAAAAGCAGTATTTATTCCAATTGAAGAAGATTCACATTATGGCACCGGAGAAACAAATGACGAAGGTGAAACTGTTGAATTTGACGTGAACATGATCAGGCAATGTATACAGGAATTACCAGATGGGTACAGAACAATATTTTCACTTTATTTATTCGAAAAGTACAGTCATAAAGAAATTTCGGAATTATTAAATATTTCGGAAGGGACATCCAAATCGCAATACAACAGGGCAAAGAAAAAACTAACGGAACTGGTGAAACAAAAAACAATGACTCATGGCAGATAAATTAGAAACATTTATTGAAGGACACCTGGAAGAATTTGACACCGTTGAGCTTCCCGGAGATCTGTGGGCAAAGATTGACATAGGTATTGAAGCCGGTCCATTGAAAGTCGTAAAAAGCAAACTACTGGCGAAGTTTATTTATTTTGGACTAAGCTCAATCATTCTTGTTACTACTGTCATTTATTTTGCTTCACGAAAATCAGGCACTTCTCTTTCAGTGAATGAAAAAACGGAAGGTTCTGTTACGAAAGATGCAATATGGTCTGTTTCAAAAGAAGAAAATCTCAACCAGCCTGAAGTCATTTCCCAAAATACAATCTCCGGTATCGTAATTGAAAAGCAGAAAAACGCAAATTCTGATTTAAACAACAATATAAATACAACTTATGTTGATCAGGATACTGCATTTGTTTATTCTAAAGACTCTGTTTACTCAACCCGCGAAGTACAAAAAACCGGAATTAAAGGTCCATGTAAAATTACGTTGCAAAGTAAAACTACACCAGTAACGCAATTGAGGAACGACACCAGCATTTTCTATCATATCAGTTTTAATGGCGGGCCGTATAGCAAACAACATGCGCTTTTCTGGTACACCGAAAGAGAAACTCCAAAAACCTATTTTATTATTGAACATTTCTGCTGGAATAAATGGGTAAATCGTGGTAAGGTAACAGGAAAAGGCAGGCCTGGCACTGGCATTTATTCAGGTAAAGAACCTGGTAAATACCGGTATAAGTTTAAGATCGCCGCGCACAGTGGTGAAAATATTATGAGAGTATTACAGATGAATGATTCAAATAGTTGTATTGCAGTTTCCAAAGAACTTAAATGGCTGGCAGTTCAAACAGAAAAAGTGGACTACACCATTAAAAAAAGAGCTAAGGAGATCAGCTTTAACAATGCAACATATTATGAGTTATATGATTCTAACAACATTATCGTTAAACAAGGATATGGTAAAACAATAACTTACGATGAACTTCCTAAAGGTGTTTATAGACTAAACTATGATAATTTTACTACGACCATTAAACTAAAATAATCGTTTCTTATGATTAAAAATTTTTATTTCACACTTTTCATTCTACTTTGCTTCATATTTACGAAGGCACAAAAACAAACAGCACAGGAACCCGCACAAAAGCTAAATGAAAAAGGAGTGAAACTTCTTATCGATAGTTTGAGCAATGCTTTAAACAGGTGGTATATTTATCCCGACAAGGCAACCTTAATGGCCAACACTGTTAAAACAAATTATAAAAACGGCGCTTACAAATCTGCTAAAACCAATCACGAATTAAGCCTGATGATTTATTTGGATGTTATCAAAGTGCATAAAGACGGGCATCTTCGCATACGATACAATCCGGAAATAGCAAAAGACCTGGAAACAGTATGTACGGATGAACAAGGGAAAGAAGATGCAAAGGAAAATCTCAAAGTTGCGCGCGAAAACAATTTTTCGTTTGTAAAAGCAGAAATGTTACCCGGTAAAATAGGTTATTTAAGATGGGATGCATTTGAGAATGCGGGATTTTTAGACGAATCGAAATCTGTTTTTAACGGCGCTTTCCAGGTGGTGAAAAATTCCAGGGCTCTAATAATAGACATGCGTTACAATGGCGGTGGCGACCCTGAAATGGTACAATTTACTCAAAGTTATTTTTTCAATCAGAAATTACGCATGAACGATATTATTGACAGAAAAAATGATACTGTGATCAAAGCATGGATCGATCCTGCAAAAACAGGTCTGACTATAAGCACCTCTGTTTATATTCTGACAGGCCGCGGGACTTTTTCGGGGGCCGAAGATTTCACCTATGGTCTACAACAGGCAAAACGTGCCATTGTTGTTGGCGACACTACAGGAGGAGGCGCACATCCCACCGACATGGTGAGCCTTGGCCAGGGATTTATTTTACATGTTCCTTGTCTGCGTTCATGCAATGCTGTGAGCAAAACCAATTGGGAAGGCAAAGGCGTATGGCCCGATGTTATGGTTAAATCTGAAAAAGCTTTGGCAAAAACACAATTAATAATTCTTTCAGATCTTATTTCAAAGACGCAGGACGAAGAGGAAAAACACAATCTTCAATGGGCATTGAATGGGTTAAAGAGACAGCTCATAAACAAAGACAGTGTTAAAATTACAAAAGAAACTCTTTTGAAATACTCCGGCGAATATATTACTGCAGATCAGGAAAAGGTACGTATGACCATTCTTTTGGATGGCGATCATCTTTACCGCCGAAATCATACCACCGAGGATATCCGTCTCGTACCTTTTTCCTCCAATAGATTTTTTTACGACGATGATACCGGAAGAAACATTGAATTTAAAGTGGGGGCAGATGGGCAAGTATTAACCTTTACTGTGTCAACCAGCACCGGGCAATATATCTATAACCGTACGAAGTAATTATGAAAGCTCTTTTAATAACAGCATTTTTACTGTTCGTATTTTTCTATTCCTGCTCTCAGAATGAAAAAATACTGATAGTTGCCACTAATATATCTACATTAGGTTGCAACACCAGTGGAACATTCCTGATGGAAATCGCCTATCCTTTTCAGTATTTTATTGATAACGGATTTGATGTTGACATAGTAACTCCTAAAGGAGGAAAAACCGCCATTTACGAGAACTGGATGATGCCAGATGATCTGAAAAAAATCAAGCAGAGCGAACTGTTTATTTACATTTGCTCACCAACCGGCAACTTGGAAGTTAAACCATCTCAATAAGTTTAAAGGAATTTTTTGATGCAGAATAATTTTTTGTAAAAATTTGCGTAGTTAAATAACTACGCATATATTTGTAGTCAAATAACTACATAATGAACTTAAGACGAGATGTATTCCAGGCCATAGCCGATCCCACCCGAAGGGCCATTCTTACGCTGGTGGCTGCGCAGAGCATGACAGCAGGTGCCATAGCGGCCAATTTTGATACCGCAAGGCCAACAGTTTCAAAACATCTTCAGATACTTACCGAATGTGAATTGCTTAAGCAGGAACAAAGCGGCCGGGAAATGTATTATCGTTTAAACCCAAAAAAAATGAAAGAAATAGCAGACTTTATTGAACCGTTCCGCAAAATGTGGGACGACCGTTTTAACAAATTAGAGGCAATAATGAAATCGAAGATTCACGAGCACCATAGCAAGAAAAAATAATTGCGGGTAAAAATATAAAAACAAATAATATGGAACAGAAAACAAAAGTAAAAGCTGAAGATGGGCAACAGGGCCTTACTATAACCAGAGATTTTAACCTTCCGGTTGAATTGCTTTTTAGGGCGCATATTGAACAGGAACTATATGAGCAATGGATGTCACACGAATACGGAACAACTAAATTTGTAAAATTTGAAGACAAAAAACATGGAGCCTGGCGTTTTCAGACCAGCGATGTTCAGGGAAATGTGTTGTATGCAGCCAACGGGGTATTTCATGATATTATCCCCAACCAGAAGATCATTCGTACGTTTGAAGCAGAAAACTCATCGCTTGACGTCCAGCTTGAGTTTCTCGAGTTTGAAAAACTTACGGATAATACCAGCAGGATCACAATGCATTCGGTGTTCCGGTCAAACGCGCACAGGGATCAGTTATTAAAAATGCCTTTTGAATTTGGTCTCAATATGGCGCATAACCGCTTACAGGAAGTAATCAGCAAATTAAAATAATATATCATGAGCAAAAGAAATAAAATCATTTACTGGATCGCTACTATCTGGCTTTCATTGGGTATGCTGTCAAGTGGAATTGTACAACTCATAAGAATGGGAGAAGAAGTTAATATGATGACCGCCCTTGGATATCCTCTCTATTTTCTAACGATCATTGGTGTTTGGAAAATTCTCGGTGTAATAACGGTATTGATGCCTAAATTTCCTTTAGTAAAAGAATGGGCTTACGCCGGTTTCTTCTTTATCGCATCAGGCGCGTTTTTTTCACACCTGGCTCATAAGGACGAAGCTACGGAATTCATTGGGCCAATCCTGTTGATGATTCTTACGGTTGTATCCTGGTATTTTAGACCGGCTTCCAGAAAAATGGTTTCCGTTAATCAATAATCATTTTTAACTTTATCGTAGAACAATAAACCAATACTATGAATCCGAAAGTTGACTGGTATTTTACTAAAAACGAGCAATGGCAGAAAGAAATTGAAACACTTCGTACTATTGTTCTTGACTGTGGTTTAGACGAAGAACTCAAATGGGGTTGCCCTTGTTACCAGGATGAAGAAAGAAACATTGTTTTAATCCATGTTTTCAAAGAGTATTGCGCACTTTTATTTTTCAAAGGCGCTTTGATGAAAGATCCCGAGCATATTCTTATACAACAAACAGAAAATGTTCAGGCGGCAAGGCAGATCAGGTTCACAAGCCTCAAAGAAATAACAAAAATGAGATCTGTTCTTAAAACTTATATCCGGGAAGCTATTGAGGTAGAAAAATCAGGTATGAAAGTTCCAATGAAAAAAACAAAGGAATTTAATATGCCCGAAGAGTTTAAAAAGAAATTAGATAAGAGCGCTTCCCTGAAAAAAGCTTTTGAAACATTAACGCCAGGGAGACAAAGGGCTTACCTACTCTATTTCTCTTCGGCCAAACAAGCAAAGACGCGTGAAGACAGGATTGAAAAATATACTCCACAGATTTTAAAAGGCAAAGGCTTGGATGATTAATGAAAATAGCGTTTAAAATACTCCTGCTTTTTTTAGCTTCATTCAATTTGAACAGCCAGATCTCTTATTCAGGCTTTATCGGCAAATATCCGATCGAACTTGTAACCGAGGTTTTTTCAGATGGGATAGTCCGGGCTATTTACGCTTATTCAAATTATGATGAGCCGATTATTATTAATGGAATTCTTAAACAAAAGACATTGATACTTTTTGAAAAAGATAAAAACAATAACAAAACCGCATCGCTTACTTTTGAGAATTTTGACGCAAAAAACGATCTGCTGGAGGGCACATGGAAAGATCTCAGATCAAACAAACAATTCACAATTAAACTCACAAAAAAATTTGATATTGATCACGGTGAAGCCGTTGAATGGAAAAACAGGGAGATTATTCAAACAGTTTGTTTAAAGGATCATTATTTCAGGCTGATCATTTCCAAGAAAAAAGGTGAATTCTTTGCAAAAGTAAGCGGGGTTAAAATCATGGAAAAGAAAACCGACAAACTTATCCAGCAGATTGACCTGGATTGCCAGTTATGGGGCCTGGCGAACATCAGTGTAGATGATTATAATTTCGACGGGATCATGGATTTTTCCTTATTCGAAAACAGTTACGCGGGTCCCAATACAACGAGCCTTTACTTTCTGTTTAACCCAAAAACAAATTCATACTTCAATAGCGGCTTTACCGGCACATCACTTGGGTTTGATAAGAAAACTAAAACAATTTCTGAACACAACCAATGTTGCGCCGGGAAAAATCATATGAGTGCAGAATATAAAGTGGTCAATAACAAGATGGTCCTTATTAAAAAATCCTGCATTGAATTTGACGAAAAAACGCAGGACTATAAAACTGTAAAATGTGATTAAAACATGAACACCAAAAAGAAACTATCACCCGAACAAAGCAAAGAATTGCTTAAAGTCTTAAAAACACGTTTCGAAAAAAACATGAAACGTCATAAAGGAATTGAATGGGAAAAAGTACAGAAAAAACTGGAAGCCCATCCCGCTAAACTCTGGTCGCTCGAAGAAATGGAGAGTAGTGGTGGCGAACCCGATGTAGTTGCTTTTGATAAAAAAACCAACGAATACACTTTTATGGATTGCTCCGAAGAAAGCCCGAAGGGCCGTCGTAGTTTTTGTTACGACCATGATGCCCTTCATTCACGCAAAGAACACAAACCAAAAAACAGCGCCCTGGAGGCCGCAGCCGAAATGGGCATCGACATTTTAACGGAGGAACAATACCGTCAATTGCAGGAACTTGGAGAATTCGATCTAAAAACATCGAGCTGGATAAAAACTTCGGCTAACATCCGCGAGCTTGGCGGCGCGCTCTTTTGCGACCGCAGGTATGATACAGTCTTCCTTTATCACAATGGTGCCGAATCTTATTATGCAGCCAGGGGATTTAGAGGTTTGTTGAAGGTTTGATGCCCTGGGTTAAAACACATCTTTTCTTAAACTAAGGCTAAAAGCCACATTCTTTTCGTAACTTTACACAAATCTGAGCCGGTTTAATTCCTTAAATCTGCTTTAAACAGATTTATCATTGAATGGCGAGATCAAAACAAACTTCACAGAAATCAGAAAAAGAAAAGACTAAAAAAAGAAAGCAAAAAGAAAAAGAAGAAAAAAAAGCCGAAAGGAAGAAAAATTCCAATAAGGGCAAGGGCTTCGATAGTATGATCGCTTATGTTGATCACAACGGGCAGCTTTCAGACACTCCACCGGATCCAAGATTAAAAGTAGAAATTAAAGTCGAAGATATTCTTCTGGGGCCAAGAACCTTTGAAAGAGAAGAAAAATCAGCACACAGATCGGGCCGCGTTGCCATTTACAACACCGAAAAAAATTACGGTTTCATTAAAGATAGCATCACGCAGGAAAAAACATTTTTTCACCGCTCCAATATTATTGGTACTGTATCCGAAGGCGATTTGGTAAGTTACGAACTGGAACAAGGCCTAAAAGGTATTAATGCCGTTAAGGTTACAAAAATAAACTAAGTCTGATCTTTCAGGTTTATACCGTCATTTTCCTACACTCCTCTGCACATCGCCGGCATGCGTTGGCACAATCCAAACAATGCTGACTATGCGTATGTTTTTCGCATTCGCGGGCACAGTCATCGCAGGCTTCGGCGCAAATTTTACAAAGCTGAGTTGCAAAAGCGCTTCCCATACTCATTAGCTCGGCAGCGAATCTGCAAATAGAAGCGCATTCTCTGTCGAGCTGAATACAACGGGCCATCATTTTAACATCATTTTCTTTCAGATCCTCTGAAGCGCAATGTTCACATGCAACGGCACAGGCGTAACACATGTCTATACAATATTTATATTTTTCGTGACTCATTCTGTTTTTTCAGTATTGTCTAAAAAAATATTCCTAATCATTTCGCGCTCCACCAGGCATCATTTGCATCCCAGGCGCTTTCAAAATCGCCCCGAAGCGCTTTTAAAGCATACTTTTCACGATCAATCTCCTGACGGGTTCTGAAACCCAGTTTACGGAGAAGTGGTAAAGGCGGGCACCAGCCCTGCGTGGCGTGTTGTGCAAGAAATGTCACAACTATAGCAGGCACTGCGAGCCAAAGCCTGTTCCTGGCGCTCATCAGAAAGCCCGCAATTGAAAAGAACGCAGCATTAAACTCAAGCATTCGTTCAATGTCCCATTCCTTTTCAAGTTTGTTCAATCTGTTTTCAATAGTGGTGTGATCCTTTGAGTATTTTTCAATATTCTTAATTATTTTAAGGTCGGTTTTAATATTGTCTTTAACAGAAGTATTTCTCCTCACTCGCTCTTTTTCTATCGTTTCCATTTCACAATTTTTTAATTAAACATGACTGTTTCTTATTATAAAGCGTCAATGTCTGTACCACATATAAATACATTGATAATAAGAGACGTAGGTTATTTTAACGGCAAAAGATTCCCGTTATCCGGAAAGTTTTACCTGTGGAAATAGTTATCATGGCACAAACTTTTCCTGAATAACAGGATGAAAATTCTAAATATATTTTTTATTGTGTTGTTTATAATTTCAGCCGCTTTACAATACAACGATCCTGATCCATACATCTGGATGCCGATCTATCTCTGGGCCGCTTTTCTGTGTTATCTTGCCGTAAAAGAAAGATATAACCCGTACCTGTATTATGTCTCCTTACCTGTTTATCTTATTTATGCAGCAATTCTTTTCTTCAGCAGCACGGGTGTAATATCATGGTATAATGATCATGGAGCCGAAAACATTGCCGAATCCATGAAGGCAACCAAACCCTGGATAGAAGAAACCCGCGAATTTTTCGGGCTGCTTATCGTGTCAGGAGCTCTCTCGTTTAATATGATGTGGTTCTCGAAAAAGAAACTGCGCGCAGTAGTCTGATATACCAATTTCTCTATCCGTAAAAACACTAACAACATCCGTATTTTCTTATTGTTTCTTTTTAGATAAAGTCTTTATATTTATCTTCAACCATCATCAGAAGTAATATGGATTTATTTTTAACCGGAACCTTAAAACGAATAACTGTTCTCCTTTTAACAGTTCAGTTTTTTACAATCTATGGACAATCAAGTAAAGTACCTGAAGCCGATGTAAAAGCGAAATGGAAGTATTTTTCCAAATACTCCGATGCTCAGAAAAAGACCATTAACGACAATTGGGGTTTATTTTTTAAGGAAGATGTGATGAGTGTTTTAAACCCGACTCTAAATGTATATCCTATAAAGCTTGACAGTTATGGTTTATTTTATCCTGAAAGTGATATCCTTTCTCAAATCACTGAAGAAAATTTTTCTGGCGTCATTAAAAAATATTCCGACAACCGCAAATTTTCTTTCTATCAGCTGTTTTTAACCGAAAAGGTACGTACTATAATAAGCAAACTTCCTGATGGAGAGAATAAAAAATTCTACGATGAACTATTAACCCATGTAAATAAAAAAATTCTTGACGACGAAAATATAAGACAGTTCAACAAGAAATGGAACGACTTTCATATTAAAAAACAGATCGCGGCCCTGAAAGCAAAAATAAACAATGGATCATTTAAACATGTTATTTTCTTTATTCATGGTTATAATGTGCCCTATTCTCTCGCCAATATTCAAACGATAGAATTGGCCAATATCGTTGATAGTCTCCAGAAAAATTCAGTGGTTCCACAGGAAAAGATTTTATACGTTCCGGTATTATGGCCGAGCAATGCGCAGAAAAAACATAACTTTTCGTCGCTGGCTGCTTTTAATACTGAAGATATAAGCGGCGTTTTTAATGGCGGCGCAAAGAACGGTTTTCGCTTTCAGTATTTCAGTAACAGGGCCTATTATGCGGGAATAACGATTAGGAAAACGATTAACGGATTAGAAAACGAAAATGTAAAAGTCAGTATTTACAGCCATAGCCTGGGCGGAGTTGCCGGAGCCTCAATTTTAATTAATCCTATATCCAAACTTCACACCGATTATTATGATGTTGTAAGAAATTTTGCAACCGAGCGCTTAAATAACACAAATAAGTTTAAGGAATTCAAAAGAAAAGAACCTGTAAATTATGAGATCACCGAAAATTTTCACGATGAGCCTGTTCCAACACGGCCTGTTAATGTTTTTTTTAGCGCCGGCGCCATTCCAGGAACAACAACGTTTACAGACATGCCCGCCTCTTCTTCTAATAAAAAGTTCTATTGTACCATTAACAGAAATGATCGCATGGTAACTAAAAATGGAATAAGGATCTGGATTATAAAGCCAGTAAACGCGGCTCAATTAAATGCTACCACTTTAGGTTGTGATTATAAAGGTGAGATCAACAATACAGCTAATGTATTTAACGCTAAGTTTGGTAATGCCAATAATTTTATTGCATCTGTAGCAAGTACCAAAACAGATCACGACATACTCACCTACATGCAGCAACCTGATTATATTAACCTCATAGCACGTTTCCTGAATGGCAATTAAACTCTAACCAGGAAAAATATGAATATAAATGATCCTCGATAATTTATAGTTCTTAAGTGAGAATAAGGTAATAGCAAAGATCACCGCTATTACTCTCCAAATGGTGGAGATCTCAGGAAACACTAAAGCAAATAATAAAAAAGTTACAATCCCCTGGAACACGGCAAGACCATAACTGATATACATGGCTCCGATAAAATATCCCGGTTCACGATCGAATTGATATCCACAAGAGCTGCAGTGGCTCTTCATCTCGGGCATAGCAAAAAAATGTTTTCTTTTTTCGAACACATCCGAATTTTTACAATGGGGACATTTTTCTTTCCACACATTCAGGATCAGGTTACTTGATATACTTTCCATGATTATTGATTTTATAATACAAATTTACCCTATTTCTATGCGCTTTAACTGAACAGAATACTCTATAAATAGTACAATAAAGACATTTTTGGTATCTTTATTCCATGAAAAGTAAGCTCCCTGTTTTCAACATCGATAAATTCGCGAGGAATGAAGGTTTCTACGTGAATCGGCTTATCCCTCACATACGCGATCACCATTTTATTGAAGAGCCTCACAAACATGATTTTTATCTTATTGTTCTTTTCACCAAAGGAAGCGGCGAACACATCATCGATTTCAGATCATACCCTGTAAAGCCAGGAACTATTTTTATGATGAGCCCGGGTCAGACACATCATTGGAATCTTTCGCGAGACATAGATGGTTTTGTGTTTTTTCATACCAAAGATTTTTATGATGAAGGCTTCGTCAGCGAAAAAACAGAACATTATCCGTTTTTCAGTTCCATTCACAACGCTCCACTCCTCCGCCTTAACCTCGTTTCTCTTAAAACTATTACCGCCATTTTTAAGGAAATGCTACAGGAATACGGCGGTAACGAAGTACTTAAACTTAATAAATTACATTGTCTTGTTAATCTCATATATATTGAATTGGCCAGAAAATACAATCCACAACAGGAGATCCGGAGCGAAAAATATCTTGTCTCCCTCAAAAAACTTGAAGAACTGATCGATAAGAATTTCAAAAGCATTAAGTACCCTTACGAATACGCTGAGATGATGCATCTCACCGAAAAACACCTGAACCGAATCAGCAAAGAATGCCTGGGTAAAACAACTTCCGATCTCATCGCCGAACGTATTCTCCTCGAAGCAAAACGCCTGCTGGTACACTCGCACGATTCTGTCTCTGAAATTTCAGACCAGCTTGGCTTCACCGAGCCTTCTTATTTTTCAAGGCTATTTAAAAAACGAACAGGCTCAACACCGGCGCAATTCAGATCTGATCACAAAACAGCTGGGTAATTTATTCCTCTTACAGTTTTTTATTTGAACTGATTTCATTGCAGGAACATTTTTTGCATTGTTTAGTATATGAGACCAATCTGGACAGGAGCCATAGGTTTTGGGCTGGTGAACATTCCGGTTAAAATATACAGTGCAACGGAATCCAGTTCGCTCGACCTTGACATGCTCGACAAAAAAGACCATTCCAACATCAATTTCAAAAGAGTAAACGCCAAAACAGGCAGAGAAGTCGCCTGGGGTAATATCGTAAAAGGTTATAAGTTACCAAACGACGAATATGTTGTTCTTGATGAAAAAGATTTTGAACGCGCCAATGCGAAAAAAACAAAAACCATTGAGATCACCGATTTTGTAAAAGAAGACGAAATAGAAAGCGTTTATTTTGAAACACCATATTATCTGGAGCCCGATAAGTCGGGGGCCAGGGCCTATGCTTTACTTAGGGAAGCTTTGCTCAAGACTAAAAAAGTTGGCATCGCCACATTTGTCATGCGCAACAAAGAGGCCCTCGCAATACTTAGAGCCAATGAAAAAGTAATTGTGTTGAACCGGATACGTTTCGCTGAAGAAATTCGTGACGCATCTGATCTTGCGCTTCCACCAAAAACACAGGTAAAAGCCAATGAACTCAAAATGGCTGTATCATTGATCGATCAGCTTTCAGGAAAATTTAAGATCGATCAATACAAAGACACTTACTCCGCGGAACTTCTGAAAGTAATTAAAGCTAAGGCCAAAGGAAAAAAACTGAAAGAACCCAAACTAAAAATCGTTCATGGTAAAACCAAAGATCTGATGGACCAGCTTAAAGCTAGTCTTACTCCTAAAAAACGAAAAGCTTCCTGATTATGAGCCTCAAAGTATATAAGAAAAAAAGAAATTTTAAAGCAACGCCCGAACCAGAAGGGAAAATCAAAAAGTCAAGCCAGAAATTAGTGTTCGTGATCCAGCGGCATAAAGCCTCTCACCTGCATTATGACTTAAGACTTGAAATGGATGGCGTTATGAAAAGCTGGGCGGTTCCTAAAGGGCCATCCATGAACCCGCAGGATAAAAGGCTTGCCATGATGGTTGAAGATCATCCCATCAGTTACAATAAATTTGAAGGAATTATTCCCGAAGGAAACTATGGTGCCGGTATTGTTGAAATATGGGACCAGGGTGAACTTACCGACATTGACGGATCTGATAAAAAAACATCAGAGAAAAATTTAAAAGCAGGACTTCATAAAGGAAGTTTAAAGTTCACACTTAAGGGAAAAAAACTAAAAGGCGAGTTTGCACTTGTGAAAGTAAAAGGACGTGGCGAAAACAGCTGGCTACTGATCAAACACCGGGATAAATTTTCTGTTGATGAATTGTATAACAGCGAAGAACTGACTCCAAAAAATTCGCCGATCAATAAGTGGCTGGCCGCGAGAAACAAGAAACCAGCAACCAAGAAACAAGAATCAGGAAACACGAAACACGAAACACGGAACAGAATTGTTGCCGAAAACGATTCCATACCCGTAATAAAAAAAAAGGGCGGCGGAAAATATCTTCCCGCGCAAACAAGAAAACTTCACGACTACATAAAACCCATGCTCGCAAAGGAAACCGATAAGGCTTTCAGCGATAAAGAATGGATCTACGAATTAAAATGGGATGGTTACCGCGCCATTGCAGAGATCAATCACAGTGTTGTGAAATTGTACTCAAGAAACGGCAATACCTTCAATGATTCTTACCCCATCGTGGTTGAAGCTCTTGAGGATCTTGGAATACAGGCCATCATTGACGGAGAAATTGTGGTAATGGATGAAAACGGAAAATCCAACTTTCAATTGCTTCAGCATTACGGCACCAACAGTGATCATCCGATCGAATTCAGAGTTTTTGATCTTCTCTCTGTGAATGGTGAAAACACCATGAACCTTCCCTTGCTAGATCGTAAAAAATTATTGAAGCAATTATTCAAAAAGAAAAACAACATCATAAAATATTCTGATCACATTTTTGAAAAAGGAGAAGATTTTTTTGAAGTAGCCAGGAAAAACGATCTCGAAGGAATCATGGCAAAAAAGGCGGATTCTCTTTATTCGAGTGGTGCACGAACTGGCGAATGGCTCAAAATAAAACATCATAAAACACAGGAGGCCGTCATTGCCGGATTTACCGAACCCGGAGGATCACGAAAAAATTTCGGGGCACTCATACTCGGAATTTATGATAAAGGAAAATTAAAATATATTGGCCACACGGGTTCCGGTTTCAATATAAAGG
The DNA here is from genome assembly GCA_021323535.1 of Bacteroidota bacterium. GTDB lineage: Bacteria > Bacteroidota > Bacteroidia > B-17B0 > Aurantibacillaceae > Aurantibacillus. Next base: position 25,812 of record JAJONO010000065.1, read on the forward strand.
GTCTGAATGAAATGAGCAGATTATTAAAGCCTCTCATCAGAAAAAATTCTCCTTTCCAAGAATCCGTAAAAACGAATATGCCTGCCACCTGGGTAAAACCGGAATTGGTTTGCGAAATAAAATTTACAGAGTGGACGAGAGACGGAAGCCTTCGTCACCCTATTTTTCTGAGATTACGTGACGATAAAAAAGCCAGTGAAGTTACCATGAATGCGACCAAACCTGTTAAGGCTCCAAAGAAATCAGCGGCAAAAAAAACTACTGCTAAAAAAACAAAGACAAAAAAATCAGGGAATTCTCCGGCAGAGGAACCGTTGAAAGAAAAATTTCTAAAGTTTGGAAAAACAAAAGTAAAAACGACTAATCTTCAGAAAATTTTCTGGCCCGAAGAAGGAATCACTAAAGGCGATGTGATCAATTACTACCAAAGTATCTCAAAATATATTTTACCGTATTTGAAAGATCGTCCCGAATCACTTCTCAGAAATCCAAACGGTATCAATGCGCCTGCCTTCTTTCATAAGGATGCAGGAGACGAGGCGCCTGACTGGGTAAAAAGTAAAACCGTTTTCTCTGAATCAACCAACAAAGATATTGAATACATTTTGTGCAACAACGCTGCAACACTGGCCTACTTAAATAACCTGGGATGTATTGAGATTAATCCATGGCATTCTACTACAAAAAAACTTAACAATCCTGATTATCTTATCATTGATATTGATCCTTCCAAAAAAAATACATTTGAGCAGGTGATTGAAACAGCCAATGTGGTACACGATGTTTTCAAAAAAGCCGGTACTGAAAGTTATTGCAAAACTTCAGGTGCAACCGGATTGCATGTGTACGTTCCTTCTCAGAAAAAATACACATACGACCAGTTAAAAGATTTTGCTCATCTTGTTTGTATTCTTGTGCAGGAACAGCTCCCCGATTTTACGAGCCTTGAACGCAATCTTAAAAAACGTGGCGACAAGATGATCTATCTCGATCATTTACAAAACCGCAGGGGACAAACCATTTCTTCCGTTTACAGCCTTCGTCCAAAACCCGGCGCTACTGTTTCCATGCCTTTAAAATGGGAGGAAGTAAAACCGGGACTGAGCCCACACGATTTCAACATCAACAACGCTCTCAAACGCATAGAAAAAATAAAAGATCTTTTTTTACCGGTACTTGGAAAAGGAATTGATCTGAATAAGTGCTTGAAGAACCTGGAGAAATGATTCGGACAAATGATTAAGGATAAATGATCTGAATTTATCCCAGTCTTGAATCATTAATAAGTTGCCGTGTATTGCTTGATTAAAAATATTATAAAGAAATGCTTTATCGGATTCCTTAAAGTTTGCCCCCGTTTTTATCCCGACATTATTGTTATACGTGTGTAACCCTTCCTAAAAATAGGACAGTGTAAAAGTAGAAAATTCTAACTTTAAACTGTCAAAATGAAAAAATCAAAATTCACAGAAGCGCAGATCGT
>JAJONO010000066.1 GCA_021323535.1 Bacteroidota bacterium
TCCAGGTATAAAAGAAGCATTCACATCTTTTAAAACAGGTTTTTCTCCGTATGAAATATGAAGATCACTGATCTTTATCATGACAATATGTTTTTAAATTGTTAACCGCGTAACTGTAACCAAGCGACACAAACAATACAAGCAGTAACAGCACAACAGGATTAAATAATACCATCTGCAGGAAAAGCAGCATGATGCCGTTTCCTCCAAACTGAGCGTGTGGCTGGTATTGCTGGTATTTGCGAATGATGGTGGCCTGTGGGTTAATCAAACAAATAACAAATACAAGTATGGCTTTTTCGTAATCCTGCGGATTAAAAATAATGTACAAGCCGATGGGAACAACAAATAAACTGAAAGAGTATTTCAACGCTATGATAGTTTTGTTATAAAGAAAACGGTTGGCACTCATTTCCTGCTGACTGATAAGAAGCGAAGGTTCGTATGGAAAATAGAACAACATGACAACAATGCTCAGGAACCAGCATAGCACCAGTGACAGGGTAGGTAAGAAGGAGAGAAAAACAGAAAGGAGAAAGAAGACGATAAATAACCAGGTGAATCGTCTTAATCCACTCAGCCATTCGTAATGTGCAGAAGGAATAATCTTTTTGTGAAGATTGAATAACCGTTGCTTTGAACTCATGCGCAGCCTTGGAAGAAGGCTAACAATGATACACAGTACCGGTACAATTACAATGCTTAACCATTGTTTTGTAAGAATAAGTATGGGAACAAACAACAGGAAATAAAACAGGTATTCCTCGGCGAAGCGGGACTTTGGCGAAGTGAAGTGCGTATGTACAAAATTAAAGTCGGAACGTTTTAAATGGAAGTTGAGAATGAAAATACAAAAGATGGATGGCAGAATAAAAGTGCTGATTGAAGGAAGTACAGAAACACTCATCCACCACAGAACAAATAGATAAATGGAAAGAATAATGAAGGAAGCAAAAAATGAAGTTATAACGGCGCTCAGTGAACTGTCTCTGAACAAACCGATTTGTTTAAACCGGATCTTTATTAAACCTAATTGCTGCAACGGGTAACAAAGTAAACCTTTAATGGCTTTACTTTTGCTGCGCGTTTCTTAAATAATCTAAAAACGGGTACATGGCCTTAAAGCCTTCAACAATGTTTTTGAGGTTTTTAGGATCCATCATTTCTTTATCAGTGAAATAATGCGACACTAAAAAGTGTTTATTTTTCAGAATCTCAATGTGTGGGTGCTCCTTGTCGTATCCCTTCGGAACAGTTTTGAGTTTATCTTCTTCATCTAACCCCTTAAAATATTTTCTGAAAGCAGGAGCCTTCATGAGTTTTAAAAACGGAGCAGGGTTGTAGTCAATTTCCTGGCGAATGGCCTGCAACATGTCAGGTTCAGGCATATAAACACCTCCTGCAAGGAAACTTCCTCCCGGTTCACAATGCAGGTAATATCCTGCGGTAAGAGATTTCTTTCCACCAGGGTTCATACTGGCGCCCATATTGGTTTTGTATGGCGTTTTGTCTTTGCTGAAACGCACATCCTTGTAAATTCTGAAAGCACATTGTTTACCGGTTAACGAAGGATCGATCTTCTTGTCAAACTTCTTAATGCCTGAAAGAACATCATCGATATAAGTTTCGAATTCCTCTTTTGCTGCAAGATACTCATCCTTATGTGCGTCGAACCAGTCCTTATTATTGTTCGATTTTAATTTCTTTAAAAATGTAAATACGTTTTTCATTCGTCAAGATTTTCAGATATTTTTTTAAAAAATTTAAGATGGGTTAAAAATTCTTTAGCCACAATCCTTATTAATGTATAAACAGGAAGAGCGATCACCATTCCGAAAATACCTCCCAAAGTTGCAGCCATTAAAGTAACAACGAATATTTCGAGCGGATGAGCCTTAACTGAGTTTGAGAAAATGTAAGGTTGAATAATGAATCCGTCGAGAAGATTAATGGATAATAATGTAAAGAATATTTTGTTGATAGTTACTCCGATCAATTCGTAATTACCTGAACTGATACAGCCGCTCACGCCAAGAAAAATGGCAATGATCATAACAATCACCGAGCCTATATAAGGGATCACGTTTAAAACAGCCGCCGCAAAAGAAATAATGAGCGCGTTCTTGATCCCAAGTATACTCAGCGAAATCATTACCAGGCAACCTACAATAAACATATCAATGAACAAGCCTGCAAAATACTTGCTTAACATTCTTTTACTGGTCTTGAATATCTCACGCATGGCGCCTTCCGAACCGGCAGGGGTAATGGTAAGCAGACTTTGTTTTACAATCTGTTCGTCTTTTAAAAGAAAGAAGGTGATGAACAGGATACACAAGGTTCCTCCTAAAATGGTTCCGAAATAATTAAAGATGTTGTTAATGGCGGCCTTTACGTTGTTAGGATTAATAAAGCCGGTTGCCTGCGCGGTAAGATTCTGTTTCAGATCCTCTTCATCTCCTAATTTAAGAAGATTTGATTTAATGAGTGGAAACTGGTCAAGGATATTATGAAGTACATCGTAGAAGTTTAATCCCGATAAAAAATTAATCTCAGTAATCAATGGTGGGATAATAGCGAAGAATAAAGCGCTCACAACACCAACAATAACAATTATGGTTACAAGTGCCGCGATGCCATCGGGAATTTTTCTTTTTCCAATGCGTATTTTTTCAATTCTGTAAGTAAGCGGGTATCCAACCAGGAACAATACCAGCGAAATCATGAGATAGATCATGATCTTGAAGAATAACCAGGCAAACAGAACAAGTGCCAGAAGACCAATGATGCGCCAGATATTTAGTTTGAAATTCAAGTGAGGCAAATATACTTTTTTTACCCAGATATTCTTTGATTTTTGCCACAGATTAAAGCGGATTTCGCAGATTGATATCTGTGCTAATCTGTGAAATCTGCGGCTTATTCTGGAATTCTGATCAAAATAAATTAAATTTGAATATTGAAATCGCGGTATTCCCAAATATTTCCCGTCCTTTTTCTGCTAACTCTTCTGGCCTGCCAGACTAACAAGCGGCAATACACTTCCAAGCCTTCTAAAAGTCTTGTCAACCCCGATAGCGATCTTCTTGAAGTAAACGCGGTGGCTTATCATCTTAACGATTCGGTAACCAGTGTTTTCCTTGAGATCATGAATGAAAACCTTATCTACCGCAGGCTCGATACCGGGATTGCTTTCTACGCCGAGGTGCGTGTTTCCTACAGGTTAATGCTTGAACGTAATTCAAGTAAGATCATCGATAGCGCTTCTTTTACGTTAAACGACAAAGCAGACGAAACGGTTGATATTAAATCCATACGTTCCAGATTCAAGGTTAAAGCGAAGTATGGAAGAAATTATTTTCTCGATATAGAAGTACTTGATTTTCATAAAAAAACAAAGTATACAAAAGGTCTGAATATTTATAAACTGAATAATTTCAGCGGACAAAATTTCCTCGTGACTTCAGATAAAAAAGTATCGTTCCGTAACAATTTCCTTTCCGGCGATTTACTCGAAATTGAAACCATGAACCAAAATGTTTCAAAGGTAACGGTGGATTGTTATTTTAAAAATTTTCCTATTGCGTTACCGCCTTTCTCTTCAAAGGATCAGGACGAATTTAAATACAAGCCCGACAGTACCTTTACCATTAATCTTACTTCCGGTTCTTTTCAGCTGGTAATGCCTCCACGAGGGTTTTATCATTTAAAAGCAAATCCGGTAAGCAATGAAGGCGTATCGCTGCTCACTTTCGATAAAACCTTTCCAGGTGTGAGCGACAGTGAAGAAATGATAGAGTGTACGCGTTACATCATGAATAAATCAGAGTTTGATGAATGCAGAGCCGCCACAAATAAAAAAGAAGCCATTGATAAATTCTGGATCGATCTTGGAGGTAGTATCGAACGCGCCAAGGAACTTTTAAAACGTTATTATGGAAGAGTTAAAGAAGCGAACAAGTACTATACCAGCTATACACAAGGCTGGAAATCGGACAGGGGCATGATTTTTGTCGTGTTTGGTCCGCCTACCAACATTTACAAGAACAATAAAAGCGAAATATGGGTGTATGGCGTTGAAACCAGTACCAATGCAGTAAGATTTGTATTCAACAAGACCCAGAATCCCTTCAGCGATAACGATTATGTATTGGAACGTTCACAATTCTTTAAAGATGCCTGGTACAATGCCGTTGATACCTGGAGACAAGGGCAGGTGTATCTGGACCGGAGCCGTTAAGCAATTTGATTATTCCACACAAATCACGTAAATGCCGCAGTTCGTCTTCTGTAATAGCCTAAAAATTCCGTAATCAGCGTTATCTGCGTGAAATATCCGGAACTCAGACTTTTGATAAAAATTCCTAACTCTCATCGAAAAACCTTGACGAAGGATGAAACATAATATTAAATTTGTATGTCTAATTATTAAAACAAACTAATATGGCTTTTGAATTACCTAAATTAAATTATGCATTCAATGCATTAGAACCACATATCGACGCAAAAACGATGGAGATTCACCACGGAAAGCACCACCAGGCTTACGTTACCAATCTTAACAACGCTATTGCAGGAAGCGACACTGAAAAAATGAGTATCGAGGATATCTGTAAAAATATTTCTAAATATCCTGCAGCTGTCAGAAACAATGGCGGCGGTCATTATAATCACAGTTTATTCTGGGAAATTATGGCGCCTAACGCCGGCGGAACACCAAGCGGCGAAGTTGCTAAAGCAATTGATTCTGATCTTGGCGGATTCGAGAAATTTAAAACAGATTTCGCTGCCGCCGGAGCTACACGTTTCGGAAGCGGCTGGGCATGGTTATGCGTTAAGGCCGATGGTAAACTTTGTGTTTGCAGCACGCCAAACCAGGATAATCCTTTAATGGACATTGCAGATTGCAAAGGCACGCCAATTCTCGGAATGGATGTTTGGGAACATGCTTATTACCTGAACTACCAGAACAGGAGACCGGATTATATGAACGCGTTCTTCAATGTGATCAACTGGAACAAGGTAAACGAACTTTATCTGAAAGCTAAAAAATAAGTGTATTCTTATTGAAAAGGAAAGCTCGTCAGTATGGCGGGTTTTTTTTATTGGCTTATGTTTGAGAGTAAGGAGTAATAGTTTACAGCGGACACTTCTGATTATACACATTCACAATCCGTTCAGGGTCAAAAGCATTTTTATCATCGAATAATTTCTGGGATATTTCTTCGCAATCGTTACATAATTCCTGCAATGTTTTTTTCCAGTCCGAGCCCAATTCATGAGCTGTTTGTCTTGGCTCATTAAATTTCCTTACAAAATATTTTATCTCTGGCGGACGGGAAGTTTCTTTTTTTTCTGTGAACACGAACAATGTAAGAGGGCCACTGATGCTTCTTTCAACAAACAACCATTTTTTAAGAACACCACCTACACAAATAGATTCATTCACGGAACCTCCCGCCGAATAGCGCAGAACATCCTTAGCATTAAAAATCTGCGCAGCGCCATCTATTTCGCAAACTATTTTTGTGTCGTAAACGGCTTTTATTTTAGTTGGAATAGAATCGGTTTGAATAGTAATAACGTAATGATTGTTTTGCGCGTTAAGAAAACAACTTAAAAAGAAGAAAAGGACCGTCAGGAAATAAGCGGAATTCTTCATGAATTAAATATAGTAAAATTTTTTACTTCTTAGAATTGAAATCGGAAGCAAGTAAGGAAAATACAAAAGTGTCGGAGAATTTACCATCAAAGAAAAAATTCTCTCTGAAATACGCTTCTTTCTTAAAACCGGCACGTGTTAGTACGTTAACAGAAGCCACATTATCAGGCTTAGTGTGCCCTTCAATGGAATGAAGGTTCATGGAGTTAAATCCGTATCCAACTACCGCTTTTACCGCTTCAAGCATAATACCTTTTCCCCATAAATCGGGATGAAGAGCGTAGCCGATCTCAGCTCTGTAATGATCCTTATTAATTCTCCAGAGACAAATGTTTCCCTTCAAAAGCGGGTCGCCTTTAAGTGTTATGGCCCAGTTGATGGATTGTTCTTTTTTTTGTTCGCCAAGAATTTTTTTAATGAACTCAAGGGCCTCGCCATTATTTTTACAGCGCGGCCGCCCAACGTAAGTCATCATGCGTTCATCAGAACGGAGAATGAACATTTCGTTCACATCTTTCTTAGTTACTTTTCTCAGAACAAGACGCTCAGTTGTTATCTCAGGAAAGTTTTTAAAATCAGTTTGAATTTTTGGAAGGTTCATTCGTTGTAGGTTTTATCTTTCCAGTACCACCAGTTTAATTTTTTCTCATCATGGTTCTTTTCCGTTACAAAATATACTGCGCAACGAAAGGTGTAAAGCATGCAGATGTCGTGAGTAATTCCAGTTACGGTATTGAGTTTATTATAAAGAACCGCAGGATTTTTTCCTTTAAGGTCGGACATGCTTCTTAATCCAATGTTCCAGAAGTCAAGCGAACAGGCTTTTCCTACGCTTGGAATTTTCTGAAACTCTTTCAGTACTTTTTGTTTTTCTGTAGAGATATTATTCATTGCGATTCTATCTTCAATTTCTTAAGCCGCGTGCCGGCGCTGAAGCTTTGGCACAGGCGCCAGATTCCACATATTTCCGCGGATTGCATTTTAATTTACTTATGACTTATAAAAGTAATATTTAAATAATCATAAATGGTAGGATCGGAGTAAAAACATTCACCGGTAACAGAATTTTTTATTTCTACAAAATCATGGTCGCGAAAGAAGGGGTTTTTAAGATAACTGTGTATGTTTATCCCACAGAAATATAATTGTCCCGCTAACGGTCGCGCTTTCCATTCTTTGAGCCCTTTATTTTTGAAAATACGATTGAGGACAGATGCCTGGTAAGCAGCATAACCAACACAATGCGCGGTTTTAGTACGATACAATTCATTGGGATCGTTGCTGTTGTTCTCAAACGTATAATTTAATCGGTCGGAAGTAATGTCGAGCGAAAATTTTATCAACGACTTTATTTTGGATGATTTGTCTTCCGTTTGTTCATCAATGTCTTTTGCGAGTTCCTGATTTCTGATAACGTAATTTCTGCGTTCGCCAATGGTTTTATAGCTGATCATTCCACGATATAGCCATCCTTTGAATAATAAGAGAAAGATGAATAAAAAGAGCAGAGTAAAAAATAAACGTTTCAGAAATTTCATTCACTCTAAATTAAAACTTATTCTCTGGTTAGCCACAGATTTCACAGATTTTAATCTGTGTTAATCTGAGTTATCTGCGGCTTAAAGATCAAAGTTTTTTTGTTTGTTTAAAAAACGACGAATGATAATTACTGTTAAAGTTTCGGAAGAAGATCACAATACCAGAATCCAGTTTCATAAGGGTCGTTACAGGCATCGGTGTTATTGCTTGGACTATTATATTTCCTGTAAATAATTTCTCCGGTTTCTATAGCAATAGAGTTTTTAAAGATGGGCCCTTCAAATACGAAGGTGTGAAACTCTCCGTTCTCCCCGCAAGGATCAACATTTTCAGGAAGATCGTTCAGGAAATCATAATCAATAATCCTTCCGGCAAAACTTTTATCAAGATATTTTTCATTCACGCAGGTAATCACTGTTTTAAATCCAAGATCAATGAATTCGCGTATTAGCTCATCTGTTGGCTGTTTCCAGAGTGGAAATACACCTGTAAATCCTGCCAGGGCCAGTTTATCTTCACGGTATTTTCTTAGATCTTCAAGAAAAATATCTCCAAATACAGAATGTGTAATTCCTTTTTCTTTAAATACCGAAAGCGTTTCACTCATTACTTTTTCATAATCCTGCATCGTTGGATTTTCCGGGATCATCATTTTTACCAATGGAAGTCCAATATTCTGAGCCTGTAAGTCGAGAAGTTCGGTTCTTACACCATGCATTGAAATACGTTGGTATTGTTGACTAACGCTTGTAAGAAGTGATTCAATAACATACTCATTTTGTTGTTGAAGTTTGTAGAGAGCGAGTGCGGAGTCTTTTCCGCCGCTCCAGTTGAAAAATGATTTCATGGAAGTGCTAAATGTTGAATGTTGAATGGAAAATGAAGCTATTCATTTAACATTTATAATTTATAATTAGTCGAAATACGGAATAAACTCTCCCTGCGTACATCCCGGAACAGGCACAAGGTTATCGCCTTTAATATCACAGCCAGCAATGGACGTTAGTTTCTGATACCAGGTCTTTTCAAATTTCTTATCCAGTTTCGAAAGTTCAATGAGCATATGAAAACCGCCGCGGGTGTTCAGGATCTTAATACAATCGGTGTTGATGTGTTTCGCCGCTTCTTCCAACACCACATTTTTATCCACATGATCGAAATCAAGATCAAAATAAATTTTACGCGAACAGCTTGTTTGAATTTCAGACATTACTTCCTGGTGAGGATTGTAGCCCGAGTATTCTTTTGTAATGAGTTCGGCAAAACGTATAAGAGAAGATTTGGCTGCTTTGTCGAGTCCGCGTGGATTAGGGTTAATATACACCGCCAGTGCTTCCTGTGGAATAGGCTGGCCCTTTTGTCTGTAGGAACCCTCTTCGCATTCGAGTTGTTTTAGTTTGTCGAACAGGTAATCTTTGGTAGAAGTAAATCTTTTTAATTGTGCTTTATCGGAAGATAGTCCGGCGTTCCTTAAATATTTATTTCGTGCAAGAAGGGTAACATAATAAATTTCGTTCTTCTGAAGTTCAGGTAACCAGTCAATGAATTCACGAAGTTTTTGTTCGTCTTTAATAATACGGTAATTCATAAGAGAAAATATTAATCGTACAGAGCCTGTTCAAGGTATACAGTGCAGCCATCAATGACGCATTCGGTTTGTTGTTTTTCGCCTTCGGCTTCCAGTTTTATGATCAGGCTTTTGATGTTGCTTAGGGACGTGGCTCTGAGAGTGACCTTTTCGTCTTCGCGGCAATTTTTAGTAAGGCTCCAATTGGCGTTGATCTCTTCGGTATGTGTGTCTGAAGGATTGTGTGTTCCAAAACGGTATTCAATGCTGGCAGAGCAGGGCAGTGAATCGTATTTCTTTTTAATGATCACGTCGTACTGCACGGTAAATTCTTTCTTTTTACAATTTGAAAGAGAAATACAGAAAAGAAAGGCGAAGGGAATGAAGATGTATTTATGGGTTTTCATTATGTTGAAGGTAAGAATCTTTTTTTATTTACGACTTGTAAAAACCATGGAATGAGTGACGGCTGTGAAAACTCTAGCCGTTGAAATAAATGAATGATTGAATAGGTCAATTTCCTCCAAAAAACTTCCTTAGCTTTTTAAAAAGACCTTGTTCAGGCTCAGGTTCAATCTTTTTATTCAGGATTTCAGGTAGTTTCTGAAACGGATCATTCTCTGTTTTTGGTGAATTATGTTTTTTCTGCACGGATTCAGTTATGATATCCGTTTTAATTTTTAAAGCATCCGTATTTACCTTTTCTTCATAAGTCTTGCGACTCTTACGGGTAACTGAAGGCAAGTTATGTAGAATCGATGAAGCGAATCCGGCAAACTCGAAAGCATCCAGCACGTTCTTTTTGAAAACATCCAGATTGTAGGGAAGGGTATCAGGATTAGTGATTACTGAAGCGTCTTCATAAAGCAGGATATTGTCGCCATAATTTCCGACTATTTTCTTTTTATATCTCCAATAATCCCAGGTTTCATAAAGACTCGATCCTTTTGAGCTTGAATCTGATTTATGAATTACTGCATTCGGAAAGATAGGTTCCCAGTTTCCTGACAAGAGGTATTCCAGTTTTTTTAAATCAACATTATCGGCGCTGCATTCATTTACTAAAGCCTGCAATGCCTGTGTTCTTGTTTCAGCATTAAAGGTTTCATGTTTCAGTAAATACATGAGATCAAAAAGATCTTTGAAGCGTGGACGAACCAATGACTGATGAATCTTCCAGGAGATCTGAAGGGCCAGCGGAACAGTATAAGGAACAATGAAAGCGTCGCCTTCAAGGGGGTTGTATAGCAGTGGAACAGGCGGCACTTCAATATCAAGATTAAAGGATAAATCGAAAGAGATATTACCTGTTATTTCATTCTCTTTTGATTTATCGGTATAGTAGTATTTTATATCTGTATTTATCGTTGGAAAATCATCGGCCATAGCATAATCGATCATTCTCCAGAATGCGTTTTCACTGAAGCTTCTGAACCTGAAGTTGTCGTCCATTTTTAGTTCAGTCACCGCCGTGGCCCATGCATTGAATTTTTCTTTCGCGTCATCAATGTCGCTCAGATTATCCATGTAAACCCAATCCAGGTCGTTAGGAACACGAATGGAAGTGTTGGGCATATACTGACGGGTTACAAAACTTCCTTTGAGCATAAAGGGTAACTTTAACTCTGAGGCTCTTCTTAAAAACGCTTCGTAAGCCAGTAATTCTATTTGTTTCTCTTGGTCCATTATGTTTAATTTGGCAACCAGCCGTTATCGAGTAAAATATTTGTGTCGTAAATACAGAATTCCCATTCGTTTTTTGAAATGTTCCAGCCGCCGGATTTTAAATCTTCTATCAAAGTATCTACCCGTTGTTTATATTTTTCCTTGTCGTTTTCTCTCAATGTTACAAAACGGGTGGAGTTATCTTCCTTTAAAGCGTTAGAAGATAAATGGGCTTTGTGTTCCTTGCAAAGTTGAAGCAGCGATTTTGAATTCTGATAAATTACTTTTCCGTGCCATTCAAAATAAGCAGGGAAATTTCCTGTATCTATTAAATGAGAATCATTAAAAGGGATTTCAATTTTTACCCGCCTCACTTTTAAATTATGTTCATCAAATATTTTTTTATCTTCTGTGATCAGATTTAAAACTTCTTCCAGGCTTACGGAGTGAATCACTTTGGAATACATGGGTTGTTTTACAAATTCCCCACGATCCAGTTCTATCAGTAAAGGTTTAGCGTTCTGTTTTTTACAGAATTTAATGAATGTTTGTTCTTCACCTTTCAATAAATCTTCAATCGTAATATGTACCTCAAAGGGGATTCTGGCTTTCAAAATGGAGCAATTAGCTATTAAATATACAAATGTTTCAATTTGGCATCAATTTTTTATCCCCCGAAATATCATGCTATTATTAACGGAAGATATTTCGCTTTCTGAAAAAACAGTAAAAACCATTTTAAAGGATGGTGAAAAAGCGGCCGGGGCAGTGGATCTCATTTATGTAAACGACCGTCAGCAAGGAATAAAAAGAGTTAAGCAGGGAAGAAATTTCATTTACGTATCGGGCAGAAGAAAGATTAAAAACAAAGGGCTTCTCAACCGCATTAAAAAGCTGGTGATCCCCCCGGCATGGAAAGATGTTTGGATCTGCAATCTCGAAAACGGACATTTACAGGCCACCGGTTTCGATCTTAAAAAAAGAAAGCAGTATAAATATCATTCACTCTGGAGCTCGTTACGTAATCATACAAAATTTTATGGGTTGTATGCTTTCGGAAAGGCTGTTCCTGAAATACGAAAACACATTGAACAGGATCTTTCGTTACCCGGACTACCACCTCAAAAGGTTCTGGCTATTGTAGTTTGTCTTATGGAACGCACCAGCATCAGGGTTGGAAATAATATGTATGAAAAATTGTACGGCTCGTTCGGACTCACCACCTTAAAAGATCAGCACGTAAAGATCAATGGTAATGAACTCAAATTCTCTTTTAAAGGAAAGAAAGGTATTATGCAAAACGTTAGTGTTAAGAATAAACGTCTTGCTGCTCTCGTAAAAGAATGTCGCGATGTTCCCGGGAAGGAACTGTTCCAGTACTACGGGGAGGATGGAAAACGTCATAAAATTGATTCAGGTATGGTGAATGCCTATATTAAAAAAATAAGCGGACACGATTTCTCGGCTAAGGATTTCAGAACCTGGGCAGGAACTGTTCAGGCTCTTATGGCCTTTAAAGAGTTGGGAAGCAGCGATACCGCAACCGGAACAAAAAAGAAAATAGTGGCCGCGCTAGATATGGTGGCTGCTCATCTTGGAAACACAAGAACGGTTTGTAAAAAATATTACGTTCATCCCGTTCTCATTCATCTTTACGAAACCGGAAAACTGGATAAATACCTTAAAGGTTCGGGGAGATTTAAGAAATGTAGCGTTCACGATCTCGAGTGTGAAGAGAAGCAGCTGATGAAGATCCTGCATCTGGAAAAAACAGAATATTCCTCTTAAGGTAGCCACAGATTACACTGATTTCGCAAATGGTTTGCCTTTAATTATCTGGTTATTGATTTTAAGTAATTCTGCTTCTGTGAAATCAGCGAAATCTGCGGCTAAAAAAGTCATGCAATACGGGTTATTTGTTTATATTTGAAATAACATGAATCCTGAATTTAATCAAGAAGAACGTGAACTGATCAAGCTGGTTGGTTTTTTCAAAAAACGTGCCGAACGCATGATAGAAGAAAAGAAAGTTGGCGAAGAATACAAACAACTTATTGAAACCTGCGAGAAACTTGTTGAACAGCTTCACGTACATGCGAAGAACCGTGAAATTGTTCTGGGTGAGCGCCAACAACTAAGTAATCTTGTAAAAGATAATGCCCGTTGTCCTAAATGCGATAGCATGGATCAACTAAAAATGATTGGTACAGATAAAAACGAACAAGGTTGGAAAAGCAACAAGTACAAATGTAGAAAATGTAATATCGAGTTTGTATGGAGCGCTCCGAATAATCCGTGGGACATGATTCCTTACGTAGAGAATTTTATTGCTAACCTTGAAAAGAAACTCGCCGACGAACAACCGGGTGAGCTTGCAGTTCAGGAAACAACGCGTGTCATAGACCAGATGAAGGCCAACGTAGCAAAATTAAAACCTGTTGTAGAAGCGTCTGACCTTGATTACGCCGAACTCGAAATGCGTGAAACTGAAATGGCTAACATCATTAAACAATTCAAAAAGACATTGATGATCGAGAAGATCAAAATGGAAGATTGATCGAGATGTAAAATGTTGAATGGAAAATGTAAAATGGAGTTTTAGCCACATATTTCACAGATTGACACAGATTTACCCGCACAGAAATTTATAGATAGCTTGGCTGCTAATTTCACAAATCCTGATTTAACCTTGACTCCTTTTTTTCGCTTTAGCGGAAACATGCCTTTTTACATACACAGCTTTGTGGCCTTTGTGTTAAAACATAAAAGCTAATCAATAATCAATTTCTTAACCGCACTCCTGTTATTTTCATCTGTGATCTTAACAAGGTATAATCCTCTCCTGAATGTTGATACATCTACTTTTAATCGTGACTTGATTTCTTTTACTGAATGAACCAGCTTTCCTTCGCTGTTGTAAATATTCATGCTGCAACTGCTGTACACCATTCCTGAAAGCGTAAACTCATTGTTGGTTGGATTCGGATAGAGATCAATATCAGAATTCGTTAATAAAAGTTCTTTCACGCCAACACTATTGATCTGGATTACGAAATCACTGGTATCACCCAAACACGTGCTTGATGCTATCAAAGTAATGGTATACGTACCGTTTGCTGTATAAGTGTAAACAGGATTTGTTGCAGTGCTGGTTGCACCATTTCCAAAATCCCATAAATAATTAGTAGCGTTGGTTGAAGTATTATTGCAGGTAATCGTGTTACTGTTCGAAAGGGCCAGGAACTGTGCTGTTACCGGAAGAGGTGGATTTGCGTTCATGGCAGTATCTGCAATTCCTTCACTCATGTTGTAGTAAGTTCCGCTTGGTACATTTTCTAATACAAGGGCCCGCACCATATATTTATTGATTCCTCCTGTTAACAAACAAACATCGGTGTAAGTCGTTCCTGTGATCAATGAAGAATTGATTTTTGTATAATCGGTGTTCACAGGATCTTTTCTGTAAATATTATATCCAAGCACATTGGTTTGTGTGGATGCGCTCCAGCTTACATCACAGTTAAATCCGTTCTTTTGGGCAACTACGTTTGAAACAGGGGCAACAATATCGTTACGCAACGTGGGGTCGCCCATTAATCCGCCATTGTGTATCCATCCGCCATGAATACCGTAAATATTCGGATAATAAAGTGCAGATTGATAATTCTGGATCAAAGTTGTTGCATAACCTATATTTTCTCCGAGGCCCATGTGGTGAAAATACCAATGTGGACGACCAGACCATACATTCGTCAGAATTTTTCCCTGTGCAAGAGGCGCGCGTAAAAAATTATTGGTAATGTCCCAGTCACCAAAATAACTTCCGAATAACATGGTAAAAACTCCCTGAAGGTTTGCTGCGGCAAAGTTTGTTGTGTTTCCGATTCCTCCGGCGCTCACATAAGTTCCTCCTCCGGTTCCGTAGCTCCATTGGTAAGAAGTAGTAGCCGTTCCCATACTTGCAAAATAATCTGCAGTTACAACATTTGTATTTCCTACCATGGCGCTTAAATTACCATAACCGCTGGCAGCAAAAGCTTCGCCGCTCATGTAACCGAAATTGTCGTCCACAACACCTTTTTTCTCTACTGTAAAAATCTTTTTTCTGTAATCGTGATCTTTGTCAAGATAGTTTTTCATCAGTTGCGTTTCTGTCAATGTGAATGAAGTCATGTTTGCAAGGTCAACTCGCCCTACTTGTAGTTCTGTCTGACTTGGAATAACACTCTGATCAAACTTTCCATCGCCCGGAACATTTTGTGTTCTTGCGGGAGAAGCGGTTGTAGAATTTACAGATACGTCGGTCCAGGAACCATTCACATCAGCATAATAAGCATCAGTAGGCCAGGCGCCGAGGTGATCGGGGTGACCATCCGGATTAAGATTTCCGCTATAAGGAACAGGTACATGTCCAAAAATAAACATGGCTTTTGTATTCACAGGATCATTGTTGTAATCGTTCACTACAATAGATTTTACGTGAGTAACACTTCCTGTTCTTAAAACATCATGGCGTATTACTGTCCATCCATCGCCTTCAAGATCGTCTTCCAGTCGTTTTAATTCTGTTGCCAGAGAAACGTTGAAAGTGCTGTCAACCATAAGAATTAACTTACCACGCGATTCTATTGCCGGAACTTCAATTCCTGAATTTAAATAACCATAACCGGTATAAGTAGACCCTGTTCGCTGAACTTTGTATTCATAAGAAATACCTGTGCTAACTGTATTATCTAAATAAGATGTAGTTGTTCCGCTTACTGTTGATAATGCTACTCCCCACGTAGTAGCACTTTTCAGTTTTCTGAAGATGGTGTATTGTGTAGAAGTGCCGTTGGTTGGCCATCCTATTGTAATTTGTGCAGGAGAATTTTGTACAGTTGCGCTAAGCATCACCGAACAATCCTGTGATGATTGCGAGAAAGAAAGGGTAGAAAATAATAAGCTGAATAAAGCGGCGTAAATTTTTTTACTCATGGGTTGTAATTATATCTTACCAATATATTTATCAAAAATGACAATGACAAGCAATAAGCAGCTTCTTTGAGTAGAAAGTAATCTAAACTTTTTAAATGAATTTTCTAAACCGATGTAAGAGTATTAGCGTTTGATCTGGAGATAATTTACAAGTCAAGCAGGGGTTTATTTCTCGCAGAGGCTCGCGGAGTTTTACGCAAAGTTTCGCAAAGCGAGATGCCTTAAGTTTGTGACACGGATTTCGCGGATTACACAGATCTGACTACATAAAATTTAAAGATAGTTTCGCTATAAATTTCACCAATCTGGGTTTAGCTTTGCTTTCTTTGTTTTCTGCGAAGCAGAAAAACATTCCTTTTCACATAGCTTTAGGACCTTTGTGTTAAAAACATAGATGAATGCGTAGAAGCTAATTTGTAATTCTTAATTCAAGATTTCTCATTTCAAAAAAATCCCCGTCAATTCACCGGCCAGGCTTCATTAACGAGGATCTGTTTTGCTAAACAATATTTTTATGACCAGGACTTGATTCTTGCATCTTGTATCTTGGTTCTCGTCCTTCGGCTTCCTTCGAATGTGCTCAGGACGACACCTCCGGTTTTACTTGTATGTCGTAGGGGGCAGGATAAGCGCTTATCCCGCCCGATTCGACTTACTTTATGAGTGATACATGTCCGGTCAGGTCATGGTTTTTATTATAAACATCTTTTATGTACGCTTTCCAAACATAAACGTCTTGTTTGATTGCCTCATCGCTTCCTCTTGTTGTACCGTCCCAGGCCTGGTTAATATCATTTGTTTCAAAGAGGATATGTCCCCAACGATCGAATATTTTAAGATTAAAATCTTTGATGTTATATCCTTTTGCAAAGAAACCATCGTTAACACCGTCGCCGTTTGGTGTGAATGTGTTTGGAATATAAACCACCCACGACGGTTTTATGTTTAATTCTTTATAAGTAGTATCGCCGCAGCCATGTTCGTTCATTACCACCTGGAAGATCATTGGTTTTGCTTTGTCGGCATTTTTTAAAGCGTGACTGAAATTAGGGCCACTATAATTAGAACCATCGTTGATATAGTAATTCGTTACAACAGCATCGCTGGCTTCTGATTTCACAGAAATATTTGGTTCCATTTCATCAATCTCTTCAGGTTCAACTTTAAATCCTGCCACCGGAATAGGATATACCTGCACAAATGAAGGCTGATTCATGGTTGAAATACATCCGCTGTCGCTCACCAGTTTTAATGTTACATTGTAGTTTCCTGTTCCGTAACAGTGTTTAGGGTTTTGCGAATAATCAGGCATGCTTCCGTCACCAAAGAGCCATTGCGTGGTAACAATATTTCCTGTTGCAATTGTTGAAGAGTTAGTGAACGAAACACATAATTGCGGACAACCGATCCTGTTTTTCCCTGCGAAGAGTGGAACAGGTTTCGGATTTACATAAACTGATTTCGATTTTACATCGGTACATCCATGGATGGTTTGTACTTCGAGTTTCACTAAATAAGTTCCGTTAGCAGAGTAGGTAGCGGTTGGGCTTGCAAAAAGATTATCGATCACATTATCTCCGTTAAAATCCCATTGGTTGCTTGATATTACTCCGCCGGGCGATGTAGAAAGATTGGTGAACGTTGTTACATCGCCAAGACAAGTTGATTTGGTAACAAAGTTGGCAATAGGATTAGCGTAAACTATCACCGGGTTTACTTTTTGCGAACTGCATTGAAAATTGGTAATGGCTTGCAATCTGCAATTATAATTTCCGTATCCCGGATAAACAATAGTAGGGTTCACATTGGTACTATCGTCCCAGATACCATCATCCTGGAAATCCCAGCGCCATTTACTGATAATTCCTCCTGTAATAATAGTAGTGTTGTTGAATTGCGTAGTCTGGTTCTGACAAGCGTTGTTCGACATAAAGTTTACAGTAGGAACACTGTGAACAGCTGTAGTAGCAGAGAAAACAGATACGCAGTTGTTGTTGGATGTTACTGTTAAAGTGATACTATAAGTGCCGGGGTTGAAGTAAGTATGTTGCGGACTATGCTGATACGAGTAACTTACATCGCCAAAGTTCCAGGCGTTGGAAATAATAGCGTTTCCGGGAGCGATAGAACTCTGGTTAGTAAAAATATTAGCGTTGCCATAACACACATTCTGCGTTGCGAAGGTTGCTGTTGGCATGGCATATACGGCTACGGTGTTTGTTCCAACATTTACGCAGCCAAAATTACTTGTGGCTAAAAGTGTAATGCTGTATGTTCCCGGAGCGTTGTACAAATATTGTGCATTAGAAGTTGTAGCGTCTGGGGTTCCGTTGTTATCAAGATCCCACGAATACGTTGCAATATTTCCTGACGTAATAGTACTGTTGTTAAAGAAAGATGTTCCTGTTCCCTGGCAAACATTACTTCCATTGAAGTTAATGACAGGAAGAGGATAAATGACTACAGGATTAGTAATGTTGGCTATACAGCCCATGTTACTCATTGCTGAAAGGTTCACACCGAAGTTTCCATCGTTAGTATAATTCTGAGTTGGATTTACAACCTGCGAAGTGTTACCGTTACCAAAGTTCCAGGTATAACTTAAAATAGATCCGCTTGCAATATTAGACGTATTGGTAAAATTCACAGCTGCATTTTTACAGGTAGAAGGCGCGTTAAAACTCACCACTGGATTTGGGTGAATGATTATTGTGTTACTGGTAACGTTGGTACATCCATTATTCGATGATACACTTAAAGTTGTATTGTAAGTTCCGGCTACAGTGTAAGTGTAGGTTGGATTCTGTTGATTTGATGTTCCTGTTCCAAAATTCCAGCTGTAACTTGATACAGCGCCACTGCTTACAGTTGATCCGTTAAGAAAAGTTCTTTGTAAAGAACAAGGACCTGCCGCTGTTGATGTAAATGCTGCAACAGGATCGGGATAATGTGATAAAGTATAAGTAAATACAGGACCTGTGCAACCTGTTACTAAAGTAGTAGAACAGGTGTAAATTCCTGCAGCGGTTGCATTAAGGCATTGTCCGGCCTGGTTAACGATTCCGGGACCGTTCCATGCGTAAGTGCCAAGTCCGGTTGGCGCGCAGAAATTTTTTACTGCACCAATACAAATAGTATCTGCGGTGCCACTAACGAAAGCCTGGCAGCTGCCATCAATGTATGCGTAACCGTAATGTCCGCCTAAAGCGCAATCATAAGTGGTGAAACGAATAGTAATGTTTTGTCCTATGTAATTGGTTAAATCTACAAGAACGTTGGTCCACGGTTTATAAACCACACCGGCTTGAGTTGTTGAGTTAAAGAAGCCCGGAATATTTCCGCCCGCTGAAACATTGTAGTAAGTACAAGGAACCTGTGTGCCGGTACTGTCTAACATTTCGATAGCGAAAGCAGGTTGTTCGGCAGTATTGTGTCCCGGATCCTGGAACACCACAGCGTAACGGTAAGTAAAGTTGGCGTTGTTGGCGCTAACCATAAAAGTTTGTTCAATTCGATCGGCTTCTCCGCCGGTTTGGTTATCGCCTAAGCGAAGAGAAAAATTTCCTCCCGGAGCAACGAGTGGAAATCCTCCCGCAGGATCATTACCGTTCCCGGTAACCACCATTTGCTGGCCACCAGTCATAGGGCAACAGCCAAGAGGATTAAAGACAGGATGATAACCGCAGGTAGGGCTCCATCCTAAATAGTTTCCGTTTTCGAAGTCAATGTTTACACATGGTCCCGCGAAAAGGCTTTGAGCATTCGGTAGTGGTTTAAGGTTAGAGGCGGTGGGGGTGCTTTGGTTATTAGGTGAGTTCTCATGAATTTTCTGATGAGCAGAAATGAACTCTTTTTTTTCTGAGGGATTTAAGTGCAGTTTGTCGGCGTAGGCCGACCAGAACGAAAGATTAAAAGGCGTCTTGTTGTCCTGGGTTATATTGGCTTGTTGGTTCTGGCCGTAAGTTATTACCCGAATAACTATGACCAGCAATGTGGTTAGGTAAAATTTCGTTTTCATGGTAATGGAGTTTTGGGATTGTTTTCATTTTGTTTAGCATTTTGATTGTTTTTAAAATCATTTTCCTTGTTTTATAAGCCTCTGTGGATCTTACGCCACACAAGGGTTTTAAATAGAACGGGTTTGATATTATTTTACGCCACGAATTTTAAAAGGTTATGAAAGGTTACGTTGTTTAGATGAATTTGGGTTAAACTGTAGATTAAAATGGGTTAAATAATAGTCGAACCTCAAAAAAACGCCTACCTTAGTGATGATGAAAACGACCTTATTAACTTTTTTTGTAATACTGTTCACAATTATTACTTCGTGTGAAAAGAAGATGACAGGAACCGTAAAAACCACCAGCACCGGGGCATCCCTGCACACCAATATCTTTGATGCGAAGGTCGACGGGTTTACGTGGCAGAGTGATAAAGAAGGTTTTTCAACAAGTAAAAGTTCATTGTTCTATTTTGAAGGAAAAACTTCGAATAGCAATCCATATTCATCTGTTTCTTTTAATATGGTTCCTACAACAACAATTGGCGTAAACGTTTTAGGTACTTCTACCTGTGTTGCGAGATACCGCGATACTTTAGGTTATTATTTTACAGCCAAAACAGGTACGTTCAATATTATTGCAATAGATACTTTTAAATATGGATATAAAGCATTGAAAGGAAGTTTCAGTTTTATGACTGATACCATCTCCGGAAAATTTCATAGTGTGACGAATGGGGTGGTGGACTTTAAATTATAGTTGAATGTTGAAAGTTGAAACAAGAAACATGAAAACTCCTACTTCACAGGAGAATACTATAAGTAAGAATATATTTGTGTAGTTTTTCGATCTTACAGTTGAAGATACGGAAAAAATCAGGAGTCAGGATCGCTGGCCTTATTTCCATCTTTAATTGTGCTTACCAGTTTCTGCAGATCCTCCAGAGGAATACCCTTAAGCACATCTTTCAGATTATAATCCACATTTGGCTTATAAAGCTTGGCCAGTGAGTGTTTATCACTATAAGTTTCTTTCTTACCCAGCGTCGAAAATAAAAGATCATTAGGTGTACAATTGAGAAGCATGCAAAGCTTTTCGAGATGCTTATAGCTAATGCTTCCTGTACGGTTGTTAAGCAAATTATGAGCTGTGTACGTTGGAAATCCCCAATTTGTAAGAAAGGAGAACGGCCTTTCCACGGGCCTTGAAAACAGGTTTTAAGTTAAGAGTGAGCATAAAAAAGTTCTGATTTTTAAAATTAATTCTCCGAAAAATAAAACTACACTTTAAAAAATGGAGAAAGGTTTGTCAAAAAGGGGCATGCATTCTAAAAAAGGGAGCAGGATTGTGTACCATGACACACGTATTGCTAACAATAAATGCATTGGAAACCTTTGGTGGTTTATTTTAACTAATTGACTATTCGTTAAATAATGGATAGATTTACTTTGCTAAGTATTATAAATTTTATATGACCGTAAAAGCACAAATCAAGGAATATATTGCCAGCCAATCCGAACCAAAACGTAATGACATGGAGGAGTTGCATCGCATCATTCAGCAGGTAATGCCTGCCTGTAAATTATGGTTCCTGGATGGTAAAAACAGTGAAAATAAAGTTGTTTCTAATCCTAATATAGGGTATGGATCTTACACTATTAAATATGCCGATAGAAGAACCAGGGAATTTTATCAGATTGGACTGAGCGCAAACACAAGCGGAATCTCTGTCTACATACTTGGTCTTGAAGATAAAAAATACCTGGCCAATACATATGGAAAAAAACTTGGGAAGGTAAGTGTGAGTGGATATTGCATTAAGTTTAAAACGCTGAAAGATATAAACATTAATGTACTTGAAGAGGCCATACAATATGGAGTTGAGGCCACGAATGAAAACTGAGCCAATGAAATAATTGAAATTAAGTTCGACTAATTTTATTGAACTTTCTTAAAGCAAAGGCGCGAAAAACTTTTTCTGTCCGGAGGATAGATTCTATCGATTTTATATTTCCATTTGGTATGAAACATAAATTTATAGTCGTAGACCGAATCAAAATTCGGGTCATAAGGCTCGTATAAATAAAGAAGTGAGTTCTGGATTTTCCACCGGCCCGACATGATACCCACCTCCTCAGTGCTGTCATATTTCTTTTGAGTCCAGTCTTCAAATACGAAAGTACTGTCGGATCTGATCCTTAACTTCCACCATTCGCCACCACGATCATCGAATCCATCATATAGTCCGGGCTGAAGAGGTTGTTTGCTTTTACAGGCTACGCCCGGCAAAAAAAGAAAAATGATACATACATATATTTTAGAGTGAATCATCTTTACATTAAACAACAGGAAGGAATGGAGCCTTTCTGTCTTTGATTTCATATTTGCAGTTTAGAGTTTCAGCTATTTCCAGCGGATCGCCAACAAAATGAGTAACTACAACATGCCTGTTGTCATTCAATATAAACCAAACGTATGAATAATTGTAACAGGTAGAACTTGGTTTTGAGCAAAAGGTGATCTGGCAACGGAAAATATCCTCCCGGTTAAATTTAATTTCTTTAGCACCTTTTATATAGGTAAGTTCATGCTTATTGGTGTTAATAATAATTTTTGCACCTGAATTCTTTATTAAATAAGTCAGATGTAGAATAAGCGGAGGAGCCCAGATGACAGGAAAGAAGAAATGAAATATAAATGGAACATGAAGTTCTTTATTGGCCCAAAGCCATAAATAAATACCGGAGGCCAACAAAAAAAGAACAAATCTTATAGAGAGTATATCTGAATGAACCGCTTTAAAAGTGTATTCAATTTCATTTTCATTCTTTTTTATACCTGCCTTTCCGGGTTTTGGTTTAGGTTCTACTACAAGGTCGGCCATTTCTTTCACTTCCTTTTTCACTTTCACCACTGGTTCATGCTCAATATCTTCTTCTTTTGGAATTTCTTCCAGTTTGAGATGATTCTCAAGTTCTCCGTCAAACAGCAATTCAATGATTTCCTCGGGAGTTAAATCATCTTTCTCAAAGTCGTTCGAGACAAGGAAAACAGAACACTTATTTGCCGCTACATTTCTATAACCCATTTCAAACCTCTCAGCACTAATGCCCATAATTACAAGTTCTATTCCGTTATCGGAGGTAAAAACCATATGTGGTGCCGAGGCATTATCTGTGCTTCTATTGTAATTGTCAATTTCTTTGTCCCACGGAAATAACTGAAATTCTTCAACGGCTCTTTCCTTATCAACTTCACCTTTTTGGATGAATTGGTCAGAGAAATGTTGTGAGTATTGTATTTTTAATGTAAAGACAGGCATAATAGTTATTCGTATTCGTAATAATACACTTCAGTTTCTTTCTTTCCATAGCTTTCAATTTTTTTTATGAGTAAATTTTTGTCACTGATTATATTTTGTATCCTGAATTTTTTTCTTAAGAGACCAAATAGCCGGATATAAGTTGAACGGAATTCAATGACACTGCCATTCACATCCTTATACTCTTTTCCTTTTACCTTGTACCTTTTGTATCCGTAATAACGCATGAAATAAAGATTAAAATGTTCGTTCTTTTTTGTTCTGATTATTTTTTCGATCAGTTTTTTATTACTGCTATTTTCTGATAGGTTGTATTTTCTTGTTATTGTTTTGTGTTTCTTTGATGTATCACAAACCTCTATTATCTTATCAGACCCTAATTCATGAGTAAATGTAATTAGTTTTGTTGCAGGGTTTGGATACGCGTACTCCCAGGTAAAGCCAGAAGATGTTGTTTGTGCTGAATCATTTTTTGGTCTGAAAAAATGTTTATCATGATAAACTGTGGTTCTTCCAAGCGAGTCGTGTGTTATATTAACAATGCTCGTAGTATCATAAACTATTTTGCCTAAGGAATCCTTATTAGCTCTAAGATAAACTGTCTGATAAATAAAACCTTTGTCATTAACGGATGAAATACTTTTCAGGACTTTATTACGCTCAAGATATACTTTAATGGCGTGAACGTTATTTGATTTAAGGATTTTATTATTGAATAATTGTGCCCGAAAGTTCAGGCAAAGAAGGAGCAATGGAAATATAAATAAAGGCCTTGGCAATTAGCTGAATATTTTTTATTCTTCGGGATTGTTTTTCCCTTTTCTCCTCTCGCGTTCTAATCGTTCCCTTGTCTTTTCATCGTAATACAAAAAATCTTTTCGCATGCGTTCACCGGCGATAAACACATCTTTTTTAAAGAAAGAACAACAAGCTTCCACCTGTATTTCGGCGTTTTCATCGTCCATTGTTATGGTAGCTTGTTTATTATGAATAGGACAGGTCATTTTTTTAACAACCTGTTTGATCTGTTCTTCTAGTTTTTTATTCGGACGTTTAAGGTTCACGTTAGTTTTTTTGTAAAGATAATAAAGTAAACTATTTATTCTGCCAAATAACCGATCGGCGTACAGAATTAAAAGTGTTTGAAAAAAAGGCGGATTAGTTTTTACTAAGTCTTTCTTTGTTTATAAATGAAAGAGGATTCAAATATAAAAATAACGAAGATTATAGAATAAGTTATAAAAAAAGTGAGATAAGCTTTTTCCGAAGCGGAATCTATTAAAGGGATATAAAATAAAAAAACTGAAAATATTGAAACAAGAAAAAGATAGCTTGCTTTTTTTGTGATATAAATTAAATAGATCTTAAGAAACTGTAATAATGTTAGTGCCGGCACAATCAGGAAAATAAAATAAAGCTGGTAGCCATACATGCGTTCATTAAGAAGAGAATAGAATATAAGTAACGAACATAATACAAGGATCAATTGAACAATTCCAATTCCAAGAATCCTGGAGTCTTTGTTATTCATCTTTTTTCTCTTTCTTTTCGTGGTACTTCTTAAAGTTATACGTAAAGCTTAACATGAAGTAACGCTGCAGAATGTTGGTTTGCGCGTCTTCAATGTAAGTTTCGGTAGTTGTTCTTGTAATGCTGTTATTCTGTTCAAGAATGTCGAATGCATACAGTCGAAGTTCGGCCTGCTGGTTCTTTAAGAATTTATAAGCTACAGAAGCGTTGAGTAAGTTAATGTTCTGGTTCAAGCTTCCCGTTAAACCGGTATAATAGGTGTTGTTGTATTCTACCTGCAACTGCAACCACTTCCATGGCGTGTAAGTTACTTTGGCACGCGAATTCTGGTTGTAATAAGTAGAGTTAAGACTGCTTTGCAAAGTATTACTTACATAATTATATGATGGAGTAGAGGAGAGTGTGAAATCAAGGTTCTCACTGATGTTGCTGCTTAATACCAAGCCTAAGCTGGCGTTGGTTGTGTTTGAATAATTGATCTTATCATTGATCAACGCAGGAACATTATTATAATTTCCGGAAGCATTAATGTTAAGGTTGGATTTTAATTTTTTGATCGCGAAGCTGTAATTGATAAAGGTCCGGATATTGTAATAACCATCCATGTTAACCGGGCGGGTTATCTGCGATCCTTTAGCAAGAAAAATATCATTATAAACTGTAGTGTCGTTATTTGCAATGATGGTGCTGTTACTGATGTAATCGTCGGTGTAAGTTCCCCCAAGTAATGCAAAGAAAGAAGTAGCCTTATCTGTATTCACAGCTGAATATCTTAAATTGAAATTGTTCTGAAAATTTTGTCGGAGATCCGAGTTACCAATACTTAACTGCAGGGTATTATTATTGTTGAGCACATCCTGTAACTGGTCAATAGAAGGCGCCTGGTTATTACTTTTATAACTGAAACGCAGGTTTTTCTTCGGCGTGAATTTGTACTGGAACCATAGGCTTGGTAGTACAGATTCAAATATTCTTGCTGTACTGTATTCTCCGGGAAATATTTGTTGTTTTGAAAGCAGGGCCTGCTGGTAAGATACTCCTGTATTAAAGTTGACCTTGTTCTTAGTGTAACGGTAAGAAATTCCTCCTGCATTGGATGTGTATTGGTTATTGAAGATATTTGATAATGAAGAATCTCTCACGGTGTAATTGTCGCTGAAGTCCTGGGTATACGTATTCTTCTCAGATTCAGAAGCGGTATAATTTCCGGTGTAATCAAAAGATAGGGATGATGTTTTGCTGAGAGGTTCGGTGTAAACTATTTTGCCAATAGCAGAATATCCGAGTTTGTTCAACGCCGAACGCTGATCGATGGTATCTGCATACAAGCTATCAGTATAATAGTTATTGTAGGTTTTAAGATTGTTGTCACCCTCACTCCTGTTGTAAGAGGGATTAAGATCCAATGAAATGGTTCTCCCTTTTTTGGCGAAGGAATGCCTGTAAAGAATGGGAAGAGAAATATTAAATCCACTTAAGTAAGAGTTGAATCCGTTCTCGGTATTACTTATGGTTAAGGTGTTGTTAATGTTGATGCCGGACAAAGAACTTGTTCCGTCATTTAATTGCATCGAAAATTTTGGCTGAAGTATTAAAGAATTCAAAGAATCGAGTTTGGTTTCAATTCTTGAACTGAAACGATGATTTGAATTGTTGCTAATTGCGCGGTTGGCTTCTTTGTAATTTAATCCGTTATTGGCGCCAACAACATATTGTCTTAATATATCTGATGTAGCTTTGTTTTCTGTCCAGTTAAAAAAGTAAGAGGCGCTCACCGTTGTTTTTTGTCCCCACTTATCTGAATAATTTAATCCCGCCGCATGTGTTGTGGTGATCCCGTTCCTGATGTTCACTAAAAAGTTATCGGAAGCATTATCAGATCCGCTTCGTCCACTACCACCGCCACGCCGACCGCTACGTCCTGAATTATTACTGCTTCCTGCAGAAACTCCTAAAAGATCTTCACTCGAGAAATTCTGTTCATTAATGTTGTTGCTCATTAACAGAAACGTAAATCTTCTTTTGTCTTTAAAACGGTTGAGCGTTAAGCCTGCTTTGTATTTATCTTCATAACCGTATCCGGCGTAAGTTTTTCCGAAGACACCATTTCTGAATTGAGGCTTGGTGACAATATTGATTGTTTTACTGGTGTTACCGTCGTCAATTCCTGTAAACTGCGCCTGGTCACTTTTCTTATCAAATACCTGTACCTTTTCAATAATTTCTGCAGGAAGATTTTTTAAAACAGACGCGGCATCATCACCAAAAAAAACTTGTCCATCCACCGTTACTTGTTTTACATCTTCGCCCTGTGCCTGAACTTTTCCATCGGTTATAGTTACCCCAGGCATTTTACCAACAAGCTCTTCCGCAGTAGCGTCTTTGTTTGTTTTATATGCTTTTGAACTGTAGCTGGTAGTATCGCCGTTCTGTGTAGCAATGGGAGCTTTTGTAACGACTTCAACTTCTTTTAAAATTTTTGCCGAAGTTTTAAGAGATAAAATTCCGAGATCAAGATTGTCTGAAATATTAAGGCTCTTGTAATAAGTAGCAAAACCAACGTAGGTTATTTTAAGAATATAATTTCCGGCCGAAACATTATCAATATTGAAATTACCTTCAATATCGGTTACATTTCCTTTTACGAGTGAAGAATCGGGTTTAAGAAGCACAACGGGCGCTCCGATTGCGGCTCCGTTATTAGATTCGTTAACTGTTCCTTTGATATTAAAATTCTGAGAGGACAAAATGCCGCAGAAAACAAACAGGAAAAACAGAATGGGATATAGTTTGCGCATACTTTTTAAAATTAGACTTTTTTGAGGGGAAAAAGTAAGGACGTTAACAAAATTTAATGCTCGCTTTCTAACCACATAGACGCATTTTTTATAAAAACAATTATGCGTGGTAGGAGCGAGACATAGTATTTCGTCTTCGACGAAATTTTCTGAGGGCTAAACCCTTACGCCAATGATGCAAACGTCGTCTACCTGCTCTAAATTTCCGCGCCAACTGTTCAAGGTGTCAATGAGAATGCCTTCCTGTTCATGCATAGGTTTGCTTTGAATGCTTATAAGAAGATCTTTGAGTTGTTTGTATTTGAATTTTTTACCTCTTGGTCCGCCAAACTGGTCGGCATAACCATCGGTGAAAATATAAACCGTGTCGCCTTTCTGTAATTCTAATTTGTGATTGGTGAATGGAAGTCCTAAGCCTTTAAAATAACCTATCGGACGTTTATCAGGGTCGATTTCTTCAATCATTGTATTTCCGTTTCTGATGATCCATGCAGAGTTATTGGCCCCGGCATATTCTACAGTTTTATGATCGTTGCTGAAAGATAGAAGCGCCATATCCATTCCGTCTTTTGCTTCGCCTTGCAATCCTCTTTGTTTGAGTGAAGTTTTAACATGGTCACGCATCGATCCGAGTATAAGTGCGGGCTCTGTGATTTCTTTTTCATTTACAATTTCATTGAGAAAAGATATCCCTATCATACTCATAAAGGCGCCGGGAACACCGTGCCCCGTGCAATCTACCGCCGTAATAATTTTTTTGCCGTTTTTTTCACTGAACCAGTAAAAATCTCCGCTCACAATGTCTTTCGGCATAAATAACACAAAGGAATCCGGAAATAATTTTGTTTTTAATTCCTTTGAAGGGAGAACGGCTTCCTGTATCCTTAGAGCGTAGTTGATAGAATCGGTAATGCCTTTTTGTTTTTCTTCAATGATTTCTTTTTGCTGTTCGATCTCACTATTTTTCTGAGTCAGTTTTTCGTTAACCGATTTTTTATTCTGATATGCCCTGAACGACACAATGCTGAGAATAAGAATAAGCACCGCTACGATAATGAGAAAATTGGTAAACGTTTTTTGTTTCGATATTTCGGCCGATGAAAGTTTATTTTCTGTCAGTAACAGTTTATTTTCCTGTTCTTTTTTCTCATTCTGGTACTTGGCTTCCATATCGCTCATGGATTTTGTGTTGTTCTCATTGAAAAGAACAGTATTGAGCGCGTCGTACTTCTCAAAATAGAAGAGGGCAGAGTCGCTGTTGCCAAGTTTTTTAAATGTTTCACTTAATTTTTTGTTAATTGTCATTATATCCTGTTTCTTTTCCGAAAGAGTTGAATAGTGAAGAGCATTATGGTAATTATCTTTAGCTGCTTTGTATTGCTGCATTCTGGAAAGAATATCGCCGGTTTTCTGATACGCAGAGCCCATAGCGTTATTGCTTTTCAGTTCGTTTCCAATGCGGGTGAGGATTTCAGAATATTTCAGTGCGGTTTCAAAATCTTTTTTCTCAAGATAAACATCAATTACGTTGGCGTAAGAACTTATAAGTCCGCGTTTATTTTTTGTTTCTTCTTTTACCTGTACCGAATTCAAAAAATAGGTGAGGGCGGAATCAACGTTTTTCATTTTAAAATGAACAATTCCCACATTATTAAGCGACTGTCCTTCTGCAAACCTGTTTTTTATTTCTCTATCCGTACTAAGCGAACGGCGAAAATATGGAAGCGCCTGTGAAAATTTTTCCTGTATTGATAAGATCCGGCCAATGTATTTGTAGGAGTTGGCCATATTTCTTTTACTGTTCATTTTTTCGTAGAAGGCCACTGCTTCTAAATGGTATTTAAGCGCCTGATTGTAATCTCCCTTTATTTCGTAAACTGCGCCATAAGAATCAAGAATAGAAGCTTTGGCATTTTCCTTACGGGAATTCATGGCATGTTTCATGGCGCTGTCGAGAAGGAGGAGAGACGTGTCCAGTTTGTTGTTCATGTAGTAAAGCTGGCTGCTGATATTCATCGCGAGAGCTGTTCTGTAATCGTCGTTTATTTTTCTGGAAATGGCAAGCAATTCCTTCAGATAAGGTTCGCTCGTATGCGGATCGGTTTGGAAGTATACTTCGCAAATCGTATTGAGAATATCGTAACGTACGGTATCAGGATGGTTCTGCTTAAGTAATAATTTAAGGGAATCGAGTTTTGGAGTTTGAGCGAATAGTCTGACTCCGCTTAAAATAATCAGAAATATGAAAATGATTTTCTTCATTGAATGTGCATTGAACGATGTACGAAAGTTACTGAATTTGAGTTTTGCTTTCCACGATTCTTTGTGAACATTCTTGAAATCTTAGAGTCTGATACCAATAATGCACACATCGTCTACCTGTTCTAGCGTCCCTTTCCAGGTGTCGAAGGCTGAAGAGAATATCTCCTTCTGTTCAGAACAGGGTTTTGCATAATTGGCCAGTAACAATTCATTGAGTTGTTTATACTTAAATTTTTTACCTTTCTCACCACCGAACTGGTCGGCAAAGCCATCGGTGTACAGGTATAGTACATCCCCTTTTTTAAATTCAATGTTATGTAAAGTAAAAGGTTCTGTTCTTTCTCCCTGTCCCACTGGCATTTTATCAACGCCCAGTTCAATTATTTTTCCTTCCGAAATTAATACGGGAGAGTTATAAGCGGCTGAGTAAGTTATTTTTTTATTTGTAGTTCCTTCTTTTTCAAAACACACGAGTATTCCGTCAAATCCGTCTTTTTGTCCGTCCTTGCTCACACTTCCTATTAATCGTTTCCTGGCGTAGTCTAGGATCTGGTTTGTTTCAGTAATTTTTTTTTCATTAATAGCCTCACTTAAAAAGCCAATGTTCAATAAACTCATAAATGCTCCCGGAACACCATGGCCTGTGGAGTCGCATACGGCGAGGTAAAAGAGTTTATGGTCTATAGTCGATAGTTTATAGCCAGGCTGGCCCTGAAGCGAACTCCGTTCTGTTTCAGTGGCCCAATAGAAATCCCCGCTAACAATATCTTTCGGTTTAAAGAACACGAAATGTTCGGGGAGATGCTGGTCAAGAAATTCATCGCTGGCAATAATCGTATTCTGAATTCGTTTTGCATAGCGGATGGAGTCCAGAACTTCTTTCCTCTGATCTTCCACAATTTCCTTTTGTTTTTCAATGATCTCTTTTTGTTGCTTCGTGATTTTAAATCGTTTAAAGAGAAAAAAAGAAAAAACAATAACAACAAGAAGAATAACAATAACGGCTACGATCACAAAGTTCTGTCTTCTTTTCTCTGAAGAAGCAATGGCTTTATCCGCATCTCTTTTAATATTGTTTTCCTTCTCCTTTTGTTTTAGCTCGTAATTTTTCTGAATGTCGTTGAGCGATGAAACGTTATTTAGTTTTGATAAACTATCGTTCAGCTGATTATATTTTGTGGAGCTCTCATAAGCTTCTTTGTATTTTCCCTGGCCCGCCTGTGCAATGGATAAGCCTTTATAAGCCAGAACCTGATCATCGAGAAACTCATTTTCAATACAAATGCGTAATTGTTCTTTAAGCATGGCCTCTGCTTTTGCATAATCCTGTTTGCGGTTATACAAATCGCCAAGATTTCCCATTGGTAACAACATTCCCGAAACATCGCCGATGGTTTTGTAGAGATTGAATGACTGATCGAAATATTTCCAGGCTTCTTCAAAGTTTCCTTTGTCGAGATAAAGTGTACCAATGTTATTGCCTGCCATGGCCATGTTACGTTTGTCTTCAATTCGTTTAGAGATATTGTAGCTCTTCACATAGTAGTCCATAGCTTTGTAAGTATCATTGTTGCTACCGTAAACTTTGCCAATGTTGTTGTAGCAAAGCGCCATGCCTTTTTCATCTTTTATTTTTTTACAAATGCTAAATGATTTGAAATAATATTTTAGCGCGTTCTTCCAGTCCTTTAGATCATCATAGATAAGACCTATATTCAGAAGGCTGGACGACATTCCATCAAGATTGTTAAGTTGCTCATCGAGTTCGTAGGATAATAAAAAATAATTCAACGCGGTGGATAATTCGCCTTTGTCCCAGTAAACCAAACCAATGTTATTGTAGAGAACAGAATAATCCGAAGGTGTTCTGCAATATTTTAAACCTTTCAGATAAAGCTTAAGCGCTTCGTTGTATCTGGACATATTCCAGTTCGAAACTCCAAGACTACTGTAAATACCAACTATTCCAGAACTGTCGCCCGCTTTCCCGGCTATTTTTAGCGCCGTGTTCGCGTAGCTGATAGCCGTATCGAAACCAGAAGTCATATTGTAATAGTAGGCCAGGTTCCTAAGGTTTTTTATCCTCGCGGAATCAGTTTTAGCTTCCGAAATAATTTTTTTGATGGAATCAACTGTATGGTTGTTCTGGGAATAGCCGGACAGGAAAACGAAAAAGAAACACAGATGAAATATTTTTCCAGGTTTCATATTTTTATTCCAATTACGCAAACGTCGTCAACCTGTTCAAGGCTGCCTTTCCAATCTTCAAAACGGTTTTCGAGTTTGGTTTTTAATTCAGGAAGCTCTTCTTTACTGTTTTCAAGAAGGAGATTGTCGAGTTGTTTGGATTTGAATTTTTTTCCTTTTGGTCCGCCAAACTGATCGGCATAACCATCGGTATAAAGGAAAAGAACATCTCCTTTTTTTACATCGATAGAAAAGAGTTTGAACGGTTCGGTTTTCTCTCCTTTACCAACAGGCATTTTATCAGCTCCGAGTTCAATAATTTTTCCATCCGAAATAAGTACAGGTGCGTTATTGGCCGAGGCATAATCCATTTTATAATTATCACCTTGTTTTTCTATCCTGAGTAAAATTCCGTCGAAACCGTCTTGTTGTCCTTCTTTACTGATGCTTTCAATTAAACGTTCTCTTACGTGATCAAGAATTTTATTTGGTTCGTAAATATTTTTCTCTTTAATAGCCTCACTTAAAAAACCAATATTGAGTAAACTCATAAATGCTCCGGGAACACCATGGCCGGTGGAATCGCATACGGCGAGGTAAAAGAGTTTATGGTCTATAGTCGATAGTTTATAGTCAGGCTGGCCCTGAAGCGAACTCCGTTCTGCTTCAGCGGCCCAATAGAAATCCCCGCTAACAATATCCTTTGGTTTAAAAAGGACAAAATGTTCGGGCAGGTTTTGTTTCAGAAATTCCTCGTGCGCCAATAGTGTGTACTGGATACGCTTTGCATAATTGATGCTATCTACGATCTCTTTGTTTTTTTCTTCAACAATTTCTTTTTGCTCCTGTAATTCCATGGTGCGTTCTTTTACTTTTTGTTCAAGAACAACGTTTTGTTCACGTACCAGTTTTTCGTTTTGCTGCGCGGCTTCCAGGGCCTCTTCCTGCGCTATCTCTTTATCTTTTTTATAATTACTGATCTTATCTCCAATAGCCATGGATAAGAGAACAGCTTCGATTGCCGTTCCTATTTCGACAGCGTTATGTGTAAAATTATTGAACGGTATCAATTGAAGATCGGCGCTGATATACGTAAATAAACCTGCGAGGTAGAATGTCCAGCCTATTAAGTAAAACCTCGCTGGCCTGTATCCTTTTCTAAGTACTTTAATCCCTATAAGGAATGAGATAACAGAAAACACGAGGCCAAACAGCTGCACAAGCATAATGGCTTCACGTTTTAAACCCGCAAAATCACAAATAAGAACAGAAATAAAAAGCACCAGCATTCCAATAGTTATTCTGTAACCAGTTTTATAATTGTTCTTCATATCAAGGAACACAATCGCGAACAGGCAAGAGGTGCAACCAAGGCAGAGTGGAACCCATGCCGGATGTTTATGAAAAATAAACTGGGCCCAATCCGGTAAATGGATCGAGTAACCAAGGGTGAAACTGATGAAGAAACCATTACTGATCACATAGGCCATGTAAAAGAGATACACTTTGTCCTTAACCGAAAAATAAATGAACAGGTTGTAAATGATAAGCATAAACAGTAAACCGAAAAATCCTCCGTGAAGAATATCGTTTACATGATAATTCTCCATAAGCTCATCCAGTTTCCCTATTGAGAGATAAGCCTGTAATGGAACATCGGCCGAAAGTTTTACGAAAAAAGTAATTGTCGAATCTTTAGGAATGTCTAATGGAAATAAAGGATGCCGTACTTTAATATCTCTGTTCCTGAGTAAGACATGGAAACCTGATTTTGTTTCTTTAAAAGTGCCGTCAGGTTTAGGAAGATAAATATTGAAATGATCGGCGCTTGCATTTGTGTTTTCGAGATACCAGTTATTAAAATCCGATTGGTTGGTGACTTTTATTTTAATCCAGAAAACCGACTTAGTAAGATTAAAATTGGGAATGTCGTTCGTACTTTTTCTGAAAGCAGTGTCAAATTCCGGTTTCGATATTTCTTCAAATGTTTTTGTGGTTGTTTTGTCCTCGAAAATAGCAATGCTTTGTCCGATCGGCTTTATTTCGTAGTTATTGGTAAGAACAATTGTTTCCTGGCCGAATGCAGCCAGCGAAAAAAACAACAATACGAACGATAGATATTTTATAAAATGTATTTTAATTGAGCTGCCTCGCATAATCGGCAATGGTTGTTTCTGGTTTTCCTAATTCGTCCCAGGTTTTCTGAGCCATGAATTTTTCGGGATAATTATTCAGCGCTTCCAGGATATTGGCGCCATAGTTCATTTTGGTACTGAACATACCAAAAAATTTTATGACTCCGAGCGGCGCTCGCGAAATACTCAGTTTTTCTTTTGTATAATGTTTCATGAATTCCTCCACGGCCCTATCGGCAGTAAAGGCCTGAGGACCCTGGACATAATATTCCCTGTTACCGTTATTATGTTCAATGATGGCCCGTGCCACCTGTTTTCCATAATCGGCTCCCGAAATAAAAAACATGGGTTCTTTCGATTCTCCGGCCAGCATCATTTTATTGCCCATCTTGTACATATTAGAAAGGCTTTCCATAAAATTGGAGGGATAAAAAATAGTGTAAGGAATACCAGAGTCTTTGATCATTTTTACGGCTTTATGTTTGAGGTCAAATACCCACCAGTTGAAGCCGTCTTTTCCCTGGTGATCCATAATAATGGAGGAGAGGTAAGCTATTCTTTTAATACCATTTCGCTTTGCCGAGGCAATAAGCATTTCCATGCCTTCGCTTTCAGTGTGCCAGGCATTTTTCTTTTCGTTTTGTTTAATAGAAAGGCTCAGGTAAACAACCTCTTTTCCTTTAAGAAGCGTATCCAGGTCAGAAGAACTGTTCATGTTGCCGCTCACTGTACTAATACCAGGTATGTCTTTTTTTAATTGTTCGGCATTGCGGGCAAGCGCTGTAACCTCAATACCATGTTTTATTAACTGAGTTGCAACAGGTTTGCCAAGCATACCGGATGCGCCTATAAATGCAACTTTTATTGACATATTAACCTTTATGTAATTATACAAAATAATTTGAAATTAAACATCTTACTGATATCAAAGCATCCCATATACGAGCACAAGGCTGTCTATGTATCTATGCGGTTGAATTCTGACACCTATAGCCCGGGTTGTCGTCCTTATCACTCTCAGTGGTCGAAGGGCCTTGTGTTAAAAAATAATGGAAATCATCTCTTTTATCTGAGATTCTGATTGCTAACCAAGCTCAAATGCCGTAATTTTGCATCGCTTCATGAACAGGATAAAAACTTCTCCCGATAAACAGGTTATCTACTGGTTGCTTACAGGGTGCGTACTGATTTACATTATGGTGGTGATCGGTTGTCTTACACGGCTTACCCATTCCGGGCTTTCCATTACCGACTGGAGTTTTATGGGGTCTGTTCCTCCACTCAATGAAGACATGTGGCAGGAGCGTTTTCATAAGTACCAGCAGAGTCCTGAGTTTGAGAAGATCAATTATACCATGAAGCTGCAGGATTTTAAACCTATTTTTATGTGGGAATATGTTCACCGGATGACGGGCCGCTTAATGATGTATGTGTTTACTCTGGGTTTCATATGGTTTCTTATTAAGAAAAAGATCAGGAAAGACATGTGGCCGAAAATGGGACTGCTTTTTTTCCTGGGGGCCATGCAGGCTGTGGTAGGGTGGTGGATGGTTTACAGTGGTCTTCAGCAACAGCCCGCGGTTAGTCATTACCGTTTAGCTACACATTTAATGAGCGCTTTTACTTTATTTGCCTTTACATTCTGGTTTGCCTTACGTTTAATTTATCCGAAACAGGAACAGGAGAATGAGGGAAAAAAATTAAAGGCCGGAACTGTTTTGTTTTTTGTAGTTCTTATTATTCAGATCATTTATGGGGCGTTTACTGCAGGATATGTGGAAGGTGACTCGGCGAAAGTGCGACCAGGACATATCTTTAATACCTGGCCAAAAATGGGCGATCAATGGATTGCCGATCAGGTAGGCATGAAACCCACTTTATTTGAAAACATGATGGAGAACCCCAGCGGCATACAGTTCATGCACCGCACCTTTGCTATTATTGTGGTATTAATTCTTGTTTACCTGTGGTACAGATCGAACAAACTAAAACTGACCAAACAACAGAACCTGGGAATTACTTTACTCGTTTATGGCGTAACGGTGCAATTCATTCTTGGCGTGCTTACGTTGTTGTACAACGTTCCCGTGATTATGGGGGCGCTTCATCAAACAGGCGCATTCTTTTTATTTGCAAGTTGTATCTACCTGTTGTTTCACCTTTTTAATAAACAAGCATCCCCGTCATCCTGAGCGTAGTCGAAGGAAAGGGGTAATACAAAATGGACGATTATAACGGAGCACATAGATTTGAGCACACAGTTGGAGGTTATCCTCCAAAACCTATTCTTATTGAACAAAAGAAGAATACGATCATGCGCTCAATGGTGAGTCTTCTCATTTACGCTTTGCTGTTCTATTTTCTGTTCGATGAAAATATTGCTTACATCGCTGCTATCCTGGTGGTGATCATTATTCATGAAATGGGGCATTTTGCCTTTATGAAGATTTTTAAGTACAGCAACGTCAAAATTTTTATTGTTCCCTTACTGGGTGCCTTCACGTCCGGAAAAAAACAGGAAGTGTCGCAGTGGCAACTTTGCCTTATTATCCTTGGGGGACCGGTTCCAGGTATTATCATCGGTAGCATTCTTTATTACATTAATCTGGACCTGCACAATGAAACCATTAAGATGCTGGCGAATTCTTTTCTTATTATTAATCTGTTGAACTGTCTTCCGTTTTATCCTCTCGACGGCGGAAGGCTCATCGAAACGCTTTTCTTTAAACAGAATCATATTATCCGTCTGGTGTTCGGAATTATTTCTATCCTCGCGCTCGTTGGTTTATTTCTTTTCGCAAAGAGCTTTATCATGCTGGTGGTGCCAATTCTTATAGCCATGGAACTATACAATGAAACCAAGCATCACAAGATCCGCGATTATTTAAAACACGAACACATCAATTACCAGGTAGATTATAAAAGTCTGCCTGATAAAGATTACTGGCTCATAAGGGATTGTCTTTTATTTTCATTTCCGAAAAAATACGGTGGCGTTCAGCCGGGAGTTTATGAAATCAGCGTTGCCGAGCCTTTACTTATTCAGCATATTAATGCTGTATTGCAGATGAAACTCAATTTCGACCTTAATCTTTTTCAACGCATTCTGGTACTGCTATTCTATATCGCGGCAATTGTATCGCCGTTTATTTTCTTTACTCTGAGTTTATAACTTCAAAAGGGGGAATTACCTTTTTCTCTTGGTTATTTAAACATAAATTGGTTAATTTGGGTAATCAGTAATTATTATTTGCATTTATGTCTATTTGGAGAATAAAACCAGTATCGGCTTTTGAGGCCGATATGAAAAAAAGCGATCTGAAGCGTGTACTTACCAAGTGGGGACTTACTTCACTTGGAATCGGAGCCATCATCGGAGGTGGAATCTTTACATTAACCGGTATTGCAGCCCACGATTATGCCGGGCCTGCTCTTGCTTTATCATTTGTTATTGCAGGAATAGGTTGTTTGTTTGCTTCGTTGTGTTATGCGGAATTTGCATCGGTGCTTCCGGTTGAGGGAAGTGCGTATGCTTACGCTTATGGAACCGTTGGAGAACTTTTTGCCTGGTTTATCGGTTGGAATTTAATTTTAGAATATATGATGGGAGCCACTACAGTTGCAGTAGCATGGAGTGGTTATTTTGTTAAACTTTTACATTTATTCGGTATTGATTTTCCAATATGGTTATGTAATGATTTCGCAACAGCTAGTGAAAAATGTCTGGCGGCAGGATTGGCAGCTCCATCATTTGCTTTCAATCTTCCCGCATTCATTATTACATGGATTGTTACAATGATCCTCGTAAAAGGAATTAAAGAGGCGGCAAACACAAATAATATTATAGTTGTTGTGAAAATTGCCGTTGTGTTGTTTGTAATCATTGTAGGAGCGTTTTATATTAATACCGATAACTGGACGCCTTTTATTCCTGCAGAAGTTCCAAAACTGGATGCTAAAGGTATAGCCACCGGGGATTTCAACTTTGGTTATGGTGGAGTGTTAACGGCTGCAACCATCGTTTTTTTCGCTTATATTGGTTTCGATGCGGTATCCACGCAGGCGGGTGAGGCTATAAATCCGAAGAAAGATGTTCCGTTCGCTATTGTTGCTTCATTGATTATCTGTACAGTTCTTTATATCCTCGTTTCTCTTGTTTTAACAGGAATGGTAAAATATGATCAACTTGATAAAGCAGCTCCTGTGGCCTCCGCGTTTTCTGGAATAGGGATTAACTGGGCGGTATTTATAATTACGCTCGCGGCCACAGCCGGTCTTACTTCGGTAATGCTGGTGATGATGTTGGGTCAGACACGTATTTTCCTTGGTATGGCAAAAGACGGATTACTTCCAAAATTCTTTCGTACACTTCATCCTTCATTTAAAACACCACACAAAAGCACAATTCTTGTAGGCGCTATTATTTCTCTGGTAGCGGCATTCACCCCTATTGAAAAGGTAAGTGAAATGTGCAGCATGGGAACACTTCTTGCATTCGCTATGGTGTGTGTTGCGGTGATG
>JAJONO010000067.1 GCA_021323535.1 Bacteroidota bacterium
TCGATCTTTGCTTTGATAATATCTTTTTTATCTACGCAAGCTAATGTTCCGCAATCGCCGTTAGTTGCAACAGGTTTAAAGTATTGGTTGTAGATCCAGATGCCGAGAGTGATCACCAGCATTGCTGCGGCAGCGGAGTAAATTATTTTGGCAGAGAACAATCTGATTACTTTAGTTCCTTGTTCTTTGTTCCTGGTTGCTTGTTCCTTGTTTCTAACCGCAGAAGAGATTTTATTTAAAGATGATTCGAAATAGTTTTCACTTACAACGAATGAATTCTTTTTCTCAATGGAATTTAAAAGATCAAATCCTGTGAGTTCGTGTTTAAATTCTTCTTCTAAGAAATCTTTTGAAATAGAATTCAACTCATCTTCTTCGATCGAATTCATAGGAAGTATAGAACGTGTAGGATCTTGTGAAATCACTTTTGCAAGCTCGCTTACTTCAAGTTCTTCAAAATAATTTTGCGGAACAATAAAGCCCGCGTCTTTTTTATGCTGTAGTAAATTCGGGTAATCAATCAATTCAAGTTCAGATTCCGAAGCATCGAAATAATTCCGGGGAACAATAAAACCACTTTCTTTGTTGAGTTCACTTAATCGTGGATATTGTTTGTGCTCATCCATCCACTCAATTTTATTGAAGATGGAGCTAGCCGAGTTCTGGAAATAACCTTCCGGCAAACCAAAGTTATTTGGCTCCCTGTTTAAGTCGTTATTTTCAAAATCCTTGCTCATTGTGTATAATAGACGTTCCTAAATGCTTAAAGTTTAACTGTTCACTAAAAATTCCTCAATTTTTTTTGCCGCTATGTGATAACTGGCTTTCAGCGCCCCCACTGAGGTTTCGAGGATCTCCGACATCTTTTCGTAAGGCGTTTCATCGTAATATCTCATGTTAAATACGATACGCTGTTTCTCGGGGAGCGTAAGAATAGCCTGCTGGAGCTTTAACTGGATCTCATCTCCCTTAAAATAGTTATCGCTTTCTAAGCTCTTACTTAATTGATATTCAATAGGATGAATGGATGAAGTTTGGGCCTTTTGCTTCTGTCTCAATAGGGTAAGTGCTTCGTTAGTAGCAATCCGGTACATCCAGGTATAAAGCTGACTCTCTTCCCTGAAATTCTCTAAACCCTTCCAAACCTTGATAAACGTGTTCTGCAGCACATCGTCGCTATCGTCGTGGTCGATTACGATCTTGCGAATATGCCAATAAAGGCTCTTCTGGTATTTGGCCATAAGGTGCGTTAACGCCGTATTACGCGTTTTTTCGTCCTTGTAAAGCTCCAATATGACCTTATCTTCGACCTGTGCCACAAAAAATATAGTTGTTCGACGTAAAAATAAACTAAAAGTTTAATTTTGAACCTCAATAAAATGGATTTATTCGAAAAAATACGCCGTTACGAAAGTATGCACATCGTTTTCTGGCTCA
Source organism: Bacteroidota bacterium (assembly GCA_021323535.1). Classification (GTDB taxonomy): domain Bacteria; phylum Bacteroidota; class Bacteroidia; order B-17B0; family Aurantibacillaceae; genus Aurantibacillus. Next base: position 1,438 of record JAJONO010000067.1, read on the forward strand.
TAAAAGACAGTTGCTGGATGATGGAGTTCAAGACTCTTGGAGCCATTATGATAGCGCCAACTTTGCTACTGGCGGTTTACCTCGTTATTAAAACAATTGGAACCCGTGATTTTTATCTTAACATGGCTATTTTCTTCTGGATCACAGCTAATAGTTTCTGGATGATCATGGAATTCTTTAACGATGATATGTACAGGCATTACGCCGCTATTCCTTTTGGATTAGGATTTGTTTTCGTGATTCTTTTCTACGTTACTGCGGGAAAGGCAAAGGAGATACATCATATTGATTAAGCCGATAATTTAACCACAAAGTGGCACTAAGTTTTTCACAAAGGTTCACAATGAAAATCTTTGTGAACCTTTGCGTGTCCATTGTGACCCTTTGTGGTTAAAAGTAGAGGTTCATTTTTAGCAAAAAAACTCCCAGAATTCGCCTATTTCTGCTAAATTTAGGGCTCAAATTTTACCGTACATGATTGAGACCAAACCCTACCAGACCAAACATAAAATACGTATTGTAACAGCTGCTGCTTTATTCGACGGACACGATGCTGCAATCAACATCATGCGCCGCGTGATGCAAAGTACCGGCGCTGAAATTATTCACCTCGGGCACGATCGCAGCGTTCAGGAAATTGTTGACTGCGCCATCCAGGAAGATGCAAATGCTATTGCGATTACGAGTTACCAGGGCGGACATAACGAGTATTTCAAATACATGTTTGACCTGTTAAAGGAAAGAGGTTGCGGTCACATTAAAATTTTCGGTGGAGGCGGTGGAACTATTCTTCCTTCCGAAATCGAAGATCTTCACAAATACGGTATCACACGTATTTATCATCCTGATGACGGACGTTCGCTCGGTCTCCAGGGAATGATCAACGATGTGCTCATGAAAAGCGATTATGCTACTGGAGCAAACCTTAACGGTGAAATAAAATATTTAAAATCAAAAGAACATAAATCTATTGCCAAACTAATTTCCGCGGCAGAAAATTTTAACGAAGAAAGTAAAGCTGTCCTGGATAAAGTTCGTGAAGATGCGAAGAAATCAAAAACACCGGTTATAGGAATTACCGGCACAGGTGGAGCAGGGAAGTCATCTCTTGTAGATGAACTCGTTCGCCGTTTCTTAATGGATTTTCCTGAAAAAAATATTGGAATTGTTTCTGTCGATCCAAGTAAACGTAAAACGGGCGGAGCTCTTCTAGGCGATCGTATCCGCATGAACTCCATTCGTAACGAACGAGTGTATATGCGTTCGCTTGCAACACGCCAGAGCAATCTTGCACTTTCAAAATATGTGAAAGACGCTGTTGATATTTTAAAAGCTTCAGAATTCGACCTCGTTATTCTTGAAACTGCTGGTATCGGACAAAGTGATACTGAGATCATTGAGCATAGCAACATGAGTTTGTATGTTATGACACCTGAATTTGGCGCGGCCACTCAGCTCGAAAAAATTGACATGCTTGAGTTCGCTGATATTGTTGCCATCAATAAGTTTGATAAACGTGGTGCTCTTGACGCGCTTCGCGATGTGAAGAAACAATACAAACGCAATCATAATCTCTGGGAAATTAAAGATGAAGATATTCCTGTATTCGGAACCATTGCTTCACAATTCAACGATCCGGGAACGAACACGCTCTACAAAGCATTGATGGATAAACTGGAAGAAAAAACAAAAGCCGGTTTAAAATCCAATTTCAAAATTACGGACGAAATGAGCGAGAAGATCTACATCATTCCGCCAAGCCGTACTCGTTATTTAAGCGAAATTTCTGAATTATCGCGTACTTATGATAAATGGGTGAATGATCAGGCACTGATCGCTGATCGCTACAACAGCATTAAAAATACAATCACAACTTTAAAAAATTCTAAGGTTGATGACAAGGATCGCATCATTAAAACCCTTGAAGAAGAAGCTCAAAGAATCAGTCTTGATTTCGACGGACATAATCTAAAAACACTTCAGACCTGGGAAGAGAAAAAGAAAAACTACCAGAACGAATTCTATATTTTCAAAGTGCGTGATAAGGAAATTAAGATCAAAACGCATTACGAAAGTTTATCACACACCCAGGTTCCAAAAGTTGCTGTGCCAAAATTCAGTGGCTGGGGTGATATTCTGAAATGGAGTCTGCGCGAAAATTTCCCGGGAGAATTTCCTTACACTTCTGGAATTTATCCTTTTAAACGTGAAGGCGAAGATCCAACACGTATGTTTGCCGGAGAAGGCGGACCAGAACGTACCAATAAACGTTTTCATTATGTAAGTCTTGGAATGCCCGCACATCGTTTAAGTACCGCGTTCGACAGCGTTACACTTTATGGGAACGATCCGGATCACCGCCCTGATATTTATGGAAAGATCGGCAACTCAGGTGTAAGCGTGTGTTGCTTAGACGATGCAAAAAAATTATACAGCGGATTTAATCTCGCCGATCCTAAAACTTCTGTGTCAATGACCATTAATGGTCCTGCCGCTACCATCGCTGCTTTCTTTATGAATGCTGCCATTGACCAGCAATGCGAATTGTATATCAAAGCTAACAAGCTTGAAAAAGAAGTTGAGAAGAAGATCGAAGAGATTTACAAAGCGAAAGGGACCAAGCGCCCACGCTACAACTCCGATCAGTTACCTGAAGGAAATAACGGATTAGGATTAATGTTACTTGGTGTAACCGGCGACATGGTTCTTCCGAAAGACGTTTACGAAAAAATTAAAAAAGAAACCTTAGCACAGGTTCGCGGAACTGTTCAGGCCGATATTCTCAAAGAGGATCAGGCACAGAACACCTGTATCTTCAGCACAGAGTTTAGTCTTCGTGTAATGGGAGATGTTCAGCAATATTTTATTGATAAGAACGTAAGGAATTTTTATTCGGTTTCTATCAGCGGATATCACATTGCGGAAGCAGGAGCAAATCCTATTTCTCAATTAGCATTTACGTTATCGAACGGATTTACTTTCGTGGAATATTATTTAAGCCGTGGAATGAACATTAACGATTTCGCGCCGAACTTATCGTTCTTCTTCAGTAACGGTATCGACCCGGAGTATTCGGTGATCGGTCGTGTGGCGCGCCGTATCTGGGCCAAAGCCATGAAAGAAAAATACGGCGCCAATGAAAGAAGCCAGATGTTAAAATATCATATTCAGACTTCGGGACGCTCACTTCACGCGCAGGAAATAGATTTCAATGACATTCGCACAACGTTACAAGCATTGTATGCGATCTACGATAACTGTAACTCGCTTCACACAAATGCTTATGACGAGGCCATTACAACACCAACAGAAGAATCAGTTCGCAGAGCTATGGCCATTCAGCTCATCATTAACCGCGAGTTAGGATTAGCCAAAAATGAAAATCCCCTGCAAGGTTCGTTCATCATCGAAGAATTAACTGATCTTGTTGAAGAAGCGGTATTAACTGAATTTGATCGTATCACCGAACGCGGTGGTGTACTAGGCGCTATGGAAACTATGTATCAACGTAGCAAGATCCAGGAGGAAAGTCTGTACTACGAAACCCTTAAACACAATGGAGAATATCCTCTCATTGGTGTAAATACATTCTTAAGTTCGAAAGGTAGTCCAACAGTTTTACCTCGTGAGGTGATTCGTTCAACCACCGAAGAAAAGGAAGCTCAGATTGAAACGAGAAACAATCTTTGGGACACTCATAAAGACAAAGGTCCTGAAGCATTAAAGAATTTACAGCACGCTGCTATCCAGAACAAGAATATGTTTGAAGGATTAATGGAAGCTGTAAAATATTGTTCGCTCGGACAAATTACTAAAGCACTTTTTGAAGTAGGCGGACAGTACAGGAGAAATATGTAATGAAATCCGCCAATAGTAATCTTCTTAAGTACTATTTCGTTTTTATAATTCTATTTTCCGTCTCGTTTTCTTTTGCGCAAAAGGATACTTCAGAAATTATTAAAATAATTGATGAGGCAAGGTCCGAATTTGCCCGTGATCCGAAGCTCAGCGTCAGATTATCTTACAAAGCACTTTCACTTTCTACAGCTATAAAAAGCAAGCGTTACATTTCAAAATCGTATAACACAATTGGTTCTTCCTATTATTTTCTGGGTACGATCGATTCTTCCGAAGTGTATCATTCAAGGGCCCTTGAAATTCAGAAGGAAATAAATGATGTAGAAGGCATTGGCCGCTCTTATACTAATCTTGGAAGCATTTATTCTGAGAGGGGAATGAATGACAAGGCCCTGAACAACTTTTTAATGGCCGAAGAGAGTTTTATTAAAGTTAATTATAAGGTTGGTCTCGCCAAACTGTATAATAGCCTGGGCATTTTGTTTTATAACATCCGCGATTTTGAAGGTTCCGTGAAGTACTTTGAAAAAGGTATAGTCATTGTAAAGGAACTCCAGGATGAGGTCATGTATTCATCCCTGAGCATTAATCTGGCCAATGCCTTAAGTTACCAGGGAAAAGCAAAAGAAGCCATCAACCTGTATTTACAAGGATATGAAATTGCTAAACGAAATGAGAATTTTTCAGATGTGACTACAGTGTGTAACAGTTTAACACATCAGTATTTGTCTCTTGATAATGTTGAAACAGCGATCAGGTTTAATAACGAAGCGCTTCAACTGATAAAAGAAAAGGATCAAAGTGAATATTTAAAGATCAGCGCTTACGGTCATAAAGGAGATATTCTCGACCGGCAGGGAAAATACAAGGAAGCGTTGCCCTTTCTGGATTCGGCTATTATTATTGCGAAACGTACCGGAGATTTGAGTAAGGAAATGGAACTGTATAAGCAGTTAAGCAAAACACTTATGCACAATAATGAATACGACAAAGCGCATAATGCTCTCTTCTTTGCGCATGTTTTAAAAGATTCGTTGTACGAGAGAAATCTGCAGGACAGGATCTCTGAAGTAAACGCCATTCATAATGTCGAAAAAAAGGAACAGGAGATCAACGTATTGGAGCATAAACGGGAGAGCGACAGGATAATTAAAATCCTGAGTATAGTCGGAGGCTCCATCGCCTTGATTGCTTTAGTTATTACCATACGTAGTTATCTCAGAGGAAGAAAACAAAACGCTCTTATCCATGAACAAAAAAGAGAAGTTGAGAAAAAGAATATTATCATTGAACATAAACAGAAGGAAATAATTGATTCGATCAATTACGCGAAACGTATTCAGTATGCCTTGCTGGCTCACGATAATTTACTGAAGGAAAATCTTAATTCTTTTTTTGTATTGTTTAAACCAAAAGATATTGTCAGTGGCGATTTTTATTGGGCAACCAATATTGTTCAAAATGGTTTAAATAATTTAAAAATAGATCAAAGTGTTGCTCCTAATGATTTAAGCAATTTTAAACAACCTTTAAATCTTTTTTATCTGGCGGTTTGCGACTCTACAGGTCATGGTGTACCCGGCGCTTTTATGAGTCTGCTAAACATCAGTTACCTTAACGAGGCAGTAAGCGAAAAAAATATTTATGAGTCGGGAAAAATATTCGATCATGTGCGGGAGCGCTTAATTGAAAATATTTCACAGGAAGGCCAGCAGGATGGAATGGACGGCATTCTTCTTTGCATTGATAAATTAACACGGGAAATTACTTACAGTGCTGCCAATAACACTCCTGTACTGGTATCTGATTGTAAACTGGTTTCGCTTGTCGCCGATAAAATGCCCGTTGGAAAAGGAGAAAGAAGCGGCGCCTTTACAACACAAAGGATCACTTACAAAAAAGGTGATATTTTGTATTTGTATACTGATGGCTACGCCGACCAGTTTGGAGGTGCCGACGAAAAGAAATTTAAATACAAACAACTGAACGATTTACTTATTGAAATTTCTTCAAAGGACATGGAGGAGCAAAAAGAAATTCTCAATAAACGTTTTGAAGACTGGAAGGGTGATCTGGAGCAGGTGGACGATGTTTGTGTAATAGGAATTAAACTATAAATAAAATGAAAAATTCAATAATTTATTTCATCACGTTTTGCTTGTGGGGCCTGACAGCATTTTCACAATCTAAAACAGATAGTTTAAGGAGTTCAGCAATTGCATTTCAGTCCGAATTGAATGCCCAATGCTGATTCGTCAAAATCGCCATTGTTAAAAGAAGATATGGTACAGTTCAAAATGCATAATTTTTATCCTGTTGATATGAAGTTTTGCATTGAAGCAGACTTTAAAAAAACTCCCGGCGAAAATACATTCGAAATGAAAACCACAGGCACAAGACGCCCTATGTATTATAAGTTCGGAGAAATTCATTTTACAATTGATGGAAAAAAACTGCAACTGAACGTTTACCAAAGCATGGATCTTCTGAATAAACCAGAATACAAAGATTATCTTTTCGTTCCGTTCACCGATCTTACCAATGGAAAGGAAACTTATGGAGGCGGCAGATACATTGACCTGAGAATTCCTAAATCAGATAAGATCATTGTGGATTTTAACAAAGCCTATAATCCTTATTGTGCCTATAATCACAAATATTCCTGTCCTATTCCACCAAAGGAAAATGCCCTGGATACAGAGATAAAAGCGGGGATTAAGATGGATCACTAAGATGTTCTTTTCCGAATCGAAAAATTTTCTATCTTCGTTCAGCTTTTTCGAATGCATCCCCTCTCCTATAAAAACATAAAACTGCAGGTATTATTTCTTGCCTTCATTTTTTGTACGGCCTCATTATTTTCATCCGGAAACCGTAAAGTAGATTCTCTTTATACAATCCTTAAATCGACCACGAGCGATACCAGCAAAATAAATCTCCGCCTTAAAATCGCGAACATTCTTATGAGTGAGGATTCGGTTGCAGGAACAAACGAAATTAAAAAAGCTTTCTACGCGCTTAATTCTATCAGCGATAAAGCTTTTAACTTCAGATCCATTGATAAGATCGGAAGAGTTTATAACGCGCAAGGCTTTTTTCATAAAGCGCGTTTCTATTGGATGATCGGTATAAAAAAAGCGAAGGATCAAAACGATAAAGAATGGCAGGCAAAATTTTACCAGAGAATAGCTATCTATCTCCAGGGAGAAGATTACATCAAACAAAGCTTGCTGTATTTCGATAGTGCTCTCGCAGTCGCCAGAACAGGTGAACCAAAATTACTTGCGTCTATTCTTATGAATAAAGGCAGGGCACATTATGATATGGGTGATTATAAACCTGCGATGGATAATTACATTGAAGCTCAACGACTGTTCGAAAAACACAAATGGTGGAACGTTGATTACGGACATCTTCTTCATTTCATTGGTTCGGTTTTTAAGCAGCAGGATTTTTACGAAAAGGCTCTCGATTATTATCAGAAAGAATTAACCCTGGCTAAAGAAATAAAGAACAAGAACCTGGAAGGCGAAGGATATTACCTCTGTGCTTCCATGTACGGTACCATGGGGAACCTGGATAAAGAGCTTGAATACCTGCAAGAGGCCATTAAAATTTACGAGGGAGAAAATAATCTGAGAATGCTCGGTCTTATGTACGGAAATTTATCGGCAAATTATTCCGACAGAAAAAATTATCAGAAAGCGATCGAATACAATGAAAAAGCGCTTAAGATCTATGAAGAAACAGGTGAAACACAAAATCTATCTGCTATTTACAGAAACCTGGGGGAACTCGCGAGAAAAGGTGGCGATCTGAAAAAAGCCATGTCGTACCTAAAACAAGCGATGACTACAGCGCAGAAAATTGAGACAAAGCGTATGCTGAATACTTCTGAGATTAAAGAAGCTATGGCTTATGTGTATTCTGATATGGGAGATTATCATAAGGCGTTTGATTTGATCCAGGAGTATCGTTCAATCCATGATAGTTTGACCAATGCGAGCAATGTAGAATATCTTCACACGCTCGAGAAACAATACGAAACCGAAAAGAAAGAAAAAGAAATTGCCTTATTGAATGCAGATAAAAAAGCGAACGATGAAGCAAGACTTAAAGAACAGGCGCAGGGAAGATTGATAATTATGGCAGCCATACTTGGATTTATTATTGCAGGCGTTTCAATCGTTGCTTTCATAAATAAACGTAAAACCAGTAAACTCCTTAGCACACAGGTGAATGAGATCAATTACCAGAACTCTGTTATCAAAGAAAAGAATAAGGATATCACAGATAGTATTCAGTATGCTAAACGCCTTCAGGAAGCGGTGTTTCCGGAAGTTGATGTACTCAATACTTATTTTTCGGAGTCATTTGTATTATTCAGACCGAAAGATATTGTGAGTGGTGACTTTTACTGGTTCGAAAAAATTGAGCATAAAACCATTCTCATTGTGGGCGATTGTACCGGGCATGGTGTACCGGGGGCGTTCATGTCCATTCTTGGTCACAATCTTTTAAATCAGATCATTCTCGAGGAAGAAATTACCGATCCTGCCGAGGTACTTCGTTTACTGGATAAACGTGTGAGCAACGCGTTAAATAAAAAAGGAAGCAAAAAGGAATACAATGATGGAATGGATATTGCCATTTGTGTGATTGATCAAAAGGAAAATAAAATTTCATTCGCCGGGGCTAATCGTCCGTTAATTATTAATAGGGGAGAAGAGTTGATAGAAATTAAACCGAATAAATTCGGAATTGGTGGAATTGAAGATGATCGTTGTAAGCTTTTCGGAAAACAGGAAATTACATTGAAAGAAAACGATATTCTGTATTTATTCTCCGACGGATATTACGACCAGTTTGGCGGACCAAAGGGAAAGAAATTTAAATACAAGCAGCTCATCGATTGTATCACATCTATAAGCTCCAAACCTTTAATGGAACAAGGGTTAATACTGGATACCACACTCGAAAAGTGGAGAGGGAACCTTGAGCAGATTGATGACATTTGCGTAATAGGTGTAAAAGTTTAACTACAACATTTTCTCTGTCTGTTCACAAACCTTAACAGATATTACGTTATTTTATTTCTTCTTCACCTGATTTAACCTTTGCAGGAGTTTATGGCATCTTGTTTTTAATGAATCCTGTATGAAAGCAAGAGTAATATTATTTGCCGCATTTATTTTATCTTTCTCAGGTTTGTTGGCACAAAGTGATTCATTGGGAATGTCGGGCGATAACCTGGATCTGAAAGCTGTACTGGCGATCTTTAAAGAATCGGAGAATACTGAGGAGTTTGAGAAAAAACTGAATGCCGCTGATTCGAAGGTAAACAACCTCGATCTGAATGGCGATGGGCAAGTGGATTACCTCCGTGTGATCGATACTAAAAAAGATGATGTACACTCCCTGATTATCCAGGCTCCTGTAAGCAAGTCTGAATCGCAGGATGTGGCAGTAATTCAGATAGAAAAGAAAGGAAAAAATAAGGCCCATTTACAGATTGTAGGTGACGAAACCTTATATGGTAAAAATTATATCATAGAGCCAGGCGAAGAAACTGCAAGCAAAGAAAAAACAAAGAAAGAGGAAAAGGAAGCGAATGAAGACGATGTGTATGCTGGCTCTGATAAACCTGTAGTAGTTAATGTGTGGACGTGGGCACCGGTAGTGTATCTTTATTCACCTGGTTATACCATGTGGGTTTCTCCATGGTATTGGGGATATTATCCTCCCTGGTATTCACCATGGGCTCCTTACCCCTGGAATATGTATCACACAAACATAATTGGTTATACATATCTGGTCCCATGCCGTTACGGAAATTATTATTATAGTCCGCGTGCACAAGAAATGTATTATGGAAAAAGAACAAGTTCGGGATATGTGGAAAAAACAACTACGTCTAAATATGGGGCCAGGGATTATCCCCGGGAGCAAGGCGTAGGAAAACAGAACAGGCCGGATGGAAATAAAATAAAACCGCGCAGCCAGGAAAAAATAAACTCATCAGAAAGAAATTCTAATAAGGTCGAAAGAAATAACAACCCGGCGCCTCAGCAAAATCCAGGGAGAATACAACAACCTTCTTCACCTGCTAATCCTAATCCAAGAGGTGGCGGAGGAGGACAGGGTGGACAAAACCGCCCGAGGTAATAAATATTCAATTACTTTTATTTACTTTGGCTCTGTAAGATCAGCCACCAACTTATGAAATCCCTAATACTTCTCAGAGGTTTACCCGGTAGCGGAAAATCTACTCTTGCCAAAGAGCTCAGTGAAGATGGAAAATATCCTGTATTTTCTGTCGACGATTATTTTACCGATGCTTCGGGTAATTATAATTTCGAATTTGATAAAAATCATCTTGCTTACAAACAATGCCAGGAAAATACTGAGACAGCTCTTAAAAAAGGAATTCAGAAAATTTTTATAGATAATGTTTTTAGCCTCGAATGGGAAATGGAACCTTATTTTAAACTTGCTTCACAATACGGTTATAAAATTTTTGTACTCACTTTAGAGAACCGCCATAAAGGAAAAAATATTCATGATATCAGTGAAGAACAACTTCAGAAAATGGCAAAGAAATATAAGATCATATTGCTATAAACTATAAGCCATCAACTATCAACTCTATTGGAAAACTTTTTAAAATCTTAACTAAAAATCCTGTAAGTTTACCTGTATCTTTAATCAAAAATTTTATTATAGCCTGATATGAGAAAACTATTAAGCATTCTTTTTGTTGCGTTTGGATTATCTTTTTTTGCACAAACTACCGACGCAGCCGGAAACAAACAAGGTTATTGGAAAAAGAAAGATGATAAAACCGGGAAACTTATTTACGAAGGCGAATTCAAAGACAATAAGCCGGTTGGCAAATTCAAATATTATTATCCGAATGATTCTGTTCAGGCGATCATGAGTTTCAGGGATGGTGGTAACGCCGCCTATGCTAAACTTTTTCATCCTACCGGTAAAAGAATGGCCGAAGGAAAATACATCAAAGAAATAAAAGATAGTGTGTGGTTATTTTATGATGAAGCAGGAATACTTATTTCGAAAGATAAATATGTAAACGGAAAAAAGGACGGAATCAGTTATGTGTATTTACCAGATGGCGCTGTTGCCGAAGAACGCAATTATAAACTCGATGTTCAGCACGGCCCCTTCAAACAATACTTTGATGGAAAAAAATTAAAAGGACAGGGCAATTATGTAAATGGAAATCTGGACGGACGTACTGCTTATTATTTTCCAAACGGTATCGAAGTAGCCGCCGGGTTTTATAAGAACGGACAAAAAATTGGCCCATGGATCTATAAAGACGAAAAAGGAAAAATTAAGGAGAAGGAATATTACAAAAATGGAAAACTGGCTTCCAAAAAAGAAACCGATGAATTCTTCTCTAAAAACAAACCTAAGGAAACTATAATCGTTGATAAGAAAAAACCTGATCCTAAAAAAGACGAAAAAAAAGATCAGAAGAAATAATAGTAAAAAACAGTAATCTAAATTCTAATTTAGGTCAACCACTTATCGCTCACACTTTTCTTCATGCTCAATATATTTGCGTTTTCTGCAAGTTTTAATTGTGGCTTCCAGCCATTCCGGCACAGTTTGTGTTAAGTTTATATAAAATTAATACCATAAGTCATGAAGAAATTATTTACACTCAGTTTTGTCCTTATGATACTTAATGGTTTTGCGCAAACGAATAACCCGGCGCCTTATTGTTCGCCTAACTATTTAATGGTTCCCTGTAATCAAGGCGGGCCGTCAAATTCACCCAATGCATACGTGAATGATAATATCAATGACTTTAGTACAAGTGGCGCTGTGGTAAACATTTCAAATATAAATTCCGGATGTAACGGAATGGCGAACAACTACATTTATTATTGCAACCATAATCTCCAGGTTAGTCCTGCAAACACTGTTGTATGTACAATTAAATGCGGAATCAATTTCGCCCAGGGTATTGCTATTTTTATTGACTGGAACCAGGATAATGTGTTTCAGAATCCATCAGAAAAAGTGTCTGCCACTTCCGGTGTCCCGCCAGCTAATACTTCTTTTACCGTGAGTTTTGTTGTCCCCTTTTCACAGGCCAATGGCGTTTACAGGATGCGTGTAAGGTCCGTTTACTCAACTCCGGGTACAGTTATTCATCCATGTAATAATTATAGTTACGGCGAATGTGAAGACTACAACGTTTACGTTGGAATTACGGCTCCTGCTCCTTCAACGGTGATTACGAACGCTACTAATAACTCACCTGTTTGTCCGGGTCAGAATGTAAACCTACAGGCCACTACTTCCGGCTCAACTACTGGTTATAACTGGACCGGGCCAATGAGTTACACAAGTAATATTCAGAATCCTACTCTTACGAGCGTTACATCTTCAATGGCAGGAACATATTATGTTGCTGTTACATCAGGCACCTGCCCACTTCTCGCCGGAACTTACGTTTGGGTAAAACAGGCTCCGTCGCTCACAGTAACAAGTGGAGCAAACCCATCTTGTTCAGGCGTTGCTGTTACTTTATCTGTTGCAGCCGGTGGAACCGCGAGTTCTTATACCTGGAGCACTGGAAGCAACTCTGTTACTACACAGGTTTCTCCAACTGTAAATACGACATATACAATTTCGGCCAGTAATAACACGTGCGTAACAACCATGGCGTATACACAATCTGTAACGATCTGTTCAGGACTCGACAATCTTCCTGTTTCAGAAGCTAATCTTTCACTATATCCTAATCCTTTTAAAAATCAAATCAGGATAAGTACAAAAGTGAAAGTTCAGATCGCGGTACATGATGTTCTTGGAAAACTTATCATGGAAAAAGTGGTAAGCGATGGTGACGTTATTAATACTGAGGAATTAACCCCTGGAACATATTTTCTTATCATTAAGGAAGGCGATTACAGAAAATCGATAAGGATTATTAAAAATTAACGTTAGTACTTCGTTCCTGATCCTGATTCTTGGCTCTTGTTTCCTGAATCTTGGCTCTTTTTAGTACCTTTGCGTTGCAATGAGCAGGAACGGAAAAGTATTGGTAGCCATGAGCGGCGGTATCGACAGCAGTGTTACCGCAATGATGCTTCATGAACAAGGTTATGATGTGATTGGTATTACCATGAAAACATGGGACTATGAAAGTTCAGGCTCAAGCAAACGTGAAACCGGTTGCTGCAGTCTGGATAGTATAAATGACGCGCGTTCCATGGCAGTTACTTTCGGTTTTCCTCATTACATTTTAGATATACGTGGCGAGTTCGGAGAATTTATCATTAATAATTTTGTTGAAGAATATCTTGCCGGAAGAACACCCAACCCTTGTGTGCTTTGCAATACGCACATTAAATGGGATGCGCTTTTAAAACGTGCCGATATGCTCGACTGCGAATTCATAGCAACAGGACATTATGCTCAATTGCGCGAAGAAAATAACAGAAGGATAATTTCAAAAGGAGTTGATCATACAAAAGATCAGACTTATGTATTGTGGGGATTGGATCAGGATTGCCTTCGTCGTACCATGTTTCCATTGGGAGGATTCAAAAAAACAGAAATAAAGCAAATGGCTAAAGACGCGGGGTTTTACGATCTGGCCAACAAAAGCGAAAGCTATGACATTTGTTTTGTTCCCGATAATGATTACCGCGCGTTTCTAAAACACCGTATGCCCGATCTGGAAGCAAAAGTGGAAGGCGGCGATTATCTTTTCAAAGGAAAAAAAGTTGGGAAACACAGAGGTTATCCATTTTATACCATCGGACAAAGAAAAGGATTGGACATTGCCATGGGTTCGCCTGTTTTTGTAAAAGAAATTATTCCTGAAACTAACACTGTTGTTCTTGGCGATAAAGATGATCTCGAAGAAAATCATTTACTGGTTCGCGATTACAACATCAGCAAATACGAAACCCTTCCCGAAGATTTTATTGGTCTTACCAAGATCCGTTATAAAGATGCCGGAACCATAGCTACAATTAATACAGTTGATAATAAGCTGGATGTTATTTTTCATCAACCTGTAACCGGCGTGGCTCCCGGACAAAGTGCAGTTATTTACGAAGGAAACGATCTTGTGGGCGGAGGATTTATCGATCGTAAAAAACCTCTTCTTTAAAAAGCAATTTCAAAAACGATCTATTTTCCAACAATTAAGAGTTGAATAATGGGGATAGTTTCCCGTTTGTTTCTTAGCGGAAATCTGTTAAATTTACGTTTCTAACTAAATCGTATTTTAATGAAGAAAGCATTTGTGTTTCCCGGGCAGGGTTCCCAGTTCCCGGGCATGGGAAAGGATCTTTACGAGAACAATTCCACCGCTAAACAACTATTCGAAAACGCTAACGATATTTTAGGCTTCCACATTACCGATACCATGTTCGGTGGAACCGAAGAAGAACTTAAACAAACCAAAATAACGCAGCCCGCTATTTTCCTGCACTCGGTTATTCTTGCCGCTACAAAAGGCGACGAGTTTAAGCCTGATATGGTTGCAGGGCATTCCCTGGGCGAATTCTCTGCTCTTGTTGCCAATAAAGCTTTAACTTTTGAAAGCGCTCTAAAACTGGTTTATAAACGCGCCATGGCCATGCAAAAAGCCTGCGAGATCAACCCAAGTACAATGGCGGCTATTCTTAATCTTGACGATAAAGTGGTAGAAGATATCTGCGCCGATATTACAGCCTCTGGTCACATAGTTGTGGCTGCAAATTATAACTGCCCCGGCCAGCTTGTTATTTCAGGAAGTACAGAAGGAATTAATATTGCCTGTGAAAAATTAAAAGCGGCAGGCGCAAAGCGTGCTCTTGTTCTTCCTGTTGGAGGAGCTTTTCATTCGCCGTTAATGGAACCTGCGAAAGTGGAGCTGGAAGCAGCAATTAATTCAACTACATTCGCAGATCCTATTTGTCCTGTTTACCAGAACGTAACTGCAGCGGCGGTTTCAAATCCTGCCGATATTCAGAAAAATTTAATTGCACAGTTAACCGCTCCTGTAAAATGGACTCAAAGTGTTCAACAGATGGTTGCTGATGGTGCTACACAATTCATTGAAGTTGGTCCCGGAAAAGTGTTACAGGGACTCGTTAAAAAAATCAGCGCAGGCGCAGAAGCTGTCAGTGTTTAAAATTGTTGAAATGAAGAAAGTAATTTTCAGCCTGCTTTTGATGATCTCCCTTGCTTCCAGTGCGCAGTATGGCCCGCAATGGTTCAAAGGCTTTGGCCTTTTTGGGGCGCTTACTCAGTCGGCTCACTACTATAAGAACCTCGACCAGGATAAACGGGATTATGATCCTTTGAATTATTCATCTACGTATTCGTATTACTATCCAAGGAACCATATCTCACGCGAAGGTTTCAATTGGGGGGCAGGAGTGTTTGCGGAGCTGTCGCCCGGCGACCGTGTACGCTGGCAAACTGAATTTGAATACGCTAATAAAAGTGTTAAGGAAAAAGAACTGCTCGATCCGCTTGTAGGGACCCGCAGCGATAATTTTGTAAAGAATAAGAACACTTATATTCAGTGGAACAATTACCTTAAATTTTATAATCCTATGGGTTATGGCTCTCATTGGTATGTTCTGGCTGGTGTAAGACTCGAGTATTTATTTAAACGAAGCATATCTGCCTATTCGGCTTTTGCAGGAAACTTTGCAAGATTCTGGGGAAGTGGAGATCTGGCGTTGGGTTACGAATTTCCTATCACTAAGAAATTCTCAGGCTTTACAGAATATCACTGGAATCCCGATGTGCTCAGTCACCGTTTTGATAATGTTCGTGTAAGAAACAGAACATTTGAGTTACGGGTAGGGATCATGTACCGTCCGCGCCAGCGTAGCATTGATGATTGCAATGCACCGAGATATAAAGGACCAGCATACTAATTTATAAAAGAAGAAAATTATGGTAATGACCAAAGACGTTTTATTTTCTCTTACCAAAGGAGCGTTTGCACCACAGGAAGAAATGCTGGAAGTGGCCCGTAAAAAAGGTAAACTTTTTATAGGCATCCCGAAAGAGATCGCGTTCCAGGAGAATCGCGTGGCGCTTGTGCCCGATGCAGTGGCCCTGCTGGTAAATAATGGTCATCGTGTGGTGATTGAAGCGGGTGCTGGAAAAGCTGCCAATTTCGACGATAATGATTACAGCGAAGCAGGAGCAGAGGTGGTTCATTCGCCGGCCGATGTTTATAAAGCAGATTGCATTTTTAAGATTGCCCCTCCTACTTACGAAGAAATTGAAATGATGCAGCCGAAACAAACCTTGTTCAGTGCATTGCAATTAACCGTTCAGCCCCAGGATTTTTTAAAGAAATTAATTTCAAAAAAATTAAACTGTATTGCGTTTGACCTTATCATCGATGATGCGGGAATCTTTCCCGTGATAAGAGCCATGGGTGAAATTGCAGGAGGTGCAAGCGTGTTGATCGCTGCAGAGTTGCTGAGCAATGCCAACAATGGAGTTGGGTCTATTCTTGGAGGTATCAGTGGTATTTCTCCAACCGAAGTAATTATAATTGGTGCAGGAACAGTTGGAGAGTTTGCAGCCCGTGCTGCTATAGGATTAGGAGCGACTGTAAAAATATTTGACAATTCCACTTCCAGATTAAGACGTTTACAGAATCAGTTAGGATCGCGCGTGTTTACATCCGTTATAGTTCCTAAAGTTCTTGAAAAGCATTTACGTTCTGCCGATGTGGCTATTGGCGCTTTGCGCGCTACAAAGGGAAGAACACCTTGTATTGTTACCGAAGCAATGGTTAGCGAAATGAAAACAGGAAGTGTTATCGTAGATGTAAGTATTGATCAGGGTGGTGTATTTGAAACTTCGGAAGTAACCAATCATACCAAACCAATTTTCCGTAAACATGGCGTTATTCATTATTGCGTCCCTAACATTAACAGCCGTGTTGCAAGAACTGCATCTTACGCCTTAAGCAATATCTTTTCACAGATCATTTTAAATATGGGCGATGAAGGAGGAGTAGACGGAATCGTTCGTAAGGATGCAGGGTTAAGAAATGGCGTTTATATTTACAACGGAATTCTTACCAATCAGTTTCTTGGAGAAACATTTAATTTGCCATTCAAGGATATTAATCTTTTGATGGCTGCGATATAATAAGTGGTGAGTGTTTAGTTATTAGTTTTTAATGTATGCTCACTATTAGAAACTAAACACTAATAACTAAAAAATTTAAATCTGATTCTTAAATAAAAAAGTCCGATGTTATCATCGGACTTTTAATTTTACATTTAAAATTCTCAATTTATAATTACCTAAGCTCTTCCTAATTTCCAGAGCATTAACTGGTGCGACCATAAAGCGCCTACAAAAGTTTGTTTGCTCAGGTAAGGCAAATTAAATTCTTCAGCTGTCTTTTTTACGATCTCAGAAATTTTAGGATAATGAACGTGACAAATAGTTGGGAATAAATGGTGTTCCACCTGGTAATTTAATCCACCTACTAACCATGAGAAAACCATATCACGGGTTGCAAAATTCATGGTGGTTTTCATTTGATGAACGGCCCAGTCGTTTTCAAGATTTCCTGTTTCAGAAGGAACAGGGAACTCGGTTTCTTCAACAACGTGTGCAGGTTGGAAAATTGCTGCCAGAACAAATCCTGCAATATAATGTATGGTTAAATAACCAACAACCCAGTTCAAAAAAGTCATTTCTTTAACTAATAAGAAAGGTAGGAACATGTAAGCAAAGTAAAGAACTTTTGTAACAATGATAATAGTAAGTTCTTTTTTATAGGTAGTATTCATCCCTTTTAAAAGGCCTTGCTTATTATAACGGTTCAGTTGCTTAAAATCTTTTGTGGTTGACCACATCAATGTCATCATGCCATAAAAGAACCAGGCATAAATGAATTGAAGTTTGTGAACCCATTTTCTTTTCGCATGCGGTTCAAATCGCATAAAACCCGGAGGAGTAATGTCTTCATCATGATTATGCACATTGGTGAACGTATGGTGAATTACGTTGTGCTGAATTCGCCAGTTGATCGAATGGCCACCAAGCATGTTAATGGTAAAGCTAAGGATACTGTTCAGGGTTTTGTTTTTGCTGTAGCTACCGTGATTGGCATCATGCATTACACAAAGCCCTATGCCTGCCATCGATAGTCCCATAAGAACCGACATGAAGAACCACCCCAATTTACTTTCAAACACACCGGCCGAAAGTAATACGTAAGGGACAAAATAAGCCAATAACATGAAAGCGGTCTTTGCATACATGTTGAAATTACCGGTCTTACTGATATTGTTTTCTTTAAAATAATTATCGACGCGTTTTTTTACTTCAGAATAAAACTGTCGGTTAGAGTTGTTAAACTTAATTATAGTGTTAGCATTCATGTGTTTACAAAAATATAAAGTTCATTTTTTGCAGCCTAAAAATAGGTTTATAAATCGATATAAAAAAATTTATTTAGGGCCGATTTCAACAACGAATTGTTTAATTGAGATAGTATCTAAACGTTTTTTTAGAACAAAAGTTAAAGTGGTTTGCCCCGTGGCTAGAGTGTTAAAATTGAAATCCACACCATTGGTATTGCCCCGCCACACTGAGCCCGTGTAATCTAAAACAGTTGCATCAAATGTTTCGCTGAAGCGCCATAAATTTCCGTCGGAATGATCTTCCGGAAGATTGATTTTGAATTTTTCATTTTGAGAAATCTTATTAATGAAAGGGGCCTCTTTTTCAACCTGTTTTCTTGAACAGGACATGACGAAGGTCATACAAAAAATAAGAAGCAGACTTTTGTATTTAACTAAAATTCTCATGCAGTTATTGTTTTTAAATCGAACTATATCTCTTACGAAAAAACCATTCCAAGCTCAATAACGCAAGTATGAGATAAAACAACCATTTAAGATCAATAAGGGATGTGGTTGAATTGGAAGAGTAGGTGATAGGCTTAATAAGCTGATTTTTTGAAATTTCGTCCGCAAGTTTTTTCAGTTCCGAGGCGTAAAAAAGTTTACCGCCGGTTCGATACGATAACTGGTAAAGCATCTGGTGATTGGCCACTGTGTTCAATCTTTCAGCAATAACTTCTTTTACCAGGATGCTTCCTTTCTTTACAAATAATTCATTAGCGGTTTTCACCTTAGCTTCATAAACATATTCCCCGGCCGGTAGAAAGCCAAGATTGAGCTTATAAGCATTTGAAGTTTTACTGAAGGTATAATTGAATTGTTTTTTTTCTGTATTTGTGAGCATTAAAGTTACGTCTGGTTCAGTGATCAGCTCGTAAGTTTTGTTATACACTTCAGCTCCTAATTCAATCACTTCATTTTCATTTACAATTTTTGGAGATGTGATCCTGAAGAAACTCTTGTCGCTTTTTACAGATAAATACTGAACGCATTTACTGATAAGTTCGTTGAAGAGGTTACTGTTTTTATGTTCCGCAAAATCGCGCATTTTCCATCGCCACAATCCATCGCCTATAAACACCGAATTCTTTAGTCCGTTCGATTCCGTAAAAAGCAGAACCGGATTTTCAGTTTCAACCACACCAATTTTCTGGTTAATAAGAATGTGAGTTCCATTGTTTACAGAATAATTGCCAAAAAAAGTTTTTACGGCGGGAAGATCCTTCACAAACTTTTTAAGTTCATCACTTATGTTAAATAACCCGAACGAATTATTTATAGTAGCCTCAGCATCATTCTGCTTATTGAAGGAAGAACTGATCTTTACTCCCGGAAGATTTTCTGAGGTTTGTGGATTGATGATCCATACCGGAATATTATTGTTGCGGCAATCATTGATAAGAGAAGAGTTATTCTGACTGAAACCATGAACAATAACAAGACTATAAGGCTTTACAGGTTTTTTGAAATCGTTGAATAAAGCGTACTCCAGTTCGTAAGAAGTATTGTTTAAAAGAGCGTCCTTTATCGAAGAAACATCAGGATGAGGATAATTGGCGAGCAGTAATATCTTTGAACGGTTATCAATAATTTCAACAACGAATGACTGTGAATTGTTGGACACGTTTTTTTCGTCATCAAGAACCGTTACGTTTGTTTTGTATCTCTGTACTCCTGCTACATCGGCATTCATGGTAAAAGTACATTGCGTCAGAAAATTATCGGAAACTATTTTTATCTTCTGCTCCTGTACTTTTCCTTTAGGATCGGTGAGGCTAACGGTTACCTCTTTGCCAGAATACTTTTTGGCGCTGATAACCACTTCGGCAGGGAAGATATTTCCAAGGTAAGCAAACTGATTGTGATTGATTTTACGAACAGATACATCTCTTATCTCGTTGGTATCTCCGGTAGCAACTGTATAAACAGGATATTGCAGTTTCTCAGCCTGGTAAACAGGGTTTGAGCCTTTATTGTAAATACCATCACTTACAACGATCAGCGCTCCGATATTCTGGTTAGAATAATTGTTTTCAACCTCGGTGATGAGATTATCAATATCAGTTTCTTTTTCAGTGAAAGCTGGATTTTCTTCGGATGTTTTTGCACGTTCACCAAATAAGATCGTTTTTACATTGAATCCCGAAGCGATAGAACCTTTTAGCTCGTTTATATTTTTGAGAAAATCGGTTTTAATGAAATTACTGTCAGCCGAAGCCATCATTGATTTTGAATTGTCAATGGCAAGAAGGATCACTGGTTCCTGCGTGTCATTCTTCACCTGCTTCAGAAAAATATTCAGCAGAAGAAATGAAATGATAAATCCGCAAACAAACCTGAGAGCCGACATAAGATATAATACGCCGGTAGGGATCTCCTTATTCTTTTTATTCCTGAAATAAAGAATAAGAGAAAAAGAAAGGCCCACAGCAAGACATATTACAACGTAATACCAGGGACAGTTAAATATCAGTTTGGAAAACAAAGTGAAATCGTTTGGTTAAAATAACGATCAGGTAAGCATTCCGCCACAAACATTAATGCACTGCCCCGTAATATAGGCGCTCATATCGCTTGCGAGGAACAAAGTAAGATTGGCAACATCGTCGCTCGAGCCTCCGCGTTTAAGAGGAATAGAATCGCGCCATTGCTGGATCACTTTTTCATCAAGAGAGCCTGTCATTTCAGTTTCAATAAAGCCAGGCGCAATAGCGTTGCAACGAATGTTACGCGAACCAAGCTCAAGAGCTACAGATTTGGTAAAACCAATGATACCAGCTTTTGAAGCGGCATAATTACTTTGACCGGCATTTCCTTTTACGCCTACAACAGAACTCATATTAATAATAGAACCTTTCTTCGCTTTAAGCATAGGACGCTGCACGGCTTTAGTAAGATTAAAAACAGATTTAAGATTGGCATTCATAACTTCATCCCACTGCTGTTCGCTCATGCGCATAAGAAGTGTGTCACGTGTTATACCAGCATTGTTTACCAACACGTCAATGGTCCCGAATTCAGTTACTACATTGTTAACGAGTTCGTCTGAAGCTTTGAAATCGCCTGCATCACTTTTATAACCTTTGGCTTTAATACCAAAAGCAGCAAGTTCATTTTCAAGAGCCTTGGCTTTTTCTTCAGAACTAACATAAGTGAAAGCGATGTTGGCGCCGTTTTTTGCAAAACTGAGGGCGATGCCTCTTCCGATTCCGCGTGTTGCGCCTGTAATGAGGGCGACTTTATTTTGTAATAACTGCATAAGTGTAATGTTAATTTTCAAAGATAATACTTAAATTCTGCTTTACATGTTTTTATGGTTTTAACATATTTTAATTTTTTGGCACGGCGTTTGTAAAACTCAAATCAATTCCGGAGTTTTTTTACAAACAATAAAAAACCAAACACATGAAAACAAAAAAAGTATTCAGACTTTTTGTCTGCGCTCTCATGCTATGCTTTTATTCCAACCAAGCACAGCCAGGCAAAACAACAGGGACATCTATATTAGATTATTACAGCAATTATATTTTTACTGAAGATTCGCTTTCAGGATTTGACGAACCCGCGGCAAGAATGTCTGCGCTAAACGACGGATATATCGGAAAAGAATTCAAGGTAAAAATGTTTTATGAGAAACGATTATACGTAAATAATAAATATGGCATCAGGCCCACATACAACAATGCAAAACGTAAACCCGCCAACAGCGTTATATATAATAGTGTTAGTCCGGCTTGTAATAACGAAGACTTTGAGGGTTCCGGATCAGGGCCTGTTTTAACTGCAGGTCAGGTTACAGGGTGGACAGTTAATTCAGGGCAAATTACATTCGGAATAAACTCCTGTAATCTGCCCCCATTAACTAATGCGCCAATAGAATCTGATATAATACAATGTAATACGGCAACTGGTTTTATTGATCCTATTATCGGAGGATGTTATCCGATCTACTCGGTGTTTGGATCAACATCCAATAATGGTAATTCGGTTAATCCTTCTTTGCCTTCAATGAATGGTGATAAGGTAATGCGCATCAACTCTCCTCCCGCAGGAGCATTTACACATAACAGTGTATCAAAACTATCAAAAACATTTAATGTGACAGCAAACAATGCTTTATTTCAGTTTGCTTTCATTTCAGTTTTTTATACTGGCCATGGATGTTGTGAAGCAGGCGCTTTCCAGATCAATCTCACCAACGCAACAGCCAATACTGTTATTCCTTGCCCTAGTTACTCGATCTCTGCGCCAAGTTCAGCGTGCGCATCCACCAATACCGCTGTTACCTACTATCTTGCCGGAGGCGCCTGTCCTGTTTTACCTTTGCCTGCGGGAAGCAACCAGATCGTATTTAATAAATGGAACTTTAATTCAATTGATCTAAGCGGTTACATAGGACAAAATATTACCATTGATGTTATCGCCTCTGATTGTAATGCTGGCGGACATTACGGATATGTTTATTTTGATGCTCAGTGTTCACCAATGACCATTATCGGTAATGGTAACGGTTTCCCTGCAGGAACTCCGAGTATTACATTACCAACCTGTGGCGCTTCAGGTGCAACTATTACGGCTCCTACAGGACTCGGGCCTTACAGCTGGAGTTCTTCACAGATCTCTATCCCCGCAAACTTATCAGTTCCTTCAAACACGAACCAGACCTTGATCACCAATCAATCAGGAACAGTTCAGTTAACTATGAATCCTCCCGGATCATGTAACCCTATTATAAAAGTAATTACTGTTACCATTACACCTTCTCCTGTGGCATTCGCTACGGCAACGCAGGCAAGTTGTACCAATACTTTATCAGCGGCGTCGTTAACAACGGCGGGTTCTGCTTCGGTAAATCCAACTATAACCTGGAACCCGCCGCCTGCATCATTAGGAGCAGGCTCATTAACGGCAACAGGTTTGGCTATTGGCATAACAACAATCACTGTATTAGATAACACGGGCTGCCAGACACAAACCACATTGAATATATTACCTGCCCCGCCTCCTGTAACATTTGCAGTTAATCAACCAGGAACATTAACCTGTGCAAGTCCAACTATTACAATGACAGCGAGCACAGGCTATACTTACGGTACTTTATCTTATACATGGTCGAGTACGAGCTTTTCTGCAACAGGTAATCCTGTAAACATTAACCAGCAGGGATCTTATAACGTGTGTGGTATTGATCCTGCAACAACCTGCTCAATGTGTACAACATTTACAGTGACACAAGATTTTGCTATTCCTACTCATACTGTAAATCCAACAACACAGGTTATTACATGTAACACGGTTAGTGCGGCTACATTTACAAACTGTACAACAAGTCCAACAGTGAATATCATAACTAACTGGTACAGTCCGTTGGCACCATATCCTGCTGGTCCTCCGGCTTCAAGTGATAACAACCTGTGCTCAATTTTCACGGCCAGCGGTACTGGCGTCTTTACTGTAGAAGTATGTAACCTATTCAATGGATGCTGCAACACGAAGACCGTTAGTGTAACTTCAATTTCAAACTTCCCTACATTCCAGACATCAAGTACTTCAAATTATTCGGTTGGATGTTCCCCTTTACATCAAACTACATTATGTATTGTGAATGCAGTAACGAACGGACCGGCACAGTTTCTCTTCTTACCTCCAGGAACACCATCTTCGATTCCTGTTCCAACTACCGCGTTTGGTGCCCAGTCATGTTCAACAATTGCAACCCCGGGTACATGGATATTAGTAGTGAACGATCCAACTAACGGATGCCAAACCGCATTGCCTGTACCAATTTTGCAGAATACCATTGCTCCGCATGTATCGGCAAGTTTTGCTCCTGCACAACAAACGCTGACATGTTTCCATCCTACTATTATGGCAACAGCAACATCAAGTACGCCAGGCTCCAGCATTTCCTGGTCTGTTCCAGCAGGATCGGGGCCACAAATAATCCCTTCACCTACTATAATTCTTGGAACTCCTACCGGCCCGCCAACCAGTACAACTAATCTTTTTTATGCAAACTATTATGTGATCGTTACCAATACTGTGAATGCCTGCTCAACAACATCTCTTGTTCAGGTTAACCAGAACTTCAAAGTACCTACGCCGGCTTTGTCAGTTGGAAATCCTTCTGTGATCAATTGTAACAATCAGCCGGTTCTGATCACTTACACAAATAATGGGCAGCAATCCCAGATTCCTGGGGCAGTAGCGTATGTTTACAAATGGGAAGGTCCGGCGCCGCAGGCAAGTCTTTCAACTGTTGCGACCTATAGCGCATACGTTGCCGGAGTTTACACACTTACCGTTCAGGATGATAAGAATGGATGTTTCGGAACAAAAACGTGGACCGTTAATGATGCAACTCAGCCTCCTGTAATTGCAGAACCTGTTAAAACCAGTACACTGCCTTGTGGTGGCGCTTCGGGTGGTCCAGGAAGCGGCGCGCAACTTCAGGTGGTGCTCAGCAGTTCGCTTTCCAGTTGGGCGATTGTGGTTACAGAATATCCTAACGGAGCGGCTTTCACCAATAATTCCCTGACATTACCAACAGGCGTGAGCCAGACAGGTATTGCCTCGAATACTTACAGTGTTGATTCGATAGGGGAGTATGAATATGTTGTGATTAATAAAATAACGGGTTGTAAAGCAATAGGAGTTATAAATGTTGTTCAGGGCGGATTAAATGCCGACTTCCTACCGGATGTAAGTTCGGGTTTTGCTCCGCATAATGTGATCTTTACAAACAACACGACAAGCAGTGTAAATTCTTTGAGTATCACTTCACTCTGGAGCTTTGGCAACGGTGCATCTCAGACAACGACAACGAATACCCAGACGTACGCTACTTATAACGCCCCTGGAACTTACACAATTATGATGATTGCCAAAAAAGGTAAATGTATTGATACTGCCTACAAAGTAATTGATGTGTTCCTTCCTTCTGCAGTAGAAATTCCAAACGTGTTCACACCAAATGGTGACGGAAGTAATGATGAATTCTTCTTAAAAGTTTCAAGTGTTACCGAA
>JAJONO010000068.1 GCA_021323535.1 Bacteroidota bacterium
AATAACCATATTTCTCTTTCCACAACTTTTTCAGATAGGCTCTCTGTTCGGCTTCCCGCGCATTGTTTCCCGGGTCATAGAATTTTGAGCCTGCTATTTCTTCGGGAAAAAATTCCTGGTCAATAAAATTGTTTTCAAAAGAGTGCGAGTATTTATAATCTTTTCCGTAATCCATGTTTTTCATCAACTTGGTTGGAGCGTTTCTTAAATGAAGCGGCACAGGAAGGTTCCCGGTTTTATCTACTGCGTCCATGGCGTAGGCAATGGCCATGTAAGATGCGTTGCTCTTGGCGCTGCAGGCCAGGTAAGTAACACACTGACTTAAAATAATACGTCCCTCTGGCATACCTATCACATTAATGGCCGCGAAACAATTATTAGCAAGCAATAAAGCGTTGGGGTTTGCGTTGCCAATATCTTCACTAGCCAGTATAAGAAGTCGCCGCGCTATAAACAAAGGGTCCTCACCGCCTTTAAGCATTCGTGCGAGATAATATAGTGCCGCGTTAGGATCACTTCCTCTTATAGATTTAATAAAGGCCGAAATAATATCGTAATGCTGCTCGCCATTCTTATCGTATAGCGCAAGATTCTGCTGAATAACTTTTAATACAAGTTCGTTCGTGATCACAAGTTCATCGGAAGTGGAGCTGTTCACTACAATTTCCAACGCGTTGTATAATTTCCTGGCATCTCCGCCGCTTACTCTTAATAAAGCTTCATGTTCCTGCAATGAAATTTTTTTAGTTTTTAAGAACTCGTCAGTCTCAATAGCTTTGTTAAGCAGGCTCACTAATTCATTTTCTTCAAGATGTTTGAGTACATATACCTGGCACCTTGATAGCAAGGCGCCGATGACTTCAAATGAAGGGTTTTCTGTTGTGGCGCCAATTAAAGTAACAATACCTTTTTCTACCGCGCCCAATAAAGAGTCCTGTTGTGATTTGCTAAAGCGGTGGATCTCGTCGATGAACAATACAGGTTTGTTCTGGTTAAAAATGTTATTGTCGCTTGCTTTCTCAATGATCTCCCTTACATCTTTTACGCCACTATTGATGGCGCTTAGCATGTAAAACGGACGTTTGAGTTCATTAGCAATAATAAGGGCAAGGGAGGTTTTCCCCACACCTGGTGGTCCCCACAAAATAATGGAAGGAAGAAGATTTTGCGCGATAGCGTTACGTAAGGCGCTTCCTTTTCCTATAATATGCTGTTGGCCAATGTAATCATTCAGCACTTTCGGTCTCATTCTCTCTGCCAGCGGTTGCATTTTGTTAATTATATTTAACGGTTAATTGTGTAATTATTTGCTATTTTTACAAGTACTCATTATAAACACAAATTTACTATGAATATTAAGAAAGTCATCTCCTTTTCCTACTTAATTCTTCTGGCGCTCGTTTTTATTAACGCGATGCCTAAAGGCGAAAAGGATCCACTGCATAAACGTACGTTTACACTCGGACTAACTGAAATTAAAGACGGACAACCGGCAAAGAAATCTATTTCTGACGAACTTGAATTTAAAGACGGTAAATTATTCAGCACCTTTTTATTCGATAAGTTCCAGTATAAATGGATCAAGTACCGTATCAACAAAGATTCTATTTATACCGATTCAACCGAAACCGAAGTTAGATTACTCGAAGTGGAAGCTTCAGCTACCGACGATAAAGATGTTACTGTTATGCTTGAGTTTAAAGTCGAAGAGTGGGACATTGAGGGTACCATAAAAATTACCAAAGGAGATAAGCCTAAGAAAAAGTATGATTTTGTTGGTCGCGAAAAAGGCGGAAAGCCAAAAAAAGAAAAAAAGAAGAAGGAAGAACCTAAAACTCCTGAAGGAACCAAAAAAGAATAGCTTTTCTTGTAAGGAAACGGGACCTGTTTCGTATATATAATAAACCCGTATTATGAAATCTATAAACAAATTTAAAATGGCTGTAACTACAATTACGGCTGTTTTTTTTATAAGCGCATGCGGTCAGGCGAAAAACAATTCCGCAACATCAACTATGAGCGAACCAACACTTTCTGATAACAGCAATATGGATACTGCCACATTCGGAGCAGGCTGCTTCTGGTGTATTGAAGCGGTGTTTCAAAGATTAAACGGTGTGGTATCAGTAAAAAGCGGTTACAGCGGCGGCTTTGTAAAAAATCCTTCTTACCGTGAGGTCTGCGCTGGAACAACTGGTCATGCCGAAGTGGCCCAGATCGTTTACGATAAAACCAAAATAAGTTTTGACGAACTTTTAGAAGTGTTCTGGAAAACACATGACCCAACCACATTGAATTATCAGGGGAACGACCATGGAACACAATACCGTTCGGCAATTTTTTATCATAATGAGGAACAAAAAAAACTCGCTGAAAAATATAAAGAAGAGATCAACAAAAGCGGCGCTTATCCAAATCCTATTGTTACAGAAATTACGGCCCTCACTAATTTTTATCCTGCCGAAGATTATCATCAGAATTACTACAATCAAAATGGCTCAGAAGGATATTGCCGTTATGTGATACAACCTAAGGTCGAAAAATTTGAAAAGATCTTTAAGAATAAATTGAAGCACTAAAGGTTTACTTCGGTAGAAATGCATCGACCAGTTTTTGGTAATTGGTTCTTCTTTCCGAGTCGTGTAATAATGTCTTAAGACATTCAGACGCTTTCTGATAGTTTTTTTCCTGGATGTAAAGAGCTGCAAGATTCAGTTTAGCATCATCGAACCTTGGACTGATGCGAATGGCTTCTTCGTAATATTTTTTCGCACCTGCAATGTTTCCCTGCATGGCACACGCCGATGCAAGATCGTTTAGAACGTTCCTGTTATACGGAGCAAGTTTATATGCTTTACTCAATTCAGAATAGGAGCCGTTGTAGTTTTGCATGCCTGCATAAGCATTACCAGAGTACCAGTCGAGCGGAACCGAAGTAGGATCTATACTATAAGCGAAACTCTCCGCTTGTTCAGCATATCTTACTGCGTTAATATAATCTTTACTATAACTGGCGTCGTACATTTTTCTTGTGAAAGTCTCTCCTTTATGTCTTAAAATACCTGTGGCAAGAATGCCTGCCATTATTAAAATGCCGGCAAAAGAAGTTGTTGACGAAGTTCTGATCTGAAATAATTTATGAAGATCGGAATTCTGTCGCGCGTATACGTAAACAAAAGCCATCATAACGCTGCTCCAGGCAAGATGTTCTATCCGTTCTTTTGGAAAATCGAAAAAGGAAATGACAAGAAAGCCAACGATAAATGAAATAGCCGGAATAATTTCCCTGATCTCTTTTTTGTCGGAAACACGACGCAATGAACGCGCCGCAAATACAAGTAATGAAACAATGAAGAATAGAAAAAGATTAAAGCCTATAAGTCCGGTTTCCGATAGTATCCAGAGCGGATCGTTATGCGGCCGCTGAAAAGTAAAATTCAAATCTTCTGCTCTCCATAAACCTTTCAGTGTTTCATCCGGAAAATAAATCTGCCAGTTACCGGCGCCAACTCCTGTTACTTTATGTTTACGAAACATGTCAATTGTTTTATCCCACAAAATGAGCCTTTCTTTATCCAGTTCCTGTTTGCCTGACACCGTTTTGTTGTAATCAATTCCTTTACTCACAATTGGTTTAAGAAAAACCATGAAAGCAATGTTGCACGCTATCATGATAATTATCACAAGAAGGTAACCGTTGAGTTTTGGCAGTCTTTTAAAATTAAGAAAGCCAAAGAGGATGAGTGATGTTAATACTGTTACAATTGACCCTATCCATACAGCTTTTGTTCTCAGAAACACAAGCATAGTTAAAGTTAAAATGATGGCAACTACCGAAAGGATTTTCCAGGAACCTTTGTGTTTGAGAAAAGCAAGAATTACAAAGCATAAATTCAGGAATAGAAAACTGCTATAAAGATTTTTATGGCCGTTGATTCCCGTAACGATGTAGATGGATTCTTTATCAAAATTTTTTAATTCGAGCGCCTGATAAACTGCAAATCCAAAACCAATAAATACAAGAAGAATACAGAATTTAAGAAAATAGTTTAAAAAATGATCTTTGTTTTTTTGAAAAATGTACGCCGCAAAAGTAAAAGCAAAAAATGCAAGCGTAGTACGACATATTTCAAAAATGGCTTCCGATTTATTAAGGGCCCATATATATGAAAGTGCACAGAAAAAAGTGTAACTAAAAGCAGATAACAAAATGATGTCTACTTTGAAAATCTCCTTGCCTTTCACAAAAACAAGACTCAGAAGAAGGAACAATGAAAATGTTACGAGTCGTGCCGTTAAAGTAAAATCAAGTACAAAAGGCGATACAACAAGTGATGCACATGAAAGTCCAATCAGGAATAACCATCCGGTAAGGTGAACATGTTTAGCAGAGCTTTGAGTCAATGCCTACCTGGTAATAATAATTTTGGTTCTGGCTTTTCCGGCTATAATAAAATAAATTCCAGTATCAAGTCCGCTTACTTCTGTTTTTTCATCGGGCACTAATTCCATGAAGCGAACGGTTTGTCCAAGTTCATTTATGATCACTGCCGATGTTCTTGTATAGGTTGTAACATAAAACCTGCCATCAGAAGGGTTAGGATGTAATTTTATAATCGCAGGATTATTTTCCATTTCATTTACGCCAATACAAACCGTAACATATTGTGTAAACACGGTGCTTGACTGGCAACCAAACCCATTCTGTCCTGTAATGGTATACGTTGTGTTCACGGTTGGCGAAACCGGTACAAAAGCCGAAGAAGGACTTCCATTCACGGAGTAGATAGGAGCTCCGTAAAGTGATAAAGTGGCGCTGAATGGAATACATAGTGTTGGCTGACTGGAATTAACCATCAGAGCCGGCGTTTGATTTACGGTTAGCGTTGCAACTGCAAAACCTGTACATCCGTTAAGATCCTGACCATTGATAGAATAAGCAATTTGTCCTAAAAAAGAAGGAACAAAAGGAACGCCATTAGAAACACCTCCGCCAATCGTATATGTATTGGCGCCGCTGGCCGTAATAATAACAGCAGATCCGAAACAGCTTGGATTATTTTGTACGTTGGTACTAATAACCGGGTTTGGAACAGAACTTACCATAATCGTAGAAGAGCTGGAACAGTTACCAATCGTACCGGTAACGGTGTACGTTGTTGGAATAGTTGGAGATGCGCTTACGAAAGGTCCTGTGGTAGTGTTTAATCCTGCCGAAGGGGCCCAGTTGTAAGAAATAGTGGTACTTGCAGCTAAGATGGTTGAACTGGCCTGAAGGTTGGTCGACGATCCCTGACAAAAAATATTAGAACCTGAAAATGTTACAGTCGGGGTTTCAAATACGGTTACAACAAATGAAGTGGTCGGACTTGTTCCGAATCCATTGGTAGCCGAGCAGTAAACGGTATAAGTTCCATTTGTGTATGGAAAGTCGATAGAGGTTTGTGATGAAGACTGTGAACCAATGACTACGCTTGCAGACGGCACAACGCTCCACAAATAAGATGTGGGTGAATTACTGGCAGTGGCGCTGAAATTTGTGGCCGTTCCCGGCGATGAGCATACTACTGAAGCACCCATGATCGGATTCATTGCAGGAACCTGTGAGTATCCGATGGAATATAAAGTAAGGGTAAAAAATAAAAAATAAATTGTCTTCATGCTGTTCATTTTGAGATTCAAATATACCAAATTAGAACGCACATTCCAAGCCTTTATTGTGCTGCGGATCTGCACTTATTCTTTCACGAAAGTTACCTTCACGTTAAAATCCGCCCCACCTCCTTTTACTTTCCGCCAGCGTTCAAATGCTGCGGATTTTACAAACGATGGAGTAGAGTTGGACCCGGAGAAACAGAATTTACCCATGTCTACTTCATTCATAAGACATTCAAGGCTGATGAAAAAATCTTTTGATGTTACAATGTTGTAATCTTTTAGATCAAGCGTAAATTCTCCCTGCTGAATTCCTACTTTAAAAACAATCGATTTTTTCATAACAGTTTTTAACCTGGGATATTTTTTTGGAGAAGCTTCATACAGCATTAAACGAAAACGGAGCGAATCGCTGTATTTGTTTTGTATGATGTAAAACGAAAATGATTCTATCCGGACCTGTCTCCCTTCTTTGTTTCCGGCAAGAATAGCGGCTTCCGAGCCTTTCCAGTTGTTACTGTTCTTCACAAATCCGCTACAATTCTTTTTGTTGTATTTTTTATTTCCTAACATCTGGGAAATGGTTTGTTTTGAATTAACAGTCACTTCCTCCAATTGGGTGGCAGATGGTACCAGGAGAAAAACAGAATCCTTTTTTGAAATAAGATCCTTTACCCCGAATGTTTTGGCCTCATAACCAATGGCCCATATTCTAAGGCTGTCTTTCAGTAAGTCGTCGGTCAGAGCAAGTTCAAAATGTCCTTTTTCATTGCTGAGCGTCCCTAACGATTTTCCTACAATTCCTATGCTGGTAAAGATTACGGGGTCTTTTGTAAGACTGTCGGTCGTAAAGCCTGTTATTACTTGCTGCGATAGTACTTTTAGGCTCACAAATAATAATAAAATGGTGCGTTTCATAGCGCAAAGCTAACACCAGCAATCAATAATTTGTTACTTTTGCACCTCAATTTAACGAAATGATCACAGTATCTAATGTGAGTTTGCAATATGGCAAACGTGTTTTATTCGACGAGGTAAATGTAAAATTTACTCCGGGTAACTGTTATGGTATTATCGGAGCCAATGGTGCCGGTAAATCCACCTTCATGAAAATTCTTAGCGGGGAGATAGATCCCACAAAAGGACAGGTAAACATTACGCCCGGGCAGCGTATGAGTGTGCTTAAACAGAATCACTACGAGTACAACGAATTCACGGTTATTGATACGGTAATGATGGGAAACAAACGTCTTTACCAGGTAATGAAAGAGAAAGACGCTATTTACGCGAAAGCTGATTTCAGCGATGCAGATGGAATCAAAGCCAGTGAACTGGAAGGTGAATTTGCAGAGATGAATGGCTGGGATGCTGAAAGCGATGCGGCTACAATGCTTACCAACATGGGCGTTGAACCAAAGGACCATTTTAAATTGGTAAAAGATCTTACCGGTAAAGAAAAAGTAAAAACATTATTGGCACAGGCTCTCTTTGGGAACCCCGATATTTTATTACTCGATGAGCCAACCAACGACCTGGATGTTGAAACAATTTCATGGCTCGAAAACTTTCTCGCCGATTTTACAAATACAGTTATTGTAATTTCCCACGATCGTCACTTTTTGGATACAGTTTGTACCAACATTTGCGATATCGATTTCGGGAAAATAAGCACTTATACCGGTAACTACAGTTTCTGGTACCACATGAGTCAGCTCCAGCTAAAACAGCGTAGCGACCAGAATAAAAAGATTGAAGATAAACGCGCCGAACTTCAGGAATTTGTGCGTCGTTTCAGCGCCAATGCCAGTAAGAGCAGCCAGGCAACGAGCCGTAAAAAATTATTGGAAAAACTAACGGTAGATGAAATTCCTGCAAGTACGCGTAAATATCCTGGTATTATTTTCAAACAAGAGCGTGAAGCGGGTGACCAGATCCTTCATGTTGAAAATCTGAGCAAATCAAATGCCGATGGATTATTGTTCTCCAAATTAAACATCAACGTTAAAAAAGGAGACAAGATCGCTTTCATTAGCAAAAACCAATTAGCGGTAACAGCCTTTTTTAACATCATTGCTGATATCGATAAAGCCGATGGCGGAGAATATCGCTTCGGAACCACCATTTACAAGGCGCATCTTCCAAACGAAAATAACGAATTCTTTAAAACAGATTTAAATCTGATCGATTGGTTACGCCAGTTCAGTAAAGACAAAGATGAAACTTACATTCGTGGATTTTTAGGAAAAATGTTATTCAGTGGTGAAGAGGTTCTCAAAAAAAGTAATGTGTTAAGCGGGGGAGAGAAAGTTCGTTGTATGACCAGTCGTATGATGTTACTTAATCCAAACCTTCTTATTCTTGATGAGCCAACCAATCACCTCGATATGGAAGCCATTATCGCTTACAACGATGCATTAAAAGATTATTCCGGTGTTGTTCTGTTCACAAGTCATGACCACGAACTGGTTCAAACGGTAGCCAACAGGATCATTGAATTAGGGCCAAAAGGTTTCATTGACAAAACCTGCACTTACGACGAATATCTTGCGAATGCAAATCTGAAAGAACAGAGGCAGAAGCTTTATTAGTAATATTAATCTCTTCAGGATTACTGGAAATGGTTATCTGAATAATGCTTTAATCTTCAAACTACTTACATTTTCCAGGCTATTCAACCCCTTTCAGGGCTGTTACGCAAAAAAATAAATTTTTTGCTATTCATATTCGACTCCTCTCGAGTCGAAAGCCGCAATATTACTAGTATTTTTATAGGTAAATAGTGTTCACTTGACTATTTTAGGTTTAAATATATTGATTAATGTCCGGAAATAAATTTTCGCGAAATTTATATTGTATTACCTTACCCCCATATTAAGTCAGATACATTAAACTAATCATCGCGACTCCAGAGGAGTCAAATGTGAATGGACTGTAATTCCAAAATAATCACAACCCTGAAGGGGTGAACCTTACTACCAGCTATGTGATCTTAATCTTGGGCCCTGTATATCCCAGTATTACTATGCAGTTAAATGGCTAAGATTTTGTAACTTTATTCAACTTCTCCGTTATAATGGCTTTATGAAACATTTCACCATCTTCGTCTTTCTTCTGTTTTCTCTTTCTGTTTTTTCGCAGGAGCCCCAAACCATTAAAGTAAAAAAAGAACAGAATCTCGTTAAAGCTTATTTTGATAATGTGGAACTGCGTTTAACTGCGATTGACCGTTTTGGGAACATGGCAGAAAATAAGATCAAATCCTACAAACTCTGGATCAAAGGAAAAGACGTTAAGAGCTTTAATGGCTTTGATAACAGCCTTACTTCTGAAATGATCAAGGAACTGAATAAACAAAAGAAAGCCGCTAAAATTTATTTTACTGAGATAAATGTGGAAGACGATAACGGACATCTTCTGAAACTTCCTGACGTTTACGAGGTATGGTTTCCGAATTGTAAAAACTGCGATAACAAAAGCAGCCAAAGATAATTTTACCGGCTGATGATCAGTTTTACAAGATCCGATTTCTCATTGTAGTTAAGCTTCGCGAAATAATTTCCTGCCGGAAGATCTTCTACATTAACAGTGTGTTCGTTTACGCCTGACTTTCCAGTCAAATGAATATTCCTTACTTCTTGCCCAATTGAATTAAAGATCTGAATATTGAGGTCGGAGTTTTTATTAATGTTGTATGAAATAGTAATTTCTTCCGAAGCCGGATTAGGAGATACTTTTGTAGCGAAGTTCATGGTTTGTATTTCTCCGATAGCGGTAGGCGCTCCGGCCAGCGCATTATTGATTGCAGTAGTAAGCGAGGAGCTGTTTACACTTCCGTTCTGGTTATAAAATACCTGGTGATTGCTTCCGCCCACCACAATAGTTTTTGGCATTCCGGCTGCACCATAATTACTCATGCTGATAACCGAGTTGGAAAAGGACGTGTAATTCGTGAGTCCGTTTGTAGAAATCCAGCTGTTTAATGTGGAACATACTGTGTTTGCGTAGTCAT
Organism: Bacteroidota bacterium; assembly: GCA_021323535.1. Classification (GTDB taxonomy): domain Bacteria; phylum Bacteroidota; class Bacteroidia; order B-17B0; family Aurantibacillaceae; genus Aurantibacillus. Next base: position 9,665 of record JAJONO010000068.1, read on the forward strand.
CCACCACATAATACACCACTTGTCCCGGATTGGAAACCGAATAACTCTGCACAATGTTGTGAGCGCTTTGAGCAGGAGCAATACAGGCGCCGCATGGCATAACCCAAGAAATAACAACCACCTTTCCGGAATTAAGTTCGGTAAAAAGGTCGTGATTGTTTCCGCTGCAATCGTTAGCAGTGAAATTGGTTGCGGTTTGTGCCGAAGCGAAAAGAACCGGTATTACGAAAAGTGATGATAAGATAAAACGTTTCATGTGACAGATGTTTTATCAAAAATAATAAAAAAAACGTTGAAAGTCAAGTGTGGTGCTGGGTTCAATCCATGAACTTTTCAATCCATTTAATAGCTTCTTCTTTTTTGGTAAAGAATTGCGTTGGGCGCTCAGGCGGAACAAACCGGATGTAAAGTTTGGCAAGAATTTTTTGAGGAACAGATGTCAGAATAAAAGCGTCGGCTTTTGTGTAAGGGAGACTATCTTTTTTTGAAATGTGTTTTATAAGATCGCTGTTAGTAGTTGCTGTTGGGCTGGGAAGAATAATGACGGGAAATTGTTTTCCTCCGCCAAGTTCTTTCTGAAATTCAACCAGGATAATGACGTCTTCAACTTCGAGCTCAACATTGTCAAACACTTCCATTAAGAAGTACTTGCTGTCAACAAGCGTAATCTTAAATTTATTTGAAACCTTGGTGCTCATTAGATCTACTCAAGTATTTTTTCGTTGATCAGTTCGTGAAGATATTTTTTCTTGCCTTTATAATTTGCTATGATAAAACAATCCCTTAACACATCGGTGCTTTTAATTTTTTTCAGAAGTTCAAGCGCCTCGTTGTAAGTGGCATAGTGACCCATGAAAAATCGTGTGATGTAATCATTGTCGGTTTGCCTGATGATCTTAGGAAACCCAAGGATATTGTTATAGTTGAAATTCTCGAAGGTTTTATAAGCGCCGATCTGAACCTTGAAAGCGAGGCTGTCTTTTTTAGTATTTCCGAATTTTGCCGCAAAAGCTTCCTTGTCAAATGTTGTTGATGTAGCCGACTTTACTTCCGTTTCAGTTACTTTCGTCATTTCTGATAATTTCTTATCGTAATCGGCCGAATTAAAATCGGCGTATACGTTCAGAACCATGAACGAATCAATTCCCACTGTATTCAGATCAATGACCTGTTGCGGGAATTTTTCAACTTTTACAGTTAAAGTGTATTTGTCGCCCGCCGGAAGATTAGTAAGAAATATCCCCGTATTTTTGTTGGAAGTAAGTTCCATGTCCATCCTTTTGTTTTTGAAAACAGAAGCCACTTCAATAGTAGCCGCTACTGGTTTACCGTCTACACTTACAAAACCATTTACTTCAAGAAGTTCAACCGGAACACCTGGAATACCTGGCTCTATTCTATAAATATCCTGTTCTCCTGTTCCTCCCTGTTTAAAAGAAGAATAATATCCTGTTCTTCCGTCAGCGCGTACAATAAAAAATTTATCATCGTATTTTGTATTGATAGGCGCCCCGAGATTATAAGGCGCCTGCCATTCATTGACTTTTAAATCGCTTCTGAAAACATCATAACCTCCAAAGCTGCTGCTGTTATTTGAGGAAAAGAAAAGCATTTTACCATCGGGAGTTACAAACGGAGCGTCTTCATCGTATTTTGAATTGATAACGGGTCCAAGATTTTTAATGTTTCCCCAAACATTATCTTTCATTTTTTCAGCTATGTAAAGATCCTTTCCGCCATATCCTCCTTTACGTTCGCTGGCAAAAATAACTTTGTCCTGGTTAGGAATAAAGCAGGCGCTGCCATCCCATTCGGTACTGTTGAGCCCCGCCTGGTAAACAGGTTTGGTATAAGTATTATTAACAAGTTTACTTAAGTACAGATCACCTTTACCGGCACCCATGTTTCTATAGATGAATAACTGATTCCCGTCTGAACTCAGACAAACCGCCGCATCGTGTAAAGTAGTATTAAGATTGTCGATCTGGTGTGGTTCGCTCCAGGTAGTATCATCAATTTTACGGGATATGAAAATATCTTCGAAGAAGAGAGAAAGTTTTTCAGAACCATCGGGTTGTTTTCCTTTCAGGACCTGTTTTCCTCCTTTTGATTTTGGCCCGCGATACGTGAAGATCATTACCGATTCGTTGGAAGTAATAAGCGGACAATATTCCGACGCATTGGAATTCACCGGCTTTCCAATGTTAATGATCTTAACCTGGTTCTGCTTGTTTTTGAATTCGTTTATCTTTTTACAGCGGTTGATCCTGTAATTTATTTCTGCAATGAGTTTTTCCTGCTTGTTCGATTTTTTTTCTTCAATGAGAAGCGCGGTTCTGTAATTCTCAATAGCAGAATTGATACTGTCGTTTTTTTCAAGCGCGAAAGCGTAGTTGAAATAAAATCCATCTATTTCCCCTGATTTGTTTTTCGCCTTACTGATATTCTGAAGGGCCTTATCGGTATTATTCGGGTCGTAGGAATAACAGACGCCGGTAATGTAGTTTAATTCTACATATGTCGGATTTCTTTTCTGCAATTTTTCCATAAGTGGAATTGCTTCCAGAAAAGATTCCTGTTCGATTTTTGATTTGGCTTTGTTTAAATACACAAGGTCACTGTCTTTAAGCGCCGACGTCATTTTTTCAAATAAAACAGGATCAACCTGCGAGGACATATTCATGTTCATCACAAGCCCGAGCAGTAAAGCAGATATTAATTTTAATTTACGCATGCAAAATATTACCTAAGATAATAAAATAATCAAAAACCGGAATTTATATTTATTAAAAAGAATTATTACGGAACAGCAATTCCGGAAATGTTAAGAAACAACTTTGAGCATTTCCTTTACAATACGGGCCTTTTGGCGGGCTTTAAGAATATCGTCATCAACAATTGTAGTATGCCCCATTTTTCGAAACGGTTTTGTGTGCGACTTGCCGTAGAGATGAATATAAACACCACTGAATTTTAAAACATCTTCCATTCCCTGGAAAATGGCGGGACCTTCATGGCCAAAATCGCCAAGTAAATTCACCATCACAGAGGCTTTAACAATGGAGGTGTCGCCAAGGGGAAGATTAAGAATGGCCCTCCACATTTGTTCAAACTGAGAAGTAACATTGCCCTCAATAGTCTGGTGCCCGCTGTTATGTGGTCGGGGAGCTATTTCGTTAACATAAATTTTACCATCCTTGGCAAGAAACAATTCAACGGCAAGCAGACCCACAATGCCGAGTTTTTCGGCAATATCTGTAGCAATAGCAATGGCTTCTTTTTCTGTTTTCTTTTTGATATTGGCAGGAGAAAACAAAAACTCCACAAGATTTGCTTCCGGACTGAATTCACATTCCACCACGGGAAAACATTTCACTTCCCCGTTCTCACTTCTGGCAACAATTACCGAAAGTTCTTTTTCAAAATCCACTAAACGCTCAAGGACACAAGGCGCGTCAAAAGCTTTTTCGAGATGGTGAACATTAACCAGCTTGCAAACGCCCTTGCCATCGTACCCACCTTTTCTGAGCTTCTGAAAGAAAGGAAAATAATTGGCGTATTTGCTAATCTGCGTTTTGTTCTCCACTAAAAAGAAATCAGGACTTGGAATATTGTTGCGTTGGTAGAACATTTTCTGAAGGCCCTTATCCTGTATCATTTCAATGATGTGTGGCTGAGGGTAAATTTTTTTACCTTCTTTCTCCAGCGCCTTTAAAGCTTCAATGTTTACATTTTCAATTTCGATAGTGATAAGATCCTTATCCTTCCCAAAATCATAAACAGTTTCATAATCGGTAAGGCTGCCGCAAACAAATTTCTTTACAAGGTATTTGCATGGGGCGTTTTTATCAGGATCTAAAACAGATATGTTCAGGTTTAGATTAATCGCGTTCTGAAGGAGCATGCGCCCGAGTTGGCCGCCGCCTAAAATACCAATATTCATCTGCTGAATGACCTTACTCATGTTAAATTAAGATTTGCAAAATTAATTAAAGTAAAATTGATACCTTTAATTTATTTACCAGACTTATGAAATTTTTTTTAAAGACCTTATTCATTGCAACGGCCTGTTCGGTTTATTCCCAAAACCAGCCTGGATGCGGTTTTAATTATGCCCAGGAAGAATTGTTCAGACAGGACCCTTCTGCCAGACAACGCTTCGAAAAACTAATGAAAGATGCCGAAGCGCAAGGTCAGTATAAAACAAATCAGGTAGCCACGTATACAATCCCCGTAGTATTTCACGTACTTCATAAAGGCGGCATTGAAAACATCAGTGATGCTCAGATCCATAGCGCCATCGCCATTCTTAACCGCGATTTTCAGAAACTGAATTCGGACACGACACAAATCGTGACTGCATTCAAAAACCTGGCTGCAGACTGTAGCATACAATTTTCGCTTGCTACCATAGATGAAAACGGTCAATGTACCAATGGTATTACAAGGCATTATGATAATAAAACGGACTGGACCGTAACCGCCTCCAATTATATTTACACCTGGGATCCTACAAAATATCTGAACATTTATGTGGTAAAAACCTTGCAGAGCGGCGCTGCTGCCTATACTTATCTTCCGGGATCAACAGGTGCTTCAATGGATGCCATTGTAACACTTCATCAATATGTTGGAAGTTCAGGCACATCGAGTTCTGGAAATTCAAGAACCCTTACCCATGAAGTGGGCCATTGGCTCAACCTCCAGCATGTATGGGGTAGTACCAACAATCCGGGTGTTGCCTGTGGCGATGATGGAGTTAGCGATACCCCAATTACCAAAGGGCATTCGTGGTGTAATCTTGGAAGTTCCAGTGGTAATTGTACCTCAGGGGTAACTGAGAATATTCAGAATTATATGGAATATGCCTATTGCTCACGTATGTTTACGATCGGACAAAGAACAAGAATGCATAATGCCCTTAACAGTAGTATTGGAGGAAGAGATAATTTGTGGACAATGAACAACCTGAATAATACGGGAGTGTTAAATCCGGTTTCGGGATGTTTTCCAAAAGCTGAGTTCATTGCCACCAACAGCGTAACTTGTGTTGGCGGAAGTCTTTTATTTACTGATTTGAGTTATAACGCGCCTGTAACCAGCTGGGTTTGGACCAGCACTTTAGCTGCCAATTCTTCTACGGTTCAGAATGGCTCTCTTACATTTACGGCATCCGGATTGGCTCCGGTAAAACTGGTGGCCGCTAATATTAACGGAAGCGATTCAATAACCAAGGCTGTTGTAACGGTTATGGCGGGCTCGGGAACAGGAACCACAAATATTATGCAGGGTTTTGAAACAGATCCTTTCCCGAATAATAACTGGGTGGCTACACAGCCAATGTTTGGAAGTGCTTTTGTACTTAATACTTCAACAGGAGCGAGCGGAACCAATTGCGTTTGGGTGAACAACTATTTTGATAACCCTAATGGCCCTGTTGCATTTTTTACACCTGCTTATAATCTGCAGAATTCACTTTCATCTGATTTAGCTTTCAAATATGCGTATGCCCAGCAAAACGCAATGAATGATGATAATTTAAAAGTATCGGTGTCAGTTAACTGTGGCGCCAGCTGGACCGTCCTGTTCAATAAATCCGGTGCAGCGTTAAGTACAACCGGAACCCTCGTGACATCTAATTTTTTAAATCCTCAGCCAACCCAATGGAAGCAGGAGTCCTTTAATATTTTGGCTTATTCTGGCAGTTCACAGGTGTATTTTAAATTCGAATTTACACCAGACGCTTCAAGTCCTGGAAATAATATTTTTATAGATGATATTCTGATCGATCAGACAGTTGGATTAAAAGAAACAGGAGCCGCGCTGAAAAACATTTCAGTTTATCCGAATCCGTTCGACCAGGTTTTAACAATCAGGAACAGCGGCACTGATAAAATTACATCGGTAAAATTGTTTGATGTGAGCATGAGGCAAATTACGTCGATTGCAACAGAGCAGTTAACTGCGCAGGAAATTAAAATCACTGACCTTGTAAAATACAACCCCGGCGTTTACTTCGCTGAAATAAAAACCGGAGAAGGTTCAAAAGTTATAAAGCTAATCAAACAATGATTTTATTTAAACTTGTAACTTCGAACCCTGAACTTTTTATATGAAATTTCTCCAGAGATTAAAATTTTACGGTGTTGGTTTCGGAATAGGCTTATTGATTGTGTATGCCATGTTCGGAACCCGCTCGTGTGTTACCCCAAACCAGCAGAAAATGCAGGAGCTTGTTTTCCAGTATTTCAAACTTTCAGATAAAGCAAACTGTAAACTGAAATGCCTCATGAAGAACGAGCAGTTATTAAAAATAGAACTAAGGCATTTTGAAGTTAACTACGACTTAAGCACAGTTCGTAAAGAGCCATGTGGCGAATATTTCGTTCAGCCGCAAAAGGAATTTGAAAAAAACTACAATTATAAATTAGTGATGTATGATTGTGACACCATCACAAGAATAGATGATATCAGCATCATTGGAACAAGCACCTGCAATTGTCAGTAGCGCCTTTATATTCGCACGAGTACTTCATGAAGGAGGCTCTTAAAGAGGCTCAGAAAGCATTTGATGCTGATGAGGTGCCTGTTGGCGTTGTTGTTGTGGCCAATAATAAGATCATTGCCAGGGCACATAATCTTACCGAACGTTTAACCGATGTAACCGCTCATGCCGAAATGCAGGCCATTACAGCGGCTGCAAATGCGATAGGAGGAAAGTACCTCATTGATTGCACGGTTTACGTTACACTCGAACCTTGTGTGATGTGCGCAGGCGCTTTGGCCTGGAGCCAGGTAAGCAAAATTGTGTATGGCGCCCACGATCTTAAGAAAGGTTTTACACTTATTCCTAAAAGTATTTTACATCCAAAGACCGAGTTAGTGAGTGGAGTGCTGGGTTCGGAGAGTGAAGCTTTGCTGAAAGATTTTTTTTCTAAAAAACGCAAATAGAACCCGCCGTGTCCTTGTTTTTGGCATTATTTTTGGATATCTTTGGATATCTAAAAAAATTAAAATGAAAATCATCAAATCTCTTTTAGTTGCATGTCTTATCACAGTTACCGGAACTACTGTTTCCGTTGCTAAGACCTCTATCGTTTATAACGAAACTCCTGCAAAAACTATTTGTATTAAAAATCCTGCAGCCGCAGATGTAAATAAATTTTTCTCTACATCCACGGTGATGTTTTTTGAAGTATACAAACCGGGTTCAAAAGAAGATTTTATGAAGATCCTGAAGTCTTTCAAAGATGATAAAAACGTAGAAAGTGTTTCGGAAGGAAATGTAGCCGGAGATTATCATGGAATGACTATCGTTTTAAAGTCCGCCAAAGACAAAGCATGGTTCATCAACCAGTTTAAAAAGGCTGGTTTGGGGCACATTAAAATAAATAACAATCCAATTGTGGAGATTGAAAAAATGTAATTTATTGCAAATCAATATTATAAAAAGGCGAAAATGTTAAATTTTCGCCTTTTTCATTTTATTTCCAGCCCTTACCCAACTTTTAGCCCTTCACCTGCGTATTTAATAGTAAGGTTAATATAATTAGCTTTTATTCATTCTGTTTTGTTAAGTGTTCTAATGGAATCCCTTCTGCGAATGTGTGTGGCAGAAGGGATTTTTTTTGCCTCCCTCCCAAAATTGTTTATTTTTAACCTTACTGAAAACATCAAAACAGATATTCGTATTTGGATTTTTAATTGTTTTTGGATTAATGGTATTTAATTACTCATTTTTCAGAGCTTATATTAAATTCAATAAAGCAGGATTCAGAAAAGAACTTCTTGTATCATCCGCAGCTTCCGTAGAAAAACTCTCAATGGCTTTTACTGATCTTTACCAGGATAAAAACGGTATAGAGTGGCATGAGAACAATAAAGAAATAAGCATACTCGGAAAGTTTTATGAAGTGATAAGGGTAGAGAAAGGAACAGTTAATGCAACGATTTTTATTATTAAGGACGATAAAGAAAATGAACTTTTTTCTTCCTTTTTCTCCAAAAAAATCAAAAATAACTATTTTATCTTCCACCTCGCTAAACTTGTATTTGGAATGCATCTTAATTCAGGATTCGTTTATGATTTTACCTTAAACAATGATATTAAACGCGACACTCCTCAATTCATCAAAAGTTTTTATGACTCAGAATTTCATTCTGAAATAATAAAACCACCACGCTTCTTTTCATTATTTTATTGATTCTTGTTTTACAGGTTTTCTGAGTACAGGAAATCTTTTCCACTTATTATTTATTTCTAAAAAATGAAAAGATATTTATTTCTTGTCGCAATATTTATTTGTGGCTTTATAAAAGCGCAGACTATTATTGTACGCGACAATTCAACAAGGGAAGTTATACCCAACGCGATCATATACGACGCGAATAACATAACAGTTCCTACAGATAATAAAGGCACAGCTGATATCACTCCTTTAGATAAAGCCGGTTTCCTTACAGTTTATCATCCGGCCTACAACTCTTTTACGTTTACGGCTACCGAAACAACCAGTGTCATTGCTTTAAATGCCCGGGCTGTTGTACTTGATGAAGTTGTTTTTTCGGCCAATAAATTCAAAGAAAAAAAGATCGATGTTCCTTATATGATGGAAGTGATAAAACAAAAGGACATTGAGTTCGGAAATCAACCTACTACTGGCGAAGTAATGCTTAATACCGGCGCGGTGTTTGTACAAAAGAGTCAGATGGGTGGTAGCAGTCCTGTACTTCGTGGATTTGAAGCAAGCCGTGTTTTAATGGTGGTTGACGGTGTAAGAATGAACAACGCAATTTACCGTGCCGGTCACTTACAGGATATTATTACTATGGATGCTAACATGCTCGACCGTGCCGAAATTATTTTTGGTCCATCGAGCACTATTTATGGCAGCGACGCACTTGGAGGCGTCATGCATTTTTATACCAAGAACGCCGAACTGAGTAAAGACGATAAAATGCTGGTGAAAGTAAATACAATGGCACGTTTTGCAAGTGCTAATACTGAAAAAACAGGTCACCTGGATTTTAATCTTGGATGGAAAAAGTTTGCATCGTTAACGAATATAACTTATACCGACTTTGATGATCTTCTTAGCGGGGCCACAAAACTTCCGGGTTATTACAAAGGATGGGACAGGGTGTATTATCAGAAACGTTTTGGAAACCGCGATAGCATGGTGCTTAATGAAAACGATAATCTTCAGGTTGGAACAGGATACAGCCAGCTCGACATCATGCAGCGTTTTCTTCTTAAAACCGGGAACTTCCTCTCTCATAATATCAACTTTCAGATGAGCCAGTCGAGCGATGTTCCGCGTTACGATCGCCTCACCGACGTTCAGGGTGGAAAACTTCGCCAGGGAGAATGGAACTATGGCCCCCAAAAACGTTTACTCGCCGCATACACACTCGGCTATTCACGAAATACAGTTATTTCCGACGAGATAAAAGTAATTCTTGCGTACCAGAAAATTGATCAGGAAAGAATCACCCGTCGCTTTCAAAGAACAGCAAGAACCACACAAAGCGAAGATGTAGGTGTTATTTCTGCAAATGTAGATGCGGCAAAAAAAGTAAACAAGCATGAGATCCGTTACGGACTGGAAATTACTTCCAATGATGTAAGATCGAAAGCCGATACGCTTAACATTGTTGCAGGAACTGTAGGAAAAGCGATAACACGTTATGCCGATGGAGGAGCTTCTATGTTTACAGGCGCGGTTTATTTCTCGCATTCCTGGGAAGTGAATGATAATTTTGTGATTTCAGATGGGATCCGTTTTACACAAACAAATCTCAAAGCCGAATTTATTGATACTACATTTTATAAATTTCCTTTTAAAACAGCCCAACAATCCAACCAGGCAGTTACAGGATGTTTAGGATTTACATGGAAGGAAACCGATAATTACAAAGTATCTCTGTTATTCAATAGTGGTTTCCGTGCACCTAATGTCGATGACTTAAGTAAAGTTTTTGAAAGCGCTGGTAATATTTTAATCGTACCAAATGCTGATATCAAACCTGAATATACGTACAACATGGAAATGAGTGTAAGTAAAGTGTTCAATAAGCGTTACAAATTTGATCTTACAGGATTTTATTCCAGCCTGGTAAATGCCATGGTACTTACCGATTATAAACTGAATGGATCAGACAGCGCCATGTTCAATGGAGCAAAAACCAAGGTGCAGGCCATGCAAAACGCTAACTATGGCTATGTATATGGTTTTACAGGAGGAGTCCAGTTTGATTTCAATGATAACGTTTCTTTCAAAAGTACCCTTACATCCACTACAGGAAAATATGTGGATTCTAAAAAAGATACTGTGTATGCCCTTGACCACATTCCGCCTGTATTCGGACAAACAAGTTTAATGTATCGCAACAAAAATACCGACGCTGAGTTTTTCGTAAGGTACAATGGGAAAAAGAGTTCGGCAGATTATAGTCCAAGCGGCGAAGATAACGCTGTTTATTCAGCCGATCCTGTAAAAGGTTATATGCCTTCCTGGTTCACTATAAATATCAGAGCAGGATATAACATTACTAAAAACTTTCGGGTAAATTTTGCCTGCGAGAACATCACAGACAATCGCTACCGTGTTTTCGCGAGCGGTATCAATGCTCCGGGAAGAAATTTTATTGTAAGCCTGAGATATAAAATGTAAACCACGATTATCAATTTCCATTTCTCATTTTTCAATTATTAAAAAAAGCTCCGTCGAAATGCGGGACTTTTTATTTTTAGTAATTGTGGAATCTGAATAACTGGCAGGTTTTTTTCGTGAAATGAATAATGATTAGAAAAAGAGAGGTGCTCCTGATCATTCTGTTTGGTTCAGCATGCGTAACCACCGCTCAGAAAGATTCCCTAAGATGGCGATTGAACGATCATCATGTTAAAAGTAATGTGCTTTGCGGAGAACTTCTCGGAGGTAATTTAGGGATATCAATTAACTATGAAAGGGTAATTATCAATAAAAAACATTTTATGCTTAATGCAAGAGTAGGGTTAGGGAATTTAATTGTTCTGTGGTCGGTCACTTACTCTTTATCGGGAAATTTTGGAGGAAAGAATAATTTTCTGGAGATTGGATTTGGAAAAACAGATTACACTTTGTTAGTTCCTGGTATACACAGTACAGGACCCAGTAGCTATTATTATCCATTACTGGGATACAGGTATCATAAAAATTTTCTATTCAAATGCCAGATACTTGCACTTATAAATCATAAGAACAATGAACTCACAAATACAGGAAATGGTACTCTTTTAATTCCGGGTCTGTCGTTTGGAAAAACTTTTTAAAACGCCTTATTGATTCCTATCATCCACCTGAACTGAACGTAATCATTTTCAGCATAAGGTAAACGATTCAGGAAGAACGGAACATCAAAACGTATGGTCAATGGTTTCACACCGTAAAGTTGTCCCCAGCGTACAATGCTCAATGTTGTTCCAACTCCTGCATCTACCATTACGTCGCTCATTACATTCGGTGTTCCCGGTAAATTGGTATTAATGATTCCTGCATCACCAAATACGTAAGGCTGAATTTTAATGCTGTTCTTTAAAAATTTCGGATTCAGAGCTTTGAATAGTTCACCAAATTCAATTTCCGTACTGAACGATGCGCCGGTCGCTCCTTTGTAATTAAAGCTTAATGTACCATCCGCATTTTTCATAGGAAGAAGATATCCTGAATACCCTCTCAATCCTAACCCTCCACCTGCGGTAAAATGATTGGTAGTACTTCCGAAGTTTCCAAAATCTGGAGGAATAATTCCCATGGAGCGTGTGTACTTATTATTCATCAAATCTTCGTTGTTGGCACCTGCAACGTACAACATCGATTCAGAAGGTAATCGGCTTCCAAAACCAATCTGTGCAAATAAACGGGTGTTAATGTTAATTCTTCCAAGATCGTTTTTGTTCACAGTTGTCATTGACGCGGCCGAGAAATCATAATCTTCAGTGAACGCAGAAGTTCTCACGTTCATTAAAATATTCCCAGCTCCTCTTCTGTATTTGTAATTATGCTCCAATCCCACATGAATGGCGCTGTTCAGTTTTCTGTAACCCCATTCGTTACTGTGAATGAGATAGATCATATCCTGCGGCATATCTCTGAGCATGGCTTTAAGATGCGCATAGATTCTTGTTTTATCGTTGTTGCTTTTCTTTTCGAAACCGATCATACCGGCATCTAAACCATCGAGCGATTTTAACTGCAGATAAACATTTGATTTTTTAATGAATTTGTTAAGAGATGTTTTGTAATCGATCGAAAAAGAAACTTTGTTGAAGTTGTTTATTCTGAAAGTACTGTCGCTTACCGAAGGTATCAGGGATTTGTTCAGTGAAGTATCCATGTAAGCTTGCCCTAATCCCGAACTCAGCCACAGGCCTGCTTCAAAAACATGTTTGGTTTGTAAATAATCCCCGCTCGCATAGGCGCCGAATTTAACGCCGTCGTATCCGTTGTACCATAAACTCGGACGAACCCGCATTTCATATTGTTTCCAGTTTGGTGGATTATAAACTTTTGAATCAAACTTCACATCAAATTTTCCGTGTTTAATGTTGTTGGTCATATCCACATCTGCTAAACGGTGAGAAGGATCAATGATCACATTTTTAATTTTTGATCCTATGTTTAAAGTGGCAGTATACGTTGGTTTCAGTTTTGGTCCCCAGCCGATCCATCTTGGCAATGCATTGGCCCGTGTTGGTTTTTCGAACCAGGTATTTGGAATGTAATAATGACGGGCGGAATCGTTTTTATCAATCACCACAAAATCAATCGGCATTTGCATGCTGCCCTTTCGTTTGAATGTAATTTCGTAGATGTAATTCTTTTTTCGTTTTATTTTTCCAATCGAATAATCAATCGTTTTGCTTGTCTCCAGCCACTGGTCAAAAAACCAGTTGAGATCAATCCCCGAATATTGAATGATAGAATTTCTGAAATCCTCCGGGTAAGGATGACAGAATTTCCATTGATTGAAATAGTGCTGCATGACTTTATCGAATAAAGCGCGGCCAAGAACATATTCTAAATTTTTAAGCATGGTTGCAGTTTTGGTGTACACTTGTCCATAACCACCACCGTGCCTTATGCCACCGTTGAAATCATCACTATGCGTGTTCAGGGGTGTTTCTTCATTTTTTATAACAGCGTTGTTATAGTAACCGTAATAAATTTCATTATCAAGCACACGTTTTGGCTCGGTGAACTTTGCAATGTATTTACTTGAAGGTTCGGGTTCCTTTTCAATGGCGCCGTCAATAAACTGATAGGTATCGGCGGTGTAAAACTGCGTAAATCCTTCATCAAGAAAAGCGCGGTAATTTTCATTGCTTCCCACCATTCCCATGAACCAGTTGTGCGTCATCTCGTGAATGAAGAGTGTTCTGTAATTGGGGTCCCAGCCCCCGTCGAGTGTTAACATCGGGTACTCCATTCCATCTTGTGCATCGGCGCATATCATTTTAGGATAATAGTACGGACCAATATTGTAAGAGTTTACTTCCAGAACTTTGGCAATGTATTGCGAGGCATTATACCAGCCTGCCGCATGTGGCTCCTGCACGAGTGCTATACAACGCACACCATTCCAGTTGGTTTCGCCTATACGGTAATTTGGGTCGGCAGTAAACGCAAAATCATGAACGTTAATGGCGCTGAACTTCCAGGTTTTTGTACTTCCATCTTTTTTAAGAATGGTGGACGGAGCGGAATTAAATGGCTTCTGCAAAAAATTGCTGATGTCGAGTTTTGATCTTAACGAGTCGGGAAGCACTTCTTTTTCGTTGATAAGAACGCCGGTTCCATCACCAACGTATTCGCTTGGTAAAGTCATCTCTACGTAAAACGAACCAAAGTCACCATAGAACTCATGATCCATGTGTTGGTCTGTGTTCCAGGCAAATTTGCGATCGATAACTGTAACGCGTGGATACCAATGTACCACATCGTAATGTTTTTTTCCGAATGAGTTAAACAATTTCATGCGGTTACGGATGGCCTCTTTATCAAAATAGGTTTTAAAGTCGATGTTGAAGGTGATCGATTCTCCTGATTTCAGAGGCTTTGGAAGATAAACTTTCAGGATGGTGTTGTCGAGTTCGGTGTTCAGATCTTGTCCGTTCGCACTGATCTTTTCTACTTTTGTTCCGAGATTATCCTGGCGGTATTTTCCGAATTTAAGTTTGTAGTCATTGTTTTTGTAAAGATCGGCGAGATAAGAATCTTTGGTATTAGCGTTGCTGTAAAGGTGAAAATAAACGTGGGAGATATCGTAAGGAGAATTGTTCCAGTAAATGAGTTCTTCTTTTCCGCTGAGAATGTCAGTAGAATCGTTGATCGAAGCCTTGATGTTATAATGAACGTCCTGTTGCCAGTAGCCTTCAAAGGGCTTACGGTTTTTCCAGTAGAGTGGGTTAGTAGCCGAACGGTAATCGATGTATTCGTTTTGTGAAAAAGAAGACAAGGAAAAAATCAAAAGGCAAAAGAGAATGGATGTCCTTCGTAAAAAGTATTTCATAGAAAATAAAGGTAAAACTCGTAGCTTAAAGTTCAAAGTTTAATTCTGATATCTATCGGGTAAAAGCTTGATGTTATTATTTGAATTATCTTTGCTTAATGAAGATCAAATGCAGGCAACTTTTTCAGGATCGCACGCTTCAGGCAAAAATGGGCAAGACGCAATCCTTTTTTTCGAGAGATGAATTTGATATCGTTCTCGAAGTTGATGCAGACGGGGTTGTTATTCAGATTCAGGCTCCGGGGTCGGGACTGGTAATTGTTGAAGCAGGTGAAAAGGAGCTGCAAGAGCTCACGCAAGCGGGTTATACCTTCATAAGAGGGGAGTAAAATCCAAACACAAACCACTTGCTGGCGGTTCATTCTAAAAAAAATCGAATTATTATACTTCTAAATCAAGTTAGTAGCTTAAAAGCCTGATATCCTAACGTTTATTAACAAGGTTTGGTGCGTTATTTTCATGAGTTCATCCGGAAACGCCAGTAAAAAAATAGTAGCTTTGCGGCAGATTTCAGGTCCGTAATGAAGAGAATCGTACTAATATCAGTCTTATTTTTAATTGCCTTTGGAGTAAGGTCCCAGAATGTGTCCATTGACCTTGAAGGAACCATTCTCTGTGAAAATCGCACCCTGCAAGGGGCTCAGGTAAGCGTAACCCGCGATGGGAAAGCTTTTACCTCTTTTGTAACCGATGTAGACGGAAGTTATAATCTCTATTTACCATTAGGATCCAATTACGAGATTTCGGTATCTAAAAAAGGATATGTAAAGAAGATGTATACTGTTAGCACCACCGGTGTTTCTGAGGAAAGCGCGCAGAAAAAATTTCCGGTTATTGTGGCCGATCTTGAAATTTTAAAGGCGGTTGACGGAATCGATTATTCGCTGTTTAACCAGCCGATGAACAAATATTTCTTTGATAAGAAAAAAGATAATTTTGAATTCGATAAGGATTACATGAAAAGCATGCTGGCCAAGGTGGCCGATATCAGGAGAGCTGAGAAAAAAGCACTTCAGTTAGCTATTCAGAAAGCCGACCAGGACAAAAAAGACGCGGAACTTGCCAAGCTCAAAGCTATGCAGGACGAGCGTCTGGCTATGGAAGCCGAGCAGCTTAAGATGATGCAGCAAGAACAGTTGGAGGCTAAAAAAATGGCAAAACAACAGTCGCAGGAAAAAACCCAAACGATCGCAGAAGTTTCGTCCGTGAACAAACCAACCGTTATAGAGTCCCCTGAGATTGGTAGCGATAAAAGCGACCGAGTTATGGCCCTGTTAACCAAATATAAACCGGGTGTAACCGAAGAAATCATTGAAGGCAAAGGGTTTATCACCATTCAACGCGTTCTTGTAAGAGGCGAAAAAGCATGGCTTTACGAGAAAAAAGTGTTTAGTTGGGGAGGTGTTTCCTGTTTCAGGGACGGGGTAAGAATCACAGAAAGCGCCTTTGATCACGAGACCAAGAAGTTTATATAACTCTGGCAACCAAGAGATAAAATTTCACCACGGAGACACCGGGAAACAGAGAGAATTCTTTGTTATAACCACATGAAAATTGTGATTTTCTGTATCTCTGCTTCTTTCTGGTAAATAAAAACGGGAGGTTATGTCCCGAATTCCTGAAAAAACCGCATTTTCTTTGCTGGTTTTGTAATAAATCACTACATTTGCAGCCCAATTTAAAATTAAACAATGGAAAAACGTTATGAGACGGTCTTCATTTTAACTCCCGTTTTGTCTGATGATCAGGCAAAGGAGGCCGCGAAGAAAATTAAAAAAACGATTACCGACTTAGGCGGTAAGATCGTTAACGAGGAATTTTGGGGGCTAAAGAAACTAGCCTATCCAATCCAGAAAAAAACAACCGGATTTTACCACTTATTCGAATTTGCTGGTGAAGGTGCCGATATCATTAACAAGTTAGAGGTAACGTACAAACGCGATGAGCGTATCTTACGTTTCTTAACGATTGCTCTTGATAAGCACGCTGTTGCTTACGCTGAGAAACGTAAAGGAAAAGTTGCCGAAGCTAAAACCAAAAAGAAAGAAGGCGCTAACGCGTAATGGTTAAACAATTAACGTTTTAAAACAATGGCATCACCAAACGACATCAGATATTTAAACCCTCCAACAGTAGAGGCTAAAAAGAAAAAATACTGCCGTTTCAAAAAGAGCGGTATCAAATACATTGATTATAAGGATCCTGATTTCTTATTAAAGTTCGTGAACGAGCAAGGTAAATTGTTACCACGCCGTTTAACCGGAACTTCTCTTAAGTTTCAGCGTAAAGTGGCTCAGGCTGTAAAGCGTGCCCGTCACTTATCGTTAATGCCTTATGTAGCTGATTTATTAAAATAATTTATAGGAGGAAAGAAAACATGGAAATTATTTTAAAACA
>JAJONO010000069.1 GCA_021323535.1 Bacteroidota bacterium
GAGTTTCTTTCAAGACGAATCACCGCGCTTTTTACTTTTGGCGGCGGACTAAAAACATTTTCGTGAACAGTAAATAAATATTCTATTTTGTAAAATGCCTGAAGCAATACGCTTAATATTCCGTAGGTTTTTGTTCCGGGTTTTTCGGCAATGCGCTGCGCCACTTCTTTCTGAAACATACCTACAACCAATTTTGCATCATGACGATGTTCCAATACTTTAAACATGATCTGGCTCGAAATATTGTAAGGAAAATTTCCGATCACGTTAAATTTTCCGGGAACGAATTCTTTCAGATCTGCATCGAGAAAATCACAAAATTGTATCTTCTCTTTTTTATCAGGATACTGTTCCTTTAAATAATCGATAGATTCCTGGTCAATGTCCAGCGCAAAAAAATCTGGAATTTCGTTAATGAGATATTTTGTAAGAACACCTGTACCCGGACCAATTTCGAGAACCGCGGTTTCCTTATCTTTTTCAAGCAAAGAATTTACAATGCGTTTTGCAATATTTTCGTCGCACAAAAAATGCTGACCTAAATGTTTCTTCGCTCTTACCGGTTGCGCCATCGCTGCAAATGTCGCCATTTTTATTTACATTTGATTATGAGGTGTTTTTATTACTTCACTTTGTTTTTTATCGTGTCCATGTTCAGTAAAGCGCAGGCTTACACTGTAAAATCTGATTCTGTTCCCGTTCTAAAGGGTGCAAGTATTCGCGGCATGTCAGTAGTTGATGATTCTGTGGCGTGGATAAGCGGCAATAAAGGAACCGTTGCGCGTACACTGGACGGAGGAAAAACCTGGGAAAAATTAGCTGTTCCAGGTTATGAGAAAAGCGATTTCAGAAGCATTGAGGCTTTCGATAAAAACTTTGCTTATATAGCAGGAACAACCGATCCGGCCGTTGTTCTCATCACCAGGGATGGAGGAAAAACCTGGAAAGGACCGTTGTGGTTTGGTATAGAAGGAAAAACATTCTTCGATGCGATTTGTTGTTGGGATCGAAGCCATTTTATTATCATTTCAGATCCTATTAATGAATTATTTATTGTCCCAAGAATACTCGACGGAAAACCGTTATTTCCTGACACCAATGATTTAAAATCTACGCCGGGAGAATCATGTTTCGCAGCAAGTGGAACCTGTTTAAGAATTGATAAAAGAGGAAGAGCATGGTTCGTAACCGGAGGAAGCAAATCACGATTGTTTTATAGTCGTAATTACGGTAAGAATTGGATCAACTTCGATATTCCAGTCATTTCCGGAAAATCGTCACAAGGAGCATTTTCCATAGCGTTTTCCGACGATAAAAACGCCGTTGTTGTAGGCGGAGATTATACCGATGCAAAATCCACAGCAAAAAATTGCGTTATCACTTCTAATGGTGGCTCAAAATGGAAATCACCTGAAATTCCTCCTGGAGGTTATCGTTCCTGCGTTGAATATATTTCGGGAAAAACATTTATCTGTACAGGAACAACTGGCAGCGACGTTACTTTTGATCATGGTAAAACCTGGAAGAATTTCGACACGAATAATTTTAACGTGGTGCGTAAAGCGAAGAAAGGGAAATTGATTTTGATAGCGGGAGATAAAGGGAAGGTGGGGATTGTAACAGTACAGTAATTTACATTCAACCCTTGGTTTTTATAGATAGCTTAGTTATTTAATATTGAATCCCTTCAGGATTCTTTGAAACTAAGAAAATTACCAATAACAATAAATTCCATCAAAGAAGTCCGAAGGACTTCAACGTGAATAGCCCAAATTCATTTGGGCGTAACAACTACAACGTGGTTGAATGTGAATTACGAAGTCTTCGACGTATGCTTACCGCCCGTCTGCATCAGATACGCTTTAATGAGTTCGTCAAGGTCTCCATCCAGAACGCCTTCAGCATCGGTAATCTTTAATTCGGTACGAACGTCGTTTACCATTTTATAGGGATGTAAAACATAGCTTCGGATCTGTGAACCCCATTCTATTTTCATCTTTCCTTCTTCAATGGCCGCTTTGCTTTCATTACGTTTACGCATTTCGAGTTCGTATAACTGCGAACGTAACATTTGTAAGGCGCGCTCACGGTTGCCATGTTGCGAACGTTCGATCTGGCACACTACAACAATTCCTGATGGCTTATGTAACATCTGAACTTTGGTCTCAACTTTATTTACGTTTTGTCC
This sequence comes from Bacteroidota bacterium, assembly GCA_021323535.1. Lineage (GTDB taxonomy): Bacteria > Bacteroidota > Bacteroidia > B-17B0 > Aurantibacillaceae > Aurantibacillus. Next base: position 2,189 of record JAJONO010000069.1, read on the forward strand.
GCCCGCGCCACCACTTCGCGAAGTAGAAACTTCGAGATCGCTTGGTTTGATATCAATTTCTATGGTATCATCAACGATAGGATAAACATATACAGAAGCAAAACTGGTATGGCGTTTTGCGTTGGAATCAAAAGGACTGATTCGCACCAAACGGTGAACACCATTTTCGCCTTTTAGAAATCCGTAAGCAAATTCACCTTCAATTTGTAAGGAAACGGATTTTACGCCAGCTACGTCGCCAGCGTTAAAGTCAAGTTCTGAAACCTTAAAGCCTTGTTTATCGGCCCACATGGTGTACATACGCATAAGCATTCCGGCCCAGTCGCAGCTTTCAGTTCCGCCAGCGCCGGAGTTAATCTGTAGCACACAATTAAAGCGGTCTTCTTCGCCACGTAACATGTTTTTAAATTCGATCTCGTCGAGTTTTTTCAAACAGTTCTGGTATTCGGTTTCGGTTTCTTCTTCGGTGGCATCGCCGCTTTTAAAAAAATCGTAAAGCGTGTTAACATCGTCAATCATACGACTGAGTTCGTCATAAGAAACGGTCCAGCTCTTAAGCTGTTTTACTTCATTCAGAATTTTTTCGGCTTTTTTTGGATCGTCCCAGAATTTGGGATCGAGTGTTTTTTCTTCTAACTGTTCAAGGTCGTGTTTCTTCCTATCATAGTCAAAGAAACCCCCTTAACGCGAGGCAACGCTCATTGAGATCTTTTAATTGGTCATTTGTAAACATGGCACAAAGATATGGAATCAAACGTCATTAAAAAAAATTTAAGAAGATTTAGCGTAGGGCCAGAAGAAAATGTAGCCAATAAGCATTACAAGTCCGAAGGTGAAAAGCCCCATCCCCAGGGCAATATAGAGGTGAATAATAATTCCAAAAATAATCAGGGGTTTTTTGATCTTAGAGAACCAGATGAGCACCGGAAACAGCAACTGATAGAACATGACTACATACGTAAGGAGATTGGCCAGTGCTGAATCTTTCGAAAAACGGAAATGCGAATACAGGCTGAAATGATCCACTTGTGAGACCATGGAAACCGCGCTGCCACTCATCCAGGTTTCGTCCATCAGTTTAGTAATTCCTGATACGAAATACACAAAACATATCTGTGTAATAATAGCAATAGCCCCCAGATTATGCAGGCAGATCCGTATCTCATTAAATACAGACTTTTTTACTTCATGATTTCCGTTTATGAAACAATTAAAAAATAAGAGTTGGTTCAAAAGAAAATCACCGCCGGTAAGAGTAGGATAAAACTTATTGTGAAGATTAAGTACCAGGAACCAGAGCACCAGATCATAAAGATAGGGGAGCACAATTGGTGTAAGATTAACAATGCATAACAAGATGACCGAAATAATAACAAGCACACAAACCAAATCTGTGTTGTAGGTATGAAGTAAATACGCAAAGTCCTTAAATGTACCAATGTTGTAAGGTTTGGAATAGATTATAGATTTTTCGCCAATAAGTAATGAGAAATTGCAGAGCCAGTAAATACATTTGAGAATAACAAAAGCGTGGATGCAATATTTAAAAAGCCGCGAAGCCTTCTTAAAATTAAAATCAGAAAAAAAATATGAAACCAGCGGATACAATAACTTATATTTAAAAGATAAATTTAGATGTTTATTTTTATAAACAGTAGAAATGCAGTTTTTAAAAGGAAAGGCGGGATATATTTTACTGGTCATACTGGCTACGAGCTGGTGCTATATCGAAAGCTTTGATAAAGGCGACTTCTATATTTTTCTTTCGGCGGCGAACGACCTTAACGGAACACAAAATATTTTTGAGAATAAGTATGTAGATGGTTATCACTATTATTATTCAGTTCTTTTCGCGTTAATTCTTAAACCCCTTGTGTGGCTGCCTTTTTTCTGGGTAAAATTCTGCTGGTTGTTGTTGAATGTGTTTCTTTATTTTAAACTTTTTCAGTTACTATTAAGATCAGAGTTGGTTCAGAGAATGGAAGAAAAGCAAAAATGGATCTTTCTCCTTGTAATATTCGTATTCTCGCTGAGGTTTTTGCGGGATAATATTCATACCGCGCAAATCACCATTCTTATTTTATGGAGCTGTGTTTATGGATTGTATTACATTTCAAAGGATAAGCCTGCATTAGGAGCGTTGATCCTCTGTATAGGCATTAACATTAAATTGCTTCCCATTGTTTTTCTACCGTATCTGTTATATCGCGGTAATTTCAAAGCGTTATTCTACACCTTATCTTTTTACTGCCTCTTTCTGTTTCTTCCTTCTGTGTTTATTGGTCATGAGTATAACATGAGCCTTTTAAAAACCTGGCTGCACCTGATCAATCCAACTAATCAGAATCACGTATTAGATGTTGATGAACGAAGTTTTCACGGACTTTCCACTTTACTTTCCACCTTACTGGTAAAAGATGTTCCCGATCTTTACGCGATGAATATCAGGCGCAACATTGCCGATGTGCCTCTTGCCACATTATCGTTAATACTTTTAATAGTTCGCTTAATATTGGTATCTGTTACATTATATTTTCTCCGTTGGAGCTGGTTCAAAAAAGCGAAGAGTAAATGGCAGCAATGTATTGAGATCAGTTACATTCTCTATGTAATTCCTCTCATCTTCCCGCATCAGCAACATTATGCTTTTTTATTCTGTATGCCGGCCGTTTGCTGTATCTGTTATTACCTGTTTATGTCGCAGATGAACACCTCTTCAAGAAAAATCTACATCGCCTTTCTTGCAATATCTTTTCTCTGTTTCAATCTCAAAATTTTAGTGGGAGAATTCAATAACTATTACGAGCATTTTAAAATACTCACTTACGGAGCCTTACTTCTCATCCCTCTGATGATAATGGTCTGGAAAAATTCCCGGAAAGAAAATCTATTTGTTCTTTAAGAGAGTAACATGTCCGAAGTGGACCTCATCTTTTAGCGTTACCTCATTCTTAAAGGCAACGCGCCAGGCGTAAACACCTTCCTGGCATTCGTATCCACGGTAAAACCCGTTCCAGCCTTCCTTGCTGTCTTGTGTACTGAAGATCTTTTCTCCCCAACGTGAGTAAACATCAAATTCAAAATCTATCACACCAATTGTCACTGGCATAAAAATATCATTTCGGCCATCTTCATCCGGCGTAAAGGTATTCGGTATCCAGAACCTGAATTCAGGGAGGATCTGTATCGTTTGCCTCATAGTATCCATGCAGCCAAACGGGTTGGTAACAACCTGTGTAATCAGGTAATCGCCATACTTTTCATAAATATGAATATCGCTGGCATAAGGAGTTCCAGTTCCGTCGCCGAAATTATATTCCCATTTGTTTACATCCAGGCTGGCTTTATTGGTGAATGTAATTTCAGGATCAAAAATGGTAGTGGTTTGTGGTGTTACTGAAAAACCCGCTTTTGGTACAATGTTTACCGTTATGTTATTTACAGTTGCCACGCTTGTATCAACACACACACCACTTGTTGTTGCAATAAGTGTTGCCGAATATACACCGGCCGGACTAAATTCCTGTATGGGTTGAAACGCGGTTGATGTAGTTTCATTGCTGAAGATCCATTGATACGTTAAAGGAAGATCGCTGCTGCTGCCGTTACTGAAAGCCACTTTGGCCGGATCACACAAGGCTACCGGAAGATTGTTGATCTTCGCAATCGGTGGTTTAAGAACACGAACAGTATCAATGAACGAATCAATACAGGTAAACTGTTTGACGATAAGCGTTACAAAATATTTTCCCGGCTGGCCGTAAGAAATTCCTGTTGGATTTTTAACCGTGGATGTGCTTGGCGTTGCTGTAGCACCAAAGCTCCAGTTGAAAGTTGCAGATGGAACATGTGACCCCTGAGTAGAAAATGTAAACGCGTTCCCTTTAAAACATTGCTTACTTACAGGAGGAAAATTAATATTGAGTTGAGGATAAACATAAATTGTATCCATTAATGTGTCGCTGCAAGGGCTCCCCGGATTCACGATTAATGTTACAGTATATTTGCCAGTGTCCTGGTAGGTGTAAGTGGGGTTATTGGCCTTGGATGTATCGCTGTTAATTGCAGGCACTCCAAAATCCCAATGATAAGACAAAGGCACATTTCCAAAACTCTGATTGGTAAAAGTGATGGTGCTTCCTTCGCACTGGCTATTCTGATCGGCATAAGCGCTCACAGCCTGAACAATGCATGACACCACATTAAATTGAAAATCCCTTAAGTGCGTCTGAATGAGAACACCGTTCCTGAATTCCTGAACACATACACCAACAACATACTGTCCCAGCATATTTGGTCTTCCTGAAAGTACGCCTGTTGTAGGATCTATACTAAATGCAGGATTACTCGGAATAGGGTATGAGCCGCTGTATGGGGGCGACATATAATTTACATTCTGGTATGGCGGAGGCCCCGGCGGAACAAATGGTCCCGGCGTGCCGCCCTCAAACGGCGCGCAGAGTGAATATACCAGCTGATCGCCATCGGGATCAATCGCTTTATGATCGAAAGTGAAATGAACTTTATTGCAGATAAATATCGGCGGAAAATTCTGGTAACGCGGCGAGCTGTTGGCAACCACAACTTCCGGCCCCGGAACAAAAGAATAGTAGGTTCCACCCTGGTTGCTTGGAGAAACAAGATTGGCAATGGTGGCGTTTCTGCAGCAACGCTGATAAACTATATAATAACCACCGGTCTTTGGAGGAAGATGAAGTGTATCAATGTAAAGGCCCTGTTCTACACAGATACCGCCCGGAGGCGTAATGCATGGGCTGTTAATAGTTGGAGGAATATTGGTTATTATCGGGGAGCCCATATCATAAGTGCTTACCAGAAGATTATCGGCGCCGGTGAAAATATAAAGAAGACATTGCGGACCTCCGTTAACCCCATCGAAAGGCGATTGTCCGTTAAAACAATCACGAAAAACTTTTAGAGTCACTTTGTAAGTGGAATCGTTAAGGCGATCGTAAAAAATTTCCCCTCCCACAATATGCGATGAAAATACGCGGAAACTAAAGCAAAGAAAAAGTGTAATATAAAAACCTTTTTTCATTGGGAAATTTACTCTAAAGTTACGAAAAAAGGGAAAGATACTTATTCGACTTTATATCCGGTTGGTTTTTTACTACAATTGGTGTATAATTATTCACACCCGGATCGTTACAAGTGATTCTGCTCGCTGTAAACTTACCTGTTCTTTAAGAGAGTAACATGGCCGTAATGAATTTCGTCTTTTTCGGTAACAACATTTTTAAATATAATGCGCCACACGTAAACATCCTGCTGACATTCTTTTCCTTTGTAAAAGCCATTCCAGCCTTCTTTAGGATTTTGTGTGCTGTAGATCAGTTCGCCCCAACGGGTAAAAATATCAAACTCATAATTAATAATTCCTATTGCTATCGGAAGAAAATTATCGTTCAGTAAATTATCATCTGGTGTAAATGTATTCGGTATCCAGAAGCGGTGTTCCGGAAGTATTTTTAAGGTTTTAACAATGGTATCCTTGCAGCCATAAGGGTTAGTTACAACTTGTGTAATCGTATAATCACCATAATCCTGGTAAACATGAACGTCGCTGGCATAAGGTGTTCCGGTACCATCACCAAAATTATATTCCCACTTGCTTACATCCCAGCTGGCTTTGTTCATGAAAGTAATTTCGGGATCAAAAATGGTAGTGATTTCAGGTGTAAATGTAAATCCTGCTTTCGGAGATGGATTAACCGTTATGTTCTTAACGGATGTTATGCTGGTATCAATACACAAGCCACTGGTAAAAGCCATTAGCGTTGCAGAATAAACTCCTACGGGCGAAAACACCTGCGTAGGCTGATATTCAATGGAGGCGTTTCCATTGCTGAAATACCATTGGTAGGTCAATGGCAGATCACTTGCACTACCATTGCTGAAGACCACTTTGGCCGGGTCGCACAAACTCGTTGGAAGATTATTGATCTTGGCAACGGGTGGCCCAATGACTCGAACAGTATCTATGAAAGAATCAATGCATGTGAGTTGTTTCCCTATCAGCTTCACAAAATATTTTCCTGGCTGGGTATAAGAAACGGGAGGAGGATTTTTTAAAGTAGATACACTCGGAGTGGATGCTGCTCCGAAATCCCATTTGAAGGTGGCCGAAGGAAGATACGCGCCCTGAACCGAAAACGTGAAGGCGTTTCCTTTAAAACATTGTTTGTTCAAAGGAGGAAAATCGATCTGCAGTGGCGGATAAACATAAACTTCGCCCTTAAAAGTATCACAACATGGTTTGTTCGGATTAGCTATTAAGGTAACCTGGTATTTACCGGTGTCGGGGTACGTGTAAGTCGGATTAAAAATATTGCTTGTATCATCTGTTAATACAGGAACACCAAAATCCCAGTGATAGGTTAAGCCTCCAAGATTACCAAAGCTCTGGTTTGTAAAAGTAATAGCACTTCCCAGGCATTTGTCTTCCTGCTCAGCAAAACCGCTAACCACTTGTACAATACACGATACCACGTTGAACTGAAAATCCCTGTAATGAGTTTGAATAAGTGTGCCATTTCGGAACTCCTGAACGCAAACGCCAACTACATACTGACCAAGAAGATTTGGCCTGCCGGTGAGAAGACCAGTAACAGAATTAATAGCGAAAGCGGGATTACTGGCAATAGGATAACCGCCATTATACGGGCCAACAAAGTTTACCGTAGGATACGGGGGAGGAACAGCATAACCAAGGCAGTTCGGACTGGTTACGGTTGCACAGTTAGGATCGAGGCCCTGGAAAGGCGCACAAAGCGAATACACAAGCTGATCGCCATCAGGATCGGTTGCATGATGATCAAATGTGAAGTTGACATTGTTACAAATGAAAATAGGTGGGAACGAGGCGTAACGTGGCGAGTTATTACTGGCAACCACTTCAGGGCCCGGAATGAATGTATAATATGTTCCGCCCTGGGAGCCAGGAGCCACCAGGTTAAGAATGGTGCCATTCCTGCAGCAGCGCTGGTAAATTACATAATACCCTTTTGCTTTTGGAGGAAGCGTGAGCGTATAGGTATAAACCCCTTCTTCTACACAAATTCCGCCGGGAGGCTGAACACAAGGGTTATTAATCGTTGGAGGAATATTGGTAATGACCGGTGCACCTATATCATAAGTGCCAACCAGGAGACTGTCTCCTGTATAAACAGTAAGAATACACGGCGAAAAAGTAGTACCATTACTGGCACCATCAAACGGTGGAACCCCGTTAAAACAATCGCGGTAAACTTTAAGAGTGATTTTGTAAGTGGAATCGTTGAGCTTATCGTAAATAATTTCACCTCCCACAATATGTGTAGCTCTGAGTTTAATACCTAACAGTAAAAACAATAAACTATAAGCGAAAGCCTTTTTCATGCCTACGAAATCCACTCTTAAATTACGAAAAAGAGATGGTAATAAGAAACAACTTTATATCCGGACTGTTTTTTAGCATAATTGGCACATAGTTTGCAAAAAACCTGCCGTTTTATTGACTAAATTTGTTTTAATGACTCGTTTTTTAACATTCAACATTTTTGTATTCTTCTCATTCATTTCCTTTGCGCAACTTCCATTGGGCTTTGACACCATAACGGTAATTGAGAATGGGTACGTACAAAAAATGGCCTGGGGAAACGGCCTTAACTACTCTAACTTTTCAAACATTGATCTCAACTTCGATGGTAAAAAAGATCTTGTCGCTTTCGATAAACTGAATCAGTTTGGCGTGGGACGATTCCGCTGTTTCATCAAAACCGGCGTTGCTGGTCAGGAAACGTATACCATAAATCCCGGGTATAGTTATTCTTTCCCGCAGATAACCACCAATTGGGCGATTTTAATGGATTATAACTGCGACGGAAAGGAAGATATTTTCTGTTCCGCCAATGGAGGAATAATGGTTTACAGGAATACAAGTTTGCCTGGCGCGATCACATTTACATTGGAGAAACCATTGCTGTATTCTTTTTATCCCGGAAGCGGTTTTGCAAATTTATATGCAAGTCCTGCCGGAGTTCCCGGAGTTTCGGACATGGATAACGACGGCGATCTTGATGTAATGACATTTGCTCCGCAGGGAATATTTGTAGAGTATCATCAGAACATGAGCATGGAAGCTTATGGAAACTGTAATCACCTCGACACCTTTTTGCTGAATACAGGTTGCTGGGGAAAAATCATTGAAAATAACTGCCTGATTACTTTCAATCAAACCTGCGCGCAAAAGCCATGGCCCGATTATCATCCCGAATTACAAACTAACGGAACGCGCCATGCCGGATCGTGTTTAACCTGTATTGATATTGATGGCGACCTGGATAAAGAGCTTCTCATGGGAGATGTGTCGTGTAATCATGTTCAGTTAGCATTTAACGGGGGATCTGTAGGCAGCGCTCTCGTAACAGATTCAACAAAACTATACCCGAACTACCCGAATAAAAATAATACCACGCAGATTAAAATGAATAATTTTCCGTGTACGTACAACGTGGATGTAAACGGCGACGGAAAAAAAGATCTCATTGCCACGCCAAACGCTTTCGGAAGTGAAAACTTCAAAAGCACATGGTATTACAATAATGCTTCAACCACCAGCACGCTTAATTTTCAATTCGTGAAAAATAATTTGCTGCAGGATGAAATGATAGAAGTGGGACAAAATTCTTTTCCTGTTGTGTTTGATTACAATGCCGACGGAAAAAAAGATCTTCTTGTTGGAACGTTTGGATATTATAACACAACTTTCCTTAAAGCGCAGTTAACACTTTATGAAAATAAAGGAACAACCGCGCAACCCTCGTATTCGCTGGTAACAAGAGATTACGCGGCCCTAAGCACCCAGAGCCTGAGTTACGCGATACCTTATCCGGCAGATATGGACGGCGATGGCGACGTGGATCTTCTCATCGGTACTTCACAAGGGCAGGTTCATTTACTCAGAAACACCGCGGGAGCTGGTAATCCTTGTAACTTCTCTCAATTCGTAAGCAACCCTTATTCTTTTACATCACCTTCTGCCATTGCGGCCGTTCAGGCGTTTGATATTAATAAGGACGGCACGCTGGATCTGATGTTAGGAGGTAAGGGCGGAAAAATACAGTATTACAAAAACATTGGAACCACAACAGCGCCTTCCTTCACCTTGAAAAGTTCTTTCTTCGGAAAGATCAATGTTCAGGGAGATCCTAATCTCTATGGAATAGACGGGTATTCTGCTCCGTTCTTTTACGATGAAGGATTGACAACAAAATTACTGGTGGGTTCGGTAAGCGGACAAATTTTTCATTACAGCATCCCCTCTCTTGTGAACGACACTTGTACAGCCGTTCTTTTAAATGCAAATACGAATGGATTAAATGAAGGCGCGCAGTCAACTGTATTTTACGAAGATGTTAACGGCGATAGCAAGCGCGATCTTTTTGTAGGTAATGCGGGCGGAGGGCTTAATTTCCTTTCATCAAAAGCGCCTGATGTTGGCGTTCATGAATCTGATTTAGACGCCTCTGAATTTGTTTCGGTTTATCCGGTTCCTTCTCAACAGGAACTAAACATCTCTATTAAAAAAATGGAAGCCGGAAAATTTGAAGTTATCCTTTATGATCTCTTAGGAAAACAAGCTGCTTCGGCAACGTTTCATTCCAGCAAAGGAACCATTGATATCAGCGAATTACCAAAAGGAATTTATTTTGCTAAGGTGATCATTCTGGCCAATTCGGCAATATACAGTATTACTAAAAAAATTGTGAAGGAATAATAATTGCGTTTTCAGCTACTATATTTTTCTGTTGTCCTTCTTTTCATTTCATGCCGTAAAGATGTGGGCTACGTTAACCGCGGCGACTACCCGGTTGAGGTTGGAAAAATAATTTCTTACAAATGCGCCACTTCCGGTTGCCACGACGATAAAAGTTTTGGCGCCGCAGGAAATTATAACCTTTCATCGTGGACCAGCATGTTTGCCGGAAGCTCTAACGGTTCGCCCGTGATACCCTTTAACAGCAGGTTCTCTTCGTTGTGTTATTACATCAACACATATCCCGAACTGGGACTTCAGAATGAGCCCACCATGCCATTGAACGGAACCCCTTTAAGTTATGATGAAGTTAAAACCATCAAACACTGGATCGAAGAAGGAGCCCCCGACATTAAGGGAAATATTAAATGGAGTGGATCCACAAGAAAAAAACTGTACGCTGTTAACCAGGGTTGCGATGTGGTAACCGTATTCGATGCTGAAACACAATTACCAATGCGTTATATTGAAGTAGGAACCAAAGCTACAACAGATGTGCCTCACCAGGTTCGTGTGTCGCCCGACGGAAAATACTGGTATGTTATTTTCATCAATAACAACGTCATGCAAAAGTACAGTTGTGCCGACGATAAACTGATAGGAAATATTCCCCTTAGTCCGCTTGCCGCAGGAACAGGTGCCGCAGATGCATACGACTGGAACACCTTTACCATTTCATCGGACAGCAAGCGCGCTTATGTTGTTTCGTGGACCTTTAGCGGAAAGGTGGCGGCGGTTGATCTTGACAATATGAAACTGCTTCATTACCTCGGAGGATTTAATAATCCGCATGCTGTTTGCCTCAATGCCAATGACACAAAAATTTATATTGGCGCGCAAACCGGAAATTACATGACTGAAATGGATACTGCTTTTTCTTCTGTTAACGATATTTCATTGGAGAACGGAATGCCGGTGAGTGGAATTTCATCACTCGATGTGCATGACATTATTCTGGCTCCAAACGGAAATAACCTGATGATCACCTGCCAGAAAAGTAACGAAGTGCGGGTTTTTAATATTCCAACGGCTTCTGTTACAACTGTTATCTCTACCGGAAAATATCCGCAGGAAATTATTTATTCCACAGCCATGAACCAGTATTTTGTAAGTTGTACCTACGACAGCACCACTTTCGGAGGATCAACAGGAGTAATTACAAGGATAGCGGGAACAGGTTTTGCAGCCACACATTTAAAATGCGGGTCGCAACCACACGGAATAGCTGTAGACGAAAGCAAAAAAATGTTATACGTTCTGTCAAGAAATATTTCAACGAACGGGCCCGCTCCCCACCACACCAGCCAGTGCGCGGGCCGCAATGGTTTTATCAGTTTTGTGGATTTGAACACATTCAGCGTTACCGGAAAAAAATATGAGCTTAGTGTTGATCCATACTTTATCTTTGCAAGACCATGATCAATGTTCAGGAGATACTTAAAAAACAACCTATTTTGTTGTTCGACGGAGAATGTGGTTTCTGTAATAGGAGCGTTCAGTTTTTCCTGGCAAGAGAGAAAGGAAAGCGTATGTACTTTGCCCCTCTTCAATCAGAAGTAGGAAAAGAGATCAGAAAATATTTTGAGATCGATGAAAAGATAGACAGCATCATTCTCATTAAGGACCATTCAGCTTACATTAAATCCTGCGCCGCGCTGCGCCTTACTTTATACATGAAAGGATTGTGGCCAATGATGTCGGCCTTTCTCATCATTCCTCCTTTTCTCCGTAACCTCGTGTATTCTTTTGTAGCGCGCCATCGTATAAAAATTTTCGGAAGAGTAGAAAACTGCGCTTTAATTCCTGCCGAAGACAGAGTAAGATTCCTGGACAACTAGCTCCTTACGACCACCAGTTTTTTAGTACCCATTACCTTTTTGCCCTTGTATAAACACACGGTGTAAACACCAGCGCCATATGCTTCGGTATTTATTTGCACCAGGAGGTCAGACGTTAATTTCCCATCGCGTAGCACCTTTCCAAGCATATCGGAAACGGTAAAAGTAATTTCTTCATCCTGTGTTCCATTGTAAAGAATATTAAAATTCTGAGATGCAGGATTAGGAAACAACACTACAGTATTGTCGACATTGATATCGTTGCCATATTTTATTCCGTCCCATTTACTGTTTTTACAGCCCGAAGTATCAATTGAAGAAAAGGAAGCTCCATCCTGGAACTGGAGAAGGCCGCCGTTCATTACCAGAACCTCTGTTTTAATTCCTGTAAGTTCACTGTCGGCAAAACGTATTGTAGTGGAAGCTCCTTTCACTGTGAGAACAGCGCCCGGATGAATGATCACTTTTCCGATCACGTTCATGGAACTGTTCCAGGTAGTTGGCGATTTTATATCCATCACGTAACTCGGCCCCCAGGTATAACTTTGTGTAGCGTTGCAGTCGTTGTATAATTTGGCCATGTAAAAATCATCAAAATTTCCACTTGAGTTTCCACTCATAACATAACCACCGTCCTGCGACTGAGTAATCTTGTACATGCATTCCTGGCGTTTCATATCAAGAGGCGGGGCTTCGCGTTTACGGTTATCGCCAACGTCAAATGTTTTGCTCCATTGCGCCTTTCCGTTCGCGTCAAATTTTACAATAAGCGCGTCGGTATCCCAATCGGTATAATCCAGGGTGGTGCATCCCGCCAGGTAACCTAATTCAAGAGGAGTAGGATTTGAATGATCGGCGCCGGGAGGACGAGTTGAACTCACGGCCACAAAGCCGCCATCAGAAGTTTCGGCAACGCCGGCTCGTAAATCAAACGCGTTAACACGACCCATGGGTGATGGATTAACACCATTTGTTACCATACTTCCGTCGGGATTAAAACGGTAAACAAAACCATATCCGGCGTTTGATCCTGCGGTGGCGCAATGCGCGCAATCCCTCACCACAGGAACCATCAGTTGTCCCGATGCTTTATGATAGATTACTTCCCATGCAATAGAATTGTAATCCGGCCCTACCCCCATTAAACGGATTGGATTATTTGTCCAGGATGTATTTACATTGAGGTTTTCATCAACACCCCAGAGATAGGCGTTATTGTTATCAAAATAGGTACTGTTTCCAAAAAAATACGTAACAACAACAGCATATTTTCCTGTTGTGCCAATTTCCTCTACGGATTGTCCAAAACTGTATTTTACATAGCCGGTAACAGAATTGGTGGCAGGGGTAAGTCCTGGTCCGCTTGTTGGAAGAACAGCTTTGTTGAGTAAGTGGCCGGTGGTGGGATCAATTTCGAGAAGTATCGGATAAGATGGTCCGTTCGGAATACTATTTAATCGCGCAAAGCCCGTGGCTACAAGGTTTCCGTTTGAACTTTTGATAATATCGTAACCATAACCCTCGGCTTTATAAGCTTCGAATGCGGAAGTAGAATAATCCAGATAGCCGTACAAGCCTTCCCAGATCACGCTTCCATCGAGGTGGCACTTGGCAATATAAATATGATTGATAACGTTGGTGTAGTTGGAAACCCCCATTGCCGAAAGCGAAAAATAATTGGCGGGAGCGGATGACGTTGGATTGTAAGGAATAAAATCTGTTTTGTTTTTATAGGGACGAACACCTACGTGAACCCCTACTACGTAGAAGGCGGTTGGTTCTGCGGGGTCCTGTACCACTTCTTCGAGGGCGCCAATTGTTTTTGGTTTGCAATAGATCATGCTTCCATCAAGCGCGTTAAGCCCAAGATTTCCTCTTGGAGGCGTGCGGTGTTCGCCAAGATAATCTCTGTCGCTGCAGCCTTCGGCAAGTGTTGTATAATCATAGGTAACTGGATCAATGGGATTGAATGGAGAATCGGGACCCTCGTTAAAGAACAATTGGGCATCGGTATAAGTCGCTGTTGTGCTTACAAGGCTGGTGTATCCAACAGTTACGTAAGAAGTGTGTGTTCCCTGGGCGTTGTAAACATTTTTGTGGCTGTACCACCATTCTTCGCCGCTCTGTACCTGGGTTTGCAAGTTGAGGTCGAGCCCCCGGGGCGACCAGGTGCTTTTGCGCCATTCGACACCGGGAGCAATTTGTGCATTAAGAAGTAAAGTAACTAAGAGAAAAAAAAGGGAAAACGAAAAATGCATAGATTTTTTTTTCGTAAAACGATCTTGTTCTGAAAATAGTATTTGTGTGGTTGACGTAAACAAGCCGGATGATTTTAAATGTACTGAAAATTCGGGTAAAAATAAAAGCCATCACGTAAGGGAGATGGCTTTTTAATAAACTTTTTATGTTAAAACTTAGGCTGTACCGGTTTTTCTTACACCAGCTGTCTTTTTAACACCAGCGCTTGTTTTGGTTTTAGTGTTGTCTTTAGACGCAGTTTTTTTAGCGGTTTTTGCTTTATCGTCAATAGCTTTAGTTGCTTTTTTGTCTTCGCCTTCTTTAGCTTCTTCTTTTTCCTTAAGGTTTCCGGTGCTTTGAAGCGAATTGTACCATGAGAACAATTTACGCATATTGCTTACATAAACACGATCCTTATCATATTCGGGAAGAATTTCAGAAAAGTATTTTTCAACCGCTTTATCGTCGGCTTTATTATCAACTGCCGCTCCGCCTTTTTCTTTTTTAAAGATGGCGGTCATGATCTCATCGATAGGTTTATCGTCGCCTGTTGTAAACATGCTTATATCGCTGAGTGTAGAAACTTTGGTTGAAGAGTAAACGTTCACACGTTTTTTATCAGACAATCCTTCTACAATAATACCGTTTTTACTTTGTGCAACGATCTTGTACAATCCTGGCTGTCCTGAGATGGAAATTATTCCTGTTAAGTCAATCATATCATTAAAATCTTATTGGCAAATATAAGTTTTTAATTTGCAATAAAAATGTTTTTTTAGCACTATTTTAGGGACAAAATTGGAAGTTTATACTGATATACAGCTGAATGTAGAAGAACTGCACCACTTTTACTCGAAGTACTTTTCTTATTACAATACGCTGCTTCCCGAATGGAAAACCCGCTTTGTTTCGCGTTGTCTGCAATTCATTTCACAAAAACTTATCACCGGAGCAGAAGGTTTTAAACCCGATAATAAAGTAAGGGCCATTATTTCGGCAAGCGCGGTGCAACTCACACTAGGCCTCGATCTGTGGAACCTAGATTACTTCGACACCGTTATTGTTCACCCTTCTGACTTTGACAACAAACCATCGGGATTAAAATTTAAAGGCGAAACCAATCTTGCAGGATTTATAAGATTAAGCTGGAAAAGTTTTATTTCGGGATACAGAGTAGGCGATGATAATATTAACCTGGGTCTTCATGAATTTACACATGCCCTGCGCTTCAACGCTTTCAGGGGTGCAGAGCAGGATTATTTTGTAGAGCATTATTTTAACCGCTGGCTCTCTGTCGCCAGCGAGGCGTTTAGCGATATCCGCAAAAAGGAAGAAACTATTTTCAGAAAATACGGCGGCACAAACATCAATGAATTTATGAGTGTTTGTATAGAACACTTTTTCGAATCGCCCGAAGAAATAAAAACGCAGTATCCTTTTCTCTATTATAGCACGGCCGTCTTACTTAACCAATATACACTTAACGGCGTAACCCGTTTAAACGTAAGAGAAGAGCTCTTTACCGAAATAAACAAATTAGGATCCGATGTTACAGCTTGTCATTTACGTACAAATATTAAGCGGACCGCCACTTTTTTTATTCTGTTGATCATAGCTCTTCCTATGTTTTACACTTTTTTTCTTACCGGAATCACCAGCGGAGCCAGCATATTTTTATTTACACTTTTAGCGCTGACCTACCTGCGTTACGATTTTTATTTTACCTCGGCCGATATAGAAAAAAACTTTGTAGTTATTAAAAAAGGCTTCCTTATTTTTAAAAAAAGATCTGCCGTTACGGTTCAATTGTCTCAACTCATAAGTCTTAGAGTCAACGAAGAACTCATAGGCGCTGATTGGGAACTCATCTATTACAATCACAAGAACAATTCTTTTTACAGCGAAGTCATCTTGTCTGATAAACGTCCCGATAAGGACTTCCTGAGGGAAATGTGGCTTAATAAAGTGGCTATTTTCAAGAGGTGATATAAGACAATTAAAAGCCGCAGATTTCACAGATTCATACAGATTGAAATCGAATGCTATAAATCCTGAAAATCCGCGAAATCTGTGGCTCAAAAAGGGGGAGATTTTGAACCGGGTATTGTAATTAAAAACCATTATACATACTTTAGTGTCTTCAAACAAAACACTTTATGAAGTACCAAGCTATAGATCGTTCCCTGTTCATTGAGAACCGTAACAAATTCAAAAATCATTTAAAACCAAATTCACTCGCTGTGTTTGTGAGCAATGATATTATGCCCACAAACGCCGATGGAAGCATGGGCTTTAAACAGAACAGCGATCTGTTTTATTTAACAGGGGTAGATCAGGAGGACACCATCCTTGTTATGTTCCCTGATGTAAAAGATGGTCGTCATAAAGAAATTTTATTTGTAAAAGAAACCAGCGAACTCATTGCCATATGGGAAGGCGCCAAGCTAAACAAAGAGCAGGCTACACAAGTAAGCGGTATTGAGCACGTATACTGGCACCATGAGTTTGAAAAGATCATGAAGCAGTTTCTGTTCCAGGCCGAATTTATTTACCTGAACAGCAACGAACACACGCGCGTTCACATTGATACCGAAACTGCCGAAGCGCGCTTCAACAAATTGCTTATGGCAAAATATCCATTGCATAAATACGAACGCAGTGCGCCAATCATGCACAGGATCAGGGCCATTAAAAGCGCTTTTGAAATTGAGCTTATTCAACAGGCTTGTGATATTACTGAAAAAGGCTTCCGCCGTTTATTATCTTATGTAAAAGCTGGTGTGTGGGAATATGAAATTGAAGCCGAACTCATTCACGAATTTATTTGCAACCGCTCAAAAGGTTTTGCGTACGGACCAATCATTGCCAGTGGCTTTAACGCCTGCGTGCTTCACTATGTGGATAATAACAAGCAGTGTAAAGACGGCGATGTAATTCTTCTTGATGTGGCGGCTGAATATGCAAACTATGCCAGCGACATGACGCGTTGCATTCCCGTAAACGGAAAATTTAGCAAGAGGCAAAAAGAAGTTTATAATGCTGTATTAAGAGTGAAGGACGGCGCCACAAAATTATTAACGCCGGGGCAAACTTTCGATAAATACAATAAGGCTGTTGGGGAAATGATGACAGAAGAATTACTTCAGTTAGGATTATTGAAAAAGGACGAAGTAAAAAATCAGAATCCGGGATGGCCCGCGTATAAAAAATATTTTATGCATGGCACCAGTCACTTCTTAGGATTAGATGTGCATGATGTTGGATTCTTTGCTGAGCCAATGCAGGCAGGAATGGTGTTTACCGTTGAACCAGGAATTTATATCCGCGAAGAAAACCTTGGCATTCGTTTAGAGAATAATGTTCTTATTACTACTAGCGGACAAATTGACCTGATGAAAAATATACCAATTGCGGCCGACGAGATTGAAGCGTTGATGAATAAATAAAACTGTTCTTATGAATTTTTTAAAGCGGAACATATTATGGGTAGTAATGTGTTCCGCTTTTTTTATTGTGGGATGTTCCAACAAGAAAGAAGAACAATTGCAGAGGGATCTGGATTTTATTGCGCAACAACAAGGTAAATTCTTAGCTATTGAAGACGGTCGTTTTTTGGAAACGGAAGAAAAAATTAAAAAAATATATGCAGATGGTTTCCGTAAGCAGATTTTAATTAAAAAACTTAATCTCATAAACGAAAAAATTAGTTCTGCTTTTGTGTTTTATAAAAAGCCCGATATTTCTTTCAACGAAATGGATTCTATGCAGGCAAGTGTGTTAGGTGTTATACGAAAAGAACTAAGCGACACTTTACTCATTAAAAACCGCCTTGTGTTTCCGGAAGATGTAACCGCACTTATAAAACAAACCGACTCCTGCGTAAATTTAAGACGAATGGTTTCACTACCGCTGGAACTTGGGGCAAGAATAACAGAACTGATTGTTTTTAAAAATAAAATAATTGATCTCTTTGCCTCTTCCACCAAAAAAATAAGCAGTGATGAGCTCTGGGGGTGGAACCCGTTTCACACCACAATTAAAATAAAAAATTACAGCGAAAACAAAGTTTCATATCTCGATATTGATTTTTCATTTTATGTTTCGAGGAATTCTGTAAAATATCTTCAGAACCAAAAAGGGGATACCTTGCCGTTAAGTCTGATAAAAATTAAGTATGAAAGAGATTCAGCTTTTCTTAAACTAAACCTTTCGGATTTAAAGCCAGGGAAATATAAACTGAATGTGTGCACTCAATTAATTACACCGGAGATGGACAGGCGCTTAAACAAACTGGATTCTCCCGAATATTGCCAGCCTATAGATTTCGAAGTTTTCAAATGATCAAAACCAGCCTCTATAAAAATGAAACAGTAACTTTTTCCGATACCGGAAAGGGTAGAACGGTGGTGTTACTTCACGGATATTTAGGCTCACATGAAATATGGAAATGGACAATGGAAGATCTTTCTAAATCATACCGCGTTATTGCTATTGATTTACCCGGACACGGAGGCACTTCCAATTTTGGTTACGCCCACAGCATGGACCTGATGGCTAAATGCGTAAAAGCCGTGATGGATCATTTGCGTTTAAAAAAATACGTCATTGTTGGTCACAGTATGGGAGGATATGTTGCTCTTGCATTCGCCGATCTTTTTCCTGATCAGTTAAGAGGATTTTGTTTGTATCACAGCACCGCTTACGCCGACAGTGAAGAAAAAAAGAAGGACCGCGTTCGCGCTGTAAATGCTGTAAAAGCAAATCGCGGCATCTACACAAAAAATACGATCAGGAATTTATTCGCCACCAAAAATTTAAAATATCTGAAGGATGAAGTTTCTTTCGCCTCTAAAATTGCAAAAGGAACAAGCCGGCAAGGAATTATTGCCGCGCTTTACGGCATGAAAGATCGTCCGAGACGCGACATTATTTTAGGCCTCGTTGAATATCCTATCATGATGGTGATCGGCGAGCACGATAATATTTTACCTCACGAACAATTAATGGAACAGGCTCAAACTATTCGTAATAAAACTGTTTTATATCTTGAGCATGATGGGCATTTTGGTTTCCTGGAATCGCCACGGCAAAGTAATAAGGAGTTGAGGAAGTTTTTGGCGAAATGCTTTAAGTAAAGAATGGAAAATGTAAGGTTGGAATTACTTCTTTATTTAACCACAAAGTTCCACTAAGAAATCACAAAGTTACGCAAAGCCTTTGTGTAACTTTGCGAATTTCTCTGTGTCACTTTGTGGTAAATACATCGAGAATTAGTCTCGCCGTTCACAGAAATCTTACATTTCTTAGCCCTTTCACAGTCCATATCCGCCGGATTCAGAATGCAAGCCGCCGATTACAGTTTTTAACATTAGTCCCCGCCATTACGTCAGTTACTTTGCGCCGTTAAAAACACCCATTGCATGAAAATTTTATCGTTTGGAGTATTGTTGTCGATACTCATTCTTTTTACAGGGTTCATCACCCATAAAACCCCGGTAATTATTGGGAACGAACCCCAGTTTAAGTTAATCGCTAAAGCCGATTACCACCACTACATTATTTCGGTGTATAAAAATGTATTGTACAAAGGAAAGGACCTGGATATACTTTATAAAACCAATTGCCTGGATACGAAAACAAAAACGCAAAGAGAATTCTTCATTAAAAAAACAGACAACGATCTGAGGTCAAGAACACTTGCCGAATTTATAATGGTAGAAGTGTTGAAAGGACAGAACCATACTTTCCCATTCGGGTGGGAAACATCCAATATAGAATTAAAGGATATCCGCATGAATTGCATCAGTATTCTTGAAGATAAAATAAAGCCGGTTCTGGAATAGAAAATTTGATTGAATAAGTGATGAAGCAGTTGTTGTTGGTACTTTTTCTTTTTTTGCCGGCCCTATTTTTTTCGCAATCGCCACTGGGAATAAATTACCAGGGCGTGGCGCGCGATCAAAACGGCGCCGTTATTTCAAACAGTCTGATAAGTCTTAAGTTCGATATCCTCCAGAACAGTTCAATGATTTACAGCGAACAGCATCTGGGTATTTCTACCGGCCCCAGTGGTGTTTTTACTGCAGTGATAGGGAGTAAAAGTGCACTGCAGTTTAAAAATATTGACTGGGCCGCTAAAAATATTCTGATGCAGGTGTCTATTGATATTAACGGAGGAAATCAATTTGTAGCAGCAGGAAATCTTCAGCCACCACAATATGTTCCTTATTCTATGTTTGCCGAAAATGTTATGGCATCTTATTCAGGAAATGTGTTGACGATAGGCGCGCAGAGTTTTACCTTGTCATCTCCACCTGCAACAACAGTCAATATTACAGGAACAGGAATTGCGAGTGTAACAGGTTCCGCAAATAATTTTACGATAGATGTTCCTGCGCCAACGTTATCGGTGAGTGGAAATAGTATTATTCTTACTAGCGGATCTGTTATTACAACAGCAACAATTTCATCTTCGCCAAATACAAACATTACTTCGGCAGGAATTGTTTCACTGACAACAACAGGAACAAATTCTTTTTTAATTGGTGTGCCGTCACCAACATTTACATCGGCAGGACCAACATCTATTTCAGGATCATATCCCAATTACATTGTTACTTCTTCTGTTACACCAAATACAAACATTACTTCGGCAGGAATTGTTTCGTTGACAACAACAGGAACAAATTCATTTTTGATAGGAGCGCCTTCTCCAACATTTGCACAAGTGGGGCCAACATCTATTACAGGATCGTATCCCAATTACACTATTACGTCTGCCACTGCAATTACACCAAGCATCACTGTAACATCTTCTGTTGCGGCAACGCCATCTGTTTCAAGCGTTGGAAGTTCTTTCAACATTAACATCCCCGCTGCTGCAAATTCGTGGAGCCTTGGAGGAAACGCAGGAACAAATCCTGCCACAAATTTTATTGGCACCAGCGACGCGCAGGATTTTATTCTTAAAACAAGTTCTGTTGAACGCGTAAGAATTAAGTCTGCAGGAAATATTGGTATTGGAACAAACGCGCCAACAGCATTGCTTCACGTAAACGGAACAACACGATTGGTGGACGGAACACAAGGGGCAAATAAAGTACTGACCTCAGACGCGAGTGGAAATGCAAGCTGGCAGAACTCTTCCAGGAACACCGGCTTTGGTTGTTCGAACCCTTCTTCTGCCTCACAAAATATTGTAACGGGTTTGTGGATCCTTGTAGATTTTTTTCAGGAAGATTTTGATGATGGAAACAATTTCGCTTCCAATAATTATACTGCACCTTCGCTAGGCGTTTATCAGTTCAATGCCTCCGTTAACTTCAGCAGTTTTGCCTCGGGGAGTACATGGCTGGCAATTTATAAAAACGGAGTACTGTTCAGATATGTTGTAAACAATAATCCTTCAAGCATCATCAGTAATTCGATGCGCATTTCGGCAACTTTAAAATTAAATGCAGGTGATGTTATCGGCATTTATATGTTTAACAGTACAAGTTCAACTGTAATAGTGGATAGTCAGGCTTGTGATTTTAGTGGGTACAGGGTTTATTAGGTTTCTCGCACTTCCTTCTGTTTCTCATTTTCATTCTCTATGTTTAACCACAAAGGCCACTGCATGGCTCCCAAAGGTTTCACAAAGCTGTGTGTGAAAAGGTATTTATTTCCGCTTACGCGAAAAACAATGGACACAAAGCTAAACTCAAATTGTGTTCTTTGCGAAACCCTTGCGTCTTTGTGCCTGCGCTGAAGCTACGGCGCAAGCGTTGTGTTTAAATCGACAAGTAATTCCAAACCTATGTGGAACTTTGAGTAACCTTTGCGCGTCTTTGCGAGAAACCATCGATGATTTTTACCACAGAGAAACAGAGGGAGAATTGTTTCGCTCTTTTAAATGTATTCGCCGGAGGCGAGTCTTTTTGTTCTTTCTGCAGTTAAAAAATAAAACCTATGTGGTTGAAAATTGGCTTAAGGAAAATTCTTAGTGCCACTAAAACTTCCGTCGTTTTTGTAATATTTCATTTCGCCTTTGGGTTTACCGTCGGCATAAGAACCTTCGTTGCATAATTTGCCGTTGCTGTAATAGCTTACATATTTTCCTTCTTTTACGCCATTCACATATTCCTGCTTTAACATGATCTGTCCGTTTTCGAAATATTGTGTAAGGGTTCCGTGGAGTTCGCCTTTTTTATACGTTGCTTCCATCCCCGGATTTCCATTTTCGTGCCAGCGTTTTTCGGAGAGCAAAGTATCGCGCGAATAAACTTCCAGGGCTCTTCTTTTTCCATCGGTGTGAAAATATTCGTAAGGCCCCTGTTTCATACCATTGGCATAGCCACCTTTCGAGAGTAATTTATTATTTGATCCATAAAAATATTTGTAGCCGATCATTTCGCCGTTTTTGTCTTGTTGCTCGTCAACTGTTATCCTTCCTTCCTTATCGTATTCAATAGTAGAAAAAGGTTCGTCATTTTTAAAGATTTGCTTCCGTTGTAATTTACCAGAGGTAAAATAATAAACCAGTACCATTTCGTTTTTTACAGGATCACTTTTTTGTTCCATTTCTAATGGGCCCGATTTATACCAGCTTTTATAGGAACCAATAATAATACCGTCTTTAAAAGTGCACTCTTCGTGTTTGTTGCCATTCTCATACCAGGTAAGATACTTTCCTTCCTTCTTATAATTTTTAACCCTATACTCTAAAATGAGATTATGTGTTATGGGATGATAAAGTTTCATTTCACCTGTTCCGTTCTTCACAAAATCCCCCTCACGTTTTTCTCCTTCGTGAGTGTAGGCCTCGGTCATTGTTACAATAGTATCGTTCCTGTAAATAATTGTATAAGCAAGTTGCCCGTTATTATAATAGAAATGGCCAGTGCCATGGCGCTTATCCCACTTATACCAGGAGTCGCTGAATTTTTTTCCGTTCAGATAAAATGTACGAACCAGGAAGAGACTGTCTTCACCCGATCTTTTTCGCTCAAGCACTTCGTATTTATCTGATGAAATAGGATGATCTCTTTTGTATTCAAGAACCGAGTCGCGTTGTTTCTTTTCGTGAACAACATTTTCGGCAAACTTGCGGCCGAGTTCGTTGCACGAAGTAAGTAAGGCAATAAGAAGAATAAATAACAGGGGGCGAAGCATGGGTAAAGATAAAAATTATACTTGATGGGGTTCACGTAGATTTCGAAGTTTTTTTCTCTGTTTCTGTGGTAGAAAAAGCGTCGGCGGTTTCTCGCAAAGATTCCAAAGCTTTGTGAATTCTTGTGTTTCTTAGTGGACCGAAGCCTGCCCTGAGCGCAGTCGATGGGTGGTTAAATCGTCAGGCAATCCCACACTCTCCTCTGCGTTCGTCTGCTTCTTCTTCGGCGTCTGGCGCCTATGCCGTAGCTTCAGCGCAGGCACTGCGAAAACCCAACTACAACTCCTCAATCTCCACCGCCGAATAAATAGTATTCTCCCATCGATTCCATTTTTACGTGTTCGCGCTTCCAATGAATTTTAAGATGTCTGGAGCGGGGTGTATAACCCTCCCAATATTTTTCAGTCATTTTTTTATTGGTAAGAAAAACAAAGAAATGATGATACAAACCCGAAGAATCTTTTATGATGATGTGCGGATAATCGCCCGCTTCTGTTTTTACAAACTCGCCGTATTGAATCCCTTCTTTTAAAATTTCTGCGCCTTTGGTGTAGATGACAGTGTCGCCTTCGTAATCGGAGCCGTAGTAAATATAAGTTGTTGTATCTGTATTAATTTCGCGGGAGGGGTTGCCGCTTTCTTCGGGGAGGGTGGGGACAGTTTCGATAACTGAATCTCTAATGATAATAGAATCCTGTAAAGAAGGTTTGTTTTCTATTGTTGCTTCGTTATTGCAGGCAGCGAAGACAAACAGAAAAAGGATTTTAATACTAATATCTGTGTATGGACTTACCAAGTAAAAATCTCATTATTTACCTTCGGTTTTCTTTTTCTTTAGATAAGCTATATAAGCTGGCATTGTATAATTTCCAATTGGAACAGCATGAAAAGATATTAGCTCCCATCCTTTTAATTCATATTCATTTATTTTGTTAAGAAAGGGATTTGCATTATGCAATTCTTTGTCGCGAGGGGAATAATCAGCGAGCTCTTCCAGATATTCCTTTCCATTAATAGATATTTGGAATTCTTTTTTAAGACTTTGATTAAACTCAATAATAGCATACTCAGTTTTCTCCTGTGCTTTTGAAATAAATGAAATGAAGATGGCAGCAATTACTAGAAAGTGTTTTGGTTTCATGATGATTTGTTTATTGGTTATGACTAATGTAATGAATTTTTGGTTTCACGTGGGTTTCTCGCAGAGTTACGCAGATTTTTTCACGCAAAGTGCCGCAAAGGTTTACGCGAAGTTTCGCAAAGCAGGAGTAATTCTATGCTCTCCTCTGCGTTCGTCTGGCGCCTATGCCGTAGCTTCAGCGCAGGCACTGCATCCTCCGACACATTTTTAACCGTGGCGGGTCTTGGTTCGGTATTATTGATTATGTACTGAAAATAAACCTTGTAACGGCAAAAGTTGTTTGACTAAGCAGTAAAAACCCTGATAAACCCGTGTTAAAATTTGTGTTTTTTAATTGGTTGGTTGTTCAAGTATGTCTATAAAGCCTTCGGTAAGGTCTTTCACCTCTTTCATGGCTTCTATGGGAGGGAAGGCTTTGGCTACACTACCTAAAAATGAGTTTAAGAAGGATAGTGTTTTCCGGAAAAGTTTTATATCAATATCGTCTAAGAGGTCAATTGCTGCGCGTCCTGCCGATTTTACACGTTCGTATGTTCGTTTCCATAACTTTCTTAAGAGATGCAGTTTTGCTCTGAGGCTGCTTCCGGTTAAGCCGGCATCTCTAACCGGGTTTGATCTGAAAACGGAATAATAAGAACCTCTTTCTTTCCAAAAATCTTGTTTCCAGACATCGGTTTCCAGGCAATCATGTAAAACCTCGTTAGCATCGTAGTAAGCATTTTGTATCATTGCATTCTCCCTGTCGTTATTTAAAAGTTTAGCAAAATTGGATCCTTCTTTTATAAGTGAGTTTAAAAACGGGCCAAGATCATTTAAAAAACGATGGATTATATCCAGATCCTGTTGAGGAGGATATTGTTTGTTTTGATCACGGTCAAAATCTTTATATACTATTTCCTCCGTCCAACCGAGCCAGTTTTCCTGCAGCATGATTTTTAGATTAAAAGATTATACATCTAATCTAAAAATATTCTTCAATGCATCAATCAGTAAAAACCCTGATAAAATCGTGTTAAAATTTGAGGCTAAAATATTTAGGCGTAAATGACATCTTAGCAAAGTTCACAGTCCGTGTAAGGGAACATATCTGCCCAGCGGCCTATTATAATTTTGTCGCTAAAATTATCCCATATATAATGCACCGATGGGTTCTTAGATTCGTAATAAATACCATTGCCAGCAATAAAAGTGGCGGCTTTTTTTATGCGTCTTATCAGATCTCGGACTTCCTGGTCTTTATTTGTAAGTTTTTTATCAGAGCTAAAATCAACATGATACTCTTCTTCGAGCAGGGAAGCGAGTTCTATCATTAATGAAATGGTACTGCGTTCTTTGTACTCTTCATAAATACTACCTGATTTTAATACACCAAGTGCAGGGTTCTTAAACTCATCCCACAAATATCTTATTGTGTCGGGTTTAACCTCTGGTTTAAGAGCATGAGAACTATCTTTTACCGTGAGTGGTTCTAACCTTACCCAGAATTCGGAAATGCGGCTCTCAATTTCAAGGTCGAGATGGTTTATCTTAGTAGTTCTTTCCTTTATTTCTTTTTTTGAATGATCGTATTCGCCATAAAGAAAAGTAAAGAGTGCAACCACTACCGAAGTAAGAAACCACAAGCCGAAACCTGTATTAAAAAAACTAATAAACTTATTCGACTTTTTTTCTTCAGGCTTTTGTAATTCTTTCCGAACTTCTTCACGGAAGATTTCTTCCTTTCTAATGGCTTGTTTTTGCTGGTATGTCATGCATAAATCTAAAAAATTTCTTAATCAATCCATCAGTAAAACCCTGATAAAAACGTGTTAAATTCGGGGTTACATGATTTAGTGTATTTCTTTGGTAAGATTGTAAGTAGGGCAGATCCTTCGTGCCTCCTTCGGACGCTGAAGCTTTAGCGAAGGCGCAGCAGGATGACAGCTTGGAGTAAAGTGTCGATGGTTTCTCGCAGAGTTGCGCAGAGTTGCGCAGAGGGTTCGCAGAGGAGTGGGATTACTCATATGTTTAAACGCAACGCTTGCGCCGTAGTTTCAGCGAAGGCACAAAGACGCAAGCGCAAAAGCCCATTTAAGCTACTGAAAGATCCGCAGGATCTTTACTATGAATAACTCCTGCTTAGACGCATAGAAATTAAATAAGCTATGAGTCTATGTGGTTTAAAATAGTGTGAGTGTTAGAGTGAGTGAGAGGGAACAACCCGCCTTCGCTATCCGCGTGCCGCCATAGCTTTAGGCGCCTACGCTAGAGCTTCAGCGATAGCGTGCGGAGGCGCAAGCTCCGGACGGGCACAAAAAAAGCGGCCCCGTTTCCAGAACCGCTTTCTCTTCATAGTAAAATATTTTATTCCTCCTACGCCAATGCTCCTACGCTAAGCTACGGCGCACATGGCTACGGTGGACAAGTTATGGTTTAATCTTAACAATCTTAAATTCGGTACGGCGGTTTTGCGCGTGTACCTCTTCAGAACATGTTGAAACAACTTTGCCTTCGCACTTACAGTCGTTAATGAGTTTGCTCTCGCCATAACCTTTTCCGAAAATACGAGTCTTGCTAATGCCTTTAGAAACGATATACGCAGCCGAAGATTTAGCGCGTTTGTCAGATAACGACATGTTACCCGCAGCTCCACCACGGCAATCGGTATGCGATCCTAACTCAATGGTCATGCTCGGATTTTGTTTTAAGAGATCAACAATTTTGTTCAACTCAACTGCAGCATCGGGGCGCACATTGAATTTTCCTAAGTCGAAGAAGATAGGACGTAAGTCTATCATCTTACCTAAATCTGCACCCAATTTAATTTTATACATTTTGGTGTTCAGGTATTCGTGTAATAACACGTAACCTTCTTTCTTAATAGTAATATCAACCGGCTGCACTTTTGTGATGTATCCTTCTTTCTCCATTTTTACAATGTAAGAAAGATCGTCGCCCACTTTTTTGTTTTTGTAAATGTGGCGGAAATCACCTTCTTTATCTGTAGTAAATTTCATTACGTCTTTCTGGTTGAAAGCGTCAGTAATGGTAATGGTTACTTTTTCTATTGGCGTTAAGTCATCGGCATCGGCAATAAGACCAAGTAAACCAATGATCTTTTTCTCAACGAGTAATTCTTTTTTAGTGTTGGCTAATTTCGCGATCTCGTCTTCCTTGATCATACCAACGCTTTCTTTATAACCGTCTTTTGTGGTTTTAACTTTGTAGCTCTTACCAGGAATAACGCTGAATTTTAATTCACCCTTATCATCCGATTTTCCTGTGTAAGCTGGTTTTCCGGTTTCGTCAATTAAAGTAACATCTGCGTTAGATAAAATTTCTTTCGATTCTTTATCCTTCACAATTAAATTAATGGCGCTGCTGATGATAGCGCGTTTTGATACGAAGCTGTAAATGTCATCTTTGGTTGTTCCGCGGTTAGAAGAAAAATATCCGCTGGTGTTTGTTTTAGCGAAGAAACCAAAATCATCGAAGTGAGAGTTTACAGGATAGCCTAAGTTTTGTGCTTCAAAAGCCATATCAGCTCCACCCGCAACTGTATAAAAAATATCTAAACCACCCAGACCAATTTTTCCATCGCTTGAATAGAAGAGAACTTCATCTTCGAATAAGTTAGGGAACATTTCGCGTCCTTCGGAGTTAACCGACTGGCCCAGGTTTTCGGGCTTGGACCATGTTCCGTTTTCGTTGGTGCTCATCCAGATATCTGTTAAGCCTAACGATCCGGGCATATCAGATACGAAGTAGATTGTTTTTCCATCGGCGCTAACTGCAGGATGACCGCATGAATATTCGTCGCTGTTAAAAGGAAATTCGGTAAACTCGCCCCATTTCTCACCTTCTTTTTTACGCATGAAAATTTTAAGATTCACCTTGTTGGTTGAGCTCTTCTTTAATTTTTTGTGGAAGTAGTTATTGCGCGTTACAAATTGCGTGTTACCATCTTTTGTAAAGCAAACCGGCCCTTCGTGTACTTTTGTTTGTAATCCTTCTTTAACAGAGTGTTCGTTCTTTACGGTTTCTCCGTCAATGTATCCTTTGTAAATATCGAGGTAATAAGAATCGTCCCACCCGTATTTACGGTTGCTCATAGCAGTGTTACGGCGCGATGAAAGAAAATACATTTCGTTGGCCACAACGTACGGACAAAAATCATTCTCGTCGGAGTTAATGTCCAGGCGCTTTAACGTGTAATTAGCCGAATCTTTTTTAAGCTCTTCGATCTGAAGTTTTTTCTTTGACAGGTTGTCGCGGATAAACTTGTACTGGTTGTCGTTTATCTTCGAGAAAACCTCTGTGGCTTTTGTATAGTTCGAATTGTATTTAAGAACCTGGTAGTAGTTATACAGATCGTAATCGGTCATACCGGTATTGGTATAAGCTTTGTCGTAATACAACTGCGCTTTATTAAAATCGCCGGCGTTCATGTTACACTCGCCCGCGCGAACATAATATTTAATCTTAGGATGCTTGCTGCGCGAAAGCTCTTCATACATTGGCGATGCGGAAGCGAATTCGAGGTTATCGAATTTTTTATCTGCTATCTTTTCTTTAAAAGACTGCGCTTTTACAGAAAGAGTTCCGATGATTAACAACGATAAAATTATCTTTTTCATGACTTAAAGTTCTTTGTGTGTGGTTTTACTTTTAAAAATAACGTGGCGATTTCATTGCTTTTTGTGGAGAAAGGAAATCAAATCCAATCATTACTTCGTGAGTGCTCGGGCTGTATTTGCCCATGTTGGTTAAAGAGTAATCGTATGCGTAACCTACACGGATTTGTTTGGTGAAGTTGTACATAATGTTTGCGCCCGCTGCTGCACCATGGCGGTACATAACACCAAACCAGATCTTATCATTGAAAAGAACAGAAAGGTTTCCGTCAATAGACACAGGAGCATTTTGAGTGTATTTTACACCAAAGCCCGGCTTAAGATCCCAGAGACTGTTTAATTTAAATACATATCCTCCGATCACATAATAGTGAAGCACCTGTTTTGAATTTGCAAAATTAGGATCACTACTTAGTTGATTAGGCATAAACTTAGGAGCTGTAACTCCAAGGAAATAACGCTTTCCGTATAAGTAAATACCCGCGCCAAAGTTAAACGCGTTGGTGCTAAAGTTGGTGTTATTTAAAACGAGCGGATCAGTTGCGTCGGCAACTTTAAGACTGCTGGCGTTGTTGCGGATAAGATCGGCACCTGCACGGATACCAAAACACAAACGGTCGTTGTTTTTGTTTATGCGAATACGGTAAGCGAAGTCGCCAAACACAGCGGTTTTTTTTGTGGGACCAAGTTCGTCCTGCACCAGGTTAAGACCTACACCAATCGATTCTCTTACAAGCGGAGTATGCGCGATGAAGTTGGCTGTTGTAGGCGCGCCTTTCCAGCCTGTCCATTGGTTACGGTAATCCGCTACTAAGCTCAACGCGTCGCGGCTACCTGCATAGGCAGGATTTACAACCGAACCGTTAAACATGTAAAACGAGTTTTGGATTTCTTGTTGCGCGGAAAGTGATGCACTAAGTAAGGCGAACGCTCCTGCTATTTTTAATTTATTCAACATGATTTCTTGATCTATATCGTTCTTATTTTATTTCTTTTTTTTAATACTGTATTTGTATAAATCCTCTTCTTAAATTTTCTTCAGGGGTAAGTTTATCGTCACCTAATTCGAGTATGTAATAGTAGGTTCCTGTAGG
>JAJONO010000070.1 GCA_021323535.1 Bacteroidota bacterium
GAGTTTCACGCGCTGAAAGGAAAAGCAAAAAACAAAAAAGAGAAGAAAGAAAAAGGCGGGAAAGGAAACGGCAAGGGAAAAGGGAAAAAATAAATAAATTACTGACCGGAAATTCCGGCTGTATGAATAACAGGTTTAGCCCCGTAAGAATTAAAAAAATTACGGGGCTTGTTTTTTAATTGTGCAAGAGCTTTTGTATGCTTTGAACTCTCACTTGATATTACAATAATATTTGTGGTGAACACACTCAGAAGAATAAAAGTCAAAAGTAATTTTCTTTTCATGTTATCTTTTGTTGGTCGGGGTTTTTACGTCCAAAAGAGTTAGTTCTTAAATTTTAATATAAAATCAAACCATTTTTATTTATTCGCAGGGGTTTGCCCAAATTTTAAAGACAAAATTACCCGGCGGTATTGACAATCACTTTTACTTTATATTCTATCTCTTCAAGGTAGAGCGAACAAATGTAAACTCCGTTTTTAAGCCTTGATTGCGGAACGATCTGAATGTTTTTCTTTTCATCGCTTGTATAAAATGACGATTCGTATAACAATGCGCCTGTAAGATCCCGAAGCAGTATCTTTACCTGGTGATCGTTTTCCAACCCTGAAATATCAGCTGTAAATTCGCCGGAATTTGGATTGGGGTAAATAACAAACTTTATATTTTTTTCTTTAATAATATCTACCGCAATGATCTTGCTGAACGAATAACCGTTGTCGTTATCTACCTGCATGAGCCTATAGTAGCTTACACCGTTTAATGGATTCTGATCCGTAGCTTCGTACGAAACTTTGACAGTACTGTTTCCATTCGGCGCTTTTGAGATAACATTGAATAAGCTTACAAATTCAGATACATCAGACGAACGCTGAACGTCAAAAAACTTATTATTTTTCTCGGTAGCAGTTTCCCATTTTAAGCACACCTTATCAGTGTTGCATACGGTTCCTGAAAATGAAGACAATTCTATTGGCAATATGGCCCCACAGCCAGGCTGGGTAGCAGGCATACAGCCAGGTCCGGTATATTGTCCCGAACCGGCGTTCCACATTACGTCGCCACAAATTTCAATTGTGTTAGAGTTTCCACCACCACCACCCGGGTCAACGCTACCACCCGGCATAATATATAAAGCTGCATCACAAGGTAAGCGCAGTTTATTTCCGGTAACAAATTTAAGTTTACCGTAAATGGTGATGCGCATTTTTGAACAACTTGTGTAATCTAATTGTGTTGAAATGGTAACTGTGTGCCCGGCTAAAATAACAATAGAGTCGCCGCAAACGGGTGGTGTACCACACGACCAGGTTGAACCACTCGTCCAGCTTCCATTATTTAAAGAAATACAGGTAGCCGCATCAAGTTTGTTCAAAAGGAAAGTCAGTAGTAACAAAAAGAGTATATGCCTACTTTTAGTCAATGGGAATGGGGATTTATGCAAAGTTATGAAAATCAGCGGAATTGGATGTATGGTTCCCTCATCAATATATACAGTTTAAGTGTTTAAAAGTGGATTTGACTCATTTTATCAAACCCAAACTGATTTAAGTTACTGATTTTTAAATAAATAAAAAGGCCATTTTGTGAATGGCCTTTTTATTTTATTTTATCGAAATCTACAACAATTTTGTAGTAAAATATGCAAGGTTTGCATCCTTATTCTATAACGATTTTCTGCGTTTGTTTTCTTTCGCCAGCAATAATTGTCACAAAATAGATGCCTGTTTTCAGGGAGGGCAATTGTAAGGAAATGTCATTTTCAATTTCCGATTCGTATACTTTCCTTGCTGAAATATCTCTTATTTCCATCTTCGCTTTTTGCGTTTTTTCGGTAAATTTTACACTAAAATTTCCCTTAGAAGGATTTGGATAGACAACAAAAAGGTTCTCCTCGGTATCATTGAATTTCATTTCTCCGGTAACCGTAAGACTTCCTGTTTTCATTCCGTTTCCAAAACTTGTTACCCATATCTGGTTCTGGTTATACGGATTAAAGAACACCCTCTCCGGTTGATGGAAAGGATATGCAGGCACCATTGAAAATGTTGGTGAGCCGGCATTGATGTTATGCGAGATCCATAAACCCTGACCTTCTGTAGTCATATAGATCTGGTTCGCGTTATTAGGATTGAATGTTACAGAAGTTAATCTGTCGATAGTTGTACCGGTTAATTTGGTCCATGAAGTTCCGCGATTGGTTGTTTTGTATAATCCTCCCAAACCATTCGGCGCTCCACCCCAGCCGCTGAATACACCACAATACCAGGTATTTTGAGCTGGGTCATTCGGATCAACGACTATATCTTTTGTCCAGTAATACATTCCAAGATCAGAAACATCGGTCCAGCTGTTTAAAGCAGGGTCATAAATAAATACACCTGAGCTTGCTGTAAATGCTCCACCTGAGTTTCTTCTTCCCGAATATGTTGCCACCAATTTACCATCGTTAAGTACCACAAGATTTCCCGGATGTTTTTCTGTTCGTGGTGGATTTGGAAGAAGTGTCCACGTTGAGGTTGCAAGATTTTGCAGATCATTCGTGATATAAACTCCTCCAACACCAGCACCTGCTGCGTAATGAATGACACTGGCATAAGCGCGATTCGGATTATTAGGATCAAGTGTTATCCAGTAAACAGGATGATTGAATAATTTTAAGTTCTGCCAGGTAAGACCGTTATTGGTAGAGTAAATAATTTTTCCAGGCGTATCGTTTGCATCGAGAATGTTATCCTGCAAACGTGTGCTCTGGTACATGTCGTGAATGCCCGATGTTCCGGCATACAAAGTTCCATTGGTAGGATGTTGAGCAACTCTGTAACACGAATTGGCAGTGTGCCCGGTATAGTTAAATGTCCACGAAGTGCCTCCGTCTGTGCTTCTGATACCCCTGATATCTGAAAAACTGGCCCACATATTCGATGCATCGATCCAATGTACCTGCCAGCAGGTTGTGTTCTCAATTCCCGAGCTCTGATAATTTTGATTTGGCGGTGTATTTGCTCCGGCAGGATGTTCCCCACCATTATTTACGTAAGCTTGTCGCCACGTTGTACCACCGTTTGTGGTTCTGTGAACAAAACCATAATCGCCAAAAATAACACTGTTAGGATTGTTAGCGGCAACGGCGAGACCAAAGAGACATTCTCCATAACCCCAGTTACGATCACCGCCCTGGCCGCTCCATCCTGTAACAATATTCTGGTTGTTGGTTGTTTGAAATACGTGCGACCAGCTTGTTCCGGCGTTGGTTGATTTGATGATATCCGGAACACCATTCGAATTACTTCCTCCAAGATAAACCGTATTGATATCGTTCTCGGCCATTCTCACGAACATTGGAAAATCCGTTGCTGTACTTATTCCCGTCATTTTCGGAACCCAATTTCCAGAACCATAATCCACTGAATAAACCCCTTTCTGAAACTGCCAGTAATCAGAGCCTACAACTCCAGGAAAAATGTCGGCGTTATTGGCTGAAATACAAAACATTCTTGTTGTGGTTCCCACTTTCGCCGCTGCGAACGACCAGATTCTTTCAGCTGCCGGTATTCCCGTGATATTGGCGGTTGACCAATTGGCTCCTGCGTTTGTTGAAACAAGAACCCCCGTCGTTGGTTCCGATGTAAATATTATTTCCATCGAACAAAACACCTCCAACAGTATTCCCTGCCGTTCCTGTGGCTGTATGAATGCTTGTGAAAGAAGTTCCTCCGTTATTGGAAAAATAAATATTGCTGTAGTACGAAATAATGACGCGATTTGGATTGTTGTAATCGGCATCAATACTGAATGTTTCTTCACTGTTATCAGGATTTCCCGAAAGAACGGTCCAAGTTATTCCATTGTCGGTGCTTTTAACCGGACGAACCATATCGTTGGAATACGTGATCGAATACAGCAAACCCACAGAAGATGTATAACACACTTTGGAGTTATGTCCCCCAAAAACCTGTTGAAAATTTACCTGGCTATATGAATCGCCAAAGTTAGTAGAATGAAATAATTCACCCATGTCGCACGACACATAATACTCATTATTGTTTGACGGATTAATCGAAACCGCGAACAGGGCCCCGCCTCCGCCTATTCCTCTTGATGTAAATGAACCTGGCTGCGCAAGGCAAAGTGCCGAAAATGTAACCAGTAATAGTGTAAAGATTTTTTTCATACGATAGAGTTTTAGGTTAAATGAAAATTTAGTTATTCAAAGTTAACATGAAGTTAAGTGAGCAAAACTATGGGGAAAGAAATGAGAGGTCGAACTAGGTAATTATACCTATATAAATTTACGCAAATTATTGGAAACCTAAGATTTACAAGGTTTTAGTACGGACTTTGTTTGCGAATGAGTCTTCCGAAGAGCGCGGGGAAAAAACGTTTTATTCTCACCATCAGAATTTCTTTTCCGCCCACATAAATCTCTTCTTTGTTTTTTAGTATACCTGAAATAATATGATTGGCGCATTCTTCAGCACTCATAGCACCAACATGACTTTCGTCCATTTTATCGTGTGCCTCGCCACTCGCAGTCACCGCTTTTAAAGAGATATTGGTTTTTATTTTTCCCGGGCAAACTATCAGTGTTTTTATTCCAAGAGATTCGGTTTCCAGACGAAACGAATCAAAAAAACCGTGCAATGCATGTTTTGCAGCGCTATAGGACGAACGGAGATAAAAACCAAATTTACCGGCAATGCTGCTTATCACTACAATGTGGCCACTTTTCTGCCGCTTCATGTAAGGAAGAACAGCTTTGGTAATATTTATGTACGAGAAATAATTCACTTCCATTAACTGGCGGTCGATCTGAATAGATGTTTCAATGACTCCGGAACGTTGGCTGTATCCTCCATTATTGATAAGAATATCTATCCTTCCGAATTTATTCATGATCTGCGCCACCAATGCCGAAGCATTTTCAGTGTTGCTGAGATCAAAAGGTAAAATCATAAGATCCAATTCAGGAAGTTTTGTGAGAGCACCCACGCGTTTCAATTCTTCGGCTCGCCTGGCAGATAAAATCAAACGTGCTTCACGCTTCGCGAATTCAAGCGCAAGTGCTTCGCCTATACCTGAAGAGGCGCCGGTTATCCAGATGACTTTATCTTTGAAGGAGTTCATTTATTAAGCAAATCTACAATTTGTTGTGCAGTAATTTTAGTGATACAGTCACAATCTCGTTTCCGCGCGCATTTTTCACAATTAGAATCGAAAACAATGTAATGCGCATCTTTTCCAACCGGCATCCATCTTCCGGGATGAATCGGTCGTTTGGGTGAAAACAATCCTATCGCTTTTTTTCCAAGCGACGCTGCAATATGAAGCGGACCAGTGCTGGCAGCTACAAGTCCGTTGGCTGAATTTATAAACGAGATGAATTGTTGCAGTGATAACTTTCCGGTAAGATCATTTACTTCTTTATGCGCATTGATAAAATCACGCATGGAATCGCCATCTTCTTTAGTGCCGCTTATAAAAATCCTGAATCTGTCCTTAGGAAGAACATCAACGAGCTTTCCGAAATTTTCAAGCCCCCACTCTTTTGCGCTTCCCTTTGATCTTGGATGAAGAATAAGATTAAATTTTGAAGGGTCAATGAGGTCGGCATAATTCTTTTCAAGCTCAAAAACTTTTGAAAAGCCATAATACGAAGGCATCTCGGCAAGAGAAATTTCTTTGGTAATTCCAAGCGGGGCCAGTAATTTCAAATTAAGCTGCGACTCATGAAGCGGAGAATTCTTTCTTGACAACCTCACTTTTTCATTACAGGTAAACCAATGAAAAAGGCGATTTGTTGTACCTATTCTCACCGGAATTCCCGCTTTTTTTATAATGGAAGCAATTTCTTTTTTCGGAAACACGTGTACAAAAACATCAATTTTTTTTTCTTTGAGAAAACTGAGCTGACTTTTCTCAGGAAGTTCTTCAAATACGGTATAGTCAATAAATTCATCGATGTGTTCGCTGAGTACTATCACATCTTTGGTATAAGTTCTCCCCAGAAAAATGATGTGGCATTCCGGATATAATCTTTTAATCACACCGGCCATTGGAAGCGTGAGTATCACATCGCCAATACTGTCGGTGCGACTTAACACAATGGTAAAATTATTTGGTAGTTTTCTGATGGAGCGCTCTTAGTTTTTTATATTTTAAATAAGTGGCGTAGGCCGATATCCTGGAAATAAGATATCCCGATTTTCCATCGAGAAAACCCAGCTTTAGTAAATAATGATCAATGAATTTAGCGACAGGGTTCACAAAAAGCTTAAAGAACGGTGCTTTTTTGCCTTTTTCAAAATAAGCATTAGACGCTATGGTCGTAAAATACTCCACTTGCTTGTAATGATCCGCCACTGAGTAATAGCTGTAATGCAAAATGTCCCCTTTAAGAAATCCTGCGTTTTTATCCCCCGAAAACAACTCGTATTTATCGTGGGGATTCAGGCCCGTCCAATGCCCCTTGCTACTTTCCCATAAACGCAATTTTGTGTCGGGATACCAGCCACAATGCTTTACCCAATGTCCGCAATAATTGGTAAGACGGTTCATATAATAACCCTCTTTAGTGAAATTTTTCTTTATTTCCTGAATAGAAGCCACTAAAGTTTCATCGAGGGCCTCATCGGCATCCAGCGACAGTACATGCTTATTGGAAGCATAGGTAATGGCCCGGTTCTTTTGCTGGATATGGCCATCGAACTTATGCTGAAAGAACTTTACATTGTGTTTTTCACAGATCTGTTGTGTTTTATCGGTACTGAAAGAATCAAGTACTACAATTTCGTCGGCCACATCTTTTACTGAAACAAGGCAACGTTCCAGGTTCTTTTCCTCATTAAACGTAATTATTACGACCGATAATTTTATCACGATTTAAAAATACTATTTTTGCCTAAGTGAACGGACAAGTTAAGAACATATTTAATCAACATCTTGTGGTAGTAATTGGCGTGGTGGTAGCACTCGCGGTTTACTCCAAGTTCCTTTTCTTTGGTCATATCAGCTGGGATGATCCTGAAATGGTTTTTAAAAACAAAGCGGTCAGGGATTTTAATCTCAAGGCTCTCTTTGGCGATCATTACGTCGGAAATTATATTCCTGTAACCATGTTTACTCATTCTGTAGGCTGGCTTTTTTTCGGAAACAACGACTGGGGTCATCATCTGCTGAATATACTTCTTCATGTCATTAACGGAATCATGGTTTACCAATTAGGAAGACGCATTTTTAAAAATGATCTTATTGCTGATCTTGGCGCCGTTATTTTTCTTTTACATCCTTTGCAGGTAGAATCCGTTGGCTGGATAAGTGAATTAAAAAATGTTCTGTCCACTACATTTTACCTGGGCGCTATTTTATTTTACCTCGACTTTAAAACAGAAAAGAAAAAGAAAGCTTATTTTTTATGTTTATTGCTGTTCATCCTCGGATGCCTTAGTAAATCATCAGTGGTTGTGCTGCCCTTAATCTTAGTCGCGCTCGACATCTATCTCGACAAATCCTTTTCTGCGCGTTCAACCATTAATAAACTTCCGCTGATTGTTGTTTCTATAGCTGTAGGTATCATTAATATTAAAACGCAAACAGCCGATCAGTTCATTAACTACTCCCATGCGTTTCCTTATCCGGCAAGAACCGGGTTCGCAGGATTTGCTTTGCTAAAATACCTAATGCTGTTTCTTGCGCCGGTTAATCTCAGCGTTATATATCCTTATCCCGAATTAAAAACATCTGTGTTGGTTTTAGGAGGAATTTTTCTTCTTGTTGTTCTTGCCTCACTTTATTTCTCTTTTAAGAAGAAACAGTTTGAAGTTTTTTACACCACGTTGTTCATTCTATTTAACCTCATTCTTGTGCTTCAGTTTCTGCCTTTCGGAGAAGTGTTGTATGCCGACCGTTACATGTATATTCCGATCATAGGGTTTGCGTGGCTACTTGGTTTTGCCATTACCAGGGTGAAAATTCCGGCAAAAGCAGTCTCAATAACGCTGGTCGTTATTTTTTCTTTTCTCACTTTTTTAAGAGCAGGAGCCTGGAGCAGCGCTATTCATCTTTATGAAGATATTATCAAAAAATATCCCGACCAGTTCATTGCATTGAATAGCGCCGGCGTGGAAAGCATGTTCCTTAACAACGATGAAAAATCTCTTGAATATTTTAACCGAGCTATCAAAGCATCGCCTTCTAACTATAAGGGTTATTATAACCGGGGGTTACTCTACATAAAGAACAATAAACCCGAACTTGCAATTAAATCCTTAAATGAATCCATTGGTATTTACGATTACCGTAAAGCTTATGTAGCAAGGGCGGCGGCTTATTATATGTTGCAGGATCTTCCAAAGGCCATGAACGATGCCAATCATGTTCTGGAGCAGGAGCCTACTAATGTGAAGGCGCATTTTGTACTCGGAAATTGTTACAATGATCTGAATAAACTGGATGAAGCCATGAGCGAATACAACAAATGTATTGAGCTTAATATCGAAGAACCTGAATATTATTTTAAACGGGCTATTGTTTTTGGAAAAAAGCAGGATTTTAAATCCTCTCTTTCCGATCTTGAATTGTGTCTGAGCATGAACCCACAATATTATGAAGCTTATTACTGGAGAGGTGTTGTAAAAGTGAACCTGCGGCAAAACCCTTGCGAAGATTTTAAAATCGCCGCGCAGAATAACTTCGAACCGGCCATTGCAGCATTCAATAAATATTGCAGATAATTAAAAAACATGAAAATCACACTTATACAAACTTCACTATATTGGGAGAATCGTGAAAAGAACATTGCTCATTTTGATGCGTTGATCGCTTCTATCAAAGAAGAAACTGATCTTATCATATTACCCGAAATGTTCACCACGGGCTTTACTATGAATCCGGAAAAACAGGCAGAGCCCTGGAACGGAGCAACGTTGGAGTGGATGAAACAAAAAGCCCGGGAAAAAAATGCAGTTGTTACAGGAAGCGTTTCGGTAGAGGAAAATAAAAAATATTTTAACCGTTTACTATGGGCAGAGCCTAATGGGAATGTAAGTCATTATGACAAACGTCATTTGTTCAGAATGGGCAAAGAGGACCAGCATTATTCTGCCGGCAAAACAAAGATTATAACAAAGATCAGGAACTGGAATATTTGTCCGCTGATTTGTTACGATCTTCGTTTTCCGGTATGGTCACGGAACAAATTCAATGCAAAAGACAATACCTGGCAATACGATGTTCTCATCTTTGTAGCCAACTGGCCCGAAGTAAGAATTTATCCCTGGAAACAGTTACTTATTGCGAGAGCGATAGAAAACCAATGCTATGTCATTGGGGTCAACAGAATTGGTAAGGATGGAAATGATATTGCTCATTCGGGTGATAGCCTGGTCATCAATCCACGGGGTGAGATCATTAACAAAACAAAAACGGGTGAAGAAAGTATAGAAACCGTTGTTCTCGACAGAAATTACCTGGAGGACTTCAGAAAAATTTTTCCTGTTGGCATGGATGCTGATACTTTTGAAATTTAGCGTTTCTTAAATTGGGATAAAGTTATGAAGTAATAAACGTCTGAGATGGTAAGAAGAATATTCAAAATCATTTTTAAAACCCTCCTGGGAATAATTATTTTTCTCGCTCTGTATTTTACAGCTGCTTACACATTACCTCACATTGATGTTAATGACGACTTTGTAAATACAAAAGACGGAATAAAAATATTCGTTGTTTCAAATGGAGTTCATACGGACATTGTAGTTCCAACCAAAACCAGATTCAAAGACTGGAGCCTTATTTTTCCTCCGGAGCTATTCAAAGCGCAGGATTCTATTTACAGCTACACCGCTTTTGGCTGGGGCGATAAAGGTTTTTATCTGAACACTCCTACCTGGGACGATCTCACCTTTAGCACGGCATTTAAAGCAACCTTTGGTTTAAGCGGTACTGCGGTTCATGTTCGTTATGTTAAACAACCGAAAGTAAAACTTCAGAAATGCGCTGAACTTATCATTGATGAAAAAAGTTACGAAAAACTTATCTCTTATATCGAAAAAAGTTTCATGATGAAAGAGAGTAACTTATTGAAGATTGAACACCCTGGTTATGGCGATCACGATCTGTTCTACGAAGCGGTAGGAACTTATTCTGCATTCAAGACCTGTAATGTATGGACTAACTTTGGCCTACAGGAAATTGGTGTTAAGGTTTGTTGCTGGAGCCCGTTTTCCTCAGGATTAATGAGTTCTCTTCAACCGGAGGAAAATAAATAATCCTGAAGTGAGCGATAAAGGAGTTCTACTTCGGTGTTATTTCAGTCCGTCGTTATTCACAAACTTATTATCGGTTTTTGTCACTACAGTATCTTTATTTGTAAACTTAAGTATTTTATTATCTGAGAAATTACACGCCTTGAATGAAAAGTTGGCACTTGTTTTATCATCGTAAAAATACAATAATCGCTGGCGTCCTTCATCATATTCATAATCGCCGGGCTTGTTGTAAGAATAGTTTTTAGAGAAGGTACAATTATCGTAAGTTACAGAATGGCAGTCTGTGGCAATAATAAGATAACCATCGCACCTGATCTCGGTAAAAGTACAATTCATAAAATAAAGATCGCTTGTTTGCTGAAGTTCGGATAATAAAGTGGAGCATTCTTTAATAGTAGTGTTTTTTACCATTATATTTTTTGATCTTCCAACATCAATGCCATACGAGCCACTCCCAATCAGGGTACAATTATCCATTAAAATATTTTCGCATCCGTCAATGTAAATTACGCCGCCTGTACAATGTCCTTCAGCTTTTGGAACGTGGTTCGCTTCAAAATCTTTCAGAATAATATTCTTACAGCCATCTATAGAAAGAATAGCATCGCCGTAATCACGTGATGATAAAATCGAATGTTTGGTTCCGGATGTAGTGCCTGTAATTTCCAGTCCAGTAACATTAGTTATCTGGATCCCTCTTCCTCCCGAATATTCTACATAAGGCGTTAATGTAGCGCTTCCTCCTTCATCAATTGGTAAGTCTTTCAGCTTAACAAGATCACGCAGATAAAAAGTGTCGGCGCTTAGTTCTATGACACGATCATTTCCAATGGCTTTTACAAATTCTTCAGCAGTGCTTACTTTTATTTTTACTTTCTTTTCATTTGCTTGAGAAAAGGCGACAGAACAGCAGGCAAAAATGATTGCACTTAAAATAATTGTTTTTGTTTTCATTGGAATAATTTTTAAAGAGCTATGCTGTTACAATCTTGTTCCGATAACAAGAATATCATCTACCTGCTCAAGGCTTCCTCTCCACCCTTCTATTACTTTGTTGATGTGTTCGCCCTGTTCTTCCATGCTCATGTGTTGTGTATCAATAAGCAGTTGTTTAAATGTGCTGTACTTGAATTTCTTACCGCCGGGGCCACCAAACTGATCGGCAAAACCATCAGAGAAAATATAAAGTGAATCTCCGGGTTGTAATTGTATACTATTGTTCGCGAATTTTTTATTCTCGCCTTTTTTCAGATTTCCTATCGGGAACTTACTTGCTTTGTACTCTATTAACTCTCCATTGCGAATGAGCCATAAAGGATTATAAGCTCCTGCATATTCGAGAATATTTGTTTTTCTGTCGAACGAACACAAGGCAATATCCATTCCATCCCGGATAG
The DNA here is from genome assembly GCA_021323535.1 of Bacteroidota bacterium. Taxonomy (GTDB): domain Bacteria; phylum Bacteroidota; class Bacteroidia; order B-17B0; family Aurantibacillaceae; genus Aurantibacillus. The sequence continues at coordinate 11,663 of JAJONO010000070.1, forward strand.
AATTATCTTCTGAATAAGATTGGCGCAGAGTATCACTTACACTTTTGTTTAACGCGTCGAGAATAGCGGCAGGTTGTGTTAATCCATACTCACCAACGATCTGATCAAGCAAATTGTGCCCTACAATAGACATAAAAGCTCCGGGCACCCCATGGCCGGTACAATCCACTGCCGCGAAAAGAACCATGTCTTTTTTATCTGCCAGCCAGTAAAAATCTCCGCTCACAATATCTTTCGGTTTAAAAAGCACGAAAGTTTTAGGAAGAAAATTTTTCACAAATTCATCGGGTGGCAGAATAGCATCCTGGATACGTTTCGCGTAACGGATACTTGCTGTAATGTCTTTATTTTTTTCATCGAGTTCAATATTTTTCTGAACCACTTCAGCGGTGCGTTCCCTTACTTTTTCTTCAAGAATTTTTTTCTCGCGGATAAGACTTCTTTCCCTGATCTTTACATACGACATAAATAAGGTCAATCCTGTTAGAATAACAATGGCGTAGAACCACCAGGTCTTCCAGAAAGGCGGTGTAATGATCAATGCTACAGTAGTCTCATTTTTGTTACATAGTCCCGTTCCATTACAGGCAATGAGTTTAAATGTGTATTTACCAGGTGGAAGATTAGAATATGAAACCGAATTGTCTTTTGTTGTTTTCCAGTCATCATAACCCTCCAGAATTACTTTGTATGCAACTCCTTCCGGGTTTGAAAGTGAAACACCAATAAATTCAAAGGTTAACGAATTTTCTTTGTATGAAAGATCAAGTGTTTGCGACATCGGAACATCTTTCGAATTAACTTTAACCGAGGTAATCTGCGTTAAAGGTTCAACCGAATTATCCAGATCCAGTTTCGGATTATATTTAAAAACCCCGTCAACTGTTCCAAACCATATATTTCCTTCGGTATCATTATAAACTGCTTTGGGTTTGGTTTCTATAGCTGTAAAACCATCACTTTTGGAATAACTTCTGAACCTTACTTCCTCGTAATTGTAACGACATAAACCTTTATTTGTTCCTAACCAGATAATATCCTTGTTCCGGTCGGTAGCAACAAGCGTTATAAAATCCGAAAGCAAACCATCACGCGTTTTATGATTGGTAAACGTGTTATTCTCATAAACAAAAGCGCCTCCTCCTTCCGTACCTATCCATATTCTTCCTTTCGACGCTTCGGTAATTGACGTTACGTTTGTATAATTGAGTCCATCATTTTTGTTTATGATCTTTAATGAAGATCCCGTAACCAGAGTTATCCCTTTTTGTTTTGTGCCAATCCATATGTTCCCCTTGCTATCTTCAAAAAGACAGGAAATATCGTTGTCGCTTAACCCGTTTATTTCCCTGTAAGTCTGCACAGCGCCACTTTCAAGATCCATGCAGGCCAAGCCATCACCGGTACCTACCCATAGTTTATTATGACTATCCACCAATAAACAACTTACAAAAGGTTTGATAGACTCGTTCAGTGCCGGTACGACAGTGAATCTTGAAGTCTTTGCATCATACTTAGCCACTTTACCTCCCCAGGTTCCTATCCATACGTTTCCCTGCTGGTCTGTTGTTAACGCCCTTACACTATTTCCCGGAAGCGGTCCTATGGACGAATGATTCGTGAATGTTTTTGATTTTGAATCGAGAATGCTTATTCCTTCGTTGGTACCAAACCAATAGTTCCCTTTCTTATCCTGCGTAATTGCAAAAACCTGGTCATTGATCAAACCATCTTTTTTTGAATAGGAAACAAATTTCTCTCCTTTAAAAATTTCTATTCCTTCACCAAGTGTTCCAAAAAGAATATTTCCTTCATTATCCTCCGAAATACTCTTGATCTTATTTACCCGCAAGCCGTTCGACGCATTGAAGAAGGTAATCTCTTTTGTTTCTTTTTTGTAACGGCACACGCCATAATTTAAAACCGAAGCCCAGATATTTCCTTTTGAGTCTTCAAAAATCGTGTACACAAAACTTGGAGGGCCCTGCATCATAACAGAAACAAGAGCAGGGTACACAAATGGTTCGAACGTTTTTTTATCGACGTCATATTTCGAAACGCTCGTGCCTGATGTTCCAATGAGAATATTTCCATCCTTTGAAAGATTTAATGCCGTTGCCTGGCCCATTGGCATTCCGGGAGGGCTAAAAAATTCGAAAATGTTTTTTTCTTTATTAAACACTTTAATTCCTACATCGGTAAGAAACCATTGTCCGCCATTTTTATCCTCCACGAAAGAAAAAACGTACTGACTTAATCCTTCTTTTCCGGTATAATTTTTACAATTCGATTTATCGGTAAAACTTTTTGCCGCATCAATAAAACAAATTGCTCCGAATGTAGAAGTAGAAATCCATAATGAACCTTTTTTGTCTTTACAGATAGAATAAATTTTTTCGTCTTTAGGAAGAAGCTCTGAACGAATCGCTATAAATTCTTTTCCGTCGTATTTGGTAAGCGTTCCGTTTTCGTGCCCTAACCAGATAATTCCTGAAGCATCCTGGTAAATACAACTCACATTATTATCTGCAAGTCCGTTTTCAGTAGTATAGTTTATAAAATCTTTTCCGTTGAATTTTGAGACGCCGCTTTCAGTGGCGATCCACAAATAACCATTTTTATCCTGAACAATTCCTGAAACGTTGGATTGCGCCAATCCGTCCTTCACACCATAATTAATGAAAGGGTACGTTTGCGCGTTAAAAGCTAAGGGAATTAAGATTAAAAGGGATCGTACAAAATGTTTGATAAACTGCATACGATCCTTTTAAATTATTTTTTCATAAAGAAAAATGTTCCACCTTCGTCTTCAAGATCCTTGATCTTACCAAATTTAGGCGCCTGGTTTCCTGCCTGAACTACTGCTCCGGTTACTTTCTTCACAATTTTTTCTACAGCGATACAGGCATCTGTATTGTTATTAAGAGTAGAAGCAAATGTTTTTGTAAACTGTGAATTATCCGTTGCCAGTTCATATCCGGCCGAAGTAAATACCTGCGCCGATTTTGATTTAATAAGGTCATTATTTTCGCAACGTAGATTATCTTCTCCGCCACGCATGGCCATTAAAAAACTTGGCCCCGATTCACAGGCATCAGTGATCACCAATAAGTGTTTCAGTTTCGAAGAATATGCCTGCATTGCTGCCTTCAGATTATTAATTCCGAAGTAACTGAATTCATCGTCTGTTTTTCCATCAACAGGAACCCAATAACCCGTGGGACTAACAAATTTTCCATGTCCCGCGTACCAGATCACCATTGATGAAATATTCTGATTCTTTACGTTATCGCGTAATTCAATCGAGAAGAATTTTTCCATTTCAGTTTTAGTCATGTCCTTTTTGTGAAGGATCTTCGATATTTTATAATTCGCGAGCGCGGCTTTCATAGTAGTAACATCTTTCGCGGGGCCATCGAGACTGGAGAAGCTCTGGTATTTACTGTTCTCAATAAAAATCACCCAGGTATTTCCCATCGGGTTATTTGCGGCAGCTTCGGCACCGCTTCTGTTTAAAGTAAAATCCTGTTTTGTTTCGTTACCATAAACATCTTTTGCGGTTATAGAAATTTTATTTTTGTTGGCGATGGTAATCTGTGATGTAAAATCAGGATTGTTGGCCGTTGGAGAAAAAGAAGCAGCCACGCCATCGATGTAAATAGATTCGATCAGACTTTCATCCTTGATTCTACCCTGTACATAAATATCAGGGTTATTGCTGTCAAGGAAAATTTCCCCATCTGAAGAAGCAGAAGGGACTTCAAGTGTAATAACTGGCTTATTAACTTCGGTACGTTCCACTTTAAAGGTCATGTTTTGAACGTTGTTGTAAACATCCGTTGTAATGAAAGCGATTTCGTTTATTTTATTTAATCCCCCCACTTTCACTGTGAATCTCGGATTCAAAGAATCTTTAGAAAAGTTTGCATAAGCCGTGTTCGCCTGGATTGACGTGATGAAACTCGCGTCATTCACATAACCGCTAATGATCAATTCATCTTTATCGCCCGGTAATTTAATGTAACGGTCGTTGATTAGTTTGTGTGAGGTAATTACGATTTCCGGCTTGTTGGTTTCGCGGCTAAGATCAAAGGCCTTCTTTTTCGCGTCCAATGCAATAAGTTCAGCTTTTGAATTTCCAACAGAAAGAGCCGCTACTTTATTATAATCCGCAACGGCCGCTTTCATATTCTGAGCCTGTTCAAAAGCTTCGGCGCGCTTAAGATAGGATTCAACATCTTTATCGTTGAGCTTAATTGCCTGCGAATAATCATTGGCTGCATTTTGCGACTGCCCGAGTTTTGTATAAAAACCAGCTCTTGCTTTATAAAGCGGGGCGCTTTGTTTCGACACTAACACTTTTGAAATGTCGTTCAAGGCGTTCTGGTAATCATTCTTCGCAGCGTAAACATAACTTCTGGCTTCAAAAACATCAACACTGTTCGCGTCCTTTGTAAGAGCGGTTTCACAGGTTGTAACGGCGTCGTTTATTTTGTTGAGTTTTACCTGAACCAGGGCAAGGCCTACATAGGCAGGCATAAATTTAGAATCGTAATACTTCGAGTTTTTATATTCTTTTTCGGCCTCTACATAATTTTTGAGACTGTCCTGCATCACGGCGTGGTTATAATAACTTGTGGCGGTTTTCTTAACATCCAGTCCCATTTGACTTACCTGCAATCCGTAGGTATAATCCTTGGTTTTGTGAAGCACCTTAATTTCTTCTGTGATCACTTCTTCATAACCTTTATCACGTTCGAGTGCTTTACGGAACATCTGGTCGGCTTCTTTCCAGTTTTCAAGGTTGGAAAGCAATCGGCCACCATGGTAATAATATTCTTTTTCCTTCGGCGACAAAAGTATTGCCTTGCGGTAATCTTCAACCGCTTCTGTTTTCTTATTTAGTTTCTCATAGCAAAGCGCGCGCGATACGTAGGCTTTTTCGTACTTCGGATCAAGTTCGATCGCTTTTGAAAAATTGGTAAGAGCTTCATTATAATTATTCGCTTCGAATAGCTTTTCGGCCAGACTAAAATATTTTTTTGGTGATTGCGCGTTAACGCAAAGGGAGATCAGCAAAAACAAAACCCCAATCGATGAATTCCTTCTTTTATACATTGTTTATGTGATTTGATTCGACTAACGAATTTAGGAAATAATACCAAATAACGAGGTTAATTTTTGAGTAAATTTTTCCATAAATTCTCTTAAAAGCATTGATTTTGTTGACTATTCTTTAAAAATTGCTTTGAATTTGTTGACAAAGCTCTTTAATTTTCAAGCTGTATTATATTTTTCTTATGAACGAAGCCAGATTACATTTTAAGATCGCAGATCTTTTGAACATTGATTCAAGAAACGTTACAGCAACCGTACGATTACTAGACGAAGGAGGAACCGTTCCATTTATTTCGAGATACCGTAAAGAAATGACGGGAGGATTGGATGAAGTACAGATTTCTCAGATCCGTGATGAACTTGAGCGTTTACGACAACTTGAACAACGCAGGGAAAGCATCCTGAAATCGATTGAGGGACAAGGAAAACTGACTGAGGATCTGAAGGAAAAAATTCTGGCTGCTGAAACACTTTCAAAGCTGGAAGATTTGTATCTTCCATATAAACCAAAACGTCGTACCAAGGCCACCATCGCACGCGAAAAAGGGCTTGAATCATTGGCGGTGTTCATTCTTGAACAAAAGAACAACAACGTTTTTGATGAGGCAGAGAAATTCATTTCTGAAGAAAAAGAAGTGAAGAGTGTGATGGAAGCTTTACAGGGCGCCCGCGATATTATTGCGGAGATCTGTAGTGAAGATGCCATTGTTCGCGATACGATACGTGAACAGTTCAAACGTTCGGCAAAGATCAAGAGTCGTGTAATAAAAGGTAAAGAAGAGGCCGGAGAAAAATTTGAAGATTATTTCGAATGGGAGGAACCATTGATGAGCTGCCCAAGCCATCGTATGTTAGCCATGCGCCGTGGCGAAAAAGAAGATATTCTCATTCTTGACATCACCATTGATGAAGAAGAAGCGCTTGCTAATATTGAAAAACGAATGATCACCTCAAGAGGTGACGCCGCAGCGCAAATTAAAGAAGCCATCCAGGACGGCTATAAACGACTGCTCGCGCCAAGTATTGAGGCGGAAATGCGGCTTCTTACAAAACAACAGGCCGAAGAAAAAGCCATTGTTGTTTTTGCCGATAATTTACGTGAGTTGTTACTTGCATCTCCGCTTGGACAAAAATCCATTCTTGGAATTGACCCGGGTTTTAAAAGCGGATGTAAAGTTGTGGCCTTGAACCGCCAGGGAAAATTATTGGAAGAAACGGTCATTTATCCTCACGAACCACAGCGTAAAAAAACAGAAGCCGAAATGGTTGTTCTGGCTTTCTGTCAGAAACATGATATCGAAGCTATTGCTATTGGCAACGGAACCGCTTCCCGTGAAACCGAACAATTTATCAGGGGAATAGAGATTCTTCCGAAAGAAATTCCGGTGATCGTTGTCAGCGAAGCCGGAGCTTCTGTTTATTCGGCCTCTGAAGTGGCGCGTGAAGAATTCCCAGATTATGATCTCACAGTGCGTGGCGCCATTTCTATTGGAAGAAGGCTGGCCGATCCTTTATCGGAACTTGTAAAAGTAGATCCGAAATCCATTGGTGTTGGACAATATCAGCACGATGTGGATCAGGCTCAATTGAAAAACAAACTGGATGAAGTGGTAATGAGTTGTGTTAATGGTGTTGGTGTTGAAGTGAACACGGCGTCAAAACAATTACTTTCCTATGTTGCAGGAATTGGCCCTGTTCTCGCGCAAAACATTGTTGAGTATAGGAATCAGAAAGGTCCTTTCCGTTCGAGAAAAGATCTTCTTGAAGTTCCACGTATGGGAGAAAAAGTATTTGAACAGGCTGCAGGATTTTTACGTATCAGAAATGGAAATCACCCGCTGGATAAAAGCGCGGTGCATCCCGAAAGTTATCACATTGTTGAAAAAATGGCTTCTGATCTTAACTGCAGTATTGATGATCTTGTTAATGACAAAGATCTTCGTAAAAAGATACAGCTTACTAATTATGTCAACGAAACCGTTGGTCTGCTTACTTTAAAAGATATTGTGAACGAACTCGAAAAACCGGGACGCGATCCACGTAAAGCATTCGAAGTATTCAGCTTCGATGAAAATGTTCATGAAGTAAACGATCTCCGCGAAGGTATGCGATTACCCGGCATTGTAACCAACGTGACCAACTTCGGAGCCTTTGTAGATGTTGGTGTTCACCAGGACGGACTTGTTCACATCTCACAACTCAGCGATACTTTTGTAGACGATCCTAATAAAATTGTGAAGGTGGGACAAAAAGTATGGGTAACAGTAAGCGAAGTGGATGTGAAACGTAAACGTATTGCGTTAACAATGAAAGGTGAAGGGCTAACCAGTTCAAGTCAAAAGGGGTCAAACCAAAAGTCAAAAGTAGTTGCGAAAGAAGAAAAATATGATCCGAATGACATGAACAGCGCGCTTGCAGCTTTGAAAAGTAAATTCAAAAAATAGTGGACAACGTAAAAAAGATACAATGTACTTCCTGCGGCGCCACAAGTGTTTTTAAGATCAACCCCGAGGAATACAAATGTAATTACTGCCAGACCACGTTTCGTGTTATAGAAAAACAGGAAGGTGTTCCTAATGATTTAAATGCTGTTTTCCAGCAATTAAAACAACAGGCAATAAAAAACAATCAGGCAACTCCAGCCAAAGCTAAACGATTGGGCTGCGTCATTGCTATTGTTGTTCTTGTATTCACGGCGGGAATTATAGGCTTTGTAACTTTCAGCGTAAAAAACCAGGTTGGAAATGGTTTTAATTCTATTCTTTCTGGATGGCAGGAACCCACCATTGATAAATACATTGCCTTTGCAGGAAACAATAAAACGGTTGTATGGGAAATACTGGAAGAAGACGGTACAAAACTGGACAGTGCGAGGCATACGCTCAGAATTATTGATCCAGGTAAAAATGAATTATTAAATCAGGCGCCACTCGGAGAAACAACAACCTGGAGCGACAATTTTAATTTCAATAAACGCCTCGGTTATGATTTTCTGCTGGTAAATGATACAGTTTGGAACGGCAGCGAAGAAGGCGGACTCCAGGCCTTTGACCTTTACACCGGAAAAAAAATCCTTGATAATTCTTACTTTGAAAAGAAGTTTCCTGAATTGAAAGATGGGATCGGAAAAGTTGAATCAAGGGTGTATAATAAAGAATTTGTTATCTCTTCAAATAGCGGCGACGAATTTCATTATTTTCCGGCACGACATCTCTTGCGAGACAAAGAAACAGAAAGTAATTCCTACAGAACAGATACAGCAACCCGAACTAATTTTTATATTACAGAAAATAAAAAAGCGAATTTGTATCTTATTACGAAAAAAGAATCATCGGGCGAAAACGCAACCATTTCAGATTATTATATCAATGGTTTTCAAAAAAATGACAAATACTCAAAACGTCATTTTAAAAAACTGGAGAAGATAAACGAAACTATTTATCCTTGCGCGCAGCGTCTTATGAGTACTCCTGATTTTGTCATCATTGTATATTTAAGCGATTTCTCAAAAAAAGCGCAGCCAATCGTAGAAAAAATAAATACTGAAGGAAAAACAGTCTGGCAGAACAAGGATACCGCTTTTAAATTTTTCATAAAGAATTTTCAAAGCGATCATCTTTACCTGGCGAACAATTATTCCGAAAAACACATCGTATTTTACGAAAGTAGCGGCGAACACCGGAGCATCGGAATTGATCTTGCGAGTGGCAAAACACTTTTTGTTCACAGACAAGGATATAAACCAGACTAATTATGCAACACGTATTCGGACTCATTGGTAAAACCTTGTCGCACTCTTTTTCTAAGGAATATTTTGAGTTGAAATTTCTTGAACTCAAACTTAAAGATCATTCATATAAGAATTTTGAGCTTGATAACATAGAGGGATTTTCTCTTGTAGTACAAGGCAATCCACACCTGAAAGGTCTTAATGTAACTATTCCGTATAAAGAAAGTATCATTCCTTTTCTTGATGAACTCACACCAGACGCAAAAGAGATTGGAGCCGTAAATTGTATTGAATTCAGAGATAAAAAATTGATTGGTCATAATACCGATCATTATGGATTCAAACAAAGTATTAAACCATTTTTGGAACCGCAGCATGAGCGCGCCCTTATTCTTGGCACAGGAGGAAGCTCCAAAGCAGTGGCATACGCATTAGAATCGGTTGGTGTGGAAGTGTATTATGTGAGCACTTCCAAAAAAGGACCGAAGATCTTTTCGTACGAACAACTTAACGGTTACATGTTCGAAAGCTTCAAACTTATTATAAATACAACTCCTGTTGGGATGTTTCCTGATGTACATGAATGTCCGGCAATTCCATATCAATACCTAACAGAACAACATTTGTGTTACGATCTTATTTACAACCCAACTGAAACTTTATTCTTAGAAACATCGAAAAAACACGGTGCTGTCACTATGAACGGCCTTAGTATGCTGAAATTGCAGGCCGAAAAGAGTTGGATCATCTGGAACACTTAGGCATCCAGAACTTTCAACTTTAAACATTCAACTTTTATGGAATTTTAAATAACTTGCGTCTTAATATCAAATGAGACTCCCCTTACTAATATTGCTCCTGGTGGCCTTCCGGTTAAGTTCCCAAAACGTTATCATTAAGGGAACAATAAAAAATGAACGCACAGGTGAAGCAATTGAGAATGTAGCTGTAAAAAATACAAGTTCTTCTACCGGAGTTCTCACTAATAAGAATGGACAATTTCAGATCACTTTACAGAAGCAACCGCTCATTAAATTACATTTCGGGCATTTAAGTTTTTATTCTTTCATTAAGGAAATTAAAACCAAAGACAAGGACACGGTTTACATTTCCATAGCTTTGAAAGAGAAGACAAATCTGCTCACCGAAATTCCCGTTTATGCCGAAAACAAACCTGAAACACTGGTGGGAAAACCAAATTATTCCATTTACGATTTTGATTTTTACGAAGACAAACTTATTCTTCTAACAGCAGAAAAATCCCTTAAAAAAGCGCACATACAATTTTCTGATTACAATGGTAAAATCATCACAAGTCTCCAACTTCCGAAATATGCCGGTGAGGCATCGGGGTTCTTTCACGATTACGAAGGCTACACCGATCTCGTTTGCTCGGATACTATTTTCCGTCTCGATATTCTCAACAAAGAATTCCTGTTAATGACCGTCACCAAAAATGATTTCAATCACGGATTAAAACCTGTGGCCGATTCGGCAAACGGACATTATTATGTGAGCAATCAATGGGATAAGTTTCCTCTTTTTAATTATTATTTTGTGAGGCGGGGCGACACCACCAATAATTTACTAAGCACCGTTACCAATTCAGATCTGATGAAGATCTATAATATGGAATACTATTATCTTCCTTCAGGAGCGCAACTCGAGGCCCGCCGTTTAGCCGCGCAATACAAAACCGACAAGAGAATCATAGCTGCGTTAATGAGCGGCTTTACGCAGAGTTTATTCTATGAACCTTTATATGCGCCGCTATTTGTACTGAAAGATACTGTTTGCGTGTTCAACCATTACACCGACCACATCTATCACTTCGACAAAAAAAATAAACTCATCGACAGTGTAAAAATAAATTACCATCATCCGAAAAACTGGCGCGAATGGAAAAAACAATTATTCGTGGATGAATATGAAAATAAAGTGTATGCTTTCTTCAGCAAAAGCGAACATCACTACTTAAAACAAATCGATTTTCAGACCGGTAAAGAAATAAAAACATACAAGCTCAAACATCATAGCGCCGAAAAGATCAAGATCCGTGATGGTTACGTGTATTATGTTTACAGGCCTTTTGAAAGCACACAGGAGAAGTTTCTTTACAGGGAGAGAATCGAGTAACTTGTCGGAGTTGAAAGTTGAAGGATGATAGCTGAAAGTCATAATGAAAACAACTATGTAAACATTTACGGTTTTTAACCACAGAGGCGCAGAGAACAAAGGGGATTTTGCTTCGCGAAATTTTCTGACTTTGATCTCTTTTGTACACAACTCCATAGAAGTTCAATGCTCAGAACCAACGTTATTGCAAAATTATCTCAGACTTAAAGGGATTGGATCATGTCTATGAAAAATATCGCAGATATTCTCTCTTAAGTACTGTTGCTTTTCAATTTAGCTTAACAAACAATAAGAAAGCTATGTGTGTATGTGGTTAAAATTTAGAGTGCTCCTCGTTTCGATGCCTCATAACCCTCGTCGATCATTAACTTCGGGAATCTACAGGCTGCAACAGCCAACTCATCACAACGGTTATTTTCTTTATTGCTCGCATGTCCTTTTACCCAAATAAATTCGTGTTTTGCAGGATCATAAATTCTAAGAAACCGTTGCCATAAATCGGGGTTCGCTTTTTTGGCAAAGCCGATCTTTTTCCAGCCGTAGATCCATTTCAGATTAATGGCATCTACTACATATTTACTGTCCGAATAAATCTTAACGTTCAGGTCACGATTTGTAATACTCTCTAAACCAACTATTACCGCAAGAAGTTCCATACGGTTGTTAGTAGTGCGCCTGAATCCACCGCTTATTTCCTTTCTGAATTTACCGAAAAGCAAAACCACGCCAAAGCCGCCCGGGCCGGGATTTCCGCTGGCTGCACCATCTGTATAAAGTTCAATAAAGGGGCCCAAACTGTTTGATTTTGCGGTAAATTTACCTTAATAATCCGAATTGTTTTAATACAAATAAGTCTTTATATTCGTAACTCAAATTTTCGATTATGTCAGTATTAGTAAACAAAAATTCAAAAGTAATTGTGCAGGGTTTTACAGGCGGAGAGGGAACTTTTCACGCCGGCCAGATGATAGAATACGGGACCAATGTAGTTGGTGGAGTTACTCCAGGTAAAGGTGGAACCACGCATCTTGATAAACCGGTATTTAATACGGTTATCGACGCTGTTAAAACCACAGGAGCTGATGTTTCGATCATTTTCGTACCTGCTGCTTTCGCTGCCGATGCTATTATGGAAGCGGCCGACGCTGGCATCAAAGTTATTGTTTGTATCACGGAAGGCATTCCTGTTAAGGACATGATCTACACGAAAGAATATATTAAAACCAAAGGTTGTCGCTTAATTGGTCCTAACTGCCCTGGCGTTATTACTGCCGGAGAAGCTAAAGTGGGGATTATGCCTGGCTTCGTATTCAAAAAGGGGAAAATCGGTATTGTGAGCAAAAGCGGTACGTTAACGTATGAAGCGGCGGACCAGATTGCGAAAGCAGGTCTTGGTGTTACTACTGCCATCGGAATTGGCGGAGATCCTATCATTGGAACCCCTACAAAAGACGCGGTTGAACTATTAATGAACGACCCTGAAACCGAAGCAATCGTAATGATTGGCGAAATTGGCGGAAATTATGAAGCCGATGCGGCCCGCTGGATCAAAGCTAACGGAAATAAAAAACCTGTTGTTGGATTTATCGCCGGGCAAACCGCGCCAAAAGGCCGTACTATGGGTCACGCCGGTGCAATCGTTGGTGGAGCCGATGATACAGCACAAGCTAAAATGAAAATTCTTCGCGAATGCGGCATTTTCGTATGCGAAAGTCCGGCAGAAATCGGTAAAACAATGGCAGCCGTTCTTAAAGGTGAAAAAGTAACTGTTTAATAGCCAATAAAACCAAAATTTAAACCCTTCCGAGATATTTCCGGAAGGGTTTTTTGTTTAACAAATTGCCTGATTTGTCACGTCCTTTCTGATTTTCAAGAACAAATCCGACTTAACGTCACCTAATTTTTAATAAACCCGCCAAATTGTTCCTTGGCCTAAATTTTGTTACCTTTAGTGGCTTATAATTTTTAAACTCTATGTTCGATTTTCTTAAAAAACTGTTAGGGACCAAAAGTGAGAAGGATATCAAAAACCTTGAATCAAAAGTTGAAGAAATAAATTCCATTTATAATTCTCTTAGCTCAATTTCTAACGATGACCTCCGCGCAAAATCTGAAGCGCTTAAACATAAAACCCGTGAATCTGTTAGATCAGAAAATGATGAGATCCTTACCATCAAAGCAAAGATCGAATCGGATCCTGATATGGATGTAAACAGTAAAGAAGAACTTTACAAAGAAATTGACGAGATAGAAAAAGACATTACAAAAAAACTGGAAGCTTCCCTTAATGAAGTGCTTCCTGAAGCTTTCGCTATTCTTAAAGAAACTGCAAGACGTTTCACCAATAATACTGAATTAGCTGTTAAAGCAACTGATCTCGACAGGCAACTTTCATCAAAACACAAAAACATTGAGATTCGCGGTGATCAGGCTATTTATAAAAACTCGTGGCTCGCCGCCGGAAATGAAATCACCTGGAACATGATCCACTACAACGTACAGTTGATTGGTGGAATGGTGCTTCACCAGGGGAAAATCTCTGAAATGGCAACAGGTGAAGGTAAAACATTAGTGTCCACTCTACCTGTGTTCCTTAACGCTCTTACCGGGCGAGGTGTTCATCTTGTAACAGTGAACAACTACCTCGCAAAACGTGACAGCGAGTGGAACGCTCCTCTCTTCTACTTCCATGGATTAACTGTGGATTGTATTGATAAACACGAACCAAATACTGACGAACGTCGCGCTGCTTACAATTGCGATATTACTTACGGAACAAATAACGAATTTGGTTTCGATTATCTCCGCGACAATATGGCGAGAGGAATTGATGATCTCGTTCAACGTAAACATAATTTCGCGATTGTGGATGAGGTTGACTCCGTACTGATCGACGACGCGCGTACACCACTCATTATTTCCGGACCTACTCCGCAGGGAGACAAACACGAATTCATTGAATACAAACCTCGCGTTGAAAAAATTGTAAACGCGCAACGTCAGTATCTCCAGCTTTGTATTACCGATGCGAAAAAATTATTCGCCGAAGGAAAAGAAAAAGAAGCGGGCATCCCATTATTACGAGCCTACCGCGGTCTTCCTAAAAATTCGGCGCTTATTAAATATTTAAGTGAACAAGGTGTAAGGGCCCTCTTACAAAAAACCGAAAATCACTACATGCAGGACCAGAACAAGGAAATGCACAAGATCGATGTTGAATTGTATTTCACCATTGACGAAAAAAACAATCATGTTGAATTAACTGAAAAAGGAATTGATTTCTTAACCGGAAACTCCGACGATCCTAAATT
>JAJONO010000071.1 GCA_021323535.1 Bacteroidota bacterium
AACCGGGATGGAACTGAAGAACATTCCTAAGTATCCCATCGGCCATTTTTCGCGCTCCTGGTAATATTTTGTGTTCCAGTAAATGTTGAGCACAGAAAGAATAAATCCGAAAATAGCCAGGGCTATAGCATAAAACATGTTCTCGAGTTTGAAGATGCAGGCCGTGGCGCAAAGTCCCACTACGAGTGATATATAACCAATTACCCTGTAAACGATGTAATGATACATTACTCTACAAAATAATTCATTAAACGGCGACGAAGTTTACTGGCGTAGGTCTGGTATTGCCAGTCGCTATGATTGTTGGTAGCGTTAATGCATTTACCGAATTGTTTAACGCGGTATTTCATTTCTTCGCTGAGAAGATTGAATAATTCAAAGGCTTCATCAAAATCAGAGGCATTGTCCTTAATACGCGCAAAGTGATCTTCAAGACTCTCATCAAGAACGATCTGAGGTTTTTGTCCTTTACGAAGCGCCATTAAATAACGGTCGCGAACGATAAATGCTTCAGCGCTCGAGTTAAGGAAACGTTCCTTAATTTCTGCAGGCATATCGTAATCGTTCTCCATTTCATAATCCCACTCGTCTTTGTAACGGTGCTCGAGGTATAAATGCGGAGCAACGAAAACGTGTTTCCAGTCGATAGGATATTGCCAGAGATTAAAGCGGCGCGAATTATTTCCGAGATCAATGATCTTGAATTGTTTTTTGTTTGGAAGAACGCGGCTGCCACGACCAATCATCTGGTGATAAAGCGTCAGTGATTTTGTAGCGCGGTTCAGCATAATGGTTTCCACTTCAGGCTCATCAAACCCTGTGGTGAGGATACTTACCGAAGTTAAGATACCGTCTTTTGTATTGCGGAACCACTCCAGTGTTTCGGCGCGATCTTTATCAGAGAACGTAGAATCGAGGTGACGAACAGGCAAACCTTTTTTCTTTAATGTTTCATAAACAGCGCGGCTTGTTAAGATACCTGCGTTGAAGATGAGTGTTTTTGTTCCTTTGCCAATTTCTTCATAAGCATCAATCAGTTTGCTCTGCATGATGGCTTGTGTGTAAAGCATTTCGTGCGAACCTACAGTAAACTCGCCATTGCTTCCGACACGCAGTGAACTTAAGTTGACATCAAAGGTGTAAGTGTTTCCTTCACAGAGATAACCTTGTTCAATAAGATTGGAGATGCTTTCTCCAACGATGAGATCGGAGTAGGTTTGGTAAAGAGGTAATTTTTTATTGCTACTTAAGGGCGTTGCGGTAACACCAAGAATATTTACGTCGTTAAAGTAATGAAAGATTTTACGGAACGAGTTGTTGTGTGCCTCATCCACAATCACTAATCCGATATCTTCGAGAAACTGATCGTTTTCCTGTAAGCGGTTATTGAGTGTTTCAACAAGAGCGGTAAAGCTTTGAAATTCGCTTTGCTGCGGAAGATTTTTCACTTCGCTGTTGATCACCTTGTTTTTAATACCGAGTTCTTCAAGAACATCCGAGGTTTGTTTACTCAACTCGATACGGTGAGTAAGAATAAGAACCTTACGTTTGAATTTCTCCATGTAGCGCCTGGCGATCTCACTAAAGATGATCGTTTTTCCTCCGCCGGTAGGTAACTGGAACAGGAGGTTGGCGTTAGGAGGTAATTCGATAAGGCGGTTAAAAATATTATTAACGGCCTGCTCCTGGAACGGATATAATTTGCGTGGTTCTGATGTGGGAATACTTGAATCGATCATAAAAAAAAGCAACTTGCAAATATACTGTTAAATCAAGGACTACAGCATTAAAATTTCTTAAATAATGGCCTCAAGATTTAAACAAGGGCATAAATTATGTTTATAACAGCCCGAAATACTATCTTCGCACCTTATAGGGTTTAAAAATAGTTGAAAGGTTTAAATTTGTTTAAAAAGCGCTTCTGCTTTAAACCACTTTAAACTACTTTAAACCATATTTAGACTATGTTATTACGTTCGAATAAGTGGATATTAAGTCTGTTATCAGCTACTTTGTTAACCCTTTCCTGGTACGGTCATTTAAGTATTTTCCTGTTTTTCGCCTTTGTTCCGCTTCTTATCCTGGAAGACGATCTCTCTAAAAGCCTTGATCCTAAACGCAAAGCAAAGGTGTTTCGTTTTTCGTATCTCACATTTTTATTATGGAACTTTGGCGCCACCTGGTGGATCATCCTGGTACAATTCGGACAATTCGGCGCTGTGCTTGCCTGGCTGGCCAATGCGCTGTTAATGGCTTTTGTGTTTCTAACCTTCTCTAATATTAAAAACCGTATCAATAAGCCCTTGGCCATCTGGCTACTTGTTCCGATCTGGATCGCATGGGAATACCTGCATTCTATCTGGGATCTGGCGTGGATCTGGCTCAATCTTTCCAATAGTTTTGCTTTTAATCATAACTGGGTTCAGTGGTTCGAATTTACCGGAAGCTCCGGGGGAACGCTGTGGGTGCTGGCTGTGAACATTCTTGTTTTTAAAGCGATTAAGGAACCTTCTTTAAAGTTTACCTCAAAACCTGTTCTTAAAATTGCTGCCGCTATTATTCTTCCTATCCTGTTTTCCTATTTGCTTCTATTGGTAAAAACACCACTTTCGGAGCAGAAAGATAAAATGCATGTGGTGGTGGTGCAACCAAATCTTGATCCTTACAACGATAAATTCGTGGAAGATTTTCAGCCTTCATTTTCAAAAGCGCTCCGTCTCGCTAAACAAAAGATCACCAACAAAACCGAATATCTTGTATTGCCTGAAACTTTCATAACGGAGATGCGTTCGAGCATTAATGAAGAAGATCTCGGGAACATGGAGCACTTACATTGGTTTAAAGACAGCCTCATTACACCATACCCGAATCTTAAAATTGTTGTTGGCGCAAGCTCTTATCTTCCGTATAGAAAAGAGGAGGATGTAACGGCAACCGCCCGTCTTGATAAAGGCAGTGGCATTCGTTATGATGAATTTAATACGGCATTTCAGCTCGATAAATATGAGATTCAGACCTATCATAAATCAAAACTGGTTCCTGCTGTAGAACGTATGCCTTTTCCATGGCTCTTAAAACCATTGGAAAGTCTTGCCCTGGATATGGGCGGAACATCGGGTAGTCTTGGTACGCAGAAGGACCGGGTAAGTTTTAGCAATGGAAAAAATATAGGTGTTGCCCCGGTTATTTGTTACGAAAGCGTGTTCTCTGATTATGTGACGGAATACGTTCGTAAGGGCGCGAGTTTTATTTTCATTGTCACCAACGATGGCTGGTGGGACGATTCACCCGGATATGTACATCATCTCAATTATGCCCGTCTCCGCGCCATTGAAAACCGCAGGCAAATTGCAAGAAGTGCCAACACAGGCATAAGCTGTTTTATTGATGAATTTGGCAATATTTCTGAGGCTACAAACTACTGGGAAGATGCCGTAATTGCGAAGGACATGGTGCCTAATAATAATTTAACTTTCTTCAGCCGTTTTGGCGATATTATTTCATACGCCTCTGTGCTGGTTACCCTGCTGTTACTGGCTTTCGCGTGGTATCAGCGTTTCTCAAAAAAATTCCTGAACAAAGCCTGATTTTGTAATTGTCTCCCGAAAAAAAGCGTAAATTAGAGCTTGATTTTTATTAAAACCTTAATTTAAAACCTATATGGAAAAATTTGATGTTACAGTTATTGGCGGCGGCCCCGGTGGTTATGTTGCAGCTATCCGCTGCGCGCAGTTAGGAATGAAAACCGCTTTGATCGAGAAATACCCTTCTCTCGGTGGAACCTGCCTTAACGTGGGATGCATCCCCTCTAAAGCATTACTTGACTCAAGCGAACATTTTTATAATGCCGTTCATCATTTCGAAGAACACGGCATTGATGTAAAGGCCCCTAAAGTAAACCTCAAACAAATGATCGAACGTAAACGCGGTGTTGTAAAAATGACAGTGGACGGGATCAATTATCTGATGAAGAAAAACAAGATCACAGTGTTTACAGGACATGGATCTTTCCTTACAAAAAACACAGTTGAGATTACAAAAGCAGATGGTAAAAAAGAAACTATCGAAACTGCAAAAACAATTATTGCTACAGGATCAAAACCTTCTTCTCTTCCGGGAATTGAAATTGATAAGAAACGTGTTATTACATCAACGGAAGCTCTCGAATTAACCGAAGTTCCTAAACACATGATCATCATTGGTGGTGGAGTAATCGGTTTAGAGCTTGGTAGTGTTTATGCCCGTGTAGGAAGTAAAGTAACGGTTGTTGAATTTATGGATCGTATCATTCCAGGAATGGATGGATCATTAAGCAAAGAATTACAACGTGTTCTTAAGAAAAACCTGGAGTTTGAATTTATGTTCAAACACAAAGTAACAGGAGTAAAAGCTACAGCGAAAGAAGTAACTGTGAGCGCTCTTAATTCGAAAGACGAAAAAGTAGAGATTAAAGGCGACTATTGTCTGGTTGCTGTGGGACGTCGTCCGTATACCGATGGACTTGGTCTCGATAAGATCGGAGTGAAAGTAGATAACCGCGGAAGAATTGAAACCGACGATCATCTTCGTACCAATGTAGAAGGAATTTATGCGATCGGTGATGTTGTAAAAGGACATATGCTTGCCCACAAAGCCGAGGAAGAAGGGGTTTTTGTCGCTGAAACAATGGCGGGACAAAAACCACACATCAACTACAATTTAATTCCGGGTGTTGTTTACACATGGCCGGAAGTTGCAGCTGTTGGTTACACCGAAGAACAATTAAAAGAGCAAGGTAAAAAATATAAGGTTGGAAATTTTCCTTTCAAAGCAAGCGGAAGAGCACGTGCAAGTATGGATACCGATGGTTTCGTAAAAGTGTTGGCTGATGAAGCCACTGATGAAATTTTAGGAGTGCATATGATCGGTCCACGCACAGCCGATATGATCGCTGAAGCAGTTGTGGCAATGGAATACAAAGCCAGCGCAGAAGACATCAGCCGCATGAGCCACGCGCATCCTACATTTACAGAAAGTATGAAGGAAGCGTGTTTAGATGCAACGGCTAAGAGAGCGATACACATATAGAAGGATAAAAATCCCGTCATCCTGAGCGTAGTCGAAGGAAAGGGATTTTGTAAAACTGAACGAGCGCTTCGACTATGCTCAGCGTGACACGAACAAATAAGAAATTAAATAATGAACAAACCAAAAGTTGGAATAATCATGGGAAGCAACAGCGATCTGCCGGTAATGCAGGCGGCCGCTGATATTCTCGACCATTTTCATATTCCTTATGAAATAGATATTGTATCGGCCCACCGCACACCTGAAAAAATGTTCGACTATGCTAAAAGCGCCGTTGAACGTGGCCTGCAGGTAATCATTGCGGGGGCAGGAGGAGCGGCGCATTTACCAGGAATGGTGGCTTCGTTAACACCACTGCCTGTAATTGGCGTGCCTGTGAAAAGCAGTAATAGTATTGATGGCTGGGATAGTTTGTTAAGTATTGTTCAAATGCCCAATGGTGTTCCCGTTGCAACTGTAGCGGTAAATGCTTCTCAGAACGCGGGAATTCTGGCATCACAGATCATAGGCTCTTCCGACAGAGAATTATTAAAAAAAATATCAGAATTTAAAAATACGCTCAGGGAAAAAGTAAATACCGCGAGTGATGAGATGAAACGAAAGCGCTGAAGTGATCTTTGATCTGCTTCAGTGAAGAAGTAGATCCTTCGGATCACTTCGGACTTGAAAGAGAGTATAAACCCATAAAAAATAAACCCCCAATGAAAGTAACTCTATGTATCGGTGCGATCCTGGTTTTAATGAGCTGTAAGAGGTATACGTGCGAGTGCAACAATTTAACGCTGCAAAACAGTTCTAACGATTATTATGTGGTAACTGCTCATGACCAGCAGGAAGCCAAAAATAAGTGCGAGTACAAAAACAAAAAGAACAGTATAGGAACAAGAAGATCTTCCTGTGTGATCAAGTAATTCTGCATGGCAAAAAAAAATAATCTGATAAAACTGGGCGATGCCATTAACCAGTTATTCAAACAAGAGAACCTGGATGTAAAGATCTCGCAGTTCTCGGTAAAGAACAGCTGGAAAGAAATTGCCGGTGAGCCAATCGCTGTGAACACAACTGAAATTTTCTTTAACAACAAGATCATTTTTGTAACGCTGAAATCCGCTGCCTTAAAGCATGAGGTTTCGTTTCGTAAAGAAGAACTGCTTAATAACATTAATAAATTTTGCGGGTACAGACTTGTTGAGCAGATCGTGATTCGTTAATTTACAGTATGAAAAAAATATATAGTGTTCTTTTTCTTTTCGTTATCACCTCAGTATTTTCTCAGAAAGAAGATTCTGTGATGGTGAGAAAAATTTATGATTATTACCTCACTCAAAGCAAAGCCTACTCTAATCTCGAATACCTTACCACAAAAATTGGCGGGAGGTTAAGTGGTAGTCCGCAAGCTGAGCAGGCTGTTGGCTGGGCAGTAAAAGCCATGTACGATGCAGGAGCCGATACTGTTATCTGGCAGCCCTGTATGGTGCCGTATTGGGTGCGGGGTAAACGGGAAAAATGTTTAATGTCTTCCGCCAAATTAAAGATCAAAGATAAAGCGCTTAACTGTTGCGCGCTCGGAAGCTCGGTAGGAACAAATGCCGGAGGGGTAAAAGCAAAAGTGGTAATGGTGAACAGTTTTGAAGAATTGGAAAAACTAGGTGAAAAAGAAATAAAAGGAAAAATTGTTTTCTACAACGTGTTCTTCAACCAGGCGCATGTTCGTCCGGGTACAGCCTACGGCGAAAGCGTGAAGTACCGCGGCAGGGGAGCAAGTCATGCTGCGAAATACGGCGCGGTGGCGTCTATGGTAAGAAGCATGACATCAGTAGCAGATGATGAACCTCATACTGGTAACATGATCTATGATTCTACGATCAGCAAAACAAAAATCACATCCATTGCCATCAGTTACAAAGCTGCTGATGCTTTAGTGGAAGCTTTAAAAGAAGATAAAGATCTCACCGTATATATTGAAACGCATTGCGTAACAAACCCTGACGTACTTTCTTACAACATTATCGGACAGATAAACGGTACAGAAAGAAAGAATGAGTATTTAATTGCAGGTGGACATCTCGATAGCTGGGATAATGGCCAAGGGGCTCACGACGATGGTGCAGGAGTTGTTCAAACGATTGAAATGCTGAGCATGTTCAAAAAACTTGGAATAAAACCAAAGCACAGTATCCGCGCTGTAGCATTCATGAATGAAGAAAACGGATTAGCAGGAGGAACCGCTTATGGAAAAGCCGCGCAGGATAAAAAAGAAAAACATCTGGCCGCTCTTGAAACCGATGCAGGTGGATATTCCCCGAGAGCCTTCGGGGTCGATACAACATTTGGCTTATACAATAAGGTGATCAAATGGAAGGATCTGTTTTCGCCTTATCTCATTGCTAACATCGAGAAAGGCGGTGGTGGCGCGGATCTTATTGGGTTAGAAAAAACGGGTGTTCCCTGTATAGGATTTGAGCCCGATACTCAACGTTATTTTGATATTCACCATACTGCTCAGGATACTTTTGATAAGATCAACAAACGCGAACTCAATCTTGGAGCAGGTGCGATTGGGGCGCTGTTTTATCTGTTGGATAAATACTATTAAAAAATGTTGAATTTTAAATGGTAAATGTTGAATTAAGCAGACATCCCATTTAAAATTTATCATTCAACATTTATAATTACTCAATCTCGTTTAATCCTGTTATTTCATTGCTGATAAAGGCGTTTTGTAAGCCGTTCAGTATAGGAAAATACCTCTTTATTGAGTATATTTGTATATTAAATTTTTACTTATGACCGAGACTATGACAAAGAGCGAAACACTGATGGAACTGGAAGAACATTACGGTGCCCATAACTATCATCCTATTCCTGTTGTGTTAGATCGTGGCGAAGGCGTTTATGTGTGGGATGTTGAGGGAAAAAAATATTTCGACTTCCTTTCTGCATACAGCGCGGTTAACCAGGGCCATTGTCATCCTGCCATAGTTTCAGCTACAACCAAACAACTACAAAAACTGACGCTCTCCTCACGTGCTTTTTATAATGATAGCTTAGGCGAATACGAAAAGTTCATAACTAAATTTTTTGGTTATGATAAAGTATTACCAATGAACACTGGCGCTGAAGGTGTGGAAACCGCGTTAAAAATGGCACGCAGATGGGGTTATGTAAAAAAGGGAATCGCTGACAATGAAGCGAAAATTGTGGTTTGTGAAAATAACTTTCACGGACGGACTATTTCTATCGTTTCAATATCCACTGACCCTGATTCTTATGGACAGTTTGGTCCGTTTACACCGGGCTTTTTAAAGGTTCCTTATAATGATGCAGACGCATTAGATAAATTACTTTCTTCCGATAAAAACATTGCAGGTTTTCTTATTGAACCTGTGCAAGGTGAAGCGGGCGTGGTAATACCTGACGCAGGATACCTGAAGAAAGCCTATGATATTTGCAAAAAACACAATGTACTTTTTATCGCTGATGAAATTCAGTCGGGATTAGGACGTACGGGAAAAATGCTTTCCTGCGATCATGATGGAGTACACGCGGATATCCTTATTCTTGGTAAGGCATTATCAGGTGGAGTTTACCCGGTGTCGGCTGTTCTTTCGAATGATGAAATTATGCTTTGCATTAAACCAGGGCAACATGGATCAACCTATGGAGGAAACCCGGTGGCCTGTAAAGCGGCCATTGCTGGTCTTACTGTATTAAAAGAAGAAAAGCTGGCTGAAAATTCTGAGCGACTAGGGAAAATTCTTCTCACGGAATTAAATAAAATAAAAGATGAGCGCCCTGATCTTGTAACAACTGTTCGCGGGAAAGGTTTATTTGCCGCAATGGTAATTAAGGAAAAAGAAGGGAAAACAGCATGGGAAGTTTGTCTCAAGATGATGGAACACGGACTTCTTGCAAAACCAACTCATGGCGATATCATTCGTTTTGCTCCACCATTGGTTATGACGAAAGAACAATTGATGGAGTGTGTTGCTATTATCAGAAAAGTGATCTTATCATTTTAATTACATTTAAAAGCTTATGGTAACCTATAATCCGAAAGATTGGTTTAAGCTCATTATTCATTTTCATAAATCAGATACTTTTCGTATCCTTTTACCAACCATGACCCTGCTTGGATTTATTACAGCGGGCGTGTGTTATCTTGAAAAAAGATATATTCATCACGACATTCAGCACCTCACGGTTTTTCACACCATTTCCGGATTTATCATTTCCATGGTACTTGTGTTCCGCATCAACACTGCTTACGACAGATGGTGGGAAGGAAGAAAATTATGGGGATCGCTCATTAACACTACCCGTAATCTGGCAATGAAATTACATTCATTTGTGCCGGTGGAAGAAAAGGTTACACGTGAAGAATTGCACACACTCATTGCGAATTTTCCTTTCGCTCTCAAAGAACATCTCCGGAATAATTCAACCAAGGAAGACATCAAATTCTGCAACTCACTCACAGAACAGGATTTTGAAAAAGCTGCTCACAAACCTAATCTTATTGCAAGACAATTAATGTCTTACGCACTAAATGTCTGTAAAAAAACCAAACACACCGAAAATGATTTTCTCATAATAAGCAGTAACCTGAATGACCTTACCGACATTTGCGGCGCCTGCGAGCGTATTAAAAATACTCCTATCCCATATTCGTACAGCATTTTCATCAAGAAAATTATTTTCCTTTATGTGATCACCATGCCGGTATCGTTTGGATTAAGCATTGGTTATTGGTCCATTCCCATGGTGATGATCATGTTCTACGCGTTCGCATCGCTTGAGTTGATCAGTGAAGAGATTGAAGATCCTTTCGGCACAGATTCAAACGACCTTCCTACCGATGAGATCTCAGTGAAAATAAAAGAAAACGTACGCGAAATACTTATCTCCAATGGCAACGATTAATTACGATTTTACTCACAAAGGTGATTTCGAAATGAGGGTAACAACTTTTTTCGGACTCGAAGAAATACTTGCCAAAGAATTGCAGCAACTCGGAGGAAGAGATGTGAAAGTGTTTAAGCGTGGCGCTTCTGTAACAGGCGATTTAGGGTTTTTATACAAAGCCAATCTTTGCCTTCACAGCGCTCTCAAGGTTCTTATTCCAATCACAAAGTTCGAAGCTAACTCAGAGCTCGAGCTTTACAACGCGATAAAAGAGATTCAATGGGAAAAATTCATTGAACTCACAGATAGTATCATGATTGAAAGTGTTCTCAATTCTGAGATTTTCGATCATAGTTTATTTGTCTCTCAAAAAGTAAAAGATGGCATCGTGGATCGTTTCCGCGAAAAAACAGGAAGAAGGCCGGACGTGGATCTCATTCGTCCGGCCTTCAAACTTTACGTTCACATTTATAAAAACGAAGTCACGCTTAATCTCGACAGTAGTGGAGAACCTCTTTATAAGCGTGGATACCGTTCAGATATCAATGAAGCTCCAATGAAAGAGGTTCTGGCAGCAGGGTTGGTAAAGCTCAGCGGATGGGAATCTCATTTATTACTCATTGACGGTATGTGCGGCGCAGGTACCATCGCGATTGAAGCGGCTTTGTGGGCCAATAATATTCCTCCGGGGTATTACCGCAACGATTTTATTTTTATGAAGTGGCGCAATTTTGAAGAGCCTCTTTACAACATGATCTATGATTCTTCTCTGAACAAGATCAAAGAACATAAGGTAGAAATTATCGCCAATGAAATTGATGAACGCACGATCAAAAAGGCGCGTATCAATGTTAAGAATGCAAAAGTAGATGATGTTGTTAATTGCAATCATCAATCTTTCTTTGACCTGATGCCACAAAGAAGCGGAGGCGTTGTTATTCTCAATCCACCTTACAATGAACGTATGCCACTTGATGAAACCGAAAAGCTCTATAAGGAGATCGGCGACAAACTCAAAAAAGATTTTAAAAATTTCGCTGCGTGGATCATCACCAGCTCGCCTGAAGGTGTAAAAAGCGTTGGCTTACGTCCCTCGCGTAAAATACAGGTGTATAATGGTTCACTTGAGTGTCGGTTCCTGAAATACGAATTGTATGAAGGAACGAAGAAGATTCATAAGTTGCAGAAATGATATTTTACGTTTAACACTGTCTTAAAATAAAACACTGTCATCCCGAGGGATCTGGGCTTTTAAGTTCGTAAAAGAACAGATCCTTCCTTCGTCTGGATGACAGTTTATATTTTAGTCACTTGGTAAAAAGTCTAAGCCTTTACCAGAAACCCATTTTCCATAATAGGTAAAACAGGACATTGATTCGGCGTGAGGCAGTATTTAATATCTCTTTCCAGATCTAATTTAGCGAGACGGTTACGGTGCGATGAATTCGCGAGAAATCCGTAAAGATCATGTTTTGCTATAGAATATAAATGCATTGCTGCAAGGGTTGAATCGCAATGCGTATCAAATCCGTATTTGTAAATTAGGTCGTGCGCAATGGCTCCGGAGAAAAGAGTATCCTCCATGTTAAATTTATTTTTCCATCCCGCACAAACAAACAACACATCTTTCTTTTGTTTTTTAAGGTATTCAATGACCGTATCCTGGTTTAAAAAACTTCCTATAATAATTTCTTTTGCTTCTTTTGCGGCACTGATGGCCTGTGTTCCGTTAGTAGTTGTAATAGCAATTGTTTTACCTTTTACCCTGGCGTTCATGTAACCAAACGGGCTGTTTCCAAGATCAAAACCTTCAACAAGTTCGCCGTTACGTTCTGCCGCAACCATAAAACCTTCCGCTTTGTATTTCTTCGCTTCTTCAACCGTGGCCACAGGAATCATTTTTGCAACCCCATGATAAAAGGCCGTGGTTATAGCCGATGTAGCCCTGAGAATGTCGATAACAACAACGATCGAATTAGGATTGTGAAAAAGTTGATAAGCCTGAGGAGTATAACAAACTTCAATATTCATAGAGAATCAAAGTGGTGACGCACAAACATAACATTAAAATCGGAATTTTTCCACTTTTTCTTCGATGGGTTCTCGCCGGATAACATCTTAGATTCTTAAGTGCAATGGTTTAACAACACAGGCACATAGAATTAATTTGAAAACTGCCTAAAATCGTGAGTTATTCATAGGAAGATCCTGCGGATCTTGCATTAGTCGTGATTCCCATTCCGTCGCAAACGGAATCCTAAGTGTTCTTTTAGGCAGTTTGTTTATCATCTGCATAAAAGAAGGCTATGTGTGGTTAAATTAGGAATGCGCGTAAGAATACTGTTAAATTTACCGGAATAACAACACATGCCCCGTTCGCGGTTGCTTTTTGTCGCTGCCTTTTTCTATGCTTTCTATACGGTAAACATAAGTTTCTTCAGGACAAAGATTTCCTTTAAAACGCCCGTCCCATTTTCCGTTAACATTATTGGTGAAGAAAACGGTGTTACCCCATTTATCGGTAATGGTCATCTGGTAAAAAGAATATTCACATTGAATAACAGGATAAAAATAATCGTTCTTATTGTCTTCGTTCGGTGTAAAACTATTTGGCACCATCATTTCACAATCGCATGCTTTCATTTTTACCCGCACTGTGTCGGTTTGTTCGCCGCAATTTCTGTTCTCTGTTTTCACCCAATAGATTCCTTCTTTGGTAACGTTAATAGAAGGAAAAATGGAACCAGTGCTCCACATAATTTTTCCCCCTGGAATGGGTTTCACACTTAAAACTTTATTTTCTTCGCTTAAACAGAATGTCATTTCACTGGTGAAATTTAAAACCGTTCCGGGAAGAAACTTTACATTCACGGTATCGCTCATGGAACATCCACGATTAATGATCTTCACCCAATAACGTCCGCTGTTCTCCACCTTTATTTTTTGCCAGAACTCATCAGTGCTCCAGATGTAACGCATACCTGGGTTTTTAGCATCGAGTGTAAGTGTGCGGCCTTTGCAAAGTACTGTATCGCGCATGTTCAGTTTTGGCTTCGCGTACACTTTGGTATAAGTACTGTCTATTATTGTTTTCCCGCCAATAGAAATTCTGACATAGTATTTTCCATGCTGAAACACCTGGACTTTTTTAGTGCCTTCTACAAGTCCGTAAGGTGTTGTCCATTTTATGCTGCTGGCATTATCTGCCTTCAGTTTAATGAAGGCGCTGTCGCCCATGCAAAACCCTGTTGTATCGGTAAGATAATCTTTCTGTGAGAATGCTGCCATGCTCAATATGAATAATAAATATGTGATTATCTTTTTAATCTTACTGTTCTAATTCTATTGTTATGATGGTTCCACTTAATGGTGGGTTTAATGTGGATTTATCGATCATAGTAACATTTTGCTTTTTACCACTAAGTTTAGAATTGATCTCCAGAATGTTTTTGATAGTGCTGGTTCCTAAAGATTTGTGCCCGGTTTTGGCGTGTTCTTTGGCTTTTATCAAACCAATTCCGTCGTCTTCAACGGTAATAAGTAATTTGTTGTTTTCCTTTTTCGCGAACGAAATCTTTAAAGTGCCGTGTTCCAGTTTAGGAAGAATTCCATGAATAATACAATTCTCAACGTGCGGTTGAATGATCATGTTCGGAATTCTTAATTCGCTCTGGTTTAATGTTGGGTCCACATCGATCACATAATCAAACTTGTTTTTGAAACGTTCTTTTTCCAGCTCAAGATAATAAGTGAGTCGCGTTAATTCGTCGTGCAGCGTAATATCGCTCTGCGCCGCTTTCTCAATGATCATACGAATGAGCCTTGAGAATTTCGCGAGGTATTCGCTGGCCTTTAAACTGTTATTGGTGTTAATATAATTCTGAATTGACGTTAGTGAGTTAAAAATAAAATGCGGACTCAGTAAAGCATTCATCGCCTGGTGTTTTAGTAAATTCACCTGTTGCTCTTCCTGCAGACGTTTTGTAGCTTTTTGTTTTACACGTTTTACAACAATAAAACTTATGAAGCTGATAAGAATTAAACCTCCCAGGGTAATGATCCAATAGATCCAGT
Organism: Bacteroidota bacterium; assembly: GCA_021323535.1. Classification (GTDB taxonomy): domain Bacteria; phylum Bacteroidota; class Bacteroidia; order B-17B0; family Aurantibacillaceae; genus Aurantibacillus. The sequence goes on from JAJONO010000071.1 coordinate 14,047, forward strand.
TAGTTTCGGTGATCTTTTCTTCTTTGTTAATAGTAAGCGTCGTAGCGTCGCTCCACACAATATTATCGGCCGAAGCGGATATCTGCAGCTGATGTTTTCCTCCCGGGATAGGATAAGTAAGCGATGTATTGCTGAGGGTGTTCCACTCACCGTTATCGAGTTTGTAACGGAAATACTGTTTGTTTGGTTTATTGAAAAGCGGACTGTAAAAACTTACTGTAATATTTTCTTCTGAAGAGGAAAGCCCGATTGTATTCTGTGGGAATTGTATTGATTTTTCATTGACGATTACCGAATTAACGATCACCGGCTTTAATTTAAAAGTACGGTTCATAATGCGTTCCAGTTCGGTAACTGCAATTCCCCTGGCGGTTGCAATGCAGATTGTTTTTTCACTGAAAGCAATATCGTTAATGGAATTGGAAGGAAGACCCGTTGCTTTGTTAAGAATAGTAATGGGTTGAAGGTTCTTATCGCAAACAAAAACACCATCGAGTGTAGCGAGCCAGATCTTGTCGGCGAACTGTTTTATTTTGGTGACGCTGTGAATTCTTAAATTACCAATTTGCGGAATGAGTTTTCCGGTGGAAATGTTGGTGAGCCCCGCTTCATGCGCCGCGTAAAGCTGACCGTTGATTAAAGCTACATCGTTGATCTTATAATTAAGTTCTGAACGGACAACATTAGTATATGTTTTTGATTTAAAATCGTAGATGAATAAACCATTGCTTGTAGCAATGTAAAGCGAATCTCTTTGTTTGAGCAAAGCGTTCACAGCAATTCTATAATCTGGAAAAGAAATCAAGGTGTTAGTGGTTCTGCTGCAATCGCTGTTGCAGGTGAGAATATTCGCGTATGAATCCACGGCAATATTCATACCGTCTCCGGCAGGATAAAATAATTTTGCGATGACAGGTTTAAAACGATATGTAAATTTTCCGTCAGAGAAAATTGAAGGATTCATATCGAACTGGCTCCTCTTCGAGTAGAACAGTGCCCCGTTCATTTCCGTAATTCCTGTAATGACTTCAGGAAAAACCTCATCGGGTTTTGAAAGTGTTTTGGTAACATTACTGGAAAGATTCAGTCCGTATAGCCCATTACTGGTGGCAGCTACAAGCATATTGTCTTTCAAAAAAACCTGGTTCACGATAAGGACTTTGCCACTGTAAGAAAAATTCATCGCGTTAAAAAATGAATTTTCTATAAAGTAAACGCCCGCGTTAAAAGTTCCTATCCATATATTCTCGTTTTTATCCTTGTAGAGACAATTGATGAGCGTTGGTGTAATGTCGAGTGTTTCAAAAACATCATACACATTGTTGTTCTGGTACAGATATAAATTCTCATCCGGGTACGAGGTGAACCAGATCCGTCCGTAATTATCAGTAGCGATCTTATCTATACTTTTTTCCCCCCCTAATTGATAAGTTGTGGTTTTGGTTTTGTATTTGGGAGTGATTTCTTTTTCAATTTTTCCTTCGCTCAGTATAAAAATTTTGCCCGAGGTGCCCACCACCAGCTTGCCATCATTAGCTTGCGCAATGGAGTGAATGGAATTATTGGAAAGCAGGTTTGTTTTTTTCTGTGATTCGCCTTCCAATTCATAAATACCATCACTTCGCCCGAGTAATATTTTTCCATCCCTGGTGCGCATCATGCAGAAAGCAAGATTCATTTTGTCTTTTCCTCTTTTCGGGTCCTCAATGATTTCCCCGGTTTTCATATTTACGACTGTAAGTTTGATTCCGGATGTAAGAAGATAAGCGTAATCGGCGGTAACAATAAAATTATCGGCAGTGTTCTTTAATTTTAGTTGTGGGAGAAGCGAGTATTTTTTACTCTGAAGATTAAAACCTGCCACACCTTCATCACGCAACGAGAGCAAAATCTCATCGTCATTTTTTAGAGATACATTCAGAAGCGCGTTGCTTTTCAGGCTGTCGATCTCCAGTTTGTTGAAGCTGTAACCATCGTAATAGTAAATCCCGTTCTGAGTAGTAAAATAAATAATGCCATTATCGTTTTGTTCAATGTTAAAGATATTGGCATTGTTCAGCCCTTCCTCACTGCCAAGTTTCTGAAAATTAAAAGACGGAGTCTGAGAGAAAATAAATGCAGCAGAAAAACTGAAAAACAATAACAGATATAGGGAGATCTTCCTCAACGTTTTGCGGTCAATGTTATAAAAATACGAAAAGCCCGCAAAACGGGCTCTTCCATTCGATAAAATTGTTAACTTATTTCGGTGAAACGGATTTTGTCTTAATGAACTCGGCAAATTCCTGTATACGGGCCTTGCTCACCTGTACGTGTGTACCATCACTCAGGATCACTTCCCCGCCTTCGTTATTACTGTATTCTTTTACAAAGTTAACGTTGATAAGGGCCGAACGGTGGATCCTGAAAAATTCCGACGAGGGAAGAATCATTTCGAACTCTTTTAAGGTTTTACTGGCAACAATTTTCTTTTGGCCGTTAAGGAAAAGATTAGTGTAATTATCGCTGGCTTCGAGCCATACAATATCTTTAAAATCAACAAGTGTAAATCCTTTACTGTGATTGATCAGTACAAGATTTTTATCCTGCTGTTCAGGTTTTCCTTTATCGCCTGTGCCTTTTGCTTCGTAATGCTGAACCACTTTATGAATAGCACTCTGAAGTTCGCTTAACATAAGCGGTTTCAGGAGGTAATCTGTGGCACCCGCTTTTACGGCGGTAATACCGTGTTCGCTATAGGCCGTTAAAAAGATCACACAAAAATCACGGTTATAAATTCCTTCCAGCATCTGGAAACCATTCATGCCGGGCATGTTAATGTCAAGAAACACTACATGTGGTTTTAACTCCTGGATCTTTAGCTTTCCTTCAGGACCGCTGGCAGCTTCTCCAACAACTTCAATCTCGGGACAATAATTCGACAACATATTTTTGGTATTGCTGCGACTGTCCTCCTCATCATCTATTATTACGGCGCGATATTTTTGCATAGGAATCTATTTTGGTCTAAAACTAATAATATAATATTAATGAAAATTTATGACTTAGGCAACGATAGTTTTGGCTGAGTAAAGCACAAAAAATCCTAAACTTTAAATAATTCCTGGTGAATTTTATATGTGGAATAATACTTTGTGAGAAGCGCATGTGCCTGTTTTAACAAATCTTCCTCAGATTCGCGTGTGCCAAGCATCCTGGAGGCTTCGTCAAAAGGTTTTTTTGTTTTGGAAGTGCCGGTTTTTTCAAGGGATTTCGACAGTGCTTCAATCGACAATCCTTTGTCTTTTATTTCGCCAAGTTTTCCTATCGCATAACTTAAAGCGTAAAAAGCTTTTTTGTTGAAATGAATGTATTCCGGAAATCCTTTTCTTACAGGAAGTTTATTAAAATCTGAATTCAAAACTTCTTTTGTAACGAATTCTTTTTCCCACGTGTAAAGTTTTGAAGTGTCTTTCAGAATAATTATTCCGCCAAGGCTTTCTCCGTAAATACTGGCCCAGCGTATTTTGCGTCTGAGCTCATGAACCTGTTCCTCAAAATTATGAAAGCCTTTCGCGTAATCTTTAAAGAACAGAGCGGCAGCATTCACATCATTAATGATCTGCTGCTTTATTTTCAGAATTAAAGTCTTAGTGAATGCCGGATGATTATCGTTGGCGAACTCTTTCAATCTTGGAATATAAAATTCGCGTTTCACCAGTTTTTTATTGAATTTGACGAGTATTTTTTCGAGCTTTTTTTTGTAGTAATCCACCAGCTCTTTTCGTATTGCTTTTTTAGCGGAAAATTCTTTCACCAACACATCGTAGTGATCAATTTCCCCCAACACATCTTCCAGTTTTTTGAAAAATTTTAACCAGTCCGTGGTTTTTTTATCTTCGGTGGTCCTGCTAACGATCAGGGCAATGGATTCAAGCATGAACAATGGTTTACGCGCTTTGTTCAGGTAGAGCCAATAAGCAGGATCTTTTTGTTTTTTACTTTCTGTGAGTAGTTTCTGCAATTGCTTTACGTGAATGTTGTAGAGATTAACGGTTGAGGTTTTAGCCATATCTATAAAGCTAATGGTTTTAACTCATTAAAACAACGTTGTAATCATAGTGTGATCGTACAATGACGGATGAAAAAAATTCCACTATCTTTGTGCCCTATGGAAAAAAGAGTTCGCGTACGTTTTGCGCCTAGTCCTACAGGTGGCTTACACATGGGAGGCGTTAGAACAGCCTTGTTCAATTATTTATTTGCAAAAAGACATGGTGGAGATTTTATTCTCCGGATTGAAGATACTGACCAGACACGCTTCGTGGAAGGTGCCGAAGAATATATTGTAGCGGCACTCAAATGGTGCGGTATTGCACCCAATGAAGGTGTTGGATTTGGCGATGGTCCTCATAAGCCGTATCGTCAGAGCGAGCGTAAAGAACTAGGAATTTACCAGAAGTATGCCGATCAGTTGATCCTGTCAGGACATGCCTATTACGCTTTTGATACGGAAGAGGAACTTGAAACCATGCGCAAAAAACTGGAAGCCGCTAAAGTTGTGGCGCCGCAATACAATGCCGTAACGCGTCAGAACATGCGAAACTCATTGACCTTACCTGAAGATGAAGTAAAAAAATTGTTGGAAAGCGGCGCTAAAAAAGTGGTGCGTCTGAAAGTTCCGCGTAATGAAGAGATCCGTTTCGAAGATATTATTCGTGGATGGGTAGTTGTAAATTCTTCGCAGGTGGATGATAAAGTATTATTGAAAAGCGATGGAATGCCTACGTATCATTTAGCGCATATCGTGGATGATATTGAAATGAAAATTTCTCACGCTGTGCGTGGCGAAGAATGGTTGCCAAGCGCCCCGGCACATATTTTAATTTACCGTTATTTAGGATTGGAAAGCGAAATGCCAAAACTCGCGCATCTCCCATTGATCTTAAATCCCGATGGAAAAGGGAAGATCTCTAAGCGTGAATCACGTTTTCCGGTGTTTCCGTTAAGCTGGAAAGATCCGAGGGAAGCAGAACCTTTTATCGGCTACAAAGAAGCAGGTTATTATCCTGAAGCATTCGTAAATATTCTGGCTTTATTGGGTTGGAACCCGGGTAACAATCAGGAACTTTTCACTGTGGATGAGATGGCGCAGATCTTCGATTTTGAACGTGTGAATAAAAGCGGCGCAAAATTCGATCCTGAAAAAGCGAAATGGTTCAACCAGCAATATCTCCGTAAAAAAGCCGACCAGGAACTGGCGGATGTTTTTAAGCCGGTATTAAAAGAAAAAGGTTTTGAGCGCGACAATGCATTCATTCTTGAATTCTGTAAACTGGTGAAAGAAAAAGTTCAGTTCGTTCACGAATTCTGGGATCAGGGAAAGTACGTGTTCATTGCTCCTGAATCGTATGATGAGAAAGTAATTACGAAAAAGTGGAACGAAAAAAGTAAAGAAACATTTGGTAAGGTGACGGAGAAATTTAAATCTCTCAACGATTGGACCATAGAAGCTATCACTAAAACATTTCACGATGCTGAAGCGGAAACAGGAAAAATTGATATGCAGCTTCTTCGTGTATTAACAACAGGCGTGGCCGGTGGTCCGCAATTGTTCGACATGCTGGCGCTCATTGGAAAAGACGAAACGATTAAGAGACTTGACAGAGCGCTTGGAAAACTTTAATTTAGAATCAAAGAATCAGGAAACAAAACCGTACTGAACTATTAACTAAAAACTATCGACTGTTATGCATCCTTCAGTAAAACAAAATCTGTTCTTCATTAAGGAACACGTAGGTGTGTTCAAGGCCGCAAACAACTATGATGTTCTTGACCCAAACACGCAACAGGTTCTCATGAATTGCCGTGAGCCTAACCTGGGTTTCTTTACCAAGGCCCTTCGTTTTACAGATTATAAACGCATGACACCATTCGAAGTAGTAATTACTACGCCAGGCGGAGAAAAAATTGTTACCGTAAAACGCGGTGTTTCTATTTTTCTTTCTACCGTTTCGGTAATGGATGAAAACAATGTTCTAATAGGAAAATTCAAACAGAAATTCTTTTCTATCGGTGGAAAGTTTGATGTACTTGATGCGAATGAAAATACTGTGTGTACGCTCAAAGGAAAATGGACCAGCTGGGATTTCCGTTTTATGCAGGGCGAAACAGAATTGGCGCACGTAAGCAAAAAATGGGCCGGACTCGGAAAAGAATTATTTACTACTGCCGATAACTATATGCTCGAAATAAAAGATACGGTGAAGAAAGAAGATAATGTTCGTTTACTGATCTTAGCTGCGGTAATGTGTATTGATATGGTGCTGAAAGAATAATTTTCGATTTACTTCTATCAGAGCCAAGAATCAAGAATCAAGGGCCAAGAACCAGGAATCAAGTCAGAGCTTGCCATTACTCTTGACTAATGATCAGGATCTATGGATTAGCGACTATAATTGTAGTTTCATTTTATTATTTTTAAATCGTACACCGAGCACGGATACTAAAGATATTAATTAATCCGTGAATTTATATGGAAAGAAACACGGAAATAAATATACAACTCGACTGGAGTGAAATGGATCTCTTTGGTCATATAAATAATGTGGCCTATTTCAAATACATACAGGCGGCGCGCGTCAATTATTGCGAATTGATTGGTATCAACACCTATCGTCCCGACCAGAAATTAAGTTTTGCAGTAGCAGCAAGTTCCTGTCAATTCAAAAAACCGTTGCATTACCCCGGACAAATTAAGGTGAGAACAAAAGTGGAGTGGGTGAAGAATACCAGTCTCCAGTTAAATCACCAGATCATTGATCAGCATGGAGATATTGCGGCGGAAGGAATTGATGTGCTGGTGATATTTGATTACGAAGTCAATGCCAAGGTTCAGATTCCTGAAACCACCAGGAAGAAAATTGAGGAGATTGAACAACGGAGTTTTTAAATTTTTCAACCATAGAGAACAGAGAACGCAGAGTCGTAAAACTCTTCTCTATCTCTGCGGTTAAATTGATTTGCGTGCTTTGTGTTAAACTTTGCGCCTTTGCGGTTAAATCATACCATGCGCTAACAAATCTTCTTTTTTGTAATTGGTTTTTCTAAAATATTATCCTAACTTAAACTTATATTTTTTTCGCACATGAAACAGAATGTTCCATGTAGCTTTTGAACAAAAAATTATTACGCATGAAACAGAATGTTCCATGTGGCTTTGAAGAAAAATTATTTACACATGAAATCGAAATTTGTTGTTGTGTCCCTTATCATTCTCGCGGCTATTGGCGCCGGAGGTTATTTTTATCATCCTGTGTGGTGGATCTATGTTGTAGCGGTTCCCCTTGTATTGGTTGGAATTGCGGATCTCATGCAAACCAAACATTCCATTAAACATAATTTTCCTATTGTGGGAAGAATGCGCTGGTGGGCCGAATGGATGCGTCCTAAAATCTATCAATACTTCATTGAGTCCGATACAGATGGAGCCCCATATAATCGTCTTAGCAGGAACGTAATTTATCAGCGTGCCAAAAAAGTAAACGATACCACACCATTTGGAACACAATTAGATGTTTATCAGACCGGCTACGAATGGCTCAACCATTCCATAGCGCCAATTCCCATGAATAGAGTTAATCACGATCCGCGTGTTCTTGTGGGCGGACCAGATTGCAGGCAACCGTATTCGGCCAGTATTTTCAATGTGTCGGCCATGAGCTATGGCTCTTTAAGTAAGAACGCGATCATGGCTCTTAACGGTGGCGCTAAAATCGGCGGCTTTGCACACAATACGGGTGAAGGAGGATTAAGTCCTTACCATTTAGAACCGGGCGGAGATGTTTTCTGGCAGATAGGCACAGGATATTTCAGCTGCAGAAATTCTGACGGAACTTTTAATTACGAAGCCTTTGCCGAGAGAGCGGTTCTTCCGAATGTAAAAATGATCGAGATAAAAATGTCGCAGGGCGCAAAACCCGGACATGGTGGAATTCTTCCTGCAGCAAAAGTAACAGAGGAGATTGCTAAGATCCGTCTCGTTGAAAAAGGAAAAGATGTTCTTTCTCCTCCATATCATACCGCATTTGGGACACCGCTCGAAATGCTTTCTTTCATTAAACGATTACGTGATCTGAGCGGAGGAAAACCTATCGGATTTAAATTATGTATCGGGCAGAAGAGCCAGTTCATCGCTATTTGTAAAGGCATGATAAAAACCGGTGTTATGCCTGATTTTATTACTGTTGATGGCGGAGAAGGCGGAACAGGCGCTGCGCCACTGGAGTTTACCAATTCGGTGGGGATGCCACTACGCGACGCTCTCGCTTTTGTATATGATACGCTCAATGGTTTTGGTTTAAAGAAACACATCAAAATTATTGCGTCCGGAAAAGTTCATACTGGTTTTGATCTTGTAAAAAACATTTCGCTGGGAGCAGATATGTGTAACTCGGCGCGTGCCATGATGTTGTCGTTAGGATGCATCCAGGCTTTGGAGTGTAATACTAATACTTGTCCTACCGGCGTGGCCACACAAAATCCTAAATTGTACAAAGGATTGAATGTAGACGATAAAAAGGTACGTGTTGCAAACTATCATCACGAAACTGTGAAAGCCGCAGTGGAGCTCATGGCGGCCGCGGGTATTCATCATCCCGATAAACTTCATCGTTCGCATATTTATCGCCGTGTGAGCGCCAACCAGATTCAAACATACGCTCAGATGTATCCATATTTACTTAAAGGTTCTTTACTCGAAGCGCCGTATCCTAACGGGTGGGAGCTGGATGTAATGCATAGCAGCGAAACTACATTTGAGAATGCGATACAATATGCGTAAAGTTGATAGTTAATGGTTATTAATTTATAGTTCTACACGCCTAAAGGGTTCTCGCAAAGAGTGCAGAGGAAGCCGAAAACTCAGAGAATTATAATCAATAATTTTCTAATTCATTAATTGGATGAAAAAACTGAATAGTTAAAACTTAATTCCCTGCGGCCTCAACTTACTTAGCGCTCTCTACGAGAACCTAAATGACATTAAATTCTGCAAGAAAAACCAATATTACGCAGAGCATAAGAATCGTAAGAATCGTATTTGTAATTTTGATCTGGCGCAAACCATAGAGAAAATCCCCAATGAAAAATGACAGAGGTAAGGCGTACGTCAGAATAATACTCGAACCATTCGATCCTCCCGAAAAAAATCCGAGGCCGGATAAAAACACGTACCAGAGTAAAATAGATTTTGTTCTTTGTTTCTTCACCGTATTCCCAAACCCTCCAACAAGATTGTTTATTAACGAAATCAGGAAGAGAATAAATAACAGAATAGATAATGGTAGATAATATTCGCTGAAGGCGGGTAACTTTAAGAAATCAAAGAACAACTCTGTTGCTTTGATAAAATACCACTGGTTAAAATCACTCAGATAAGCTATGCTTTCGTAAAGAATAATGGGCGATAAAAAGCCAAGTATAGCCACTGCCCATTCGCGCCAGTAAAAAGGACGTAAAATTAGAAGCGTTATAAAGAACAAGGGAAAACTGATAATGCTCGAAATGGTAATAAATGCCGATACACAAAGCCAGAAAGCAGCCTCAAAGATCTGGTTAAGGGCGCTTTCTTCCCTGTAAGTATCAAGCAGCTTATAGGTTGCGAAAAGCACAAACACATTGGTAAAAGCCTGTGGTGTAAGCTGGGTTGGAGTAATAGAGGCAATGCTTACCGCCAGGTAAATAAATACAGGGAAATAATTCTGTTTTTCCACAACCTCTTGTTTTACAGCAATTAGACTCACAATCAGCCCTCCAACGCCAATAAAAAGGTAGTTCAGGAACACGATCAGAGCCTTTGAGGTGATCTTTTGGGCAAAAAAGTTGTAAAAAAGGTTGGGGTAATTGTTCACTTCTATGCCTTTTGGGGCAAAGTAGGATAGGATAGCGCTCAGGAGGAAAAAAGCTGTAATAAAGGCTATTGCACCCCTGATTCCTTTATTTAGAGCCCCCGCAAACACTATTTTTTTGTTTCTAAAATATTGCTATTTTTGTCCCGTAAACTTACTAATTAAAATACATTATGAATACTTTACTTTTGAGCTTAATGATAACCTGGACAGACGTTTTTGAAGCAATCGGTGAATTTTTTCAATGGTGCTTTGGTGGAATGAAAGCTATGGGCCATGGCCCGAACTGGATCTTTGGTTCATTAGTTGTCTTTGGTATCGCATACTGGACCTTCAGACTTATGAAGTACAAAAAAATTGCCGGTAGTAATACAGCTGCAGAATAATACATTTCTTACCCGATTATATTGTAGATCCCGTCCAGGTTTTCCGGATGGGATTTTTTATTACCTCACAGGTTTCTCGCAGAGGCTCGCAGAAGGTTACGCAGATTTCCGCAGAGGGTGGTTGTCTTCTGCGAATTCAGCGGATTCTCTGCGTGTTCTGCGAGAAAAATATCACAGCTTATTAATAATCTCCGCTGCCGCCACCAGCGTCTCGTCTTTTTTAGCGAAACAAAAACGCAATAACTTATTATCGGTTTGTTTTCCGTAAAAGACAGAGAGAGGAACCGCTGCAAGTTTGTTCTCTTTGGTGAGACGAATAGCAAATTCGGTATCCTTTTCGTCGCTTATTTTCTTGTAATTCACCAATTGAAAATAGGTTCCGGTGCAAGGCTCAAGAGTGAACCGGGATTGCGAGATCAGTTTACGGAAGAGATCGCGTTTAGCCTGGTAGAAATTCTTCAGCTCAACATATGTGGCTTTATCGGCGAGATAATCGGCAAGTGCCAGCTGAAACGGATGATTGACTGCAAACACAAGGAACTGGTGCACTTTTCTGAATTCGGTCATTATCTCTTTCGGAGCGGCTACGTAACCAATTTTCCAGCCTGTAGTATGAACGGTTTTCCCGAAAGAGGACACGATGATGGATTGTTCGCTCAGTGATTTATAGCGGGCCACACTCTGATGAGGTTGGTTGTCGAAAGCCATGTGCTCGTAAACTTCGTCGCTCACTACTAAAATATTTTTTCCTTTTACAATGCTCTCCAGTTCGTGAAGATCGTGTGCCGAAAGAGTTGTTCCGCTTGGGTTATGAGGAGAGTTAATGATGATCATTTTTGTTTTGGAGTTCACTTTCTCTTTCACCTGGTGCCAGTCGATCGTAAAATTCGGATAACGCAATTCAATCGGAACAGCAATTCCTCCGTGAACTTCAATAGCGGGAACGTAACAATCGTAAGCAGGTTCAAACACAATGACTTCATCGCCCTTATTGATAAATGCCGCAATGCTGGTGTAAATGCCTTGCGTGGCGCCGGCAGTGATGGTGATTTCGGTATCGGGAGAATACGCTTTGTTGTAACAGGTTTGAATTATTTCGGCAATGCGTTCACGTAACTGAATAATTCCCTGCATGGGAGCATATTGATTAAAGCCCGCCTGCATATGTTTCTGGGCTAACTCTAATAGCTTTGGAGAACAACCAAAATCAGGAAAGCCCTGCGAAAGATTAATGGCGTTGTGTTCACGGGCTAATGCACTCATAACGGTGAAGATGGTGGTGCCTATGTTAGGGAGTTTGCTGTTTATCTGCATAGATCAAATGTAAATAAATCAAATGTAAGATGTAAAATGGATAAGCTTTCTCGGTTTCTCTGTGGTTAAGACTCAGGAAATTGCCTCCCACCATTTAGAGAAGGTTTGTTTTTTATCAAGATCAACCAACTCCCCGATCTTCGGTGTTAACACATGAACCTTTGAGCTTTCAGCCGCTTTTGTAAAACGTTTAATGGGATCGTCCCAGTCGTGCATCGCCAATGGGAATTTTGCCCAGTGAACGGGAATTACTTTTTCTGCTTTTAGATCTTCAGCAGCTATAACTCCTTCTTCCGGCATCAGGTGAATATATTTCCAGTTGGCATTGTATTGTCCGCATTCGAGAATGGCCAAATCAAACGGACCAAATTTATTTCCTATCTCTTTAAAATGTTTTCCGTAACCCGAATCTCCCCCGATAAAAATGTTGTGCGAAGGCGTCTTCAATACAAAACTGCTCCAGATAGCTTGCGCGCGTTTAAATCCTCTTCCCGAAAAATGACGCGCTGTTGTTGTATCTACTGTAAATCCTTCTTCGAGTAAAACATGTTCGTTCCAATCTTTCTCTGCGAATATGTCCTGAGAAAATCCCCAGCGCTCGAGGTGTTGTCCTACGCCCAAACTGGTAATAATCTTTTTAATTTTTGGTTTAAGTTTCTGAAGAGTTTCGTAATCGAGATGATCCCAATGATCATGAGTTAAAAATAAATAATCGATCGTTGGAAAATCATCTGTCGAATAAACATCACTGCCAGGAAAACTTCGCGTTGTAAATTTTACGGGAGATGCTGCGCCACTGAACACAGGATCCACCAGGAATTTCTTTTCGTCTACCTGTAAAAAATAAGATGAATGTCCGAACCACACCATGCAATTGATTTTCGGGTCAAGGTGAAGTAAATCTGTTTTTACAGAAGGAATCGTTACAGGAGGTTTTACTTTGGGATTTTTATTGAAGAAAAACTCACGCATCACTTTGGTAACAGTAACTCCTTCCGTGAGATCAGGAGTGTGTTCTACATTGGTGAATTTTCCATTTTTATAATTGGGAGAAGCCAGTATTTTTTCGAGTCGTGTGCCTTGTGGTGTTTTACCAAATTTAGGAAGGCGAATAAATAAAATGACTGTAAGAATAGACGCTACAATAAAACAGCCGAGAATGAGGAGGATAAACATGAATCAAAGATAGATATTAACCCTGAAGATGAAATAGCTGACGCACTCTATGTTTTTTTATCACAGAGAAACAAAGAAACAGAGAAGTTCATTTTTTGTGTCACTTTGCGGTTCTTAATGAACCTTTGTAGCTAAAATCCGACTAGTGCTTTCTGAAAGTAGGGCAGGTATCGCATTTGTTTTTGGGGCCAAGAAGGGCGCAGCTACTGATACCAAGGGCGAGAGCTATAAAAAGAGCGGGAATGAGGCTATGTCTGAGTTTCATATGGGTAGAACGCTAAAAATAGCTTTTGGTTACATCACAAAAATACCAAAAACTGAGGCGCTGAAGATGAATTCAGGAATGAGTTATTCACAAGGTATTGAGGATTAATTCAGAGGAATTTTTAAACCACAGAGAACACCAAGAAACAGAGGTGTTTCAATACAAAATTCCGCGATCCCTGCTGCGCTGAAGCTTTAGCGCAAGCGTTGTGGTTAAAAAACAGGAAAGCTTGTCTTTACAACAGAAATTGTCTAACATTATATATGCAAAATCAAATCACTTTTCAGTTTATCTCCGAGCCATCCGACGTTAACTATGGCGGAAACGTTCATGGTGGAGCGGTTATGAAATGGATAGACCAGACGGCATACGCCTGCGCCACTTCCTGGGCCGAAGGTTACGCGGTGACATTATACGTTGGCGGGATTCGCTTCTACAAACCTATTCACATTGGCGATCTGGTGAAAGTAGTGGCGCGTGTAATTTATACGGGCAAGACAAGCATTCACATTGCCTGCGATGTTCATTCGAGGAAACTTACAGAACATAAATACGAGAAGACAACACATTGCGTGATCGTATTTGTAGCGCTTGATGAAAACAGGAAGCCCCGCGCTTCAAAAAAATGGGAAGCACACACCGATCATGAGATCGCACTTGAAAAATACGCCATAAGATTAATGGAACTCAGAAAGGGAATTGAAGAGGAGATGAGGCCTTTCCTTGCAGATTATTTTGAGTAATCGACTCAAGAAGCAGGAACCAGGATCGGACTAAATCCTGACCCCGATCACCGTAACATCATCTGTTTGTTCTGTCGCGCCTTTCCACTTGTTCAGAGTTTGCGATAGTTTTTCTTTTTGTTGTTGCATTGGTAAAGAAGAAATGGAAACCAGTAATTGCTTCAATTGTTTATAGAGGAATTTTTTATTTTTTTCGCCGCCAAACTGATCCGGAAAACCATCTGTGAAAGTATACACAACATCATCCGTTTGAAGTTCTATAATATGTTCTGTGAACGAGATCTGATCTTTATCGTGTTTACCAACCGGCATTTTATCAGGCGCAAATTCAAGCAACGTATTTTCTCTTACGATCCATATTGCATTATTTGCTGAAGCGTAGGTGAGTTGCTTTTTATTCCTGTCAAGTACAATAAGACTACAATCCATGCCGTCTTTTCCGCCATCGGCACTTCCATCTTTTTTCAAACGGTTGATAATAGTTTTCCTGGTTTCATTTAAAATAGAAGAAGAATTACTTACTTTTTCAATTGCTTTTTCAAGCGAAGAAATATTGAGTATGCTCATGATGGCGCCCGGAACCCCATGTCCTGTTGAATCGGCAGTTACATAAGCAAAGTTCCCATCATTAAGTTTAGCGGCCCAGTAAAAATCCCCGCTCACCACATCTTTTGGCTGGAAGAAAACAAAGTAACCGTCTTTTCCCGAAGGAGATATATTTTCATCGAGCAAATTTTCGCTGGCGAGAAAACTTCTCTGAATGCGTTCAGCGTAATTGATACTGTCGGTGATTTCTTTATGTTTTTCTTCGATGAGGTCACGTTGTTCTTCAACCAGTTGTTTCTGCTGGCGCGTTTCTTTTTCCTGCTCTTCGATAATGATCTTTTGTTTTTGTGTTACCTTAAAACGGTTATACATAAATACGGCGAAGATGAGCACTAATATCAATCCTCCGTAAAGCGCGTATTGCTGATTACGTTTCGCTTTAATCTCAGCTTGCTGTTGATTGATCTGCGCCTGCTTTACTTCTTTTTCTTTGGCGTTGGCTACGCTGTCTGCTGCCGCTTTTTTTTCGTAATTGTATTGGAACTCACGTTTAATACTTGCTTTCTGTGATTGAATGTTATTGAGACTGTCGCGCATTTGAACAGAGACTTTATACATCTGAAGCGCTTTATCCGGTTTGTTTTCCGTTTCGTAGATCTCGTAAAGTATGCGCGATGCATTCAGAATGGTTTGCGGATAACCGATTTCCTGTCCGAGTTTAAGAGAACGTTCGGTATTTTCTTCGGCTTTTGAATAATTCTTTTTCTTCAGATAAACTTTTCCTAATCCGCACAGTGAGTTGGCAATTCCTTTTTTGTTTCCGATCTCTTCGAGCAGTTTCAGACTTTTTTTAAAACAGCTGAGTGCTTTATCGGGCTCATTCATAAGATCAATGTAAAGCGAGCCCATGTTCATAAGCGAATTAGCGGTTTCCTTTTTGTTTTCAATGCTTTCGGCAATAACCAAACCTCTTTCATAACAATCAAGCGCGGTTGTGAGATCTCCTTTATGTTTGTATAAATTACCAATATTGTTCAGTGAAATGGAAACGCCGATCTTGTCTTTGTTGCCTTCATATAACTTCAGGCTCTTATTATAGTATTCAATCGCGTGAGCATAATCATTGAGGTTGCCGTATATCGATCCGATATTGTTAAGCGCATAAGCAATTACTTTTTTGTTTCCATCGGCTTCAGCTGCGCTCAGGCTTTTACTATAATAATCGAGGGCTTTCGGAATATCTCCACTGAAATCGCAAAGTGATCCTATGCTGAAATACGTTTCTGCCAGGCCTTTTTTATCATCTGTTTCTTTATACACTTCAAGAGCTTTCAAAAAAAACTCCAAGGCTTTTTCATTGTTATTCTGTACCTGGTAAACCGCGCCAGAGTTAAAAATGGAGACAGCCATGGCTTTCTTTTCACCAATTTCTTCCTGTATCTTCCATGCTTTGGCGTAATACTCCAACGCCTGCGGATAATTACCATTGAGGCGATTGGAATAGCCGGTGGACTGATACGCATTAGCTAAGTACTTTTTATAGAAGGATGTGAGTTTACCCTGGTTGCCTTTCAGTTTCTCTTCACAGAATTTTGAAAGTTGTTCTGCATAACCGGGCCATTCATTATCCTCCGTTGTTTCTATGAGCACGCTCATGGTCTTGCAGGCAATGGTATCGTGCTTCGCATTTTTAAGAACTGCTTTGAGCGAATCGATGTTGTAGGCCTTTAAACCCGGTTGCAGCAATACGAATGCCAGCAGATAAACTATTTTACGACAACGGAACATCAGGGGATTTAGAAATGAAGAGTAAATATAAGTTTTACTGAGAAATAAAACTATAAGAAGGATGTCATTTTGATTCACATATTTCTTACACGAATTCTCACGAATCAGACGTTAGAAGTAAAAGAACAGCGATAGGAAAACGAAGCTTTTTTAACCGCAGATTTCACGGATTGTCACAGATCTGTGTGTGATTAATTTCATTATAGCTTCGCTTTAATATTTCATTGATCTAGGTTTAGCTTTGCTTCCTTTGTTTTCTGCGTAGCGGAAATACTAAACTTTTTCACAAAGTTTTGTGTCACTCTGTGATTTCCTTTGCGCAGCCGCCTCGCGGCCTTTGTGCCGGCGCTGAAGCTTTGGCGCAAGCGTTGCGGTTAAATTTGTTATAGCTTATATTTGCAGAATAATGGAAGAAACAGAAGTAGCCACCAAAGTCAGAACCCTCGAAAGCGAAGAACGACAGACCATTGTGCATTGTAATTATGTTGGTCCGCAGGGTTATGCTTACCGCATCTGGCCATC
>JAJONO010000007.1 GCA_021323535.1 Bacteroidota bacterium
AAAATCTTTTAGCCCTCCTGCACCTTGTTTCCAATATCCATAATCGTGCCTTTGAGTACTTGCGTCAATTGCATCTTTTGGTCTCAATATTTTACCATTCGGATCTTTTAATGTATATGGATTTTGATTGGGACCACCGCTTTCGCCAACGAAATTTGTACCAAATTCAGCTTTACCATCATATACAACTTTCCCAGGATCACCCAAAGGAAAACTACCATCGGTAATAGCGCCTGATACAAATGACATACTTGTTCCTGCTAATTTGGCGTCTAACACTGCCGCATATCCCGCCGACCTAAACGCCATACTTTCCAAATTCCCATTGTTATCATAAACACAAGTATTTCACTTCCGTCAGGATTATACTGTGTTACATCAACACCTTTCTGTACACTTGTTCCATCAGAAATCTTATTCATTATTGCACTAACGCTTTTAAAAGAAACTCTTGATCCAAGATGCACTTGCCTGCTTGTACCAACTTTATTAATACTTACAGGCGAATTATCTGTTGCAAGCATCGATTCCTTTAAACTACTGTTTGCAGATAGTCCTTTAGCCTGATCCGTTGTTTCACCAAACGTATTTGAGTTCAATACCATTTCATTCGAAGTTAATTCATCTATACCACTTTGGTAAGAAAGATATACATCACTTCCAAATGCTTTTGTTAAACCGGAATAATTAGCAGGCTTAAGTTTTAATCCATAAACCATTCAATCGGCCCAATTGGATATTTGAGAGAAATAACAAGAAAAATCACATTGCATATAAATAGATAATGAGAGTGATTAAGTTCTACTTTTTTAAACTTGAAATATGAATATAATAAATGCACAAGATTTGCTAAAAAAATAACTGAAACAACATGTGTAACATAGATAAAAGAAAAAAACAATAATTCATACGAGTTTAAAAAAACTGATTTTGGATCTGGATTACTATATTCTGGCCAAACATCGTATTTTAAATAAGTATAACCTGCTGCTACAAAAACCAGAATCAGCCAATAGACGCTGAAATAATTTAAAAGAATTATTACTTTTTTCATGACATTACTTTTGTTATTTTCTTAAATCAGGTATTTGATTTTGGGGATTGAATATATTCCACCATTGAGTATTTAAGTAATAATTTCCACTACCTAAAGGATACTCAACTTTTTTCCATCTTCCATCATCCTCAAACATTTCTGAAAGCATAAAACCCCTGTCTTTTTCTGATACCGTAAACCACGTATTATATCTTCTTACACTTATCTTGTTATTTATATCAACGTTAGCGGACTTATAATTATTGTTAAGCTTATACACTTTATTTTGCACGTTGAGCGCGTCGGCAGCAATATCGGAAGTTTGACCCGGGAGTAACGGATAAGCGCCCCAATCAGAATGGGTAGATGTCTTAACGTCAGGCTTCCAATAAATCGTATTTTCAGAGTTATTTGTTAGAAGTTTACCATTATAAAAAGTTGTCCCTTCAAGTTTGCTCCTTAATCCTTCAGCGTACTCGGCAGATCTAAATGATAAACTGACTATTGGTATATTCAAAACGCCATCCCCACCAGTTACAGCACCATTGATGTCAAACGTTGTACGAACTTCACTACCATCAGGGTTATATTGTGTAACCTCCCTCAAACCAGTATCTTCTCCATTTTGCATTATTTTATTTATCGTTTGCAAAGTAGTTCTCGCCTGAAACTGTTTTTTACTCTCGACAAACTTCGCTAATGAACTTGATCCGTTACCTGAATTATCCGTTGCAAGCATCGATTCCTTTAAACTACTGTTTGCAGATAGTCCTTTAGCCTGATCCGTTGTTTCACCAAACGTATTCGAGTTCAATACCATTTCATTCGAAGTTAAATAATCTATTCCACTCTGATATGATAAAAACAATCCGCTTCCAAAAGATTTTGTTAAACCTGCGTAATGAGAGTTCACAGCTTGTATGGCTTCAAGATATCCTTTTATATCTCCGCGTCGTCCATATTCATTTCCAAGGAAGTGTATTCTAAGGTTTTCATATTCTTCATTGTATCGCTTTTGTACGGCATCATTGGAATAATCGCCGTTTCCTGACTGTCTGTCTCTATCCATAGCAGCCTTATGAGCAAACTGCTGCCCCTTCAAATCCCTTGAAGCACTTACCCAACCCCCATCAGGGTCTGTTCCACTTACAGGGTTATTGGCCATAGCTATATAAGGGCTTTCAAATTGTCCATAAGGGTCGGGTGCAAACCATCTGCCAATATCCTGGTTATATTGCCTCAACTCAAACTGGCACCAGGGGTTGCTGCCGTCTTCTATTTTTTCCTGGCTATTGTTCTTTTGGGCGCCCGGGCGGGCTGTCGCTACTCGCTCTTTTTATTTACCTGCGGATAAATAAAAAGGAGCTCAAACATGCCCGCTCCATCCCTGGCGCACAGTTCGAATTTTTACCAGTTTTTGAAAACTTCTATTTTAAAATTCCCAGGTGATAATCTGATACGTAACCTGAATTTTGACCTTGATACGAGCCGTTTAACAGACTTTGTTACTGACTTATGGATACTTACTCGTTAATTTTAAAAGTAGTGAAAATAAAAAATCGTTGAAGCTCAACGATTTAGTTTGAAAAATGAGCCAAGTGATAATTTGATACGTGACCTCCTTTAAGGAAGTATATTCTCAGGTTTTCGTACGCGTCTACTATTCATAAACAATTCTCCAATTCATACTGTCGAGTTGTGCTTCAGAGTATTTAAAGATAGTATCATGAAGACCCTGTTTCACTATCTCGTTGATTGTTAAGATGCCGCGGTATTTTTCTAACGTATCCATCGAGAATATATATACATGTAACATTTTATCTTTCATAGAGCGAACTTCTTTAATCCATCCATCCCTTTTTATTCCCGATGGTATTCCAAAAGTAGTGTCTCTTTGGGGGTCAACAAGATTACCTCTGACATAAAAATAAACTGAATTTAGTAGCGTGTCTGAATAATCAGTTAAGAATCCTACGGAAATCAATTTATCCGTATTGTTAAAGACCCGTAATCTGTTATCAGAAAAATCACATCTAGAGAAGCAAATTATCAAAAATATATATATTATTTTTTTCATTGTATCTATTATTTAGGAAAATACCATCCTACATTTCCGGGATATAAGGCTTGAGGATTACTCATGTTAGTAGGCCCTAAAGGAAATCTATCTCTGTCCCAATCAGAAGGTTTACCGAAATAAATATAGGAAAGATAATTTGCCTGCCATTCAGTCCAAGATGTTTTGTGTTTAAAATCTGACATAGTACTGTAAATACTCTCCTGTGCCATTATCCACCAATTTATATTTCCCTTGGCTTGTGCATATAAATAGTGCCCGAATTCATGTCTTAATAAATCTTTATCGCCTCTATCATATTGGCTAATAAAGATAGAGTTAGTAAGAGTAAATGCTTCATCGTTCCCTAAGCCTGGCAAAACAAACACAGGTACACCATTAAAACTACCATCCGTCGCATCATCATATGGATTCTGAACATTTGAATTATAATGATTTTCAATTAAAGGTCCTCCGTTACTACCTAGTGTACCACTATTCATATTATCATTCACCACATTCCAAGAATCTCTAACCACATTTCCATTTCCATAATCTGTCTCCTTTGTATAACCAACAATCCAATCATCGTGCTCACCGTTTTGTGCGTTATCTCTTTGTCCTACCTGCATGTAATCCGTATAATAAGAGGTTGTTCTTCCATTATCATGATCGGCAACATCATAACCGTTAGTGGTCCACTGCATTTCCTGCAAAGTATTTCCCGAAGGACGAGGATCCATGTTGTTTACACCTCCCCCTATTTTAGAATACGAATCAACGTTATAAGAAGAAACGTTTGCATTAGAAGTAACAACCAAATCATGATGCTTACTCACTTCATTTTGAGGCATTTCATTCCAACCGCTAGTTAATCCAAATTTAGTATTTGTTGTTGATATTCCCATAAAATAAGAATTCAAACCCATTAGTCCTGCCATGAAGGCTTCGGGATCAAACTTTCCTTTACTTGAGTTTAAATAGTGATCTTTGAGATTTTGGAGTGCGTCTCTATATCTCTTATGCTGACTAACCGCATCAAATCCATCAGATCCCAATCTCCTTGAACGTTCAATATCCGTTTCTCGATAGGCTTGCCTCATGCCAACATTCACCCATCCCCCGTCAGGATCTGTTCCACTTACAGGGTTATTGGCCATCGCTATATAAGGGCTTTCAAACTGTCCGTAAGGATCCGGTGCAAACCACCTGCCAATATCCTGGTTATATTGTCTTAACTCAAACTGGTACCAGGGGTTGCTGCCGTCTTCTATTTTTTCCTGGCTATTGTTCTTTTGGGCGCCCGGGCGGGCTGTCGCTACTCGCTCTTTTTATTTACCTGCGGTTAAATAAAAAGGAGCTCAAACATGCCGCTCCATCCCTGGCGCACAGTTCGAACTTTTACCAGTTTGGAAAATTTTTATTTTTAAATCTCCCAGGTGATAATCTGATACGTAACCTGAATTTTGACCTTGATACGAGCCGTTTAACAGACTTTGTTGCTGACCTATGTATACTTACTCGTTAATTTTAAAAGGAGTGAATAAAAAAATCGTTGAAGCTCAACGATTTAGTTTGAAAAATGAGCCAGGTGATAATTTGATACGCGACCTAATACGTAACCCCGCTAATTAATTAACTCTCCTGTTTTTATATCAATTTTCACTATTTTTATGTTCTTAGTGTTTTTAGTGAATTTTAAATAAAACATGCTCTTACTGTCTTCAAAAAATATTTGCTCCTCATTGTCCTTTCGAATCCCATAGTAATGGTCTTTTTCAAAGATAATCTTTTTGGTTACTCCGTCTACTTTATAATACCTTCTATTCCCTCTTAGAAAAATATTTCCATCAATTAAACTAAACGACTGAAGTCGGCTAATTCTAAAGTTATTTAACACATTAACAATTGTATGTGTTTTAAAATCATAATAATTTATTGAACAAACTCTATTCGAATCTTCATCTTCATGGTGGTATATAGAATAGTACAGTTTCTTTCCATCCAAAAACACATTAGTTATATTATCGAGGTAGCATGGAAGTGCTTTATGCATTGTTATTTTTCCAAGTTGATTTAATTTAAGTATACCTAATCCATGTGTTTTACCGGATCTTGAATCGTAATGACATTTATTTGAATTAGCAAAGTAGTCATTTCCAAATAAAATTAATAAATCATTCATGAAAAACAGATATTTTTCTAAATATAGTTCGAGATCGAATTCACAACTTGTCCTCTCTGTTTTTTTTGTAATTAAATTAAAGTTTAATACACAAAAATCCTCGGATGTTTTTTTTTCTTTAATTAAGTTCCTCTTTTTTATAACGAGCAAAAGCTTATTTGATTTATAAGCTATATTTTCCAATTCACCATGAAACTTTCCTAATATCTCTTCCTGACCAAGAGAGTCGATTAAACTTATAATAATTTCGCTTCCTAAATTTCCTTTTAATAAATGAATTTGACTTAGCTCAGTCACGAGTAAAATTTTCTCATTATATTGAGATATGAATTTTAACGAAGAATTTCTTTGTTTTTCATATGTAGCCTCTTTAATAAAATTACCATTAAAATCATACGTTCTCAGACACACAATTTTATTGTTTGAGAATGAATCAACTGAATAAATATTATTCTTAGAACTTTTGTACACAATCCCTGCAATAGATATTTCTTTTCCTAACAAAGATTTATATGGCACAAACTCTTGTGCGAAAAACTTCAAGCTGATAAAAAGAAATATTAAAGTAAGCTTATTCAAAATATTATTTCTACGAAGGTATTAATAGAAACCGTAATACTAATCTAATTTATCGAAAAAAATTTGGGGTGGCCAATGTTCCAGTAAATCCAGGTCCAGTATAAGATCTTACAGCCCCCATTATTGCTTTCAAAGAATAATATGTTCGATTATTAAAGCTATTCGCACTATTAAAAGTTTGGAAAGACGTCATTGTTATATTCCCGGTAGAAAATGGAGTCGCGCTATCATTATATGTCAAAATACCAGTTGCACTAGCGAATGTTAATGTCCGGCCTCCTGAGTTAATATTTATTGGACCTGTAGTTAATTCCTGTTGACCATCTGGCGAAATATCTATTACTGAATTTCGGTTTAATCCACTTATTGTAATATTATCTACTTTCACTTTAGTACCACCGTTGATTTCTGTTTCAATATTATAAAAGCTAACAAAACCTTCTGGCGTATTTGTAAAATAATTTCCCCATATAAACGAACCACTATTATTTTCGGCTACATATTTTGACACCATATCAAAATGAGTTAAAAATTGATCACCTCTCGCTGTACTTAAATCTAGTTGACCTGGTTCCGCAACAATCGCGAGAGCCTCATTTTTTTTAATTTCAGCCATCTCTTTCTGTGTTCCTGCAATTGCATTAGCAATATCAACTACCATCGCCAACCCATCCACAACCATCCCATTCGGATCTAAAATCGTACTCCCTCCATCATCATTCTTTGCCATAATAGACACTGCAGCGTGGAAAGCCTTTCGCGAAGACGATTCTCTTATACCCACAGCAAAAGAACCCAATGAATTTCCCATGCTGGCTACATCAGTAGAAAGCATTGATTCTTTAAAGCTACTGTTACCCGAAAGTCCCTGTACCTGGTCGTTATTTGTTCCCAATGCATTTGAATTCAATATCATTTCAGTCGACGTTAGTTCATCTATTCCACTTTGATAAGAAAGATATACATCACTCCCAAAAGCTTTTGTTAAACCCGAATAACTAGCGTTAAGCGTCTGCACAGCCTTAAGATAACCATTTATATCGTTTCTCCTGTCATAATCGTTACTTAAAAAGTGTTTGGTAATATTTTCATACTCTTCCGTATACCTTTTCTGAATAGCATCATTGGAGTATGCACCATATCCTCCCTGCCTGGCTCTTTCCATTTCAGCCTTATTTCTAAACTGCTGCCCCTTCAAATCCCGCGAAGCGTTCACCCATCCCCCATCAGGATCAACTCCGCTAACCGGGTTATTGGCCATAGCTATATAAGGGCTTTCAAATTGTCCGTAAGGATCCGGTGCAAACCATCTGCCAATATCCTGGTTGTATTGCCTTAACTCAAACTGGTACCAGGGGTTGCTGCCGTCTTCTATTTTTTCCTGGCCCTGATAGGCGTTGCGGCAGGCTTCTGCTTCCCAAATACGGCCCGGTAGTTTTCCTCCCCAGGCATAATAATCGGCTGTGCTTAATATTTCAATCGAGTTGTCACTTTCGGTAGCGGAGCCAGGTTTATAAGTAGCACGTACATTGCCGAGGTGGTCGGTTACATAAAATACTTTGTAGTAAGGCGATGTAAAGCCATCTTCGGCCAATTCATCTATTCGTATAACGCCTCCTGGTATTTTTACCTCCTTTACATTGGGCTTTCCGGTTGCACCCTCGTTTAATTCATATACAAAAGGCCCTACAAACCAGTTATATTTAAAATAGTTGCCGCCGCTATTATAATATGTACTTTTTAATTTGGCCCCATCGGCGCCGTAGTCATATAAAGTGTAGTCGCCATTCGTAAATATAATTCGTTTAACCTTTCCATCTGCAAAATAACAAACACTGTCAATACCCTCGGCAGAACTTACCGTTAACTGTCCAATAGCATTATAACTGAATGAACTCGATGCGCTGGTACTTGGAGTTTTAAAATTAAATCCGGCCGGATAGCTGTTAGAGGCGGCATCCAGAATGTTACCTACCTGGTTGCCCGTAGAGTTAACCGTATAGGTTAAATTATCAAGCACAACGCTGTTAAAGGCCTGTCTTACCATACGAGTAATGTTACCGTTTCGGTCATAGGCAATATTGCCACTACTGGCACCGGTTTCAGCATATTCCGTACGCGAAGAGTATGTACTTGTATTATTATTATAAGTATAAAAATTTGTTTTTGCCAGGCGGTTTAAGTCATCATACCAAAACTTAAAGGCGAGTTCCTGTTCACCATAATTAGTACTGCTGGTAATTTGTGTTTGGGCACCTCCTCCATAGTCAATATAATCCATACCGGTAGGTGTACCGTTTACATTGGCTCTTGTTTTAAACCTTACGGCATGAATAAGACCATTGTAGATGCTGCTTCCTGAAGCTATGGAACTAGTTGTGGTTGTTCCGCTACGAATATAATCGTTATAATGGTAGTCGAGAACTTCTCCAAAAAGATCGATAGGTGGCGAACCCGGTTCAGATCCGTCATCCTTTGCGCCATCTGCTCCCGGGTCACTGGTAATATCAAGAGCGGGATGATTGATTGCTTTAAGTAATCCACCTATTGTGAACACATAATCGGTACCTTGGTAGTGGTTGCCGGTAACCACCCTGTTAAGGCGGCCAAGTTTATCATACGAATTGGTCAGAATATTAACAGCAGAGCCGCTTTCACAAGCAAGTGTAGTTACAGTTGGTCTCAGGTTATTATCATAACTATAATCATAAACCATTTTTTCATAGGAAGTGTTTTCCTGGTAAATAGAAGAGTTATGTAGCCCGTTAAAAAAATTAATATGTGTTTCCGAGGTTTTAATCTTGTCATCAACACCTCCTGAACTCATTAGGTTTGCATAATCCACATCGGTTACATAAGTAATTGTACTTCTCTGACGCCCTAGGCTATCGTAATTAAACCAAATTGTGCTGTTGGCATTTTTAATAAAGTTTACCTGACCGTTTCTGAACTTCTGGTAATTATTGTAATATGTCCAACTGTTAGGAATATCGTACCCAGAACCTGTTGGTATAAAATACCCTGTAACTGTAGTAAATGATTTACCGGAAGTAGTGAGTCCATCTTGTGAATCCAATATAGTATGCGAATGTATACCAGTGGTACCGCTTCCCGGGCCAAGTAAGTAATAATTGGTAAACCATGCGTTTCCTGCGCCATTTACGCTATAGTACTCTCCTGTTTCAACCGCGCGGCCATGCACATCATAATTTACATAACTAAACCGGCCCCCCTGCTTCTGAACAGCATTTTGTGTAAAACGTAATTTTCCCTGAACATCGTAAGTCATTTCTACTAGTCCTTCATCAGGAGTTTTCTTTGCGATCAACTGTCCGTAATGGCTGTAATCATAAGTGGTTGCCATTGTAATCGTGGTTGGTGTGGTACAGGCAAAACCCTTAGGACTTACACTTTTACGGAGTGCGCCACCAACATCGTAATAGTTTTTACTGAACATGCCATAATCTACACTGTATCCAATTTTAAGATCGGCCGGTGTTACGCTCAGGGCAATCAATCCTGCTTCGTATGTAGGGTCGTAAGATACACTGATGCGCAGCACATAACTGCGACCTGTATAAAGACTTGAAAAGGGTGTAAGAAATGAAATAGCGCCGGTACTCGTGTTAAGAGAATAATCCGTGCCGTTTACCAGAACCACATCCCTGTAAAGATCGGTGATGGTGTAAGACAAATCACTGTAGGAAGTAGACGTGGTTGGCGTGGTAGCTTGTGTTGGTTTGTGAAATACCAGGCTCGATTTATAGGTATCGCATATATGAATATCTGTGCTCAAGGTCCCCTTGTAATATAAAGTATTTAGTACGGCGTAATTACAGGCATCGGTACTTAAGCCGCTAAGCGAACTTGCCAGCATTTTACCACCAATGCTGTAAGTAATCTGTTCCTTATTATCGGGTGTAATAACTATCTGCTTGCTGGCAACAATATCAGAACCTGTTGTAAGAGGCCCGCTGTTATTTTTATCGCTTGAGTCGCGTTTGCTTTTATAATAAAAGTTGCTCCCATAAATATATTTTAATTCGTCTCCTGAAGGCATAGTAAAACTGTAACTTTCTTTTCCACTCCCCATTTTAAACGCGTTGCCCGGTTTACTTACCCTCCGTTCTGCTCCTCCCGGATCGCCGGTATACTCAATTCTTGTGTAAGGATTGGTTGCCGTTGCCTGGCGTGTGTCATAAGTATTATTATTGCTGTAATAGTAACCCAATGTATTGGTAATATTATTTTCAATGGCATTATTGTTATTTAACGTTCCGGGTGTATCAAAATCGGTGTAACTATAAGGTTGCGCGGTTTGATTACGCATAAAACCTGTTTGGTAAATAAGCTGGTTACCTGTAAACGCAGGCATAGTTTTTACAGCTCCTCTTCCATAAGCATCATAAACGGTTTGTGTACGAAACACTTCATTACTGGCATTCTTACCAAGTTTTTGTGTAGTTCTTCCGAGAGCGTCGAGATAAATTTTTTCTACAGCAATTACATTTCCACTTTCATCATAGGTTTCTTCCTGGTTCCAGTTTCTGAGCATATCCGTGTTAAACGGCACCAATACTGTTACTATTAATTTTGGTTTTGGCCCGCCTGTTTGATTCGGACCTAGAAAAGATACCGCTGGCCCCGGATTAACCTCGTGTTTCAATTTTATGATCCAGCCATAAGAAGAGTTAACTTCAGTCACCATCCTTGCCTAATTCAGTTTCAACAATTCATGTTTGTTTAAAACAAAAAACTGAAAATAATTTTGCAGCAAGAGAGTTGTTAGAAAATGAAAGTGGATGTCAAAAAGATCGATATCTTACTTGAAATCAAAGGTTAAGATTATTTCTGTTGTTTTTCTAAAACATTCTAGTAGAAACTAATCGCGCGCGCGAATACAAAATATATTTTGCATTGTCATCAGTAAATCTACGTGGTGAATAACTATTTTATTTTTTTAGCTAAAATTTTTAGTGTTCATAAGTCGCATTTACATTTCGTGAACCAAAAAATATTCATCCAAAAAATTATAGCTTTTGTCTAAGTTCGCAAAATCGTAACGTTTCTTTTACATGCGATTTCAACATCAACAACGCTCTAAAAGATCTTTTTTTACCGGTACTTGGAAAAGGAATTGATCTGAATAAGTGCTTGAAGAACCTGGAGAAATGATTTAGGATTAATGACAAAAGACCAATGATAAAAGATTGCTGAATATCATTCATCCCCCTTCGAGTATTTATTTACTCGTACATCACCTGACAATTCTCACAATAACACGTGAGCCGTTTTCCCTTACCAAGATATTTACGTTTAGTTTTTAATTTGCAACGAGGACATTCACTCTTTTTATAGATCAGAAAATTTTTCTTGAGCACGTACGCTTTTTTCCAATGATAAAACTCGTGACTGTAATTATGTCCTTCCTTCACCAGTTCCTTTATTTTTTTGAGTGGAAGAGATTCTACCAGGCATTCGGGATGGACCTTAATTCTGAAGAGAACTTCGTTCTTGATTATATTTCCCACTCCCGAAAAAATTTCCTGGTTCATGAGCACATCACAAACTTCAGTATCTTTCAGTTTCTTCACTGTTTTTAATGCTTTTGATTCGTTCCAGTCGGGCGACATCACATCGGTTTCCCAATCGTAATCTGTATCAGGATCGCCTTCAATTAATTTTATACTACAGGAATAGAGATTAAGCTCCCCGTTCGAAAATTTAAATCCCAAACGCACCGGCTTATCTTTTTTTTCGTTGATGCGATAAGTGCCCCACATGAGCATGTGTATCTTCAGATAAAAATCCTTGAACACGATTAAAAAATGTTTTCCCCAGCTTTTAAAATCAATAATTTTCTTTCCGTCCAGGCGTTCAATCCCAATCTTTGAATTTCCATAAACCTGCAGAATCTTTTTTCCTTTAAAAGCGGAAACCTCTTCGCGTAAAATAACTATAGATGGTCCTTCAGGCATGTTGAATAATTTCTTTTAATTGCAAAGCATTGGTGTAACCGGCTTCGTAATAGGTGTTATTAAAATAGATGAAATGCTCCTTTGTTTTTTCCGGAAATTCAAAATAGAACTCTTTTAGTTTTTCTTCGCTATACAACGATTTAAATAGTTCGGGGTTTCCATGAAACCGAAAATAAAACAAAGGTGTTGTTTGAATAATAGATGAGTTTAGTCCGGGAAAGTCCACATTACAAAATGTGATCTTCGCTTTTTTAAATTCTTTTTTTACAGTATCGTTCCACCACGAAATATGACGGAGTTCCACCACATTTTCTTTTTTGTGCGGAACATTTTCAAGAATACGTTCAAGATTTTCATCTGTGAAATGGAACGACGGCGGTAGCTGAAAAAGGAAACAGGCTAATTTATTTTCGAGTCCGTTCAGAATCAAATCCTGGAATTCATTGACCATGTCTTTGTTCCCGTTCAGCTTCTGAATGTGGGTAATATACCTGCTCATTTTAACCGAAAAACGAAAATCTTCGCCGGTTACAGATACATATTTTTTGAGGTCGGAAAGTTTGGGTGTTCGGTAGAAAGTTCCGTTCAGCTCAACTGTATTAAAAACCGAACTGTAATATTCGAGCCAGTTTTTCGGTTGAATTCCTTTTGGATAAAATCTGTTCTTCCAGTAGGAATAATAGTATCCCGAGCAACCTATACTGTATGCTTTTTTCATTTACAGGAGAAGAGCAAAGATTTATGCCAGAAAACTCAATACCATACAAACCGTCATCCTGAGGCACGAAGGATCTGCACTTGATTATTATCGAAGGTCAAAAAAGGCTCAGCTGCCCCACATTCTTCGGCGGTTTCGTTTTCCCGAAAACAGTTCGTCCGCCATATTTATAAGAATCTCTTCTCTCCTGCTCTATCACTTTATAAAAATTGGCATTGGGCATAAAATTCTTTTCAATGGCCTGAGCAGCCAGCGTAAGATTTTTGATGGCTTCGTTTTTATCAGTAATTCCTAGTTTTGCTTTTTCAAGTGCGTTACGAAGTACATCTATGGTTTGATCATAGGTTTTGGTTGGAACCGGAAACGGGTGTCCGTCCTTTCCTCCATGAGCAAATGAAAAACGCGCCGGATCGGTAAATCGTGAAGGCGTTCCGTGAATGATCTCACTCACCAGTGTAAGCGATTGAATAGCACGCGGACCAACACCTTCCAGTAATAATAACGATTCAAAATCGCTCACCTGTCTTTCATGAGCCAGTGCGAGAACACTTCCCAGCCTCTTCAGATCAACATCTTTTTCCTTTACATCGTGATGTGAAGGCATTACAATTTTTCTGATCTCAGGAAGAATAACTGAGGGCGATTCCTTTACCAGTTCAAGAAGGCCGGTCTTTGTGTGCACAGCATTTTTATCAGTGAGATTAAGAATCTCTCCCTGGTTGGCACCATAAATGAACGAATGTGGTTCTTCCACAAAAGAAGTCAGTTGCTTTGAGTGCCAGTGGTAACGTCTCGCCATACCGCTTTCATCATTCATTCCCTGCTGTATCACCGCCCACTCGCCTTCATTACTCACCATGAACGTATGAAGATAGATCTGGAAACCATCCTGAATCGCGTTATTATCCACTTTAGCGCTGAGCCGACTATTTTTTACCAGCTCTGTTCCGTTCAGGCCCGTACGTTCTGCAAGAGATAATAATTCCGAAGGAGTTTGCCTTGAGTGATTTCCTTTTCCTCCGCAAATGTAAATTCCTATTTCGCTGAATTTGGGATTCAATGCTTTTTTCAGGGCACCCATCACAGATGTGGTAATCCCGGAAGAATGCCAGTCCATACCCAAAACACAGCCAAGCGCCTGGAACCACATGGGATCGCTCATTCTTGAAAGCACTTCGCTTTTTCCATACTCCATCGCTACCGATTCAATAATGGCCCCTCCGAGTTTGCTCATGCGTTCTGCCAGCCATGGCGGCACTTTTCCATAATGAAGGGGAAGATCGGCGTAACGCTGGTTATCGAAATAAAGTTTAGGCATTTTACAAAGTTACAACGCTTTGAACCTAAGGCTGGCTACGGATTGTAGCATTTTTTGAAGTTGATAGCTTATAGTCAATAGACCATCGGCTATAGTCTATTTCCAATAGTTCTGCACTCCAAACTTCGCTCCAAATACCGGATCTGTTTTTGGGAGTGATACATTCATGATATTATTGTCTGCCGAAGGACGCTCGCCTTCTTTTCCATATTTAATGTCATAATCATGTCCTGTTGGATAGGCCCCGATACAGCACACATCATTTTCATTGCCTTCATTTTTATGAGCCACTCCCGCAGGAATAACAATCACATCTCCGGCTTCGATCTCAATACTAACCCCGTTTTCTCCTCCCAGTAGCAACGTTGTTTTTCCTTCACAAACACCAAGCACTTCGTGCGTGATACTGTGATAGTGATGATATTCGTAGATACCGCTTTTCCAGGAGTTGCCCCATTTATTACTGATGAACAGCCTGCGGACATAAAAACACTTGAAGAAGCGCGGTAAGGCCAGTACTTTTTTGTAAACGATCACTGGTAAAACGCTGTTCGGAAATTTTCCGGTATCATTCAATCTGAATTCCTGAATTTGTATTTCACTTTGCTGGTGTTTCATATTCTTCTTTTTTAATAATACTTATATGTCCGTCGCGCTCTATATAAATTGTTTTTATTTTTTCGAACGAATCTAAACCACTGTTCGACCTTATCCCTTCTATGAGATCGTTTTCGGAAATCCTGCAGTAAGACATGTTTTCGCGTACCAGTTTTCCGTTCTCATAAATAACTTTTGCTTCTCCTTTGATAAGTTTCCCGAAAAATCTGCTTTTCATTCCCCACCAACCAAAAAAACGATGCAGGAACGCTATAATTCCTGACGCGGCTACAACGGGCCAGAATGGCGATGCGCCTGTAACAGCCCGGCTGAGAATGGCCCCTAGAAGAATTGCCATCACATTATCAAACGGCATACGCATTCCAAAAGCCCTTCGGCCTGATAATCTCAGAAGAATAAGTCCGATACAAAAAATAACAACCGCCCTGCTCGACATCTGTAGTACCGAGAGTTGTTCGCCTTCACCAAAAATATATTTTACTGTATTCATAGTCTTTGCTTTCTAATGAGGCTATATGCCGCGTTTCTCCCCGAAATGCCAGTAACATTTATTTCCTTTTCAGACATGGAATTATAAAATTTCAGAAAATTGGAAATACCCTTGAGTAGATTTTTATTAATATCTTTTATCTCCTTCAGATTATCAAGCTCCTGCATAACATCCGGTACCAATACAAACCGATCGTTCCTGATCTCCTTTTTATGTTTTTCTTTCTGAATAATTTTTATGACGCCCAACAACCTGCACTCTATGAGACAACCCGGAAAAGTGAATTCGTTCATCAGAACAAGCGCGTCGAGAGGATCTCCATCTTCGCCTTTTGTGTTGGGAATAAAACCAAAATCGCAGGGAAAGATCATTCCAGCCGGAAGAACTTTTTTTAGCCTGAACAGTCCAGTCATTTTTTCGTAGTTATATTTACTTCTGCTACCCTGGGGCGATTCAATAATGACATTTATTATGTTTTCATTTTCCGAAAAAGTTGCCGGCAAATTCATAGTTTTAATCTTTTAAGGATCATGTCATATAAGTAGAAACAGGCTTTCTCCCTTATCTGAAGAGGTGAACCTTTAAAGACCTTCCTTTCTTTATAAAAAGTAGTTCCCTTCTTCAAACAAAAAAACACGGTGCCAACAGGTTTGTCCCTTGTTTCGGATCCACCAGAGGAGGCAAGTCCGGTAATAGCTGCATGAATGTCGGCGTCAATCAACCCGGAAAGATTTTTTACAAGGCGCCCCGTGACTTCCATAGATTCACACGAGTATTTTTTTATCATCGGAGCGGGGATCTTTAACAGAGTTTTTTTTACATCTTCATTATAACACACAATCGATCCTTTTAAGACATCGGATGTTCCTTTTACAGTTGATAGTTTATGGGCGGCAAGTCCGCATGTCATACTTTCAGCAAGAGCAAGTGTCAGTTTTTTTTTCAGAAGTGTTTTAATAAAATGGTTTATCCTCGAGTTAGCGTTCATATGGGATGTGTGATTCAACAATGGTACCTTGTGTTTCCCTGAGGAGCTTTTGTAGCA
The DNA here is from genome assembly GCA_021323535.1 of Bacteroidota bacterium. Classification (GTDB taxonomy): domain Bacteria; phylum Bacteroidota; class Bacteroidia; order B-17B0; family Aurantibacillaceae; genus Aurantibacillus. The sequence continues at coordinate 16,024 of JAJONO010000007.1, forward strand.
CTGATTATTTTTTTTCTCATAGGTGGGATTAGTTTCCGGTTTCGGTTTTATAACTTTTATTTCCCTGTCACTTAATTCCCACCACTTTAAACTCCAGACTTCTCCCTTTTAACTATTGAAACATCCTGTTAGGCATATATTTTTTGTTCGTAGGATTAAACTTTAAAATTTTCAGAATATGATAACAAGAACAAGAAGCAGAGGTTCGAACATGAACGAACGTAATTATGGTGGTGGCAACTATAACCGCCAGGACAACAACTCGGGATACGATCAGGATTACGATCAGGATTACGACAAGGAATATGATCATGATTTTGAAGACGAGTACGATGACTTTGAAGATGAAGATGACCGCGATTCGGAATATTCGATGCGTGGGGATTATGATTACGGATATGATAATAACTATAACGAGGACGATAGCTACGATTACAATCAATACGAAAATGAGAACAATGATAATTACCGCGTTGGAGGAATGCGCTCCGGCAGTAACCGTTCAAACAGTTCGGGAAGAAATGAAGGATACAATGGTTCGGGCAATGGCATGAGAAGAAGAAGCACCTCGTCTAGCTGGGGAGGTAACAGTTCTCACGGTTCACGTTACGGATCATATGGTTCTGACAACGATTATTCTTCACGCGGCGGAAATTACAGTAATAATGAAAACCGTTCCGGAAATGGAAGCGATTACTACTCACGTGGCAATGGTAATTCGCGCAATAACAATAACCAGAGGAGCCGTGGCGGAAGTAATTATAATTCCGGAAATGGTAATGGCGGAAACTATAACAGGAATAACCAGCGCAGTTCATCGCTCCGGGGAGGAAACTCCAATAATAATTCAGGTTACAACAGAGGCAATGGAAACTCGGGTGGGAACTCAAACCGCAGCGGAAACAATAGTGGTTCACGTTCCGGAAATAACAACGATTCGCGTTACGGAAACAATTCGCGTAACAATTCCAGAAGAAGATATTAACTATAAAGGGCAGTTTAAAAGCTGCCCTTTTTTATTTTTTTATAATGAAAATAATTAACACACGTTTACACGGCATCTTTGATTATATTATTTCATTTGTGCTATTATTACCATTTATTGTTGATTACAGATCAACAAGCAGCGATACGGTAGCGCTTGCTTCGTTAGGCGGACTGATTTTTCTTTTCAGCATTATGACAGATTATGACTTCGGGCTTATAAAACTTATCCCAATGAAGGTCCATTTTGTTTTTGATATTATTGCTGCTCTTCTTCTCGCAACAAGCCCATGGTTATTCCGGCTTGAAAATTATCTGAACTGGCCAGCTATAGTTGGCGGGATCTACCTGGTCATTATTTTTCTCTCCTCCGCCGAACCATATAAGATCACAAGGAAAGATCTGGATATTACGAGTCATCCACAAGAGCGAACCTGAGGAAATTAGTGCCCAATGTGAGAACACACATTAAAAGCGTGTTTTTTGAAAACCCGCGCCGATTCTAAGATGCAGGGCAATTTTGAAAGAAATATGAACTGGCATATTTTTTGCGTGTTCGGTTTGAAACCCACTATGAAACAACCCAACCTCCTTGTTTTTATTGCTTACGTTTTCTTCTTTTCTTTAAAAGTCAAAGGCGATTCTTTAAGTATTTCTAAAATACTTCCTCACAAAACATCTTCGTATTTTCTTTTTACCGCAGGCTACCGTTTACCATTGAGTACAGGTAAGATCATAAATTCCGGGCAAGGTTTTTACTTTGAAACAGGTTTTAATCCCGGAAAATTCATTTCAAAAAAAATAATTCTTGGTTTGTATGCCGGATGGGCCTGGCGTGGAACCGCATGGTCCACTTCTTTTCATGAGAATTTTACGCATGACTACAAACAGGCGTCCATTGATTATCCCAACGATAATCTGTCTTCATTCGACAGAGAAGTTATTACAGCCAGTCATGACCTTTTTACCAATAAAAAGGGAAGTTCTGTAACAATGCCTGGTTGCGAGACCAGTTCATTTCATAATTATGCAATGTATTATGGGATCGTTTTTAAATTTCCGATGCGTTGGAGTCCCGTATTCAAAGTTTATACCGGAAGCACCAGATCGTATTACATGGGAAATAAAATTGTAACATCAGATAAGGACTACAATATTTTTCAATTACGGAGAAAACTATACGGAGCCGAAATCATGGCCTTCCGAGGATTGCAGCTGGGAGAACATCTTAATGCCGGAGCCTTGAGCTTTTACTTTGAGAACAATAATCTTTCTGAAGGAGAACTCTATTTTTCTGATGGAACAACAGAGCGTAAGCTTCCACTAAAGACATTCACATCATCTTCGTTTCTCAACAAATACAAAAACGATCCGTGTTTCGGAATACGTTTATCTTTTTGTATTCTTTGATCTTGCCAGATGTGGCAAAACAATGGCTATGGCAATGGCTGTGATAAACATTCTAATGATGATTTCCTTTATTCTCCGCTGTATCTCCATGCAACGAATCATATAATTTACTTCCGGGATACTCACTGTCTGGTTCCTGGGGAGGATGGTACGAACTATTTTCAGGATTATTTTCTCTACAGGAAAAAAGTCCTGCGAGAACCGCAAGCCCGGCAACAAGAAATAAATTAAAGAATTTTGTTTTCATGGATTTATTTTTGTTATTCTTCCAACAATAAAAATGCCAGCGTATGGCATATGCTTTTCCAACATGGAAACATGAAGAAAAAAACAAAACAAAGTAGTTCTCAACGAAGCTTAAAAAAATTTCTTCGCGCGTTTAAAAAAGGATTTTATGATCAGAAATATCTTGACTGGGAAAGGGATTACAAATTAAACGCGCATCTTTTGTGGAAAGAACAACTCAATAAAAAGGAATTTGAACGATTACTGGATGAAGGTTCCTGGCAGCTAATTGCTAAAAGAGCAGTAAATATTGAAGCAAAAACCAATCTTCTTTTTTCATTCGAAAAAATGGCGCTTCGCGATGCTGTTAAGTCCGACAAAGGCGCCGAAATTTTTGCCATAGGTCTTTATGATTATGTTTACGGAAAAAACGCCCCCCAGGAACGGTTCGAAAAATTTACCCGGGTATTGGCTGCATTGCCGCGAAAACAAACCAGGGTGCTTACATGGCCGCTTCAAACTGTGTTTGGCTTTATTGCTAATCCCGAAAAGCACATCTTTCTTAAACCGCAGGTCACTAAACATGCGGCCGGATTTTATGATTTTCCCTTTCAATACCGGTCCAAACCAAACTGGGAAACATATCAGAGCCTGATCTCTTTCGCGCGGCAAATAGAAAAAGATTTTCCCGAATTAAAACCCAGAGATTTTATCGATCTTCAATCTTTTATCTGGGTCCTGGGCTCACCTGAATATGCCTGATCAATCTATTCTTTTTTCTGCATTACCAGGATCCGATTTATTAGTAGAGTCTTGAAACGGGTCATGTTTCTTTTCTATTTTGTTTGTATCAGTTGTAGCATAGGGCTGTACTTCGTTCTTATCGTCCTTGGCTCCATGCTCACAATTCGTTAATACAATACCAGCGGCGAAGGATGCAATCATTAAAATTAGTTTTTTCATGGATATATTTTTTTTGAAGAAGGTCTCAATAAAAATGCCAATAGCTTATAACCTTTAAGAACTCAAAATGTTGGTTATTTTGTGTGTTTGTCTTGACTTTTTTTCTTTATTTTAGTCATCCTGATGATGAGTGTTTTCAGAAGATATTTCCTGCAGCGCAACCTTGTGCCTCGGTTAAAACCCGGGCGACACGCGGTTGGCGGCCTATGGTTTATTCTTTTACTGGTTGGCGGAACTGTGTTTTCACAATCGGGGGAATTCTTCATTAATAACTATTCACCTAAAGATTATAAATCGGGCAACACCAATTATGGCGTGGTTCAGAATAAGGAGGGCCTCATCTTTGTTGCTAACTCTTCCGGTGTAATGATCTACGATGGTTACAACTGGAAACTTACCAAAGTTCCCGAAGAGCCAAACGTTACCGGGATTTGTATATCAGACAATAATGAAGTTTACATTGGCTGCAAGAATGGTGATTTCGGTATTTTCAGCAGGAATAAAAAAGGTATTTATCAGTATTACTCATTGCGGAACAATCTCCCCGGAAAATTCAGAACCACTGAAACTATTAAGTTTGTACAGGCCATTGGCGATAAGGTTTACTTTCTTTCTGAGGAAGTTCTTGTGCAATATCACAATGGGGATTTAAAAACATTCTTTCCGGTAAATAAGTTCCACATCCGTCCCATGGTAATGGACAAGAATATTTTTGTGGAGGATGTTGACAATAATCTTCTTGTTTTAAGCAACGGAGCTTTAAAACCTGTTCTTAAAAGCGAAGAGCTTTCTACGAGTAAATATTATTTCAGCTACAAGGTAAAAGATAATGAATTCATGATCGGTTTTCGCGGGCTTGGCATGTTCAGGGCAAAACATAATACGGCGCGTCCTGAACTTACAGAATTTGAACAGGTGCCCAACGCTCCATGCAACGAAGAATTTCTGAAAGCCGAGATCGTGAATGGTTTTCCATTGCGAAACGGTAATTTCGTTGTTACTTCCAACAAGGCAGGCGCATTCATCATTGATAAACAATTAAAGATCGTAAACCGTCTTAACAGCCGCACCGGTGTTTACGACGAAAATATTAAATCCGGTTTCGAAGATGTGAATGGCAACATCTGGCTCGCGCTCAACTATGGAATTTCTTTTGTAGAACTACAATCGCCCATCAGGAAATTTACAAGGAGGAACGGGATCAACGGACTCGTAGAATCTTCGGCCATTTATAACAACGTGGTTTACATCGCCACTGATAAAGGTGTTTTTTATTTTGACTCACTCGCCTACTCTTTTAAACAGCTAAATAACTTCAGCGACCAGACCTGGGAGATCTGGCAGGGACAGGACAAACTTTTTATCTCTACCAGCAAAGGACTTTACATCTTTGACGGAAAACAGATCAAACCTTTTTTTCAGAGTGAATACGGAAGTATTTATTGCATGATGAGCGATCCTCTGAAGCCGGAAGTCATGTATTGCGGACATGATCTGGGCGTTGACATTATCAATACAAAAGATGCCTCCCTTGTTAAAAGTTATTTTCTGAATTCCGCTGTAAGAAGCATTGCCCATGATGGTTACGGCAACATTTATTTTGGCTGCGAAACAAATGGTATTTACTTTCTCAATTCACAAAAAGGGCTAACGCTCGATTCACTACAGGTAAAAGACGGTTTGCCGGAGATGGACGAAAATTATGTGTTTACGCACAAACAAAAACTACTGATTGCCGCCGATGATGGAATTTACGCGCTCGAAAAAACAGGTAACGGCAACTTCAAATGCATTCACCATCCGCAACTATGGCCACTTACCAACACAGGGCAAATCTTCAGGGCCTCTGAATACAACGGCGATATTATTTTTAACCAGACGCAGAAAAACGAACTGAACAATGCCTACGTTCAGAAAACTATTTACATTAAACAACATGGAAATTCATTTATAAAGATCAACAGCAGTTTAAGTCATCTCGAAAACGTAAAAGCAAACCGTATCAAGTACGACAGTTTAAGCAAAATCGTATGTATTTCCTGCGATGAAGGCCTGTTTATTCTCAGTGGTGATCCTGAAACCAAAAAAGTATACAACCTGTTCATAGGTAGTGTATATGCTAAAAAAGACACTGTTATTGAAAATCTTTTCGACTCAAAAACAGCCGGAAATATTGAAATAAAATATTCAAGGAACGACATTCGCATACAACCTGGCTTCAGTAGCTTTGAGGACAATAACCTTACCGAATTCAGTTATTACCTCGAAGGGAAAGAAGACGACTTTAGTGAATGGCGCAAGGATAAAGAATTTATTTTTAGTAGTCTCCACGAAGGCGATTATACTTTTCATTTAAAAGCAAGAAATGCTTTTTCGAACGACATCAAAGAAATCAGCTTCTCCTTTACTGTTCTTCCTCCATGGTACCGCACCTGGTGGGCCTACACGATCTATATCATTATTTTTATTCTCTTTGTTTATATCATTGTAAGATTGAATACAAGACGTCTTAAGGCCCAGAACATAAAACTGGAAGGCGTTATTAAACAACGGACAGCCACCATCGAAGAGCAGGTGCATCTTCTCGCAGATCAGAAAAAAGAGATCACCGATAGTATCAATTACGCGCAGCGAATCCAGGAATCGGTTCTGCCATCGTTCAAGGAAATTAATTCGGTTTATACCAACGGATTTATTTTCTTCCAGCCGAAAGATATTGTAAGTGGCGACTTTTACTGGTTTTATAAAGTAAGCGACGATGAATTTCTGATTGCCTGCGCCGATTGTACGGGACATGGTGTTCCGGGAGCTTTCATGAGCATGATCTGTTCTAACAAACTCACAGAAGCCTGTCTTCAAACCAACGAACCTTCACGCATCCTCTTCCTTGCCAATAATTCTATTAAAAATGTTCTTAAACAAACTTCCGATTCTGATGGAAAATCGAAAGACGGAATGGAAATTTCGCTGGTGAGATATGATGTAAAAACCAGGAAAATAAAATATTCCGGAGCCAACCGTCCTCTCTGGATCATTAAAAACGGAACCAAAGAATTTGTAGAGATCAAGCCAACCAAAGCCAGCGTGGCCAGTTTCACCGATATGGATTTTGAATATGCGCAACACGAAATGCAACTCGATATCAACGATGTGGTGTACATGACCAGCGACGGTTTCCCTGATCAATTCGGCGGCCCCGAAGGAAAAAAATTCATGGCTAAGAACATGAAACAGTTCTTACAGGATATTGTGGAACTGCCGGTAGATAAACAGAAACATCTTGTTGCCGATAAGATCAATTCATGGAAAGGTTCCTTTGAGCAGGTAGATGATCTGTTAGTAATAGGAATTAAAGCAAGTTAAAAAATCAAACTCTTCACATATGAAAAAAATTTCCACTTTTATTCTCACAATAATTTTTGCAGGAACAGTTTTTTCTCAGGTCCCGAATTACACGTTCGCTCACGGGTTTGGAAGTCCTAACCAGGACCAATCCACAGCGGTTGCAGCCGACGCTTCCGGAAATAATTATGTAACCGGAAATTTTTCGGATGTGGTCGACTTCAATCTTTCAGCGGCTACCAATACACTCGCGGCGAATGGCTTCGCTGATATTTTTGTCGCGAAATATAACAGCGCCGGCCAATATCAATGGGCCTTTGGTTTTGGAGGCTCAGGAAATTATGATTCGGGACAAGGCATTGCGATTGACGCTGCCGGAAACGTTTATGTAACGGGATATTTCGGGGATGATGTGGATTTTGATCCGGGTGCAGGACTTGCTTCTTATACTGCGCAACCAGGAAATAACGACGCTTTCATTGCAAAATATAACAACAACGGGCAATTTCAGTGGGTGCACCACATCAGCGGCGCAGGCATTGAGCAAGGTGTTTCCGTAACAATAGATCCTACAAATAATGATGTTGTAGTAACAGGAAAATATGAACTCACTATTGATGTTGACGGAACAGCAGCTACAACCACGTTAACTTCTGAGGGTGGGCTCGACATTTTTGTGAGCAGGTATTCTTCAGCGGGAATTTTTATTTCCGCATTCAGTGTCGGAGGTCCGGGAACCGATCTCTGCAATGATATCAGTACAGATGGCGCAGGAAATGTCTACATCACTGGTGGATTTGATCAAACTGCTGATTTCGATCCTTCCGCGGTTGTTTTTCCACTTACTCCATTCATTGGCGCCAACGCTATGGATGCTTTTGTAGCTAAATACAATAACGCCGATGTGTTTCAGTGGGCCTTCAACTTTGGAGAAACCACCCACGATGCCGGGTATTCTGTTGTAAATGATGCAACGGATAACAGCGTTTATGTAACAGGTTATTATTCCAATAAAGTGGATTTTGATCCTTCGGCGTCCACAAACAGTATGACAGCTGTTGGTAACAACGATATCTTTATAGCCAAATATAATTCGGCTGGAGGCTTTATGTGGGTTCAGTCCGTTGGCGGAAACAATAACGATTATGGTTCTGCACTTAGTATTGACGGCGGTGGTGGAATATTTGTGACAGGAAGCTTTGAAGACATTGTTGATTTTGATCCTTCTGCATCCACGTCTACTCTGGCATCACAGGGACTGCAGGATGTTTTTATTGCTAAATATACTGGCTCGGGAGCTTTGGTATGGGCTTTTCCGGTAGGCGGCGCCGGAGCTGATTTTGGTTTTGGGATCGCGAACAGTACCACAGGCACCAATATTTATTGCGCGGGCTTGCTCCAGGGAACAGTTGATTTTGATCCTTCCGCATCTACTGCAAACGTGCTTTGCGCAGGAGTTGAAGATGCTTTCATTGCAGGATACGTGGATCCTACGGTGGGGATTACAAAAAAAGAAACAACAGCCAATAACCAGTTATATCCAAATCCCTTCATTAACGAATTAACGTTTGATCTTAATAACGTTTCAACGGTAACTGTAACCGATGTATTAGGAAAAACTGTTTTCGAACAAAAACTCAGCGAAGGTATCCATTCAATTGATCTTAATGATCAACCTAAGGGGATTTATTTCGTAACTATCAATGCTAACTCTTCCAGGCAGGTTTTAAAAGCGGTGAAAGAATAACGGTATTCAGTGACTTTACGGTTAAAGATTTTTTCTTATTTTTAGTACTTTATAAAACTCATGAAAAAATTTTTACTCCTCCTTTTTATCTTCATTAATATCCTTGTAAACGCACAGGCACATCTCGATTGGTTAGATAAGCTTGGAACAACTGTTACTAGAAAAATCGAGATCGATAAAACCGGTAATGTTTACATTGTTGGCGAATTAACAGGAAATGCTGATGTTGATCCTTCAGCTACTACGGCATCCCTTTCATCATTAGGCTCGCGCGATGTATTCGTTGCAAAATATACCAATAGCGGACAATACCTCTGGGCGTTTCGCGTCGGAGCCGTTGGAGATGATGTTGCAATGTCACTGGTAATTGATGCGAATTCCAATTTATACGTCGGTGGTTATTTTGATGCTACTGTGGATTTTGATCCTTCGGCAGGCACTGCTTCTGCAACAGCATCCGGAGTGGGAGGCGATGCTTTTATCGCGAAATATAACAGTAACGGCCAGTACCAATGGCACACACAAATTACCGGATCCAACTTCGAACAGATTTGGGGAATTGATCTCGACAACAACAATAATATTGTGATAACGGGTATTTTTAACAGCCCCGACGCCGATTTCGATCCTGTTTCTTCTTCTAATACGCTACTTGTGGCACCAAATACCAATAACGAAATATTTGTCGCGAAATACGATCCTAGTGGAAATCACCTGTGGTCGTTTAGTGTTGGCGATCTTACACATGATGACGGAAAAGGAATTAAATGCGACGCCACAGGAAATATTTATGTAACAGGTTATATTACCGGCGCCCCTGATTTTGATCCTTCAGCCGCAACCACAACATTAACAGGAACTGGAATTTACGCCGATGCCTTTATCGCCAAATACGATCCTGCAGGAAATTTAATCTGGTGTAACAATATTACAAGTAGTCCCGAAGACGATGTGAGTTTTTGTATTGACCTTGATGCTTCATCAAACATTTATGTTGGGGGTTATTTTAAAAATGTTGCCGATTTTGATCCGGGAGCGGGCACTTACACTATTACCGGAACAAACACTGAAGGATTCGTTGCAAAATATGATGCAAACGGAGCTCTTCAATGGGCCAACGCGCTTATGGGCTCTCCCCAAACTATTGTATTGGATTTAGATATTCAGAAGAATGGTGAACTATTGATCACAGGAAATTTTAACGGAGGTACTCTTTTTGATCAGCAAACATCTTCGGGTCTTGTCGGCACTAATGGTAATCTGGACATTTTTTTCGCCAAATATAATGGCGTGAACGGAGCTTATAAATGGGCTTATGGTGTTGGAGGAAATAACAACGATGAAGGTTACACCATAGAATCAGACATGTATGGAAATATTTATGCCGGCGGTTATGTGATTACAGGATCGGTACCGGCCGAGTTCGACGTTATATTGGGGATAGCGGGCGGATATTCTGTTTCAGCCGCACAGTACTACGGAAACTACCTCGTGAAATACAATCCTGTTTTAAAACCGAATATCTGTCTTGTTACTGTTGACAGTATTGGCGTGAACAATGAAATTTTCTGGGAGAAAACAAATTACATGGATGCAGACAGCTTTATTGTGTTCCGCGAAACAAGTATCAATAACTACAGGAGAATTGCTTCTATTCATAAAAGCGCTTTCAGTAGTTATGTTGATACGTCAAGGATCATAGGTCCGTTTAACGGCGACCCAAACACAACTTCCTATAAATACAAATTACAATACCGCGATACCAATCAGAATTATAGTGGAATGAGTGCATGGCACCAGAGTATTTTTATACAGGATCAGCAGAATGGAAATTTTAACTGGAACGCTTATGCGATTGAAACAGGAACGCCACCTCTTACGGGCTACGATCTTTACAGGATCAATATTGCAAACGGAACATATTCGCTTGTTACTTCTACAGGCGCGCTGCTTGCTTCCGATCCTCAATACACGCCTTGGCAAACTACAGCTAAATGGCGGTGCATTGCTACCGGCTTCAATTGTAATCCCACACTGAAAACAACGAATGCTTTCAGTCAGAAAGTAAAAACAAGAAGTAATATTAAGAACGATCGTTTAATTGGAATTTCCGAGCACGATATTATCAGTAACGCTATCAACGTTCATCCTGTTCCGGCCAAAGATGTGGTTACCATAGAAGCGTCTGTTTTAGATAACATGGCTTTCACATTGGAGGTTCACAATACACTCGGACAATTGGTTTACTCTAAGAAATATTCAGCTTCCTATTCAAACAATCTTTCGGTAGATGTGCGTGAGTTAAAAAGCGGTGTATACTTTATAAATTTTAAGGAAGAATTAAAAACTATAGCTACTAAGAAGATTGTGGTGGTGAAGTAATTTTACTTTTGTTTTTTCTTAGTTTTCTTTTTAGACTCCGGTTTCTTCACTGGAGTCTTTTCTTTTTCGGGTTCATCTGTCTTAGATTTTGGTGCTGCTACGTGTAAATCATCTCTGGACTTAGGACGTTTGTTATACTGCCAGTTAAAGCCTTTTAAACGTGAATTCTCAATATCTACGTCCTTTATAGGATCAATGGCTCCCTCAGTCTTAGGCTTGATAGTAACGCGTTCAATATCGTCGTTTTTAAACCAAAGAAAGATCTCGTTGCTTTTTGTTTTATTTAAACCAATAGTTTTCTCTTTGCTTTTAGGATAATAATACGCCTCGGCATTTCCCGAAACAATAACGCGTCGAATGGTGTCGGCAACAATAAATCCTTCTATACTTTTACCAATAAGTTGATTATATTTATTCAACGAATCCGCTTCCTGGATCAGAAATGAATTTCCTTCGAGCCTGAACCCATGAATTGCCTTTTTCCCAACATTTACTTTTATGAAGCGGGCCGTTGCCTGCGATTTATTCGACCATAAAACCGGTGTGCGGTACAATTGCAACAATGAATCTTTTGTATTGAGCACGGCCGAGTCACATAAAGCCTGGAGATCTTTTTTGTAAATTCTGACATGATGGTACGCGTTCAGGAAATTATCCACCGAGTCAATATCCCTATGATACAAAGTATCGGCAGCAATAAAAAGAGTATCGGTTTCTGTTATCCTTGCGTAAATGGGTTTTTGCGTGATCAATGCCTCCGATCTTTTTTCGTGGTACTCGGCAAAATCTCCGTAAATAATAGATTTCTGCGCCGTATCAATCAGTTTAATGTTCCTGAACGCCCTACCCATTTTAAGATTACGGTCGTAATACAAACTATCTCCGGTAAGTTTTTGCTCTTTAGTCATTAACAAGGCATTCTTGCTGAACTGCGCCTGTTCCTTGTTCGTATCGTACCAGCCATTTTCGCAATAGATGTAATCGTCTTTGCTAATGATAATACTCGGACCAAAAAAATAAGATGTTTTAGTAGTAGTGTTATAACGAAGCGTATCCGACTTCATTTTATAGTTGGGGTTGGTAAGTACTACATCCTGGTGAAAAGCCAGTTCTTTTGTAGCTGAATAATAATATCCGTCTTTACTATCAAGTGTGTTTTCTTTATTCACCACATTTCCTCCGTTATGATAACTGGCAATAGAGTTTCCAACATCAAACGTAAGAAGATTGGTTGTTAGTGTCATGTCTTTCTCAATACACTTTACATTGTTTTCGAGCGTAGCCATTTTTGTTTTACCATCGTAGAACAACTTATCTCCTGTAACACGAATACTATCGCCTTTGGTGATGAGAATGTGCCCACCCGCTCTCATAGTGTTCGTTTTATCGTAAATGTAGGCCGTATCGCAATACAATATGGCACCTTCATGTTCGCAAACCACATCGCCGCGAAGGATTTTAGCATCGCTCCTTTCACCGTCGTACGAAAGACTCGCAGCATGTTTAATATTGATGGCGGAAGATTTTTTTGGATCATCCTTTTTTGGGACAGGCGTAACGGTTTTAGTTTGAGAAAAAACAAATCCTCCAAACAAGACAAAAATGAATATGCAAACAATTCTATTAAACATTTCTTTTCGTTGGTTGCCAGATATTGGATTCCACTCCTCCCATGAAAACAAAAAAGCCTTTCAATAAAGCGATGTTCATTAAATAAAAATGCGAGATGAGCTTAAAATATTTTGAATTGATAGAAACAAGCGGAGTTGTAAAACCTATTACCTGTAATCCGGTTATTAAAATAAACCAATCATTGTAAAATGAAAGTACAGCGGATGATATCAGACATGTGATCAGCAAAAAAGGTGTGATCCATCTTAGTACTTTGTGCGACCAGAAAGCAAATGAGCTTCCTTTCCAGAAAGGCAGTAGTAATTTTTTATAGCGCGAAAGATTCTGAAAGTTACCCATGGAGATTCTCACTTTTCTTGCAAATTCTACCGATGATAATGACGGCGCGTCCTCATAACAGATCGCATGTTCATCAAACACTATTTCCTTACCTTGTTCAATAACGTTCATACTCACATAAAAATCATCAACACAGAAATTATAAGGTACTTCGGCATAGTTTTGTTTACGGATAGCGTTACATCCTCCCTCCGCACCCATCACAATTCTCCAGTTCACGCTTTCATACAATTTTATTTTATTTTCAAGCTGCATGTACGTCTTCTCCTGCCCCGAGATTCCCGAATTGTCAGACACTTTTATAATATTGGCACAAACCTGCGCCACTTTTGTATTTTTAAAATGACGTACCAGGTTAAACAGGGTATCTTTTTTGAAGATCACATTCGCGTCGGTAAGCACAAGAATTTCTGTTTCGCTTTTCGTTACCAGCTTATTAATAATTCCGGCTTTGCCCGTTCTTCCCGCGAATTCAATCAGTTGAATGAATGGATGAGAGCTGCTCCATTTTCCAATGATAGAATTTGTTCCATCGGTAGACGCGTCGGAACCAATAAGAAATTTCATTTTATTTAAAGGATAACCGCTTTCAACTACAGATCTTATTTTTTCATCCAGCACTTTTTCTTCATTGTAAGCCGCCATCAGAATGGTTACCTCAGGAAGATTATCCTGACTGGAATAAACATCGTTTTTGATTTCTTTCTTTTTTGAGAACAGAATTAATCCTGCAGGATAAAAAATATAAGTATGCAGTATGGCCAACACACTTACAACAAAAATTATGAGAAACAGGTTAAACATTAATTGTTTTGTAAAACTCAATTAACGAGGCCGCCACCTTTTTATTATCAAATTCTTTCTCTGCAAATTGCTGAGCTTGCATTTCAAGAGCATGGCGTTTTTCTTCGTTATTCAGTAATTCTACTACTGCTTTTGTAAAATCTCCAGGGGTATCGGCAATAAGAATGTTCTTATTATGTGTTACATTAATTCCTTCGGCTCCAATACTTGTTGAAACAATGGCTTTACCATACGACATGCCTTCAATGATCTTGATCCTTAAACCACTTCCTGAAAGCAACGGCACAAGCATGATATCGTGCTGGGTATAAAAATCTTTACTGTTAGTCACATTTTCAATCGCCATCACATTCGGCAGATTGGTTTTAAGAAAACGTGGCGGCATATTTTTTCCTGCAATCACAAACTTACAGTCCGGAACTGCTTTATGAACCTGTTTCCAGCAATTCTCAAGAAACCATTCTACAGCCTCCTGATTCGGCATCCAGTCCATAGAAGCAAAATAAAATATGGTTTTTGCTTTCAGGTTTTTATCAGCGGGCTTTTTATAATATTCAACGTTTACACCGGTAATACAGGAAAACACTGGCTTCCCGGGAACAAGGCTTTCAAATACTTTTTTATCTACCTCAGTAATGCTTACGATTGCATCTACTTTTTTTATGATATCCAACTCAAATTTTTTGAGTCGTTCGGCTTGCAAAGAGATGTATTTGCTTTTCAGTGAAGAGAAATCATTTTTCAGGTGCCTGTCCCAGATCATAAATTCTACATTGTGCGCACGCAGAATAATTTTAGCATCCGAATACTTTCTTAACACATCTATGTAGCCTGCAACAAACAAACCTTCCAGTTGAATAATATCAAACTTATGCGCTTTTAATTTCTCAATAAGCACCCGTTCCATTTTCCGAAAATGAAAACGGCTCTCAAAATATGAACTGTCAGAAAATAAATTAAAGAAAGCGCCGAACGGACCGGTGTTGGTGTTCTTATAAACGGAACAAAAGTGTGATTCCTTTTTAAATTCTGCAGGAACATCGCTGTCGGGCTTGTAATGTTTTTTTGTGTTGATACAAACAAGATGAAGTTCAACGCCATTGGCAATCAGTCCTTTTGCCATGTTGTATACGGCAATACTGCTTCCATCGTTAGGGGGAAAAGGAGCCTTATTGGATATTTGTAGTATTCTGAGCAAGTTTTTTCTTTTTAGTAAATAGTTTCACCAGCCACATATAATAGCTGGTCACATCAAAGATGGCCGAATCGTTGGCGGCTTTGTAAGTTAAAAAAATACTGATCGGCAAAAATATTACAAGCGGCGCCCATATTGCCTGCCAGGCCGGAAGAACGCCGTCCAGCGCGAGACTGGTGAATCCTTCCGAAAGAATAAAGTAGGCCAGAAAGAAAAATACTGCAACTACAACAGGAAGTCCAAGCCCGCCTTTCTTAATAATGGCCCCTAACGGCGCTCCTACAAAAAACAAAATGATGCAGGCAAAACACACTACAATTTTTTTGTGCCATTCGGTTTCAAATTGTATGAGCTCATATCGGTCGTTCATAATGTTACTTCCCGACACCTCAACAATTCCCTTATTACTTCTGACTGTGCTGATAGCGTTTTCGATGCAACGGACGAATTCATCGTTTTTAAGACTGTCGTAAAATAATTTTATGCTCTGTAGCTTCTGGTCCTTTTTCAGTTTTTGTGTTGCCGCAATTCTCGCGAAAAAATACGTGGTACTTTGTTTTCGCAATTCATTGATACGGCGGTCCACTTTTCGGCTTATGGAATCGTGTACAGAATCTATCTGCCAGATGTTGAGCATTTCTCCGTGATTCTTAAACGCGTTTTCATCGGTGCGTCGTAGTTTAAAATCTTCAAGTGGAATGTTTACCTGGAGCTGTTTAAAATTTAACTGCGACATGGATTTCTTTTTAGGATGAAGATTGTCGATCATTTCTTCATACCTGTTACCATTTCTCAGGATCAGAACAAGGGCGCTTGTATCAGCGGTATGCGTCATTTTTCCGGATTGGGCGTACATCTGAATAATATTACCCTGGTGTGTGCTGTGATCGTAAATAAAAAGTTCTCTCAGTGTGTCTTTATTTTTCGATTTACCACCAACTCTCAGAGCGTAATTTTCAATCTTATTATAAAATATTCCTTCTTTAATGGCAACGGTTGGTTTCTTCTGGCGGATGTCCCACAATAGCGATTGTGACTTAAGTTCCATGACAGGAAGAATAAAATTATTGAAAAGGAAAACCAGTCCGGCCAGTATAATAATAAATATAAACGCCGGTTTTATGATTTTAAAAAGCGATAAGCCCGATGATTTCATTGCGGCCAGTTCATAATTTTCGGCAAGATTACCAAAGCTCATAATGGAACCGAGCAAAACCGCCAAAGGAATACATTGTGGAACGATAGCGATCCACGCGTAAACGAAGAGCTGCACTAAATCAATTGTTCTCAATCCTTTACCTAAAAAATCATCAAGATAAGTGATGACAACCTTAACAAGAAAAAACAAAAAAACACTCACAAAAAGGGTCACAATGAACGGAGGAAGGAACGATTTGAGAGTGAGTGTATGGAGTTTTTTAAAAAACACAATTTTGCTTTAAAAATACGTTTATTTACCTAATTTTAGGGTTATAAATTCACTAAACTTTGTTATTTTTGTTCACTTATGATTAATGGGAAAAAGATAGTTGCCGTTCTTCCAGCATACAATGCGGCGCTTACACTAAAAAAAACTTACGACGAAATTCCTTTCGACATTGTTGACGATGTTGTACTGGTTGACGATCATAGCAAAGACAACACTTCTGCTGTGGCCCGCGAAATTGGTATTAAACATGTAATTCGTCACGAAAAAAATAAAGGTTACGGTGGAAACCAGAAAACATGTTACGATACAGCCATGCAACTCGGAGCTGATATTGTGATTATGCTTCATCCCGATTACCAGTATACTCCTAAGCTTATTCACAGCTTAAGTTACCTCATCGCCAATGATCTTTATCCTGTGGCGTTCGGTTCACGTATCCTTGGAAAAGGCGCTCTTAAAGGCGGAATGCCATTGTATAAATATATTTTTAACCGCATGCTTACCTTTACACAAAACGTATTGGTAAATCAGAAATTATCGGAATATCATACCGGTTACCGCGCGTTCTCGAAAGAAGTTATCCAGAAAATAAATTATCACGCTAACTCCGATGATTTTGTTTTCGATAACCAGATGATCTCTCAGATCTTTTACGCCGGTTTCGATATTGCCGAAGTTACCTGTCCTACAAAATATTTCCCCGAAGCAAGTTCAATTAATTTCAGAAGAAGTATGAAATACGGCCTGGGTGTACTCGGAGTTTCTTTCACACATTTCTTCAATAGAATTGGTCTGGCTAAATCAGAGATTTATAAAACCAAAAACTAAAGTTAAATGGCCGTTTACCGTTTCAGAGTCAGCTTAGAAGAAAACGAAGATATTTTCAGGGATATCGATATTAAATCCGCACAAACGTTTGAGCAGTTTCATATCGCGATCCAGGAAGCCTACAAGTTCGATAATAAACATTCCGCCTCCTTTTTTGTGAGTGATGATTACTGGAGAAAGAACCAGGAAATTACTCTGAAAAAAGAAGATCTTCCGCTCGAGGAAGAAGAGATCCGGAAAAAAGTGGATCCTAAAAAATTAATGGCTGAGACAAAGATCGCCAAATTCATTGAGCAGCCTCACCAGCGTTTTATTTATGTGTTCGACATGCACGTGCAGTGGGGTTTCCTTATTGAAATGGTGAAGATCGCCGAAGAAAATCCAAAATTAAATTACCCTGTTTGTACCCGCACCGTGGGAACAGCTCCCAAGCAATACAAACAGGTACCCATTGTTAAAGAAGAGTTAAGTCCTGATATGGCAATGGCTGCGCTTCTTAACGACCTCGATACACCAGACGAAGAAGCCTACAAAACTGTTGAAAAACAAGAAGAAGGAGTTGAAGAAGAGGACCTCACTACACTTGAAGGAGAAGAAGGTGAGGAAAGTGAAGAAGAACAGGAAGGTGACGATTTTAACGAAGATGGCGGCGGAGATGCTGCTTTCGACGAAGAAGGTCATGATGATTAGCCTTTGCTTCCTGACTCTTGGCTCTTGGTTCCTGACTCTTGGCTCTACTTGTGGTTAAGGTCAGCGTAGTTTATTTCCACCACTTTAAACACCGTATTCTTTTTAATTCGTATCCGTTTTGCGGAAAAATATTTCATGATCATTCCGGTTCCGAATAATGCGGCAGAAATACCCGCAGCCTTTGAATCAACAACAGGAGAGCGATCGTTGATGGCATTATTGATGGTATTTAATCCGAAGAACATGACGCCGGCTGTTTTGAATGCGCCTCCGAATAAGGTTAGCAAATGTCTGTGATCTTTAATACGTATTACTTTTAGTTTATTTAAAGGCACAATGGAATCATTATCAAAAACAATAGCAGTATCATTGAGCGCAACAATTTTATTCTTCTTATACCAGAAATCTTTTTTCAGTTTGTATTCAAAAGGTTCATTCACAAAGAACTCCATCTTTTTTACTTTTCCAAAACGTTCATTAATGATTTTAAGGGAAGTCTGCGAAAACAAAAAACTATTTAGTGCAGAAATTAAAAAGATGATTATAACAGCGATGGATTTCACGAAAATGACTTATATCTTGTTTCTTACTTTAACAATGTCAGCCTGAGCGCAGTCGAAGGCCTTTTCGCTTTTATCTGCATGTCCACTTCGACTCCGCTCAGTGTGACGTTTTTCAGGTTATTTATTTCCGGTTCTAAAGTACCGGAAAAGCACATGCAGTTAAATTACAGATGCGAGATTAATTCGTAAAAATTGTTATAATTTTTTTCGGCCGAAGCTTTTAAAAGAAATTGTTCCCTCGCGTTTTTACGTTTAACGGCACGCTCTTCGTCACTAAGTTGAAAAAACTGTGCCAGAGCTAAGGAAAGCTGATCAGGACCAACACCCGGATCGAGTATGGTTCCTACGTTATCGTTTACCAGTTCAGGGGTTCCGCCCACGCCAGTTGCAATAACCGGTATTCCGAAAGACAGAGCTTCCATAATCGAAACCGGTAACCCTTCAGAAGAACTTACATTCACAAAAACATCAACGCTGTTGGTTTTGTAAAACGTGATAAGATCCTTATTCAAAACATGACCGTGCAAAACAATTTTAAGTCCTTGCCTGCCCTGTTCAGAAAGCACTTTTAATTCGTGAAACAACGGTCCGTCTCCAAAATGCTGCCAGGTTACTTTAAGATCGCTTTTCTTAAGCGCTTCAAGAAGCAGTTTTACCCGTTTTACCGGTACAACATTTGACGCGCTTACTATTATAAATTCATCTTCTTTATGAGGATTTAAACCGTTATCAAAAACACCAAGCGGAGCCACACTGATCTTGTGAGCCTGATCGGGATAACGTTGTTTTAAATAATCGGCTCCGTTCTTTGCAACGGTAAAAATAGCATCCACACATGTAAAAGTTTTTTGGCGCAAAGGTGCGTAACCTGATTTCATGTGTTCATACAAGTCGGAGCCATGAAGCCGCAACACAATCTTTACATTCTTATTTCTTATTTTCTTTTTCAGGTACGGTATCGTCCAGCACAGATTGTCTCCCCAATAAAAATAAAGCACCGCTTTTTCAGTGTTGTTCAATTTTTGAAGAAGTTCTTTGTAAGCGTGCGATGAAAGTGCTGTTCGTGTGATGAACAAACTTATAAAAAACCAATAGAGTTGCTTAGGTTTAAAGAGTAATCCTTTTGAAAAAAACTCAGCCAGATGAAGTCCGAATGGAGCCAGGTTGAAAATACCGTTTATCCAGATGGCCCTTTTATTGGACGCATTTTCGAATACAGGGCGAAGAAGCCTGATTTTTTTATCTTCGGTAAGAATTGAATCTGAAGGATTTCCGTATAGCGTGATGATTGTTACAGAATCAGATTTTGACTTCGCAAATTCAAATTCATTTACTAAAAAAGGTTCTGCTCTTTTGTAAGGAAAAAAATTGGCGAACAAAAAAAGATTCATTCAGATTCCTTTAAATTTTACTAAGAAAATTTTCCATTCCTAACGCGAGTTTATCTTTTCTCTCGTAATTTTCGAAAACCATATTCTTTTTAAGAACAATACAGGTATAATCGGGTTGCTTGTATTGCAGCGAATACGAGTACATTTTAAAAAGTTTAAAACCGTGAGGATAAGTATTGTTAAGAAGGTCCTGCATGCTCAACGCCTGATCAATGATCTGAAGTTTTTCGGGATGGTGTTTTCTGATCCAGTTCAAGCAATTAGGTTCGGGAATATTAATGAGTACAACCGCGTCTTTTGTTGTGATTTCACTTAAAACCCTGAAAAGATTGTTATGCTGTTCAACAGGAATATGCTCAAGCACATCAGGCAACACTACAAAATCAAATTTAATTGAATGTGTAAAATTGCTCATATCGCTCACAAGAAATTCGGCATTTGACGAAGGATTTAAACGCTTTGCCATATCAATGCTTTCGGGACTAATATCCACACCTGTAAATTTTCCGGAAGGAATGCTCTTAATGATGAGTCCGCTTACAGTTCCAATCCCACATCCTATCTCAATCACCTTTGAATCTGGTTTCAGACCCGCGGCCTTAAGGTTTTTAAGAATGGTACGGTGACGAATATTTACGCCTATTTTTTGTTGTTTCTCCTTATATGTGTCGTAGAATTCTTCTACCTGTTGTTTAGAAGCGTGTTTGTCGGAGTTACTCATTTTTCAATACTATGCATTTAATAAATATTGGCTATACAATGTTAAAACTAAGCCTTTAATTAGCAAATTTATATAAATATTGCGAGTAATGATCAGCAAATCATTCCTTAAATCTTCTTTGATCTTTACAATTGGCGGGGCGCTCCCTATGGTGGCCAGCATCATCCTTTTGCCTTTCTATGCCAATCGCCTCAGTGATTTGCAGTACACACAGGTTTCTTTTTTTATCAGTATCTCGTTATTGTTCCAGATCCTCTTTTCCTATTCCATCGAATCTTATTTCGGGATCGAGTTCACACGCCTTAATGAAGATCCTGTAAAACAAAAACGGTTCATTGGTACGGTTTCTATTTTATTGTTGATAATAGGCGCCGCGCTGCTCCTGCTGTCGGCCGCTATAGGAAATACTCTGTTTCCTCATATATTCCCAAACCTGAACATGGATTTCTGGCCATATGGATTCTACTCTATTCTAACAGCCTTTTTTAATTCGTATTTTAAAGCCTCATCCATTTGTCTTATTTACCAGAAGCGACCGGGATTTTTTCTCACTGCCAACATCATCAACTTTTTTGTAACGATCATTATTTCCGTTGGTGGATTGATGATCTTTCCTGATACCATCATTGGACCTATTTATGGGAGACTTCTTTCCGGTGTGGTTATCTTTTTACTTGGCCAGATGATCTTCTCAGGCAGTGGGACCTATTCTTTCGATAAGAGTTTTTTGAAGGATCTCTGGAAGTTTTGTACACCTTATCTTGTCTATGTTATCTGTGGCTGGACGCTTGGCCAGATTGACCGTTATTTCCTTGTTAAGTATATTGATAAAGTGGACCTTAATGCCTACGACCTGGTATTAAAATGTTTTTTCGGTATAGAGTTCCTTCAGAACAGCCTTTCCGCTGTTATTTTTCCGAAACTCTACGAGATATGGACAAAAAACAAAGAAAACTCAACCACAAAGGAATCAAACAGGTATTTTAATGTGTTTACTGCCATAAACATTCTTCAGATCATATTGTTTTGCTTATGCATCCCACTTATGTATCATTGGTTGCTGGACAAACCAGGATTTTACCGGGCCGAGATGTATATTGGTTTACTGGCTTCGGGTTATGCATTGAGGAGCATCCTTAACTTTTACATCTCCACTATTCTGTTCTCTAAAAAGATCAATGTATTGCTTAAAATTTCGGTTGTAAGCGCGGTTTTTCAGATCGTAGTGGTTTTTATTGCTTCAAAGTATTATGGATTAATGGGGGCCATTTACGCGGGATTAGCTACTAAGGTTGTTCAGGTGATCTTTTCCATAGTCTTCTCCAAAGGCACCTTCAATTACCAGTTCAATTATTTTAAGATCATTGTGGTGCCGTTCATTTTAATTGCTGTTAACCTGGTCCAGTTTTTATTCTTCCCGGTTTATAACTGGTTATTTTACGCGGGACAGTTTGCCCTGTTTTCGCTCATTTTCTTCTTCCTGTTCAGGAATGAAATTACGGCCGTTTATCTTCAGTTCCTCGGTAAAAAGAGCGGCAAGGTTTAAAGGCGTGAATTAAAAGGCTCTGAAGTGATCTTGATCTGCTTTCTGGGTTTTGTTTTAAGAATATCTGTTCAGGGATTAAAATAATCGCATTAAAAAACCCCGAAGCGATTTTAATCTGCTTCGGGGTTTCTTTTCAGAATATCTGTTATTTATTTTTTGAAATCGATGCTATAGGTAACGCCTTTAATAGTAACTGTTCCGGCATTATCACATGATCCGGTTGACTCACCACTGGCGTAATCAATTACCCTCGGCTCAGTTGTACCTGGCCCTTTGGTTGTGAAAGAAGCAACACCGCTGATAAATGGATGCCATTCTGAGTAAATAGGAATAATACCGGTGCTTGTTGATGTAGCAGCAGTGATTTTATCAGGAGCGCATAATAAGTTTCTTAAAAGAGCTTTTTCAGGCTTAGAACCGTCAACTACATAATTATAACTGATAAGTCTTGAAGTTACACCTGATACAGTTCCGGTATACGCCAACTGAGCTGCATTAGTAGGTGTTCCTGCAACATAAACTACCCAGTTAATAGGGTTTAATTTGCTAGGGTTCATGATCGAAGCCACTTCCGTGTTAAGAAGCGTTTTGGTCATTTCACCTTGCCATAGGATTTTATAGTTGCTGTCTGCAGGTTGCATTTGCATGAAACCTTTCATAGTCCAGCTTAAATCAACCGTTTTAGGATCGTATCCGAAAGGATTATTGTTGGTGATAGTGAATGTATTCACATCTTCCATAGTCCATCCGTCAACCCAGTAGTTGTTTAAAGAAACTTTTGCAACATAACCTGCGTCTCTGTAATATTTAGCACCATTAGTTGCATTTGAAGCAGAGAAATCAATAACGATTTGCCCATCACGCTTTTTACCATCGCGGCAGGTAACGCTGTTTGTATAATTTACTGTGATTTTTTTGTTTAATGTATCACTCACGTCAACAAAAATGGTTCCTGGTGAACCAGCTTGTGCTAAAAACAACGGTGAGTTGCTGTGGGTGTAACGTTCTGCCGCGTAACTTACGATAAGTTCAAGCTCTGTAACGAGCGAGTTACCAAACGACACGTCCTTTGAGCTTTGAAATTCCTGGTCCTGCTCTGGGGGAGTATTTGTTCCTTTATTACAGCTTGTAAAGGATACAGCAGCTGCTACTAAAAGTGAAAAACCCAATGTAATTTTTTTCATTTTCATATAAAGTTTTGAAATAATTTTCTGCAATTTAGCAAAAAGTTTTTAATATGCAAAACTATGTTAAAAACCCTGTTTTCAGATGTTGATTTTCCCGAATTGTAAGATAAATCTGGGCCTTAATGTGACCTCTAAAAGGCCCGATGGATTTCATAATATTGAAACGGTTTTTTACCCCGTTACATGGCTCGATGGCCTTGAACTGCTTGAGTCTGGCTCCGGTAAACCATTCGAGCTTTCTTTAAGCGGTTATATTGTTGAAGGTAGGCCCGAGGACAATCTTATTTATAAATGCTGGAAACTGATCTCAGCCGATTACTCCGTTCCGGATATTAAGGTTCACCTTCATAAGAACATTCCCATGGGGGCCGGAATCGGGGGAGGAAGCTCAGATGCAGCATTTTTTATCAATCTTCTAAATAAGAAATTTGAACTGAAATTATCCGAAACTGAAAAACACAGGATAGCCTCTGAACTGGGCAGCGATTGCGGTTTTTTTCTCGAAAACATTCCAAAGTTCGCTACCGGCAGAGGAAATGAATTTTCGGATGTTAAAATAGACTTGTCGTCTTTTTACATTCTGCTGGTTCACCCCAATATTCATAGCAACACAAAGGACGCGTTCGGGGGTCTGATTCCTGCCATCCCAATCCGTAACCTGAAAGATGACATAGAAAACAGTCCCATAGAAATTTGGAAGGACAGGGTTTTTAACGATTTTGACGCCACCATCTTTAAAAAATATCCGCTCATAAAAGAACTAAAGGAACAACTTTACGCCTCCGGGGCGGTTTATACCTCCATGAGCGGAAGCGGAAGCTGCGTTTACGGGATCTTTAAAAACAGGCCCGCTCTTAATTTCGATCCTTCGTTTAAATACTATTTACAAATCCCCACTCATTAATTTTGGATTTCGGTAAAAACTTTTTTTCTTTGCAGCGTCTTAATGATCATCAAGGCTGAAATAAAGAAAAAGTATAAATGGCTCTAAGCCATATTTCAACCTTATGCCCGGCTACGGTCCGCGCTCTTTTTAGTCACAATTTTCAAAATTTATTTAATCAAACAAACTCAAGAATAAACCTGTTATGTTATTGGTATTAAAATTCGGCGGAACAAGCGTAGGATCCGCACAAAGAATAAAGGACCTTGTAAAACTTACTGTGAGTCCTACACCTAAAATTGTGGTGTTAAGTGCCATGAGTGGCACCACCAACGCTTTGGTTGAAATAAGCAATGCTTTATATTCAAAAGATGTTGAGAAAGCTAATTCGCTTATCTCCGCTTTAAAACAAAAGTATCTGAAAGAGATCTCAGAACTATATTCAAAAAAAGAAAGTCTCGAAAAAGCGACACAACTGGTGAATAATCACTTTAACTATATCACCGCTTTCACGCTTGATATGTTTACAGTGAATGAGGAAAAAGCTATTCTCGCTCAGGGAGAATTGCTAAGCACTGCCATGTTTCATTATTACCTGGAAGAAACCGGCGTTAAATCTGTTCTTCTGCCCGCTCTTAATTTCATGCGCATTGATCCTAACGACGAGCCC
The DNA here is from genome assembly GCA_021323535.1 of Bacteroidota bacterium. Lineage (GTDB taxonomy): Bacteria > Bacteroidota > Bacteroidia > B-17B0 > Aurantibacillaceae > Aurantibacillus. The sequence goes on from JAJONO010000007.1 coordinate 40,955, forward strand.
GATCTTACCTACATTGAAAAAAACTGTAAGGAAGAATTGAAAAAATATCCTGGCGATAATTTATTTATCACCCAGGGATACATTTGCAGAAACGCCTTCGGTGAAATTGACAATCTCAAAAGAGGAGGAAGTGATTATACAGCATCGCTCATTGGCGCCGCGATTCAGAGTCCCGAAGTGCAGATATGGACCGACATTGACGGGATGCATAATAACGATCCCCGTGTAGTAAGTAAAACACATCCTATAAATCAGTTAAGTTTTGACGAAGCCGCCGAGCTGGCTTATTTCGGCGCTAAGATCCTTCACCCAACCTGTATTCTTCCGGCACAAAAAAGAAATGTTCCGGTGCGTTTAAAAAACACCATGCAACCCGAAGCCGAAGGAACCATTATTGCTAATATTTCAACTAATGAAGGAATTAAAGCGGTTGCAGCAAAAGACGGAATTATCGCCCTAAACATTAAGAGCGAACGCATGTTACTTGCTCACGGTTTTCTGCGTGCCGTTTTCGAGGTTTTTGAAAGACATAAAACTTCCATTGATATGATCACAACTTCCGAAGTTGCTGTTTCAGTAACGATCGATAACACAAAATACCTTAATGAGATCACGAAGGAACTCAGGGAAATTGCCATTGTGGAAGTGGACACCGATCAGACCATCATTTGCGTGGTGGGACAAATTCCTAAAGATCGTGCGGGTTACGGACATAAAGTAATGGAGGCCCTGAAAGACATTCCGCTTCGAATGGTATCTTACGGGGGTAGTTCCAATAATATTTCTGTACTCGTGAAAAGCTCGTTTAAAAAAGAAGCTTTGCAGGCGTTAAATAAAGGATTGTTCAACTATAATAATTAAGAAGATTATGTTTTCAAAAGAACAACTCAACGCATTTAGTAAAACCGAAACTCCGTTTTATTTTTATGACCTTTCATTATTGAATAAAACACTCGACGCAATTAAGAAAGCTGCGCCTGAAGAATATCACATTCATTATGCGCTTAAAGCAAATGCCCACCCTACTCTTCTTGAACTTATCCGGAAAGCCGGTCTGGGAGCCGACTGCGTGAGTGGTAACGAAGTAAAACGCTCGGTTGAATGTAATTTCTCAAACGATAAAATTGTATTTGCAGGTGTTGGTAAAAGTGATAAGGAAATAAACTACGCGCTCGATCAAGATATTTTTTGCTTCAACGTTGAAAGCACTCACGAATTGCAGGTACTCGATCAATTAGCAAAAAACAAAAACAAAAAAGCAAATATCGCGCTTCGTATTAACCCTAATGTAGATGCGTATACGCACAAATACATAACAACGGGCCTCGAAGAAAATAAATTTGGCATTAATCCTTACGAATTTGATATTGTTGTGGAAGAGTTAAAGAAGTTACCTGATCTTAATTTCATTGGGCTTCATTTTCACATTGGTTCACAGATCGGTGACTTAACGCCATTCAAAAATTTGTGTCTTCGTGTAAACGAGATCAATAAATGGTTCATTCAGAAAGGGTACCTCCTTCCGCACATCAATGTTGGCGGAGGATTTGGGATTAATTATAAAGAACCTGACAACCATTCGATCGTAGACTTCGAAAGTTATTTCAATGTATTCAAGCAGTTTCTTGAGTTACAACCTCAGCAGCAGGTGCATTTTGAATTGGGAAGAGCCATTACCGGTCAGTGTGGAAGCCTGATCAGTCGCGTTCTTTACATCAAACATGGCATTAACACCAATTTCGCTATTCTCGATGCAGGTATGACTGAACTCATTCGTCCCGCTTTATACCAGGCATATCATAAAATTGAAAACATAAGTTCCTCTTCTGCAAAACAAGTAAAGTATGATATTGTTGGCCCCATCTGTGAGAGCAGCGATTGTTTCGGAAAAGCGGTTGAATTACCGGAAACAAAACGAGGCGATCTTATTGCCATTCGCAGCGCGGGTGCTTACGGAGAAGTAATGAGCAGCAGATACAATTTAAGAGAACCTTTACCTTCGGTATTTATTTAAACAAAAAGAGCGGCTACATTTTCTGAGCCGCTCTTTTTGTTAAATGATTATTGGTTGAGATCCTTTCTTAGTCCTTCGGTCGCCGCAGGTGAAACAGGATCACAACTCTACGCAAATTTCTTTTCGAATTCTTTCATCACGTCCACAAGAACATTTACACTTTCGAGTGGTAATGCGTTGTAAAGTGAAGCACGGTATCCACCAACATCACGGTGACCACGGATTCCGCTGATCTCAGCCGATTTCCAGAGTTTGTCGAACTCAGGTTCCAGTTCAGGTTTTTTAAGAAGGAAACAAACGTTCATGTTACTTCTGTCTTCTTTTTCAACGGTACCATAAAATAAACTATTACGATCAATTTCGTTATAAATAGCGTCGGCTTTTTGCTGATTCACTTTTTCGATCCACGCAATTCCACCGTTCTTTTTGAGCCATTGCATCGTGAGTAATGTAACATAAATAGGGAACACAGGAGGTGTGTTGTACATACTTTCCCCTTTGATGTGAACCTGATAATCCAGCATCGATAACATTTTACGGCCTGTTTTTCCAAGAACATCTTTTTTCACCATTACCATGGTGCTTCCCGCGGGTCCCATATTTTTCTGAGCGCCCGCATAGATCAATGAAAAATCTTTCGCATTTACTTTTCTGCTGAAAATATCTGAACTCATATCACACACCAATGGAATATCGCATTTAGGGAATGATTTCATTTGAGTTCCATAAATGGTATTGTTGCTGGTAATATGTAAATAATCAGCGTCCTTGGGAATAACATATCCTTTAGGGATGTATGTAAATTTTTTGTCTTCGCTCGACGCGATCACGTTTGTGTTGCCAATGATCTTTGCTTCTTTAATGGCTTTACTTGCCCAAACACCGGTGTTCACGTAAGCTGCCGATCCGCCTTCTCTCATCAGGTTGTAAGGGATCATGGCAAACTGGAGACTTGCTCCTCCGCCCAGATACATTACCTCATAATCATTTCCAACTTCAAACAATTCTTTCACAGTAGCGCGTGCTTCTTCCATTACTTTTTCGTAGTTCTTGCTTCGGTGCGAGATCTCAAGTAAAGAAAGATTAAGGTTATCAAAATTAATGCAGGCTTCTGCAGATTTCTGTAAAACTTCGGCTGGTAAGATACCTGGGCCGGCGCTAAAATTGTGGACTTTTGTAAGAGTGGTTGTTGCCATGATATATGGATTTGAGTTTAAAATTACTAAAATGTTCAGTCTCGCAGAAATTTTATTTCATTACTGTTTAAAGTAACGATGAACAGCTTTTTATTGACTTCCTGTATCGACTTTATGTTGATGAAAACACTTTCTCCTTTGTTATTAATGATCTCGGTACCATCACCATCAATGGTATAATAATGCGCTGAAAGCTTTTCTATTGATGACTCTGTTGTGAAAATTTCTTTTCCGGATGTATTGATCAGGCTGAATTTATCCTTCAGCTTAACAACAGCGAGGCTATCCGAAAAATCACGCGCCTCCTGGAACCTGAAAGGAATTGCCGTGTTTAACTTCCGGTCGAGATAACCGTATTTATTTTTCTTTTTTGCCCGGATAAGATTATTGTGTGCAAAATTAATTTCGTCGTACGCGCCGAAATCAACATGAGGTTTCCCGTTAATATCAACGATGGCCTGCTCATTTTTACGAATGAGTTTAAACACACTGCCGTTTGTGTAAAATTCGTCAGGTTTTTCTTTCATGAAATCGTAAGCAATATTGGCTACAAAACATCCCGTTCCGGTATAAAACCCATAAAGCGAATTTTTCACCACTACAAAGTTATTGTTCGCGGCTTTGAGAATGAGATCATATTGTGGTTCTAGAATAATATTCCCAGAAGAATTGATCAGACCGAATGATCCGTTTTGTTTTATGATAGCAATATTACTTTCGTTAAAGTCCGAGATCCAGTCCAGATCTGCTTTGTAGACATAGCCCGACTTTGAGATAAAACCATATTTACCATCTTCTATATAATAAGCAAATTCGTTTTTAAAATCTCCTAATTTCTGATAACGTGGTTCTATGAATGGCTGACCGAGATGATTCAAAGCGCCGTACTTATTATTTACTTTTACCACGTAAACCTGGTTTGATAATTCACTGACCTCGTCATAACTGTCGCTGATCACTTGCCCCTGCCTGTTAATAAAGGCCCACTTGTTTCCCTTTTTCACCGCGGCAATTCCGTTTTTGAAAATATGAGCTTCGGAAAAAACTAGGTTAAATACGTTCTGGTTCTCTTTATTGATAAAATACACCGAATCGTTTTTATTCACTACTGAAAGTCCTTCATAAAAATCGCTTACAGCATCGTATTCCGCTTTAACAACAAGCTTTCCGGTAGTATCAATAAATCCGAATAGATCATCTTTTTCGTATGGGAAAAGTTTCACTTTGTTCAATTCAAGTTCTTTAAGAATAGAATTTCTGAAAGGAAATGCCGGAAATTCTACAAGGAACTTTTCAAGTTCTTCGTTGGAAAAAGATTTTACTGTAAGTGAGAACAGTAACTTCCAGGCTTCTGTATTCTGAGGGGCTTTCGGATAATTAAGTACAAAAGTCTTTAATCCCTGTACATTCTTTTCATCGCGATAGATCTTATAAAGATTTTCATAGGCAGAATTCAACATGATGTTGGCCGGATATTTTGAAATGAATGCGATATAATTCTCCTTTTTTCCTGCAGCCGTATGCTCATCGTAAATCTGCCGTTGTCTTAAAGTTAAGGCTTCGGTGAGGAAATAACTTTGTGGATGTGTGTTAATAAACTCTGTGGTAGAATCGCTTTTGTTTTTAAGTATAATACGGTTGTATTCGAGTTGATCTCTCAGATAAAGTACCTGCTCTTTTAAATCGACATTCACCAGATAATTCTTCAGCAGAAAATTGTTGTATGCGTCAATTCCTGGTTTGCTTTTTGTTTTCAGAAAATAATGTGTTCCGATTGAATTACACAACAAAAGAATGTTAACGCTATCAATGTCAAAACCCGAAAGTTTTTGTTTCACTGGTTTAACAATAAAGGCAGCATAGCTGAGATGAACGTATTTAGCAGCACTGTCGATGTTGGTAAAAGGATTGTCGGCACGGCTGTAGATCACCGCGAGTCCATAACACGCGTAGGGGTTATTTTTTTTCTTATTGAGTTTGTAGAAGGTTTTTTTTGCAAGAAAATAATCGTAGATGCTCAGGGCTTTGAATCCTTTCTCAACAGAGGTGGCAACGCCTGCATAGGAGGCAAACAATAACACCGTTACAAAGGCGGCCCTATGAAATATGTTATTATACCTGTTCAGAAAATAAAACACTAAGTTCAAAATTTTTTAAATCTAATAAAATAAAATGCCTGCATTACTGAGTATATTTGCAAACAATATATGTTTACTACAGGTAGAATCATTTTCGTCATTTTTTTTGTTCTCATTTTTGTTGGCGGCCTTATATGGTCTTACAAAAAAGACTCTAAAACAACTAAAATACATTTCAACAAATCATACCTGATTTTACTGGGCCTGATATTTTTTTTAACAATCCTCTTTATAATTGTTAAAATGCGGAAATTTCTCTGATTCGTCGATATATTTCATATATTTGTGCCTTAAAACCAAGAAGAATTACTCCCATGAAAAAGCTATTGACTTTAGCGATTTTAGCAACATTTACAGGGTCCCTCACCTCTGCTACACTTGTTGTTGAAGGAAAGTACCAAAACAAAAATGTTTTTGTACAAAATGCTTTCAACAGTAACGGAGTTGGTTTTTGTGCCCAGGAGATCAAAGTGAACGGAAAAATTACAACTGACGAAACCAATTCAAGCGCTTTCGAAATCGATTTAGCTTCTTTACAGCTAAAATATGGAGAGAGTGTAACCATTGAAATTGTTCATAAAGATGGCTGTACTCCAAAAGTTCTTAATATGGAGGACCTTAAGCCAAAACCAACATTTGAAGTTCTTACCATGAATGTTTCTCCCGCCGGTCTTATGAAATGGACCTCCAAAGGCGAAACAGGTGCCCTTCCTTACATTATCGAACAATTCAAATGGAACAAATGGATCCCAATCGGAGAAGTTGACGGAATTGGTTCACCTGACAATCACGATTATTCTTTCCAGGTTGCATTACATAGCGGAGAAAATAAATACCGTATAAAACAAAAAGGATTAAACTCTTATTCAAAATATTCACAGGATATCTCGGTAAAATCTACAGTTGATAAACCATCATTCGCCATTGCTAAAGGAAACTCCGGTATTGATTTCAGCGCCGAAACGGGTTATGAAGTTTACGACGCCTATGGTGTTGTTGTGAAAAAAGGATTCGGAAAACAAATCAAAACCGATAATCTTCCTAAAGGACAATATTACCTGTGTTACGATAACACAATGACTGAGTTTAAAAAATAAACACTCTTTCAATTATATCTCTGAAACCCTTTTCCATGTGAAAAGGGTTTTTTATTTTTGGTAAAATCCCTCATGAGAGCTTTCGCCCTATTCCTTTTACTATTTTCAGCCACAAGCCTGTTATCACAAAAGATCCATCGTTCAAAATTATATGGTGAATGGAAGCTTGCGTCAACTCAGTTGGAAGGTAAGGAACCCGTTACTGTTAAGGTTTCAAAGACAATCACCTTTTTCACAAATGATTATCTCGAATCATCTATCCGCTCGTTTAACGACTCTCTATATCTTTTGCCGGAAGATTCAATAAAGGAAATCTATAAAATATCCTTTATTCATGGTAATAGGTCAATGGGCATGCGCAATTTCAGGAGTAAACGAAAACATGTGAGCATACAGTATGTTAACGATTCTGCCCTACAGATCAGGGCATATTTCAATTATCGTGAGCAGGAACCTTTTTACGTATCACATACTTTTAAAAGAACAGAAACATCAGCGGTTTCAAAATACACCAAGGGTATTTTTGTTAATACTCCTTTTCTGGTAAATACTTTCGATAGTACAAAAGTAGTAATGATCGAAAACGATAATTGTGAGATTAAGTTTAAAAGGATCAATAACGATACCACCGTTGACTACGTTATTTCGGGCACTTTCCATAGCGTCAAAGATTCGATACTTCGGATTGCTGTTCAAAGGGAAGATATAACCGTTAATACTTCTAATTTTAATTATAATTCAACCCAAGGCATTTCTTATCAGAACGACACCGTTTTCAAAGAGTACAATCTTAATAAAATATATTTTTCTATAGATAAACCGCGTAATATGATCATTAAAGGCATTGGCGGCACTTTTATGTCATTGGGAATGACATATGCGCTTATTGGAGCCCCGCTAGTATCGGCAGACTTCTCGAAAGGGAAAATAGATTCGCAAAAATATTTCACAAATGCAGGAGCAGGACTTGGAGCTTTTGTATTCGGCTGCCTTCTAGGAATTTTTCCTGGCAACAGGACATATAAGATTGGCGCCTCTAAAAATGTGAACGACAAAAACTATTGGTATATTAAAAACCAGCTTGTGAACCGGATAGAGTAAAATCAAACGATCTCCTTCAGCACCGCTTTAAATTCACTCAGCATCATTGCCGTAGCACCCCACACTTTTAAGCCCTCTATGTCAAAATAGGGGGCTTTTAATTTGCTTCCGTTTTGCAATGGAATTGATCCTGTTTTTACAATGCGCTCGTCCAGCAGATCGTTTAGTTTTAATTTTACAATATGTTTCACTTCCCGCACATGTTTTGTCATGAACACATTCTTTATGCTGCAATAACCCACAACGGGCTGAACCATAAAATTACTGACAGGAATATACAATCTGCTTAACTTACCCAGTATCTGAACGCCTTCCTTTACTCCTATTTCCTCTTCACATTCGCGAATGGCGGTAGTCACCAGATCTACATCAGAAGCATCGAATTTTCCACCGGGGAAACTTACCTGGCCCGAATGCACCCCATCATAAGCAAAACGCTCGGTAAGTGGAATGAACCAGTCATTATTTTCATCCCTGCATAAGAGTATCATAACAGCGCTTAGTTTAAAGCTGGTTTCATCAAGTGCTTTCTGCTCGTACTTTGCCCGTGTTACAGGCGCCATCAGGTATTGTGCCTCTTCGCCGGGTAAACCTTCTTTTAACTTTTGTTCCAGCTTATTTATGATATGTTCCACCTTTATTTAGAGCTATAAACCGCTTAAATTAACTAAATTTGCACGATAAATTATGAGCGAATTCAAATTAAATACCATTGAGGAGGCCCTCGAAGACATCCGCAAAGGTAAAGTGATAATTGTGGTAGATGATGAGGACCGTGAGAATGAAGGCGACTTTATTACAGCGGCACGCAATGCCACACCTGAAGTTATTAATTTTATGGCTACTCACGGCCGTGGACTCATCTGCGCCCCTCTTACCGAAGAACGCGCACATGAACTGAAACTGGATATGATGGTTCCATCAAACACATCCCTACACGAAACTCCTTTTACTGTTTCTGTTGATCTTTTAGGATTTGGTTGTACCACCGGCATATCTGCTTCCGATCGTTCTTCTACGGTTAAAGCGTTGATCGATCCTTCAAAAAAACCTTCCGATTTTGGAAGACCAGGACATATCTTTCCTTTAAAATCGAAACCGGGCGGCGTGTTACGCAGAACCGGGCACACCGAAGCAACAGTTGATATTGCTGTTCTCGCAGGATTTGAACCATGTGGTGTCCTGGTTGAAATTCTCAACGAAGATGGTACCATGGCGCGCCTTCCGGAACTTATGAAGATCGCGAAGAAATTTGATCTCAAAATTATTTCTATTGAGGACCTGATCTCTTATCGCCTTTCAAAAGAAAGTATTGTATCAAGGCAAGTGGAAGTAGACATGCCAACGCAATGGGGAAATTTTAAACTCATCGATTATCATGTTGAAACGGCAGGACAGGAACATCTTGCACTCATAAAAGGAGAGTGGCAGAAAGACGAACCTGTTCTTGTAAGAATGCATTCTTCCTGTGTTACAGGCGACATTTTCGGAAGCTGTCGTTGCGATTGCGGTTCACAGCTTCATAAATCCATGGAGATGATCGAAAAAGCCGGTAAGGGTGTTATTGTTTATCTTAACCAGGAGGGCCGTGGAATCGGACTTCTCAATAAATTAAAAGCATACAAATTACAGGAAGAAGGACTAGATACTGTTGAAGCCAACGTAGAACTTGGTTTCAAAGTAGATGAACGGGATTATGGAATTGGCGCACAGATCCTTCGCGATCTTGGTGTAAGAAAAATAAAGCTCATGACCAACAATCCTAAGAAACGCGCGGGGCTTATTGGTTACGGACTTGAGATCGTAGATAACGTTCCTATTATTATCCAGTCTAACCCGCACAATGAAAAATACCTGAAAACAAAAAAAGACAAAATGGGGCATTCCATTTAATTCTATTTCATAACTCATATTAAACAGCCTCCGTTACAGGGGGCTTTTTTTATAATTTTCGTACATGCAAAAACGCCTCACCTCTTCCGAATTCGGATTGGTTGTAAAAGGGAATCTTCCGTTTCAACCTAACAGCGACCAGGAAGAAGCCATAAAACAAATCAGCGATTTTATTTTTGATCCTGACGAGCGAGGTGTCTTTATTCTTAAAGGTTATGCCGGAACAGGAAAAACAAATCTTATTTCGGCATTCACTAATTCATTACAAAATATTCGTTGGAGAAGTGTACTGCTGGCGCCAACAGGACGCGCTGCAAAAGTAATTGGTAATTACGCAAGAAGAGACGCTCAGACCATTCACAAAAAAATATTCAGAAAACAGGTTGGTGATGGCGGATCGGTTTATTTTTCATTGGCCGAAAATCTTCACAGGAACACATTGTTCATTGTAGACGAAGCTTCTATGATTGGCGCCGACAGTGGTAATGAAAGCGCCGGCGTATTCATGAATCTTTTAGAAAATTTATTCGAATACGTTTATAGCGGCGACAACTGTAAGTTGATTCTTATTGGTGACACAGCGCAGTTGCCGCCTGTTGGAAGTAATGAAAGTCCGGCACTGGATTTAAACTATCTCAAAAACGCTTTTCATCTCAACATAAGATCTTTCGAATTAAAAGAAGTGGCGCGCCAGCAAAGTGAAAGCGGAATTTTACTCAACGCCACCAATTTACGGCAATTACTTTCACAAGAGGAAAAAACAATTCCAAAACTCGTTTGCACACCAGATGTAGTAAGGTTACAAGGTGATGAACTGGAAGATGTTCTTAATTCCTGCATTTCCAAATACGGAGAAGATGATGTAATAATCATTACAAGAAGTAACAAGCGTGCCAATCTTTTTAACCAAAGTTACAGGAACAGGATCAAACTTTACGAAGAGAATGTGTGCACGGGGGATAAGATCATGATCGTGAAGAACAATTATTTCTGGACCGGAGAAAAAAATCCTGAGATCAGTTTTATCGCGAATGGTGACATAGCAGAAATAACAAGGATCACGGGAAGAGAAACACTTTACGATTTTAATTTTGTGAACTGTCATATCAAGCTGATAGATTATCCCAACCTCGCCGAGCAGGAAGTCAAATTGATCATCGATTGTCTCCATTCCGATAACCCAGCACTGAGCCAGGAAGAACAAAAACGTTTATACGCAAACGTATTGGAAGATGTTTCGAATGAACCTGTAAAGGGAGTAAAGAGCCAGTATATGAGAAACAGTCCATATTACAACGCGCTACAGGTAAAATTCAGTTATGCCATTACCTGTCATAAATCACAAGGTGGTCAGTGGCCGGTGGTTTTTATCGATCAGGGATATATCAAAGAAGAGGATATTGATGATAATTACATCCGTTGGCTTTACACTGCTTTCACGCGTGCCTCACATAACCTTTATTTAATAAACTTCAACGACTTGTTTTTCAGTTAATTAGACATACATTTCGTTAAAATAGGTAGTTTATGGTATTGCAAAGTTTTAGTGTCTCGAATTAATATTGTATTTTTAAACCACTAAAATTCGATGAGAAGAAGCTTTACTTTACTCATAATATTCTTTTTTATTGTACTATCCTCCCACTCTCAGAACTTTTCGCGTCCGGGTGACTGGAAAAAGTACCGCAAAGAAGTTTTTATTTCCATGGGAACCGCCAACTTTTTAGGTGATCTGGGGGGGCGTGACCGTGTTGGTACTGACTTTAGTCCTGTTGATATTGAACTTTCCCAAACACGAACAGCTTTCGGTGTTGGATACAGATACAAGCTTGCAAGACTTTTTAACGTTGTTACAAAATTTAATTATCTCATCGTTAGAGGTAATGATGCATTAACTGCTGAGCCTTTCCGTCATAATCGCAATCTTAATTTCAAATCCAACATTTTCGAACTTTCGGGAAGATTTGAGATTGGATGGTCGAGTAACAAAACTGGTAACCGTTATGGGATCAAGCGTACATTAACACGCCGGATGAAAAATAATAACCATTCTGTTTATCTTTTTGCGGGTGTTGGAGGATTTTATTTTAATCCTAAAGGTTTGGGTCCTGGAGGATGGGTAAAACTAAAACCATTACATACAGAAGGACAAGGTTTACCGGGTGGCCCAAAACAATATCAGAATTACAGCATTTCTATTCCATTAGGAATTTATTATAAAGCTACGATCAACAAACAATGGACCGTTGGCCTTGAGTTAGGATACAGAAAAACATTTACCGATTATATCGACGATGTTTCAACCACGTACTACGATAATGCCGCAATTGCTGCTTCTTATGGGCCATTGGCCGCTCAAATGGCTGATCCTAATCTTGGTCAGATCGCCGGCGCCAGCTTACCAGACGGTGCAGGTAATCGTGCCCAGCGCGGTGACAACGAAAAAGACGCTTTCGTTAGCCTTGAGTTAACTGTGGGATACTGTTTCAAACAGAAACGCAAACGTGCGAGACTGAGAAGTAAGTTCTAAACCAATCTATTAACGGATTCCTTATTTTTTTTATTCTACTGACATAGGGCTGTCACACTATCTATTTAGTTTTGTATCAGACTATGATAATTGACTCTATAAAACCTTTTGAAGGGCAACATTGCGAAACCACAACTACCGGAACAATACTGCACCAGCTAAACATTAACTTATCCGAACCAATGCTTTTTGGAATTGGAGAGGGTCTTAGCTTCATTTATTGGAAAATGCGTACTATGGATTTTCCATTTGTGGGTGGCCGTGTAAAACCTGACGAGCTAACCGCTAACATTGCCAGAAACCTTAAACTTAAACTAACAGTAAAGCAAACATCGTCACGCGTAAAAGCCTGGAAAGAAGTAGCCGAACTATTAAATACGGGCAAGGTTGTTGGATTAAAAATGGATTGCTACCACCTTGAGTATTTCAAGAAAGCTTTTCATTTTGCAGGGCATTATGCAGCAATTTATGGCTACAATGAAAAGGACGCTTTTCTTGTAGATACCATTTCCCAGGGAGGAAAAGTGAGAACTTCACTTAAAAGCCTTGAGTTAGCCAGAGCTGAGAAAGGTCCTATGTCGTCTAAAAATCTTTATTATACTTTGGAAAAAGGAATTACGGATCTTGACCTTAAGAAAGCAATACTTGAAGCCATCAGAAACAATTGTAGAACATATCTGAACCCTCCTATTAATAATGTTGCGTATAAAGGCATCTTAAAAATGAGTTCCGAAATTCTTAAGTGGTTCGAACAAAGCAAGAATATGGAAGAAGAATTTTCTACCTGTGCTTTACTGATGGAAAAAGCTGGTACAGGCGGGGCGCTGTTTCGAAATCTTTACCGCGATTTTTTAAAAGAAAGTTACGATATACTTTTAATACCTGAATTAAAAAAAGCTAATCAGCATTTTATTGTTATTGCGAAACTCTGGGAAAGAATTTCTGAGCTTTTCAATATGATAAAAAGCAAAAAAGATCTGCGCCATCTTCAGGAGGCCTCAGATCTTTTAAAAACAATCTCTGATAAAGAGAAGATGGTAATGACATTACTTTCTTCTCTGTAATTGTTTGGCACCTTCTTTAAGTCAGAGATAAGATTCATTCAGAAACTTATTATTGAGCATCGCTCAACTACTTCCCCTTCTTCTTAGCCACCGGTTTCTTATCCGCCGGTTTTGCCTTCTCAACAATGAAGCCGGTAACTTTTATCTCGGCCCTTCTGTTTTGGGCGTGCTGTTCTTCCGAACAGGTTGAAGGCTTTTTACCCTCACACTTACAATCGTTCACCAATTTGGATTCGCCATATCCTTTTCCTTTAATACGGTTTTTGGCAATTCCCTTACTAATAATGTAGGCAGCGCTGGACTTAGCGCGTTTGTCGGAAAGCGACATATTTGCAGCCGCAGCTCCGTTACAATCGGTATGCGAGCTTAATTCGATAATGATCTCAGGATTGTCTTTCATTAAAGCAACGAGTTTATCGAGTTCAAGCGCCGCATCGGGACGAACATTAAACTTACCCACGTCGAAATAAATATTATCTACTTTTATAGCTTTTCCTACCACGATCTTCATGGCGAAAATATCTTTTAAAAGATCCTGATTTTTTTTAATGAAAAATTTATCTGTGTTAGAGAAATAATCCGGCTTCTTTTGCGAACCAATATACAGGGCCTTATCCAATGGCAAATTACAAATACTATAATTTCCTGTTGAATCGGTTATGTAGTCAAGATATTTATTTCCGTCTTCATCATAAATGGCCACTTTCACACCGGCCAGCGGCTTGTTATTGTCTTTATCAATGATTTTTCCTTCAATACATTTGCGCGACTTTGGTCTCATCTGAACAACGACCATAGTATCACTTTTTTCTACCGGGTTCTTGAAGAAATTTTTTGTCACATAATTCTCTGAAACGGCAGAAATATTTAAGGCCTTACCAGGGCGAATCCTCGCATTGTATATTTTACCACTATCCAGCTTTTCGTCGTATGTTCCTGAAGGAATATTAAGCGTAAAGCTTACAGACATACTTTTGTTTTCGAGTGAATCGTAAAACATGATTTTAGCCGGGAAAGATCTTGGCTTGTTATTCACGAAGTAATATATATCATAATCGCGGGTTCCGGCTTTTCTGTTAGAGCTTAGATAACCTTTGTTTGGTTTTCCTTTCATGAGCGACAATCCGAAATCGTCGAACTGTGTGTTCATAGTCGCGCCCAGGTTTTCGGCCTCTGTGAAACCTCCCTCTTTTGTTGGATCGGCATAGAATAAATCAAGTCCGCCCATACCTGGCCAGCCGTCGCTCACAAAATATAATAATCCTTCTTCTGAAATATGAGGATAACTTTCGTTTCCGGCCGAATTAATATTTGTCCCGAGGTTTTTTGGTTTATCCCAGTTTCCGTCTTTCCATTCACATACAAAAATATCGGTACCTCCAAGGGTGCCTGGCATGTCACTGGCAAAATAAAGTTTTTTACCGTCGGCACTTATGCTTGGGTGCATGCAATGGTAATCAAATGAATTGTAAATGAAGGGATGAATTTCCTGGTGAGCCAATCCGTAACTATTCATGGCTGTAGAGAAAAGCTGCATCATGGACGTAGCATTCGGATTTTTGGTTTTTTTCTTCGTCTCTTTTTTCGTGATGGTTCTTGTGAAATACAGAGTTGAATCATCGGGAGTAAAACAGAACGCACCGTTAATATTATTTTTTTTCTGAATATGAGAATTGAACTTTATACCTTTCTCAACATCAACTGTATCATATCGCTCGGAAGAGAATATAGAAGAAGCGCTCGGCTTTTTAAGTTCGGTCACATAAATAAGATGATCTTTGTAATACACCGGTGAATACTCTGGTTTAGGTGTACTGGCAACAGGAACGAGATGAACCCTTGAAAGAATTGAATCTTCGTTAAAGTTATATCCGTCGGCATAAGCTCTGCCCCACTTTCCAGCAACTGCATCTGAGCTTGAACGCAAATTAACGATCACACGCTTTGCATCTTCGGTTCTGTAATTAGCCAGTAAACTCTTTGCATAATCAAGACGGTCACGGTCGGTAGCCTGACTGCTTTCCATCGCGTTTGTCCAATGATCGATAGCTTTGTTCTGATCGCCCAGTTTTCCGTAACAGATGGCGGCCTGTCTTGACGCATAAAAATCCTTGGGGTGTTTCTTAAGGTATTTTTCATAAGAAGCGGCAGCCTCCTTATATGACATTTTTATAAACTGTTTATCAGCGCCCACAAGTCCTTTGTCGGTTGCCTGAGCCATTAACAGACTGGCAGAAAAAATTAAAATAACGGCTAATACGGATCTCCTTTTACTCATATATATTTTTATGTTGTCGAGGGGCCGGCAAATTTCATGTTTTTATCTCTAAAAACATAATAATTCATTAATTAAGAAGCCCAAAAACTTAAGTCCTAATAAATTTACAAAAAATTACAATAAAGCAAGTTTTGACATGCGCTGTTATCTAATCCTCGCTTAAAATTAGAAATATTTTAAAGGCATTCTTATATTTACCGATTAATGATCACGTACGTTTTTTTAGGCATTATTGCAATCTTTTCCATTTATGCGTTAACAGACCGGAATATAATGTATAAATACATGTTTTATCCGTATGGTATAAAACATAACCGAGAGCATTATAGGTTTCTTACACACGCTTTCGTTCATGGAGACTATATGCACCTGGCCTTTAATTTTATAACACTGTTTAGCCTTGGACACGACCTTGAAGAACGCGTTTTTCCGTATTTTTTTGGTGATAAGTTGGGGAAACTGTATTATATCCTGCTTTTTACCGGCGGAATTTACGCTGCTTCCATTACTGAATATTTAAGGCAAAGAAATAATCCGGCCTATTCTTCCCTCGGTGCCAGCGGAGCCCTCACATCTATTATGTTTTGCTGGATAATGTTAATTCCAAAGGAAAACCTGAATCTCTTCATTATTTCAATGCCGGGGTGGGTCTTCGGAATTCTGGTGCTTGTAATAAGTTACGCTCTTATCGTTCGTAAAAAGAAAACCGATTATACCGATAACATCAGTCATGAATCACATTTCTGGGGCGCCATGTTCGGCATTTTGTTTATTCTTATAGTGAAACCGGATGCAGTGACTCATTTTTTTAAACAATTTTTTCCTTAAATTTAATCTATGAAAAAGTTAGCTTTCTTGTTGGTTACATTCTTTTGTTCCGAAATTATCAATGCGCAGGCCATTCGTATTTCTGTAAACGAAAAAACCAAAGAAGGTATTAAACCAATAGCCGAAACTAAGTTTGAAATAACCATGAACGATACCATTAAAACCGAAATGACGTCGGGTTCGGATGGTACATTAGGAAAGTTTCCGCTCGGAAAAGGCAAATACAATGTGGTCCTTTTTAATCCGGATTTTATTAACGCCGAATCTAAAGATGTAATTGTAGAAGAAAGGCGCACCAACAGTATTACTATCACTTGTACAAGGATCAGTTCTCTTAGTCCTGAAGAAAAAAAGAAAGCCGGAATTAAATAAATTATATTATGAGAACATTGATTTTATCTGTCCTTTTTATTTCGCTTTGCGGAGTCGCTAAATCGCAATGTATTTTTATTTATGCCGCCGAAAAGATCAAAGGCGCGGAGATACCGATTGAACGTACTGAATTTCATGTTGTGATTAACGACACCATGAAGCGTACCATCAGTTCGCACAACGATGGCTCTCTTGGAAGGATTTCGCTTGAAAAAGGAAAATACAAGGTGAAGATCTCCAGTGAAGAATTTGCAGATGGCATTAGTGAAGAGGTAATTGTAAAAGAATCGCGCAGCACCGATGTGATCATTCCCTTGGTAAGACTTACACCTGCGCAGATTGAGGAGAAGAAAAAAGCTTCTAAAAAATAATATGAAACGTAAAATGTATGATGGAAAATGGACGAGTTCTGTTCTCCGTCTTCTTTCTCTTTCTACGCTTTAAACCCCACCTTCAGCAGTTCCCAGAACTTTCTTAATATCCGGTTTAAAGTACAGATTTGATTTGAGGATCTTTCCGTCTTCACGGAAAATTGGTTCGCCTTGTTCATCGAGTTTACTCATGTTACTGCGATGAATTTCGTCGTAAACTTCTTCTATCTTGTGCTGCAGTCCGTGTTTTAAAATGGTGCCGAATAAAATATAAAGCTGGTCGCCCAAGGCATCGGCAATTTCAACGATATCGCCATTTTTGCAGGCTTCGAGGTATTCCTCATTTTCTTCTTTAATGAGGTTGTAACGAAGGGTATAATCTCTTTCGCTGATCAGTTTTACTTCAGAAGCATTTCCAATCTTGAACACATTATGAAAATCTTCAACCGATTTTATTTTTTCGTACAACTTGCTCATGAAAATTATTTTTTTACCGTTGCTTTTTTCGCGTTGTATTCTTCGTTTACTTTCTCAACTACTTCTTTAGTTACATCAAGGGACGCGTTTCCCAGTAACATGGTAGGAATGGCTTCGCTGTATGTTAAAATATAATCGTAGCGACCATTGTTCCATTTCAGCAAAAAGTCTTTAAGGTTACTCTGGAAGTCGATATTTCTTTCGTTGTATTTTATTGTCAGATTATCCATCTGCTCCTGTTTTTTCTTCCCTTGCATCTGAATATCCATGATTGATTTTTCCAGGGCCTCCATTTCCGCTTTGGGACGGATCTGGGCGCGGGCCGACTGCTCATATTCTTCCATTTTTTTCTGGTAATCCCTGCTCAGACTTTCAACAGCCGCTTCAATGTTTTCTTTTGATCTTTTGGCTTCAGCGGTCATGTCCTTAACTTCCTGACATTCCTCATTAAGGATATCGATGTTCACAAATGCAATTTTGCCTGTTGGGGTTGTAGCAATAGTGTTAAGCGAGGTCACTTTTTTAGCCGAATCAGGGGCCTTATCCGCCACTTTAGCATTCTCATCCTTGCCCTTCTCTTCTGCCGGTGACCCTCCCAGGTTGCTTACCTTATAAAAAAGGAAACCTACCGCGAGAACCAATACGGCATTAACACCAATTAAAACTTTGTTCATTCTTAAAAAATTTATGCAAATATAAAATTACAGCTTAGTTTACACAATTAATCTTTTAAAAAGACAAATTGTGCTAAAATCAATCTTAAAGTAGTTTAAAAATTATTCAAAGCATGGTTTAAAAATCGTTTAAAGTAGTTCAAAAGGGTGTTTAACCACTTTAACCAAATTTGAACTAAATTAAACAATTTCAGGACTATTTTAAACTCAGTTCATCTGCCGCAACCTCTGTAACACGTGTGATCTGAAGCACATCTTCGGGTTTTACAGAAACAATCGGAGCATGATTAAAGTATTCCGATTTTAACTCATGGCTGCACCAACTTCGTAAACGGAGTACATACTCACCGCTCTTCTTTGTACAGAATCCACGGATATAAAATGGAAGACGTTCAAAATCATTTTCGGAAATAAGGAGGTTCTCATTGGGGCTTGGTCCGCTTTTGAAATTAAAGGACAAAGAACCTGGCCATTTTTCTTTGAAATTAAAGGCGGGCATTATCCAGAATGCAACAATGATCATATAAAACAAAGGCTTCTGAAACAGTACCGCTACGCTAAAATACCTCTGTTGTGTTTTTCCTGAATATAAAAACAGGACCATAAAAGTAAACACCATGTTCATGAACCAGAGCGCGTAGTTATGATTATTTGCCGAAGGAAATAAAAAGATAAAAAGCAGTACATGAAGTGCGACACCAAAACTAATGGCGAGATATTTCACAGGCCGCACCAGTAATCCCAAACCAATAAAGATCATTATATACGGAACGAATTTCCCGGCCTTTAGAAAAAATAAGAACTGACGTTCACTCATGATTTTTTTCAGAGGAAGAATGGCATCATAAAAATCAGTGATCACAAAAAACGGATTCATTAACTGACTGATCCCGTTAAATACATACACCGAAGCAACTATCAGCTGTATGAAAATAAAAATGGAAGTAAATTTATTGGAGTTATCTACCCTTCCATCATAAAACATAAATATGAAAAGGATAGCGTTGTAAACATAGAACCAAGGCTGCAGGCGATTGACATCAAACAACACAAGAAAACAATTAGCAAGTAAAGCAAGAAAAATGAATGTTCTTGTGGTGTGAAAAAACAATGAACACAGCAGGCAAATCAGACTGAAAACAACCAGGATATAATCATATGGAGGTTTAAGAAAAAAATGCTCAAATACGGGAATGCTAGGAAAATATCTTTGGCCTCCCCATAAATTGAGACTGAGTAAAAATGAAATGAATAAACCAAGTGTGACAATTGTCCGTAAATAAAATAGACGCTGTGGTATCGAGATCTTTAGTCCTTCCATGATAGTGATTGCCTGAGGCGGCCCGCCGAATGAAAATTCTTTTTGTAATAGGTTTCGTTAAGATCGCTCACAATAACTCCTTTACTGGTGCTGGCGTGCGCGAATTTATTATCCTTGAGGTAAACCCCTACATGTGAAATACTTTTTCCATTCGTAATAAAAAACACAAAATCTCCTTGTCGCAGATGTTCAGTTTTTACTTTGTCGCAGGATTTATAAATTTCTCCACAGGTTCTTCCTATTTTAACATCATAAACTTTACTGTATAAATTATCAGCGAAGCAGCTGCAATCCACACCTGTCTTCTGACACCCTCCATATTTGTAAGGTACACCGTACCAATCGTCAACAAAAGAATATAATTTGTTATGGTTGATTTCCTTTTTTGAAACTCCTAGTTTTTCCTGGAGCTGGTGAGAAGAAGGAGTTGTATGCTTAGGATCATCGGATTTGGCGAGATCTTTTTTGTGGCGACAAGACGTGGAGAACAAAGCGAGAAACAGAAAGAGAGCGTAAATCATACGGCTATTTTTAGCCGAGGATTCCCCAGATTTATAGGATTTAAAATTCGTTATGTCCGAAAAGGATTTCAAAAGATTAGCAGGATCGAATTATCGGTCCAATCCCATAAAGTTACTTTACAGGCCCCCGGGTTTTCTATCTTTAACAGCCGTGTTATCCTCCCGCCATTGTTAATAACCTCGTTTTTTGTTAAAAACTCAGGTTTTGGATTTCATCGTGTCAAAATTCGACGAGTTGGTCCTGCCTGATAACATTCCCAGAACATTGCATTAGGGAATTTGACTATATTTAGCCTTGTTTAAATCGTATTAATGGAAACTTCTTCTGAAACATTCAATGTGAAAACCAAAATACCATTAGATATTCTAAAACAGGCCTTCGAACTTATGTGCACCGCTAAAAGCCTGGCCGACCTGTATGAGGCAAATAAGGAAATTACTGCCAAATACGTTCACGCCACCAGCCGCGGACACGAAGCCGTTCAGCTCGCACTTGGTCTCCAGTTATTACCACAGGATTTTGTGAGTCCGTATTACCGCGACGACAGTATCCTTCTTGGTATTGGCATGCAGCCATTCGAGCTCATGTTACAGTTATTAGCTAAACGTAACGACCCGTTTTCGGGAGGAAGAACATATTATGCGCATCCTTCTCTGAAGAGAGATGAAATGCCCAAGATCCCGCACCAGTCAAGCGCTACAGGTATGCAGGCCATTCCCACTACAGGAATTGCTATGGGTATGAAGTACATGGAAGATGCTGGCATCGCTAAAAACTTCAATGGGAAAAATCCGGTTGCGGTTTGTTCTCTGGGAGATGCGAGTTGTACGGAAGGTGAAGTTTCGGAGGCTTTCCAGATGGCCGTATTGCGTAAACTCCCGATCCTGTATTTTGTTCAGGACAATGAATGGGACATCAGCGCAAATGCGAAAGAAATCCGCAACCAGGATATTACTGAATTTGCAAAAGGTTTTAAAGGGCTGGAAACAAGGACTATTGACGGAACCGATTTTATTCATAGCTACAATACTGTAAAGGATTGCCTCGACATCATTCGTAAAGAAAGACGTCCGATGCTCATTCACGCGAAAGTCCCTTTATTAAATCACCATACCAGCGGCGTTCGTAAAGAATGGTACCGCGACGATCTTGAAGAAGCAGCCAAACGCGATCCGCTTCCAAGATTAAGAAACCAGCTGATCATTTCAGGAATGGAGGCGAGCGAGATCAAAGCCATTGAGGAAAAAGCAAAACAACTGGTTGAAACAGATTACAAAAAAGCATTAGCGGAAGAAGATCCTCGCCCTGAAGATCTGATGCTGCACGAATTTGCTGAAACACCTGTTACCGAAGAAAAAGGAACACGTGCGCCAAGCGGAAAACAACCAACCGTGATGGTGGATAGCGCGCTCTTCGCCATACGTGAACTCATGAGTAAACATCCTGAATGTTTGTTATATGGACAAGATGTTGGAGCAAGACTTGGCGGAGTTTTCCGTGAAGCAGCAACACTGGCGCAGCAATTCGGAGATCACAGAGTATTCAATACACCTATCCAGGAAGCATTCATTGTTGGATCAACGGTAGGAATGAGCGCAGTAGGATTAAAACCAATTGTAGAAGTACAGTTTGCAGATTATATCTGGCCAGGCTTAAACCAGTTATTTACTGAAGTGAGCCGCAGTTGTTATCTAACCAACGGAAAATGGCCGGTGAGTATGATCCTTCGAGTTCCAATCGGAGCGTATGGAAGTGGTGGACCTTACCACTCAAGCAGCGTGGAAAGTGTTTTGGTGAACATCCGCGGTATCAAGATCGCTTACCCAAGTACAGGCGCAGATTTAAAAGGATTAATGAAAGCGGCATATTACGATCCTAACCCGGTGGTAATGCTCGAACATAAAGGTTTATACTGGAGCA
The DNA here is from genome assembly GCA_021323535.1 of Bacteroidota bacterium. Classification (GTDB taxonomy): domain Bacteria; phylum Bacteroidota; class Bacteroidia; order B-17B0; family Aurantibacillaceae; genus Aurantibacillus. Next base: position 62,751 of record JAJONO010000007.1, read on the forward strand.
AGATCAAAGGTACCGAAGAAGCCAAGACCATTGAGCCAGACGAGGATTATATTATTCCTTTTGGTAAAGCAAGAATTGTTATTGAAGCCGAAGGAGAAAAAATACAAAGTGGCAATACGCTAACCGTTATTACATACGGAATGGGAGTTTACTGGGCAAAAGCAGCCGCGAAGAAATTTGAGGGACAAGTGGAGATTGTAGATTTACGTACCCTCGCCCCTATCGATGAAGAAACCATTTTCGCCAGCGCTAAAAAACACAGTAAAGTTTTAGTGTTAACTGAAGAACCTGTTCATAACGGATTTGCTCAAAGCATTGCAGCGCGTATCAGCGAAAATTGTTTTAAATATCTGGATGCACCGGTAAAAGTAATTGGCGCCGAGAATCTACCTGCCATACCATTAAACTCAACATTAGAGAAAGCCATGCTTCCGAATGCGGAGAAGGTGGAGAGGGCGATTGGAGAGTTGTTGAATTATTAATTTAAAATAATAATCCATTTAATTTTAAATTCATGATACCGAAAACAGTAAAAAAATATCTGTTATTTTCTGTAATCATAACTTTTTTCTTTGAATTTTCTGGCTGCAAGAAAAAAACTCAGGTAGCCAGCTCCCCTGATTTTTTCAGTGAGTGGAAATATGTTAGCAGCAGTGGCGGATTAACCGGATCGGGTGACCCTAAAGTAAGTAATGAACAATCGATAGAGTTTAAAGACAATGGCCGTTATTACTTTTATAACAAGGATAAAAGGGTCGGATCAGGTAAATTCAAACTGGAAACAAGTTCTGATGCAGCTGGTAATACGGTTGATAAGATCTTTTATGAAAATGAGAGTCCGCAGACGTATTCTATTTCCGGCCAAACATTGTATCTCAATGCTGTTAGTGCAGATGGCTTCAGTTATGTTCTTGAAAAAAAGTGAATGGTTAAGCTTGTAAATTTGTTGTGATAGAGAGTTTAGTCAGGAAATTGGTGCTGACATAACTTTACCCATGCCAATCATTGGCGGTTTATATGGTTTCAAAAGCGAAGACTTAAATAAATGTAAAAAAGATTTTGAGTATTCGACACCTGATATTTTTTTTGAATACTATACAGAGAAAAAAGTAATTTCTAAATGAAATGGGTGCTTGTCATAAAATTCATGTTTACTTTAAGTTTTTTGTTTTCCCAAACCGACACTTCCCATTTCATCAAAGTCAACTTTCTTTACGGATCAAAACCAAAGCGTAAATATAGATCTACCGAAGCAAAATATTTCGGAGGATTACACGGTGGGCATGTCACTATTCAGATTGGCGATAACGATTACGGATTTGAGCCTGTCGGTGGTGTTCATATTTTTCCGCGCAAAAAAGTCCACGCAGACTTTATAGAAGTACAATTAAATGGCAAGCTGCGTTATCATAAAGACAGTAAGACAGCGGCATTCATTATTCCTGTTTCCGAAAAACAATATCATGACGTTGAAAGAATCACCAAATGTTACAACGATACAACGCCTTTTGATTATGCTTTTTTTGGCATGCGGTGCGCATCCACCACTCATGAAATTCTTGCTAAAGTTGGAATTCTTAAAAAGAAGAAAAGATTCTTCAATGTGATTACCACGTTTTATCCGAAACGTTTAAGAAAAAAACTTTTCAGACTCGCGAAGAAGAATAATTATACCATTATAAGAACAGAAGGAAAAGCCTCCCGGAAATGGGAAAAAGATTAAATCATAGTATCCATACATAGAACTAATATATTTTCAGTTCTATAGAGATGTTTTATCGGTTGGTAATACCGTTTCATTTTGACATTCAATGAAAACACCTATATTTACTCTGCTATGAAAAAACAGTTAATTCCATTTCTGCTCTTTTTCTTTTATATCACTGCCAGCGGGCAGGTGTATTCTCCGTATTATTATCTCGATACTCTTAAAGACAAAGGACTTACTTCCGACCTCCACGCCAAATACAAAAACAAATTTTTCTTCGGACAGGAACATTCCACTATTACTAATGGAACAAAAGCTAACGCTGATAAATGTATTACTGAGTTCAATAAAAACCATAACATCAGCGCCGGTTTTTACCTTGATCGCAGCCTAAGATATTATTACGCGAAGTATCAGAATGATAAAAATCTAAACTTCGCCGACTGGAATTACGGCCCCTGGAAAGGAAATTATTCTGGCAAGGCCGAAAAGAATACAGCGCGTTATGTGGGTTGCCTGGTTTATGTTTTAGTTGTTGATGGCGACACAGCAGGCACATGGAAAACATCCTTACCTGAAAATACATTTGAAACAGAAACTGTTTTCGAATTTCAATTCTGGTATGAAGCCGACGATAAAAAACATTTCACTAGCGATCGTTTTTGTCCATTATTATCTTATGTAAAATCAAAGAAAAAAGTTGGTACATATGAAGCTCGCATCGATGTGTATGCCGGTAAACTTGTTTGTAATAACATTTATGACCGTGGGCCTGACAGGTTGTCTACAGGTTCTATCAAATTAAATGTTTCAAAAGAAGACATGGATTTTATTTCCGATCTGAACATTTCAACGAAAGTAAAATTTAAAGATTATGATTTTGAAAATGAAATCCTTTGGGGTGTAAAACAATAAAGACATGACTAAATTAAAATACATTCTTATCATTCTTTCGGTTTTGCCTGGTAAGTTATTTTCCCAAAAAGCTTCAGTAGTGGTTCAAACAGGGCACTTCCAGGGCATTACCTGCGGAGCATTCAGCAAGGATAAAAAATTTGTGGTCACTGGCGCAGGCGATAAATCCATCATCATCTACGATGCCAACACGGCCATGCAATTAAGTTCGTTCCAGCTTTTTACAAATGAACTACGTCAGGTTAAGTTTACTTCCGACTCTAAAAAAGTAATGGGCTTGTCAGGAAACGGGGGAGGAAAAGAAGTTTACTTTGCCGTGATAGATATTACTAAAAACGATACCATTTATACGATCAGAAAAAACAGTGATATAAATGTCGACGCGAGGGAATTCAGGCTGAGTTTCGATGAGAAAATTGTTGTTATGAGAGACGATGAGGAATTCTTCTTTTTTGATTTTACAACAGGAAAATATCTTTATACAATTACCGCAGAAGGGTATGACCCAAATCAGCACTGGCATTTTACTCATGATAATAAAAAAATAATCTTTGAGGATGAAAAAAAAGGAAACATCTCTATCATTGACATTGCAACAAAATCAATTGTAAAATCTTTTTCTGCTGAAGTCACAAAGATTGGAACCTTTTACACAGAAACTGGCTCTGTAACTCCGGATGATAAATATTATCTGAGATGTCGTGGCCCGGAAAACTGGCTAAAGTACGATCTTACCACCGGAGAGCTGGTAAATAAGATAGGGCCGGATAAACAGAACTACAGCAGCCCTACTGATTTTTATATGAGTGCAGACAGCAAAACCTTGTTTGTTAATGATCTTGGGTTTCTATATTTTTTTAATGCACAAACCGGTAAAGAAATAAAACGTATCGATAACAGTCACCTATCTGGTTCTGTTTCTTTTATCAGCGACGATTTTAAAACGATTGTGTTAGCGACCAGTAATCATGAAAGAAAAGTGTTCGGACATCAGACCACTTCCGATCTTGCCTTTATTGATGTTGCTTCCGGAAAAGTGACGAAGCGGTTTAGCGGCTCGCCAATGAGACCATTCAGAGTTATCTTCAGTAACAACTCAAAGAATCTTGCCATTTCGTGCAACATGCCAAATAAGATCTGGAATTTCCAGACAGCCGACGGACTTAAAAGCATGCCCGACGACACAAAATTCAACGAAAAGAATCTGAATACGATGAAGTTCAGTCCGGATGACCAGGTTTTATTTTCACCTGATGAGTCGCAACCCGACCTGGTAAATATCCCTACTCTTGAAATGAAATCTTATAAGGACCATTTTTATCATAATTATAATGTTTCAAACAGTAGTTCTAATGGATGGATCTGTCCTGATAACTCGTTCGATAAAATTATTATTGGAAATCAACTGCGAAAATTTCAGACCGGCGAGTTTCAATGCGATTTTATTGAAGAAGATGCTCCGAATGGCCCTGAAAGAGAATTTACTCCTGATGGCAAATATTGCCTGATCTTCTCAGAAAACCGCGCGAAAAAAAGTGGTGTGCGTGTATATGTTTACAGCACGGCAGATTGCAAAAAAGTTGCCGATTATGAAATACCCGTTGTAGAAGCGAACGAATATGAAGATTACAGCGACAGGCACCATGCCTTTGCGCATGACAGCAAACGTGTGGCTATCATAAACAACGATTATACTTTGTTTGATATTCTTACCGGAAAAATTCTGGTGTATAAGAAAATTGACCGTAAAGATCCGAATAGTTTCTGGAAACAATGTAGTCCGGAAGGCATTGCTTTCAGCGCCGATGATTCAAAGATTGCCATTGCGAATAACAACAATGAGATAGGAATCATTGAAACTTTAACCGGAAAATTAATTCAAACACTTAAAGGACATCAGCATGCTGTGAACTGCGTTAATTATAGTCCCGACGGAAATTTACTCGCCAGCAGCAGTCTTGATGGAAAAGTAATTTTGTGGGACGCTAAAAAAGGAAATCAGATCGCAACGTTCATTGGTTTGGATTCTACTGATTTTATTGTGACCACTCCGGACAACTATTATATGAGCACCAAAAAAGGTTTAAAGGGTGTCGGCTTCAGGGTTGGAAATAAAATGTTTCCTGTAGAGCAATTTGATCTGAGACAAAACAGGCCGGATACTGTCTTACAAAGAATTGGAGTAGCCTCTAAATTCTTAATGAAAATGTATCGTATGGCCTGGATTAAACGTGTGAAGAAAGCTGGATTTACACCATCTATGTTAAGTTCAGATTTTCATGTGCCTGATTTAGAAATTGAAGACAAAAATGAAATCCCTTTATCTGTTCAAAGCGATAGATTAAAAATAAAGGTGCGTATGAAAGATTCTCTTTATGCGCTTGAAAAATACAACGTGTATATCAATGACATTCCCGTTTACGGATCAAAAGGATTTTCGTTGAAAGGAAAGAATCTTAATAAACACCAGGCAGAAATTGATCTTACACTTCTGAATGGAAAAAACAGGATCATTGTTTCGGCGTTCAATTCAAAGGGAGCTGAAAGTACCAGGGAAACTTTTGATATTGTTTGTGAAAAATCTGCTTCTAAACCGGACCTGTATGTGCTTACCATAGGTGTTTCGGAATACTCTGAACAAGGACATAATTTAAAATTTGCCGTTAAAGACGGAAACGATCTCGTTAACACTTTAAAAACAGGAAACAATCATTTTGGTAACGTAAAAACAAAAACAGTTTTCAATAAAGACGCTACGCTTTTAACCATCGCTTCACTGAAAAGTTTTTTCGCGGAAGCAAAACCGGAAGACCAGGTCATATTGTATTTCTCAGGCCATGGTTTACTTGATGAAAAACTGGATTATTATTTAGCGCTTCACGATGTATCTTTTGAAAATCCGTCGAAGGGTGGATTACCGTATGATGTTCTTGAATCACTCATTGATTCTATTCCTGCACGAAACAGGTTGGTGTTTATTGACGCCTGTCATTCTGGCGAAGTAGATAAAGACGATCTTGTTGCCGACATAAAACCATCTACACAAGTTGTTGCCAATGCCAGAAGCGGTTCTATTGGCGTGAAACCAAAAGCAGGATTAAAAAATTCTTTCGATTATATGAACATGTTATTCTCAGATGTACAAAGAGGTACGGGAGCGTCGGTAATTTCTGCCGCCGGAGGAATGGAATTTGCTCTTGAATCGCAGGATTGGAACAATGGGGTATTCACCTACTCTATCATTAACGGATTAAAAAATAATAAGGCGGATTTTAATAAAGATGGACAGGTTAATCTTTCAGAACTGAAGCAATACATTGGAAAAACCGTTTTTGAATTAACCAATGGAAAACAAAATCCTACCATGCGAAAAGAAAACCCCGGGACTGATTTCATAATTTTTGGTAAATAATTCAACGCTAAGTTTTCATTTGTAGATTTGTAAAAAAAATTTATGGAAACTGTTGACTATAAACTCGCCAGCGAAGAAGATATTGAGATGATCGTTGACCAACGAATCATTTTTTCGGATCTATTGGCCGGAAAACAAGATGCTGCGATTGAAAAAAATCTGAGAGAAAATATGACAGCCTATTTTAGGCGCGAACTCAATAAAACTTACATTGTGTGGTACGCCGAAATTGACAATAAAGTTGTTTCGATTGGCGGACTTGGGATTCGTACACAACCCGGCAATATAAAAAATCCTTCGGGAGTGTGGGGCTATATCATGAGTATTTATACTGATCCCGGTCATCGAAAAAAAGGATATTCTACTAATATTCTTAACCATCTAATAGCAACGGCAAAGGAAATGGGTTGCACCGCTTTTGAATTACACGCCACACCCGAAGGTGCTCCTGTTTATGAAAAGAATGGATTTTTGAAACATAACGAACCTACTTACAGGAAATTTATTTAGAGCAAACAAGTTATCATTTTGATAATGTTAAACCTGTTAAAAAGCTTTCTATACAGCATCCTTTAAGGATTTGAGTACGTATAACTTCTGATTGAGCGAGATTTTATTTTAATTTTTATTCCCCCTAAATGCGTACATTTTTTGCCCAAAAATTATTTGCCCTGATTGTTATTTTATTTGCCGTTAAAGTAACTGGTCAGACTTTTTATATTAGTCCCTCCGGAAATGATAATGCTACGGGCACTTCATCAGGTAATGCGTGGAAAAGTATTTCCAAACTTAATAACACTACACTCGCTCCCGGAACAACAGTTTTATTCGAAGGCGGACAAAGTTTTAACGGGAGCATTTATCTCGATCAGAACGATGCCAACAGCTCTTCTGTTCCTGTAATTATCTCTTCCTATGGAACCGGAAAGGCACTGATCTCATCAGGAAATGACAAAGGTTTCTTTGCTTACAATACTAAAGGCATTCATGTATCCAACTTAGTCTTCGAGGGATCTTCCATGGCTACGAACACAAGTGATGGAGTTTCATTTTACACCGATCTTCCCGGCAATGTTAAATTGGCAAATATAAAATGTGAGAATCTTGAAATTAAAAATTATGGTAAAACCGGATTATTTATTTCGTCATATAATTTAAACACAGGATTTAAAAATGTGCTCATTAATAATGTTGAAGTGCATGATGTAAAAGAAACAGGAATTTTAACCAGCGCCTTTACATCACAAACACATACAGGGTGGGCACATGAGAATATAGTTATACGAAATTCGCAAACCTATAACATTCCAGGATATGCCGACGCTTCCTCTCATCGTGGTAGTGGAATTATTTTATCGGGCGTTGACGGGGCTCTCATAGAAAAAAGTACTGCCCATCACACAGGATCTGCAAATACTCATTGCGGCGGGCCTGGCGGAATCTGGGCGTACGATTGCAACAATCTTATTATTCAATACTGCGAAAGTTACAAAAACTCTTCTGGTTCGGGCTGCGACGGATTGGGTTTTGATCTGGATGGAGGAATTACAAATTCCATTCTTCAGTACAATTATTCGCATGATAATGACGGAGCAGGTTATCTTCTTGGTCAATATGACAATGCAAGGAACTGGAACAATAATACTGTGCGATACAACATCAGCGAAAACGATGGAAGAACAAACGCCGGTGGTATAACACTTTTCAAAGGGGTGAATACTACAATGAATAATTGTAAGATCTATCATAACACAGTTTTTACATCGAGCTCTGCTTCAAATCCATTAGTGAGTGCATTCAGTATAATAAATTGGAACACCGGAATTACAGGCGTTGAAGTGTATAATAATATTTTCGTAACAACCGGAGGAGCCCGGCTCGTGAATATTCCTTCAGGTTACAGCGCTTTCTTTGCCGGAAATGTATATTGGTCATCCGGTTTTCCTTTCCTTATCCATTACCAGGGTTCTGATTATTCAAGTCTTTCATCATGGCGAAGTGGTACAGGAAATGAACAACTCGCCTCAACAACAACAGGAATGAATATCGATCCGTTGTTAAGCAATGCCGGCACGGGTATTATTATTTCCCCTGCACCAACCTATTCACTGAACGCTTACCTTCCGGGAATAGGTTCAGGCGCTGTTAACTCAGGTTTAGATCTGTCGGCATTATTCTCTATAAATACCGGTTCAACAGATTTTTTCACTTCTGCACTTCCGTTGGGTAATCAGAGAGATGTTGGCGCCTGCGAAAAACCAGCTCTTATTATTACAAATGTTAGTGAAGAAATGTTTGGTGCCAGTAACATCACGTTTTATCCTAACCCGGTGAACAGCGGTGAGACACTTTATTTTAAAGGTGGTGAAGGTCCGTTCGTGATCGAACTATATAATCTGGGTGGTGGTTTAATTACAAAAAAAGAACAGGTTCAATCCGAATTCAATTTTCATTCAGGAATTCCTTCCAACGCAATATATATTATCAGGATAACAGATAGCAGAGGCAAAATGGAAACCGGAAAAATTGTGGTTCGTTAGTTTATTACTGTTGATTTCCGGCTGTTGGCTCTTCGTTCGTCTCTTTATCCACATCTGAATCAAAACATTCTTTGCAGACCTCTGACATTACTTTTTTAATATCTTCTGAGCTGTATCCTTTACTAAAGAAGCCTTTAGCACCCAGATCAAGCGCTTTTTTTCTGTCGGACTTATTCTGACTCGTGGTAATGATATAGATCGGAATCTGGAGATTGGTTTTTTCTTTTATTTCTTTAAGTACATTAAAACCATCCATTAATGGCATGTTAAGATCAAGGAGAATGAGGTCAGGAGTGGTTGTAATACTTTTATACGACTCTCTTTTCAGAAGAAAATCCATTAACTGCAAACCATTATAAACTGCGTTTACTTCCACTTTAACGGTACAATCCTCAAAACCTTCTTTCATAAGGGCCTGATCGTCTACATCATCATCTGCTATAACAATTGTAAATTTTTTTCGCATAATTCAAGTTTTCCTTTACAAAGTTACCATCTCTGAATGCCAATCGGATTTATTTCGATTTCAGGGGATAAATAATGGTTAAAAAGGCTATTTTTTTGGGTGGTTTCAATTGCCTATATTTATTTACTCTTTCAATCATATTCCTAAATGCGTTTTTTTCTCATTTTGATCCTGGTCTCATTCTTTTGGTCGTTTCGTTTTAACGATTCTGTTACCAAAGAACGGCTCTTTTCAAAACACTGGGCCGGTTCCTGCAACAATATGAATTGCGATACAATTACATTTTCTTCCCATAAAAAATTTGATGCAAAATTTTACCAATGGGGAGGCTCCGCAGAAGGATATGAATTCAATAAGGATGGAACAGCGTCATCTTTTCATAATGTACATTGCAGCGATGAATCAAGTCCGGTTGACAGTTATACTTCAACGTGGACATGGAAAGGCAAAGACAGCCTCATAATCGATAACCGCGTGATGAATATTGTTTACAAAGTAATTCGACTGAACAAAAAAGAACTTCAATTGAAGCAATTGAACTACACTATAAAAAATTAGATTAATATTTATGAAGAAATTTCTCATTGTTATTTCCGCCTGTTTTATTTTTAGTTGTCAGCGCGCGCCTGAAGTAAAAGAAATACCTGAACCAACATCTACCACATCAGAACCGATCGATCCGTCAAAAAAAGATTCTGCTATTACTGAATCGGAAAATGAAATTTTTGATAAGACTGTTAACTGCAAAGATTTGGGAGGAAGCATGGGAGAAGGATATACAAGAGTTTGTGACTTTAACAGGAAAACCCTCAGAGAAGCATACGACTATTATCTCACAACAAAATCCAGTGATGTTAAATACCTGGAAAAAACTCTTCCGGTAAAGGATACTATTATTACTCTAACTGATGTTATGGTAACCTATAAGTGGGAAACAACATCCAGAATCTCAATGCTCTTAGGATTTGCCGGTGGCGAGACCACGATCACATTCGAAGAAAAGAAAAATAAGACCGTTGTTACTTTTTATTCAAGTCCGGATTGACCATGAACAAAGGGAATTTCCTTCAATTTTGCTATCTTCTTTCGTTATTTTTTCTGGGAGCATGCAATAGCGCACCAAAAACAACCATTGATGAAAGTCCTTTAAAAGAGCCTCTTCACGTTGATACACCAACATTGGTAAGCGAAGAAAAGCTCATTGTTCCTTGTGTACTGGATACGGTTCTGGAGTTTAATGTCGCTCAGCTCACTCTTAAACCAACGGATTCTATTTACATCGAAGAGTATTTTCTGAAAAACAAACAGATTGATTCCGTTACCAAACTATATGACAATTGCGAAGTAACAGCTCTCGCCATTGAGAAACTGGTTTCAAAAAGAATTCCAGGGTTTTTACGTAGGGAAAATAAACCGGAAAAGTTGTTCCTGAAATTAAAAACAGAACAATGGCACCTCATGACAACTGATCCAAACCTTGACGACGCTGGTCACGAGTTTGAACATTACTTCAAGGAATTCGGTTATTATTCAATAAGAACACAATGCTATGAGGGTAATTTTTACAAGATTGTTAATGACAGTTCAGGCGATGTAACAAAATTATTTGGCAGACCTTACTTTTCCAGCAATGGAAATTATATGATTTCAGTAAGCGAAGATCTTATCGCCGGGTACTGCCGGAATGGATTCCAGCTTTTCAAAAACGAAAATGGCAATCTTGTTATGATTGGTAAATTTGAACCGACTCTATGGGGACCACAATCTGTGAGGTGGATCTCTGAAAATAAATTCATCATGAAATGTGCACGTTTAAAAAATCCGAATACCTTTGAGTCGTTAAATTTTTATACTGAAGTTACTATCAAAGAATGAGAAAAATTGCTACTGTCCAGCTACCCGATCTTGATGCTGTTCGATTAATGATCTATGATACCGAAAAACACGGAGTTTACGTATTTGGTTATAAAACAAAGGAAGATGCCGATTGTGTGTGGGATTGTTTTTTTATTGACCTCGATGGTGCCTACAGATTCGGTGAAGAGTATGGAATAGACCGCTTTGAATGGATAGATATTCCTGATCCGGAAGAGGGTTGCCAGCACGATAGAATCGCGAAAGTTGTGTTAGAGAGAAAATAAAATTAATCCTCTCAGCGAACTCAGCTTTTTCACCGCTCTCTGCGAGAACCAAAATAAATCACTAATTTTATCTCTTCAATGTTCAAACCTTTAAAGATATTCATTATTGGTCCCGCCTACCCGCTTCGTGGTGGTCCGGCTGAGTTTAACGAAAATCTTTGCCAGGAACTTAACAAGGCAGGACACGATGCACAGATAATTTCGTACTCACTACAATATCCCAACTTTTTATTTCCGGGCTCATCGCAATACGAAACCAGCGGAAAAGCGCCTGATGGTATTAAAATTCATACGCTTATCAACACCGTGAATCCTTTCAACTGGTTTAAAGTGGCGCGTTTCATCAAAAAGGAAAAACCCGATTTTATTTTGTTCCGTTACTGGTTACCTTTTTTCGGTCCAAGCTTAGGAACGATTGGAAAACTGGTGAAATCAAAAACAAAAGTACTTGCCTTAACTGATAATATCATTCCACACGAAAAACGTTTTGGTGATAAACCATTCACAAAATATTTCGTAAATAATTGTCACGGGTTCATTGCCATGAGCAAAGCAGTACTTAACGACATTTCCAAATTCTCTTCCACTTCTGATAAAATTTATTCGCCGCACCCAATGTATGAAACGTATGGACCGGCTGTAAGTATGAAAGAAGCAAGAGATAAATTAGGGTTGAACCACGAAGATAAATTCGTTTTATTTTTCGGATTGATCAGGCATTACAAGGGGCTTGACATACTTCTGGAAGCGATGAAACATCCTTCGCTGGAAAAGCAGAACATCAAATTGTTGATCGCCGGAGAATTTTATGAGGACAAACAACCTTATCTGGATATTATCGCTTCAAAAGAACTAAAAGACAGGGTTATTCTTCGTGATAATTTCATTCCGAAGGAAGATGTGAGATTTTATTTCTGCTCCAGTAATTTAGTCGCGCAAACCTACAGGAACGCCACCAACAGCGGTGTAACAATGGTGGGCTATTTCTACGACAAACCCATGCTGGTAACCAATGTTGGGGGACTTGCCGAAATTGTTCCCGACGGAAAATGTGGTTACCTTGTAGAGAATTCCATAGATAAAATTTCCGAAAAACTCTCCGAGTATTTCGAAAAAAATAAGGAACATGAATTCACCGGAAATGTTAAACTGGAGAAGAAAAAATACGAATGGAGCGTATTTATCAACAGCCTGTTAACTCTTTATAACAAGTGTTAATACTTTCCTTACTTGTTAAAACCCTCTCAATCCCTTTAATATCAAGGCTTTCATGGCAGATTGTTAATTACTCTGCATTCTGTTAACAACCGCTTTCCCGCCACTGGCAAAGCCTTCGTACTTTTAAGGATAGTTCAAAAAATCAGGAATGGCGCTACAGGTCAACGTACACGATATTTTAACCCAGCTCTACCAACATCGCAGCGTGGTGGAGTTTTTATTTGCCAACCGCGATAACATCACGGTAAACGAATTACTTTCCAGGGAAGATCTCTCTGCGGACCAATATCAAAAATTGAAATCACTCGAACTTGTTTTCGAGTATGAAAACGTGGTTAGTCTGAACGACGCTGTGGTAGCCATGTTCGAGGACTTTATGGAAATAGGTGAAGTAACACCGGGTTTCATCAACGATTACATCAACGAACTTAGAAGACATATTCGCTTCTACCAGGAAGTACATGAGCACCGTTTCCTCAGAAGTATCAAAAAATATCTTAAGCGCATCAACATCGCTCTCTCCCGTGAAATCATCAAGTTGCAGAAAAACGTTGATGACACTTACAAGAACGAAGCTAATTACCGTATCAAAATTCAGAAGCTGGAAGATTACCGCGAAAAGCGTGATACCATCATCGATTTTATTCGTAAAACTGAAGAGATTATTACCGATACACGTGGCTTGTTTAGTCTCACTAACGACCCTGAACTTTACGGAATCGTAAACGCTCTCAAAGCAGGATTGATAGAGAACTTAGACTTCCTCATTGAGATCCAGACCGACATTACCGATTACATCAACAAAATACAGTTCCAGTTGGATGTTTACGTGAAAGCGCAACGTCTTAAGGAAATCAAAGACCATGGAACTTTGCATTACCGTACCAACTTTACAGAAATTGTGAAGGAAATAAATCCTCTTCGTTTCAATGGGATCAAAGGACCAAGAACAAAAATTGCGATCGACTTTTTATTTACCGACGAAGGGCATGTACTCTGCAAAAAAGTAGCAGAAAAATATAAACTCTCGCGTTTAATGATGCGTGGAATTGCAGGAAAACTTCCAAGCAATTTCAAAGAACAACTCATTGATCAGCAAATTAAACTCGATGTTGAAAAACTGGTGGACCGCTTTTTAAATCAACAGAAACTTAATTTATTTGAATACCTGATCGATTATAAATTTCCGAAAGCAGTTGGAAATGTAACGTTTGAAGACAGACTTTCCATTTTCGTAGAGATTGCTATGGAATATCAGAATCACCTCGACTTTAAATACAGATTGAACTATCATGACTACCTCGACAATAGTCAAACTAAAAAGAGATTAGGTTACACAGTCATTCTTCCATTACCGAAAAACGAGAAAAAAGCCAAGAAGGATAAAGCTGCCTAAATCGAACAAAGAATCAAGAGACAAGACTATAAACTATAGACAATAAACTATCAACTAAAATGGGAGCAGAAGACTACGGATTACCAAAACAGACACACGACATTTTCGCGATCATGGCGCGTGGACATTTTATCAGCAGTAACGGTACCAAAGATGGTATGAACCGTTTATATGATATCATTAATAATCCTGAGAATTTTGACAAACTACAGGGATATTTTAATGTGATCCGTTACAACATTGAACGCGGAAATAATTATTTCTATTTCTCACGTGTTAACGAAGCAAACAGTCTCATTGAACAAAAACTTGAAACATTTGAGCGTTACATCGACGTAATTGATCTTTTCGCGAGCATGGATAATAAAATTACTATTGGGTCGCGTTTTCGCCCAAGCGAGATCGCCGAAGAATGTAACGCCAATGTTCGTTTGAAACAAAAGCTTCAGAAGATTCCGATGTACCGTTCGGAAACTTTATTGAATAAAGTCCGGGACATATGTAATCTTATGACACGTGACTCTTTCCTTGAACTGGAAGACGAACAGACAGAAAGTTACAAAGTACTTGATGCATACACTTATCTTATGGATATGATCAACGCCATCAGTATTTACGAAGAAACAACAGGAACAGATAGCAATAGCAGTGGCATTATTTTGAACTAGTTATTAGTGCTTAGTGTTTAGTCCTTAATGCAGATTATTAAACACTAAAAATTAAAACCTTATTTATAAAGATGGAAAACGTAAGAATATTAAACAGGATTGTAGAGATTAACATCGCCAACGTAAAGTATGCCGATATTGAATTGTGTGGTAATACCTGCTTTGTGGGGACCAATAACTTTGGTAAGACCTCCTTGCAGCGCGCCATTCTTTTCTTCTATAGTGCAAACAGCCGCGGTTTAGGTATTGCGCAGTCACAAAAAAGTTTCGAGGAACATTATTTCCGTTATGAGAATTCATACCTGATTTATGAAATAGCTACAGAAGACAAAAACTTTTTCGTGATGGTGTATCGTCATAATAAACTTGTTTTTCGTTTTGTTGACGCGCCTTTTAATCCGGATTTCTTCCTCAATAATAATGACGAAGCTATGAAGATCAAGGAAATTATTTCCAATCTTGAAAAAAGAGGAGTTTATATTTCCAATCAGATTGACACGTTTGAACGTTACAGAAATATTATTTACGGAACAGAAACCGATAAACAATTATCGAAATTTCATTTGCTGAAAGGAAACGAGAAATACCAGAACATTCCTAAATCTATTACGAACGTATTCTTGTCTTCAAAAAGCAGTATCGATTCACGTTTTATTAAAGACTTTATCGCTAACTCCTTAACAACTGAGAATTCAAGTATTAAATTAGAACAGGTAGAGCGCCAGTTACGTCAGTTTAACGAAAAGTACACCGATATTGAAACTTACGTAAAGAAAGAAACCCAGCAACTCATAGAACTTATCGATAAAAAATACGACCAGGTACATATGCTCAAAGGAGCGCAGATGGAAATGGCCGATAAGCTCGGAAGCAGTTTACGTTTTGCTGAAAACCAGAATGAAGCTATTCGCGAAGCCTCTAAAAAGAAAGAAGAAGAACTTGAAACGCTTACTACTGAACACGAAGCTTTAAAGGATTCAATTGAATCGAAACAAAATGATATTCGTGAAGAGATCGGTTATTATGACCGTACCATTCGTGAGGCGAATAAAAAATTAAAAGAGTATAAGGAAAAGAATATCGATGAGGCCGTAGAAAAAAACGCAGAGCGTGAAAAACTACAGGTAGAATTAAATATTGCCCGCCGTGAATACGAAAGCTTAACCAGCAACGTATCCAGCATTGAATTAAAATATTCATCTCTCATTGAGCAGTTACGCAACGATAAAACAGCTTATATAAATAAGATCAATTCAAAAACCGGTGAGATCTTTAATCACTATAACGAATTACAATTATTACAGAAAAACGAATTTAGCAAACGTGATGTTGAGTTAAAAGAAAAGCGTGACGAAGCTATGGGCGACGTTACTTCAGAGGTCACTGCAAAACAAATTGAATTCAACGAATTAAAAAGCGAGGAAAAAGTTATCCGTAACACGCGCTTTTATGAGCAGGAGATCAAGGCCCTGGAAAACGAACTGGCTGAACTCCGTGCGGTGAGCTACAAAAACAAAAGCGAGCGCGCCATTAAACAAAACATGGTTCAAACCATTCAGCGCGAATGGGAATCTTTAGAAACACGATTAAAAACATCTCTCAGCAACCGTGTTAACCAAACCAACAATGAAATTATCCGTGTTAAGAACGAGATCAAGGAAATTGAAGGGAAATTAAATGTACAACACGACGCGTTTTATGGCTTCCTGGAGAAAAATGTAAAAGGATGGCACGAAACCATTGGTAAAGTTGTAAACGAAAAATTATTATTCAGAACCGATATTTCTCCGGAGGTAAAAGAAGAAACCGCTAACACACTTTACGGTATCAGTCTCAATCTTGAAAATGTTGAGATCGTTTCTAAATCCATTGAAGAATATCAGTTCGAGAAAAACGAACGTCTCGCCACTATCCGGGATCTTGAAGAGTCGCTGAACCAGTTCCAGGCCGCTAACAACGAAGAAAAAATGTTAGCTGCCGATAAATTCGGAAAACAATTAGGCGAATTAAAAGAAGACGTAAAAGTATTAAGTTACTCTTTAGAACTTGCTGATAAACGTGAGCAAAAATTAGGCGTTGAGCTTGAAGACTGGAAAACGAAAGCAGGATCAGAAATCGAAGAATCATTGAGCGGAAACCGTCAGCGTTTAAATATCATAGAAGAGGAATTAACCATTCTCAACAAAAAGAAGAATCTTCTTGTGAATGATTTTAATACGCAGTTCGAACGTTTAAGAACCTACAATGAAGAACGCCTCGCCGATTTAAAGGAGCGCCAGGAAACCGAGATCAGCGAACTTGAGGTTGAAAAGAAAAATCAGGTAAAAGAATTTGAATCTAAAGAAGACGAATTACAAAAAGAAAAAGATACTAATTTCAAGAGCAAAGGTGTTGATGCCAAACAACTGAAATCAGTTGAGAACCGCATGAAAGACATCAACGATGCATTAAAGGAAATTGAACAATATGCCCAGATCGTTAGTGATTACTTAAAAGATAAACGCGAAAAATTCGACAAGCTTCCTGATCTCATTCAGAAGAAAGAAGAATTTATGAAGAGTAACAACGACCTTGCTACGCAATTGGAAGAGGCAACCCGTAAATACAATCTCAAACGCATGGAGCTTAATAAGCAGAAACGTGCATTTGACGAAGAACTCATTGAGTTTAACAACGGTGTGAATTTCTTCAGCAATAACTTCCGCGAAACTCCGGTGTACAACAAATACGCTGAAATTATCGAACGTGCCGAACCAAAACGCACGAACTATAACATTATGGATCTTTGTACACAATTATTGAAAAACGATTCTCACTTTAATGAAGAGTACGGTGCATTCCAACGTTATGTAAACGAATTTGCAGGTAAGTTCCGTATCGATAATCACTTTAACTTTATGATCCGTAACGATGCAACACAAGGCGAATACGAACGCTTTGCGCAGAACTTACGCTCGTTCATCAACGAAAATAAAATTGAATTGTCTATCGCTGAAACCGCGACACAGATCGGTCTCGTTACCGATAGTATCGCTACAAAAGTAAAAGAGCTCAGCGGACAAAAAGATAAAATTCAGCACATCATTACCCTCATTGCTGAAGACTTTAAAAAAGCGGAATTCGAAGAAAGTAAACTCATCGAGTTCATCAAGATCAAGATCGAGGAATCGGATAATAAAGTATATAAACTCTTAAAACGTATCGAAGAATTCCGTGAAGAACATGGACTTGTTTACAACGAAGGGCTTTTCAATACTGACTTTGCAACCGGTCAAAAACGCGAGATCAGCGGACGTGCCGTTAAATTGCTCGAGCAATTACGTTCAGCCATTAAAGAAGGTGAACAGGAAGAAATCCGCTTACAGGATCTCTTCGAACTAAAGTTCAACATTAAGGAAGGTATGAACGAAACCGGCTGGACACACAAGATTGACAGTATCGGAAGTACCGGAACCGATATTCTTGTAAAAGCCATTATTTACATCACGCTTCTTCACGTGTTCATCAAAGAATCAAGTCACAGAAGCAGTAAAGATTTCAAAGTACATTGTATTATTGACGAGGTGGGCCAGATCTCTGCACATTACTTACGCGAACTTCTGAAATTTGCTAAGAATAGAAACATTATGATGATCAATGGTCTCCCTAATAAATCAGGTCTCGAGAGCCATTACCGTTATACTTACCAGTTCAGAAAAGAAGACAGCGGAAACGTAAGGATCTTCCCAAGTATTGTAACTGAGGTGGAAGCGTAATCGAAGGAACAGGACGCGAATTTCGCTTATTACGCTAATCTGTTATTACTATTTATCTGCATAATTTAATATATTAATCAGGAGCCTATTCGGCTCCTTTTTTTGTTTCGTCATTTAAGAATATTAAGGCCAAACTTTTTACAAAGCTTTAACGTATTGTCATTTAAATAACCTGACTTATTTCATATCTTCATAACAGAAGAATACAATCCTACCCCTTTTGTTGTTGCCAAGACATAATTATATTTTATTTCTTTTTATAATTCTCACTCTAAATTTGTTTTCGCAACAAGACACTGATTCCACCATTGTCTTCAACAAAAAAGATCTGCAGGTAAGTAAAGAGGCTCGCTACAATCCACCTTTACTCGTTGCTGAATTAACGAAAAACAAAACCAGCGATGAGGAAAAATTCAGGGTTATTTTTGGCTGGGTGGCCACTAACATACGTTACGATTACAGAGCCTACTTTTCTCCGGGAGGTAGTTATTCTAGCATTCCTGCCACACTAAGAACAAGATCGGCTATTTGTGTTGGGTATGCCGATCTGATGGACAGTCTTTGTAAACTTGCAGGCATTACAAATGTGTCGGTTTATGGTTACGCAAAGGACCAATTTTCAGATGTGGGAGATTCGATGTACATCGACAATCACGCATGGAACGCTGTGAAGCTTGATAATGAGTGGTACGTTTACGACGTTACCTGGAGTACCGGGGTGCCACAGTTTACCATGAATCGCTACAATCGCTGGAAAAATAATCTTCTTGAAAAAGCACAGCCAAAATACAAAATAAAAAAGGTAAAAAAACGTCACCGGTTTTTTTTCACCGACGATTGCGGCAAACAATACAGCAGTCCCACGTTTTATTACAAACAAAAATTCTGGAACAAACTATATTATAAGTTTCTGAGGAAATTAAGGGTCTATATGAAGGAAGGCTATACACAAGGTGCTACCAGCAGTTATTACCTTTGCCAGCCCGAATTATTCGCTATTACTCACTTCCCCGACGATGCTTGCTGGTCGTTGCTGGATATAAAGGACATAAAAAAATTCGAAAACGATTCCGCACTTTTTTTCCATCACGACAGTATTTACAAAACGCAGGTACGGGGTGGAAAAGAATGCGTAGAATGTGATAAATATGTTGAAGCAGATGCTTACACCAGAAATCATATCCTGAAAAAAAATAGTTATTCCTGCAATCAGAAAAACCAGTTCGTTATTAGCATGTGTGATTTTGATCTGTCGAGACAAAACATGTTGAATGGACAAAAAGAACAGGATTCGCTGCAGCAACTCAGGTTAATAGACAGCGCCATTTACTTCCTGGATCAAAGCCGCGCCTTTCTTAAAAGAACCAAACCGGGAATAGTAAAAGAATTTAAACAGCTTACTGTAAAAAATAAAAAGAAGATGGATCTACTCCTGAAAGAAAACAAGGACCATAAGATCTTTATTGCAGCGAAAGCACGAATGACACTTACTGAAATCAGGAACTACAGGAGACTTCGATCTAAATCAAATACAAACTCAAGAAAATACAGGAATTTATCGCAAAGGCTCTTTGGAATAACGACAGCGGAACGAAAAACACAGTTGAAAACCGACCAGAAGAAAATAAATACTGTAGCGCAAAAATTATTAAATACAGAAGCGATCATAGACTCGCTCTTTAATCGTACCGAATCATTAAAGGCTGAGATGGGTAAAACAACAGAGGATCTCAGCCTTAATATCTGGATCAAAGCTCTGAAGCACGATTCTGTTTTTATTCCGTTAAGAAAAACGATACGCCTCCGAAGCAAACTGAGGGATAATTACAAAAAAGATGTTGTAGACCGCCGTCTTGAATTGAAAGACAACGAGGAAAAATATCTTCTTGGGTTAAACAGTGTTCTGTATAGACCGGCCGATCATATTTTAAAAACATATAATGAACTCTACAGACTACTTGAAACCCGTTACGCGCTTGAAAGAACTGCGCTTGGATTAAAGCGACAACTGGTGACTTACGGTTCGGAGAATGCCGATAACTTTAAAACAGCTCAAAAAGAAATGGTACTTAAACGCACGGGCGATTATTGCTGGATCGACAATTATATTCCGCACCTCTACGTTATTCAAAAGGGATTTATTTTCATCAGGGATGGCCAGACACATGTTCTTAGTGAAATTGACGATGAAAACCACATAGAGCGCATGCGCTATTACCGTTTAAACAATGAATATCTAAGACGTGATAAGAAACATAAGAGAATTGTGGATCATAATCTACACATAACAAGGATCCTGGCAAAAGATTATGTGAAATACCGAAGATCGATCACTCACCCGAAAAAGAAAAGGAGATAGCTGACCGGGTTATCGTTTTTTTATTACTTTAGCATTGCACCTATGGTAGCGGTAAATTATAAAGTTATAAAAACGATACGTAACAGAATGACCACCATTGAAGTGTGGGATAACGGCATTGTATTTTTTAATCTTGATGATCACGCAATGGTAGAACTTGCAGATTCAAAGCAGAATTTTGAAGCATTAAAATCACTTTACGACGGCACCAATAAATTTAAGGTATTAGTTGAAACAGGACGATATACCGACATTTCTAAAGAGGCGAGAGAATATTCATCTAAACCCGAGGTAAATTATATGACGCGTGCTTCGGCTGTTATTGTAAAATCTCTTGCTCACAGGATCATCATTAATTTCATGATCAATTTCACTAATCAGCAAAATATGAAAATGCGTATGTTTGACAATAAGGAAAAAGCGATTCAGTGGCTGCTTAAATTAAAATGAAAATTGAGGGTTATTAATGGATAATGTATGTTCCGTTTTCCATCTTCCCTTTTACATTTTACATTAATTTTTATAATCTTCAATCGTAATCACATACATTTCGGGCCACATTTTGCCAGTAACGAACATTCTTTTTGAAACAGGATCATAGGCAATTCCGTTCATCTCCTGTGAATTCGGATATTTCTTTTTTGAAGCTGATGCAAGTTGCGTAAGATCAAGAATTCCGAGAATATAACCGTTAGCCGGATCAATTTTTACGATCTTATTTGTCTTCCAAACATTCGCGTAAATAAACCCATCTATGTATTCGAGCTCGTTCAACTGATCAGGGAGATCGTGATCGATGGTATTAACAGGAAGTGTTTTGAGAAAATTAAAATTAACGGGTTCAAAGTAAGAGAGGTCGCTCGTGCCATCACTCATAATGAAATTTGTTCCGTCGTTGGTTAGTCCCCACCCTTCTTTGTTTTTAAAGCTAAACTGCCCTACAGGATTAAATGTTTTTGCATCGTACATAAAACCTACCTGGTTCTGCCATGTGAGATAATAGATCTTGTTGTTGAACAGGCTCAGTCCTTCTCCGAAATACTTTTTTTTATCAAGTTCGGCTTTTACATTTATTTTGCCGGTAAGCGTATCTATAATACCAAACACAGAACGTGTTTGAGGCATGTAATCGGGCGCTCCGGTACTTTCAAGCAATTTTCCCTCGTGTACAAGTAATCCTTCTGTGAAAGATGTTGTATCATGAGGAAAAGTTTTATGCAGAATATAATTGAGTTGCCTTACCTGTTGCTTAGGCGGTGGGGGTATAATGCAAATAAGACTGTCTTTTTTATCTTTTGATCCTGTAGTTGATGAGTTATCGCATCCTGAACAGGAACTTAAAGCAATGGCGAAAATGAGTAGTTTTTTCATTTTTTTGATGCTGCTAATTTATAAATTCCCAGTGTCATTTTACCGTAATTCATCTGTTTTTGACGGAGGCGATATGATTTTATCAACGCCATACATAATGCCGGAAAAGGCCAGAGGGACAACAGAGATCATAATCACGAAACCAATCAGCGACATATTAATTGCAGTGGCAAGAGCGGCCGTATCAGGAGCGCCGGCTTTCGAAAGCTCGTTTAGGACAAGCGTAATGTTAACAACCTGGATAAACACATAACTAAACAACTGTATAAAAAAAGACATAGTAAAAATCTGTCTGAATTCAAGATCGGCCCTTGCGGATCTGAATTTTAGAATAAAAAAACCAGTAAGCAATTTAACCACAAGTATTCCTGCAATAATTCCGAAATCCTGTTGAGGAAATGTAAAAATATACGCTGCCAGAAAAACCAGGCTTACCAAAAGAGCCGCGAGAATAATCTTACCTGTTTTCATAAGTATTAAATTTAGTTGACATTTTCTTCTGCTTCTTCCTGAGTAGCCAGAACAAAAAAAGGAAAATAAGCAGCGGGGCTATTACACACCATACAACGGAAGAAGCTACGTAATCAAGTCCTATAAAGTCAAAACTTAAAAGAAAATCCTGTGATAATCTGAAAAGCTTCTCCGAAAAATTTCTGAAATCTTTAACGGCAATCAACGTTACAACAACAAAAACTACAAATGAAATTTTCACATAGTGGAATCTGTACAGCCTATCGATAAGAGCAGCATAAAAAAATGGAATGATAAAGTAATAACAGATAATGTTTATTTCGAAATACGTAAATCCTGTTTTTTCAGACAAAAACATCAGGAACCTGTATACGTAATCAAATATTCCTGTCATGCGTCTGATTTTTTGACTTCATTATTTAAAAGTTCGTAGCTTTCATCATCAAAACACACCAGGATGACCGTTTCCAGGACGTGTTCTTTTGAAATCACATCCTTTATGGTATTTACTGCAATTTTAGCAGCTTCGTCCTTAGGAAACCTGTAAACGCCGGTACTTATACCGGGGAAAGCTATGGTTTTGCATTTATATTCGACTGCTAGTCTGAGTGAGTTTCTATAACAATTCTCCAGCTTTTCTTTTTCCTTTTTATGTCCGCCGTTCCAAACCGGACCAACTGTATGAATCACAAACTTTACGGGAAGATTTCCGGCTGTGGTAATAACTGCCTCGCCTGTTTTACAGCCTCCTTGCCTGGCAACAATCTGCCTGCATTCTTCAAGGATGGCTGGCCCGCCTGCACGGTGAATGGCCCCATCTACCCCTCCGCCTCCAAGCAATGAGGTATTGGCAGCGTTAACAACAGCATCTGCTGTCACTTTGGTAATATCTCCTTTAATAACCTGAATAACCTCAGCCATTATAACAAAGATAAAAAATATACGATAGGTTGGTCCTGCGAGTTAACGAATGCGAAGGAGCCCCTCTTCAATAGTTATCAGGGGCACTCAGAGCGACAGCATTTTTAAGGAATAATTCTTTATTTTTATACTCCAATCAATTTAACGATCATGAAAAAATTATTTTTTGCAGTAACATTCCTGTTCATTGCAGCAGGCATTGAGGCACAGAGTCTTTATATTAAAGGCAGCCGTAAAGGTGAAATTGAAAACGATGGCGACGTTTACATTAACGGATCGCGAAAAGGTCAAATAGAATCGGATGGAGATGTGTATGTAAATGGTAGCCGTGTTGGACAAATAGAATCGGACGGTGATATTTACAAGAACGGAAGTCGTGTGGGACAAATTGAGTCGGATGGCGATGTTTATAAAAACGGAAGCCGAATCGGGCAGATAGAATCGGATGGCGACATTTATTATAACGGTTCACGAATTGGCGAATGCAAAGGCGTGAAAAAGGAATGGGTGGCCGCGGTAGTATTCTTTTTCTTTGTGGAAGATTTAGCCTACTAGATTAACTAAACTTTTTAAACCGCAGATTTCACGGATTTCCGCAGATTCTTATCTGTGTGAATTTGTGTAATCTGTGGCTTTTTTTAATTCCCGGAATTCAACTCTGGTTTCTCGCAGAGGTTCGCAAAGGTTTCGCAGAGTTCCGCAAAGGAAACTGCTCAAATTGCACATTGATTCAACTATGAAATCCGGAGGATTTCTCTACTGGATAACTCCTGCCTTTATTTCTGGTTTTCAAATTGAAACTATGCGTCCTATGTGGTTAAAAGTGGCATAAAAATAAGGGGCCTATATAAAACCAAAAACCCGTATATCCTACGGGTTTATTTGGCTCTCAAAAAACTAAAAACCATGGCTAGGTTTCTAGTTGCCCTAACGATCACGTCGTTTGGGAGTTTCCTTATTTATTGTCTAACTTATTTTTTAAGTCAGATAAAGCAGAAATATCTCCTAATGTAGTTTTCTCTACACTGTCTTTTACCTTCTTCACTGCTTTTTTGCTTTCTTCTGCGTCAGCTTTTTTTCCAGCTTTGTCGGTTTTTCTTGCTTCTTCTTTTACTTCTTCGTGTAAACGTGCATGTGATACAACGATACGTTTAGCGTCTTTGCTGAACTCGATCACTTTGAAATCAAGAACCTCTTCAGCTTTAGCGCTTCCGCCTTCAGCTTTCGCTAAGTGGCGTGCAGGACAGAATCCTTCAACACCATAAGGTAGACCAATAGTTGCACCTTTATCATTTACATTGATTACAGTTCCTTTATGGATTGAATCGATTGTAAATACTGTTTCAAATACATCCCATGGATTTTCTTCAAGTTGTTTGTGACCTAAAGATAAACGACGGTTTTCGCCATCGATCTCAAGAACCACAACTTCCATTTTCTCTCCTACTTTGCAGAACTCACTTGGATGTTTGATTTTTTTGCTCCATGATAAGTCAGAGATATGAACTAAACCATCAACACCTTCTTCAAGTTCAACGAACACACCGAAGTTAGTGAAGTTACGCACTGTACCTGTGTGTTTAGAACCTTTAGAGTATTTCTCCATGATCATATTCCAAGGATCAGGAGTTAATTGTTTCATACCTAAGCTCATTTTGCGCTCTTCGCGGTCAAGAGTTAATACCTGTGCGTCGATTTCTTCTCCAACTTTCACAAACTCCTGTGCGCTACGTAAGTGCTGGCTCCAGCTCATTTCGCTTACGTGAACTAAACCTTCTACACCTGGTGCGATCTCGATGAAAGCTCCGTAATCGTTGATCACAACTACTTTACCTTTTACTTTATCACCAACTTTTAATTCAGAATTTAAAGCTTCCCAAGGATGTTTGGTTAATTGTTTTAAACCAAGAGCGATACGTTTTTTGTCGTCATCAAACTCAAGGATAACCACCTGGATTTTCTCGTCAAGTTTAACGATTTCTTCAGGGTGATTGATACGACCCCATGAAAGGTCGGTAATGTGGATCAATCCGTCAACACCACCTAAATCAATGAACACACCGTAAGAAGTAATGTTTTTCACAGTTCCTTCTAATACTTGTCCTTTTTCTAATTTAGAAATGATATCACGTTTTTGGTTTTCGATCTCAGCTTCAATTAACGCTTTGTGTGATACTACCACGTTTTTGAATTCGTTATTGATCTTAACCACTTTGAATTCCATTGTTTTTCCAACGTAAACATCGTAATCACGAATAGGTTTTACGTCGATCTGTGAACCAGGTAAGAATGCTTCGATTCCGAAAACATCCACGATAAGTCCACCTTTAGTACGGCACTTAACAAAACCTTTAATGATTTCGTCAGTGTTAAGAGCTGAATTAACACGATCCCAGCTTTTGTTAGCGCGGGCTTTTTTATGTGATAATACTAATTGTCCGTTAACGTCTTCAGCTGTTTCAACAAATACTTCGATTGTATCTCCAACTTTAAGTTCAGGGTTATAACGAAATTCAGAAAGAGCAACAACTCCATCTGATTTATAACCGATATTTACTACAACTTCGCGGTTGTTTTTTGCCACAACAACACCTTCAATGATCTGAAGATCTGCAATTGTGTTTAATGATTTACCATACAACTCGTCGAACTTTGCTTTCTCGTCTGATGTATAATTGTCTTGTTTTTTTCCGATTGAGCTCCAATCGAAATCTGCGTTACCTACTAAGGCTTTATCTGCCATTTTTTGTACTACTTGTATCAAACTCTTAAGGCGAAGTCTGAGGGATTAAACTTATTATTTATCCGCTTTTGCCTTAATAAAGCGGGCTACAAATATACTAAAGGTTGAGGGCTTTTTTGCTTGAGGTAACTAATTTTAACTTTTTGAATATCAATAATATGTGGTTTTTAACACTAAACTATTTCACCCGTTTAAAAAACGACAAATACATAATATATTGATTTACAATTAATTAAAATAGACTCATTCACCATGCCCAGGTTGATGCGAATTTCACGAATTAATGTGAATTATATCTTAGCGAAGTTGTTTATAAATCGGCATTGGAATATGAATTTCAAAAAAAAGGAATTCAATATGAAAGAGAAAAGTTTTATCAGGTGAAATATAAGGATGTAATTCTTCATGCAGATTTTACCATTGATAATAAAATTGTTCTTGAAGCAAAAGCGATTTCATATTTAACCGATAATCACATAACACAAACATTGAATTATCTCGCGATCTCTAAACTTAAACTTGGATTGCTCATTAATTTTGGAGAAGGAAGTTTAAATTATAAAAGAATTCTATTAGAGCGCGAGAGAGAATTACGCCGATTGTCTGGATCTTTCTAAAAACTAACGCGAATTGTGCAAATTTACGCGAATTGAAATAACAACAAAAGCAGATTAGCGTAAAACACGAAATTAGCGTCAACCCAAAATTAAAGACAAGCTATGATCAGGCCTTCTTTAAAATGATTGGGATTATGATTTATTTTTTGAATAATGAATCTACAAATTCGGGTGCGTTGAAAACCTGGAGATCTGTCATTTTTTCGCCAACGCCGATGTATTTAACAGGAATCTTAAATTCATCGGAGATACCAATAACAACACCACCTTTAGCGGTACCATCCAGTTTTGTAACGGCAAGAGCTGTTACATCTGTTGCAGCGGTAAATTGTTTGCATTGCTCAACAGCATTCTGACCCGTGCTTCCATCGAGAACAAGAATAACTTCATGCGGTGCATCAGGTACCACTTTCTTCATTACGTTCTTGATCTTGGTAAGCTCATTCATTAAATTAATCTTATTGTGCAAACGTCCTGCTGTATCAATAATGACCACATCCGAATCTTTTGATTTGGCGCTGCTTAAAGTATCAAATGCGACACTGGCCGGATCAGCACCCATACCCTGAGAAACAATTGATACCCCTGCCCGCTCGCTCCACACAATAAGCTGATCAACAGCCGCTGCGCGGAAAGTATCGGCTGCTCCGAGTAAAACAGATTTACCTGCCTGTTTGTATTGATGAGCGAGTTTACCAATGGTGGTTGTTTTTCCAACACCGTTTACGCCAACTACCATGATGACATAAGGTTTATGAGGAAGGGGTTCAGAAAAATGAAGAGGATTTTTGCCTTTTACATTTTCGCCAAGAAGCGCGGCTACCTCATCTTTCAGAATAGAATTAAGTTCGCTTGTGGAAACATATTTATCCCGCTTTACCCGGTCCTCGATGCGTTGAATGATCTTAATGGTTGTTTGTACCCCAACATCTCCGGTAACAAGAATTTCTTCCAGGTTATCAAGCACATCGGCATCAACGGTACTTTTTCCGGCGATGGCTTTACTCAGTTTACCAAAAAAACTCTCTTTGGTTTTTGAAAGTCCCTCATCGAGGCTTTCTTTGTTTTCTTTGGTAAATAATTTTGAGAAAAAGCTCATTGTGTGATTGCTGGTGTATTATGCGAACATAAAATTAGTTTTCGGAATGCTTACAAACAAAAAATTCTTTCCCTGAGGAAAGAATTCTTGAATGTGTAATAAATTATTAATTGAACTTTTATTTGTTCTTTAAAAAGTCACTAATATGGTCGTTGTGAACGATCTCTTCTTTAAATGAATAAGCTCCGGTTTTATCGGATTTAACCATTTTAATAACCTTGGTAAAATCTTTACCTTTTCCGGTTTTAAGCGTTGCTACTACTTTCTTTGCCATGTCTTTATTTCGTTATTCGTTGAAAGTTATTTGTTATTCGTTGATTGGTTAACGTATAATGCTTAACTTTTAACTTTAATGTTACTTAATTTCTTTGTGAACTGTCATACGTTTTAAGATCGGGTTATATTTTTTTAACTCGATACGCTCAGTTGTATTTTTTTTGTTCTTAGTTGTAATGTAGCGTGAAGTTCCTGGCTTACCGCTTTCTTTATGCTCAGTACATTCTAAGATCACCTGGATTCTGTTTTTATTCCTTGCCATGTTCTTGTTCTTTTAAAATTATGCGAGGATACCTTTAGCCTTAGCTTCTTTTAAGCAGGCACTGATTCCTTTTTTATTAATATTTTTTAGAGCTGAAGTAGACACACGAAGTGTTACCCACTCATTGGTTTCTGGAACGAAAAAGCGTTTACGCTTTAAATTCACCTTGAACTGACGGCGTGTTTTGCGGTTCGAAAAAGAAACACTGTTTCCGCCCATCGCTTTTTTACCTGTTAACTGACAAATACGTGACATGATTAAAATCTTACTCGTTAAATATATTTTCCCTTAAAAAGGGATGCAAATATACGAGATTGAATTGAATCCACCAAAACATTGTTTCACCTTATTGTAAAACTTCGATGAACAGAGTTCCGGTTTCAGTTAATAGTTATAAAAGATATTGGTTATCAGTTATTTAACAATACAAAAAACCGCATACGAAAGCCTTATCCATTTTCGTTTTAGCCAATAATTGACTACTTTTAGATCTTAAGCTTTAAACGTTTAGGGTAATATCAAGTCCAAACCGCTATGAAACACTTCCTTTTCTTCTTCCTTTCAGTTACTTCTTTTAACTTTTTTGCACAAGATACTGTTGTTTTTAAAAACTCCGACAAACTGCGCATTCTTCTGCTGGAAGTAAATCCCGATAATATTAAGTATAAACGTTTCGATAACCAGGCCGGCGCTACCTATACGGTTCTTAAAAGCGAAATCAGCTATATAAGGCTATCAAACGGCCAAAAAGAAGTTTTTGATAAAACGCCTTCCACCCAAAAAACATTAGCCGTGAAAGATTCGGTGCCGGTTCAGGTAAAAGATACCATAACTGCTCAAACTCCAAGTACCCCTGCCCTTCCGGCCAACGATACCGTGTATTTTAAAAATGGTAAAAAAGTAGCTGCACGTATTTACGAGCTGTCTGATACAGAGATCAAATACAAACCAATAGGCAATCTGGATGGCCCGGTTTACAAAATACCTAAGAGCGACGTAAAGGAAATCATGTTCTCAACCGGAATGAAACAGAAGTTTGAAACAACTTCAAGCCCAGTTAACACTTACGATCCGGTTGCTTCCTCAGGAGGCGGCACTCAATCTTACGTCATGCGTGGCGCCGGCGACGCTAAAATATATTACAGGCACAGAGGCGGTGCAGGCTGGGTAGGTGTTACGGCCGCCATTTTTCCTTTGGCAGGTCTTGTTCCGGCTATTATCTGTTCTTCGGTTCCTCCTAAACAACATAACCTTGGTTACCCTGATCAGAACCTCTGGCAAAATAAAGATTACCGTTTTGGTTATCAGAAAGAAGCTTATCGTATCAAGCGTAAACGTGTGTGGACCGGTTTTGGAATCGGATGCGGAACAGCCATTCTACTTTTTATCCTTGCAAGTCAATAGACTTGTTTCTGATCACGTACAGGTGATCTGCTCCAAGTTTTAAGAATTCACCCGGCAATTCAAATGCAGGAGCTTTTACTCCGCTAATAAATTTCTTCGAAGGATTAACAATAACGTGGGCCTCATCCCACATATCTTCCCGAATAAAACTTTCCAGTAAAACAAAACCGCCTTCTACGATCACGCTTTGCACTTTCATATGGTAAAGTTTAGAAGCAACCTGTTTTAAAACATCTCCCGAAAAATCAATTTTAGAAAAGGTAAGATGCTCTTTTTTTTCTTCTTTTACCGCGTTAAAAATAAGCGTATCGGCTTCGGGATTATAAATCCTGAGCGAGGAAGAAGCTCCAAGATTCTGATCGATTAAAACGCGTAAAGGATTTTTTCCATTCACTAACCGTGTTGTTAATAAAGGATCGTCCTGTATCGCGGTATTTTTTCCTACCATAATAGCGGTTTCAGCGGCGCGCAAACTATGGGAGTAAATATGACTATCTTTTTCGCTGATGAGATTTTCTTCTCTATTGGAAGGAACAGGTTTTCTGCTGATAAAATTATCTGCTGTCTGCGCCCATTTCAGAATAAAAAACGGACGGTGTTTTTCGTGATATGTAAAAAAACGGCGGTTCTGTTCCTTTCCTTTTTCTTCAAGAACGCCTGTTAATACTTCAATTCCTGCTTTACGAAGCTTCTCAATTCCTTGTCCAGCCACTAAAGGATTAGGATCATGGTTACAGATGACCACTTTTTTAAATCCTGTATTTATAATAAGATCGGCGCATGGCGGTGTTTTTCCAAAATGCGAACAGGGCTCGAGTGTGACATAAAGCGCACATTCTTTTGGATTAGTTCCTGCGGGAATGTCTTTTATCGCGTTAACTTCGGCATGTGCCTCCCCGAATTTTTCGTGATAACCCGAAGCTATGATTTTTCCATCTTTCACAATAACCGCTCCCACCAAAGGATTTGGCGCTACGTTTGGCCAGCCTTTAATGGCTAGCTCCAACGCAGTTTGCATATAGTGTTCGTGTGACAAGAGGAACAAAAGTAGATAAAGTTTTGAAACAGTTCTTTCTTTGATGAAGGCTTAGCCGACTTTTCAACAAATTCTTTAAAACGATGGCAAAAAACTGCCGTCGTTTTTTATTTAAATTAGTACCTTTATGATCCAAATTTTATTGCACCATGTTTGATAATTTACAGGATAAGCTCGACCGGGCCCTCAAAAATCTGAAGGGACAAGGAAAGATCACGGAAATTAACGTAGCCGAAACTCTCAAGGAGGTAAGAAAGGCCTTACTTGATGCTGACGTTAACTACAAAGTTGCTAAAACATTTACTGATACCGTTAAAGAAAAAGCACTCGGTCAAAATGTATTAACCGCGGTTTCACCAGGACAATTACTCGTAAAGATCACGCATGATGAATTAGCCGAGCTTATGGGCGGAACCAAAGAGGATATTTACCTCGGAGGAAACCCAACCATTATTTTAATGAGCGGTTTACAGGGTTCTGGTAAAACTACCTTCACCGGTAAACTGGCCAATTACCTTAAAACAAAAAAAGGAAAAAATCCTTTAATGGTTGCCTGCGACGTTTACCGTCCGGCCGCTATTGACCAGCTTCACGTTTTAGGTGAGCAGATCGATATTCCAGTTTTCAGTAACAAAGAAGAAAAAAATCCGATACGAATTGCCGAAGCCGCCATTAAGCAGGCAAAAGAAAACGGCAATAGCGTTGTACTCATAGATACTGCTGGTCGTTTAGCTGTTGATGAGCAAATGATGAAAGAGATCTCTGATCTTAAAGCAGCCATTAAACCAAACGAAATTTTATTTGTGGTGGATAGCATGACCGGACAGGATGCTGTTAACACTGCGAAAGCTTTCAATGACAAATTAAATTTCGACGGCGTTGTTCTTACCAAATTAGACGGGGATACACGAGGTGGTGCCGCTCTTTCTATCAAAAGCGTGGTTAACAAGCCTATCAAATTCATTGGTACCGGCGAAAAAATGGAAGCCCTGGATGTGTTCTATCCTGAACGTATGGCCGACAGGATCCTGGGAATGGGTGACGTAGTTACACTCGTTGAAAGGGCGCAGGAACAATTCAATGAAGAAGAAGCAAGAAAACTCAGTAAGAAAATTGCGAGTAATAAATTCGACTTTAATGATTTTTTAAGTCAGTTACAACAGATCAAAAAAATGGGTAACATGAAAGATCTTGTTGGAATGATACCCGGTGTTGGAAAAGCGGTAAAGGACATGGACATTAACGACGATGCTTTCAAAGGTATTGAAGCTATTATTTTAAGTATGACCCCGGACGAACGTTCGAAACCTGAAACCATCAATGGCGCCAGAAGACAAAGAATTGCGAAGGGAAGCGGACAAGGCATCCAGGAAGTGAATAAGCTCATGAAGCAATTTGAAGATACCCGTAAAATGATGCGTATGATGAACGACAAGAACGCTATGGCGAAACTCATGCGAAATATGCCTAAGGGAATGACGGGGCCTAAGTAGCCAAACTAATACAAACAATTTTTAAAGCGGGGGATCAGAACCCCGCTTCTTTTTTATATTTACATCATATATGAAAAAGGCTCTGTTATTGTTTCTTGTTACAGCTAACATTCTTTTGTTTTCACAAAAAGCAGATACTGTTTTGATCGACAAGCTTATTGAAGATTGTAAGCGCACAGAACTTTTCAATTTCGACAGCGCGCTGTATTATGGAGAAAAAGCCCTTCGGCTTTCAGAAAAAGCAGGTGATTCGCTGCGAATCGCAACTGTACTCCGGCGCATGGGCAATGTCCATCTTAATCTGGGTAACCTTGACAAATGTCTTGAGTTACAAAAAAAATCACTCCGCATTAGTGAAAATATAAATTACAAACAAGGCATAGCAAGTTGTTTGAGCAATATTGCTAATGTAGAAGTAGCTCAAAGTCTTAACAACGACGCGATTGAACATTACCAAAAGGCCCTTTTGATATTTCTTGAAATTAACGACATGAAAGGATATGCCAGGATACTCGGCAATATTGGCCTGGTTTGCCAGTTCATGAAAGACAATAAGAAGGCGCTCAACTATCAGCTCAAATCGTATGAAATAAGAAAGCAGCTTAAAGATACCGTTGGTCTGTCGCTCGCTGCAGGCAATGTTGGTAATCTTTACGGAGAACTAAAACGATACGATTCCTGCTTTCATTTCTTCGAAGAAGCATTATTTTACAGTAAAAGGATCAATAGTCTGCAGGGCACGGCTATACTTTACGCCAATTACGGAAGCCTTCTCAAAGACTCCAAAGATTTTACAAAAGCAGAACGCATGCTTCAAAAAGCGTACCTACTCAGTGAGGAGATTCATGAAATATCAAACAAAGCAAACGCTGCGATAGGACTTGCACAGATTTTTGCTATAAAAGGAGATCACAAAAAGGCCCTGGAATATGTAGACACCTGCATATCACTTTCATTTAAAACCGGTGAGCTTGCTGTTAGATCAAATGGATATAAAGTAAAAAGTGAGATCCTGAAAAATTCCGGAAAGCCCGTTGATGCGCTGAAATATTTTGAAATGCATTATTTGCTAAAGGATTCAATCCTGAACGATGAGAACAAAGCCGATTTTGCGAAAAAGGAAATGCAGCTTCAGCACGAACAGGAAAAATTGCAGCAGAAACTTGAGCAGGAGAAAAAAGAAGCTATTGCCGGCGAAAAAATAAAACAGCAAAAAACCATTCAGATCTTTTTATTTTCTATTCTTATAGGCTTCATTATTCTTTCATTTTATATCTACCGTAATTATAAGCAGAAGAAAAATGCAAATCTCGCGCTCGAATCCAAGAACAAGGAAATAGAAGAACAAAGAAGTCTGCTTGAAACAAAGAACAGTGAGATCCTGGATTCCATTCATTATGCCAAAAGAATTCAGACAGCACTTCTTGCTTCGGAAAACCTGATCTCTGAACATTTACCGGAACATTTTATTTTTTACAAACCAAAAGATATTGTGAGCGGGGATTTCTATTGGGCCTCAGCTGTAGATTCAAAATTTATCTTTGCTACCTGCGATTGTACAGGCCATGGGGTTCCCGGGGCTTTTATGAGCCTGCTTAACATTTCATTTTTAAATGAAGTAACCTCGCAGAAAAAAATCATTCAGCCTGATAAGATCTTTGAGGAAGTCAGGAAGGATATTATCAACGCTTTGAATAAGGATGCTAAAGAAGAAACCAAGGATGGAATGGACGGCGTTCTTTTGAGCTATGACCTTAAAAATAACACACTGGAATTTACCGCAGCCAATAATCCTGTTATCATCATTCGTAATAACGAGCTCTTAAAATTCACTCCTGATAAGTTCCCTGTAGGTTTGTCTCACGGTGCTCTGAAACCATTTACGCTTCAAACACAGGATCTGATGAAAGGAGATTGTATTTACACATTCACGGATGGTATCAGTGACCAGTTTGGCGGCGAAAAAGGAAAAAAATTCAAACAGAAAAGACTTGAGGAACTCCTGGTAAAAATTCATACCAGACCAATGAGCGAACAACATGAAATCCTTGGCAAAGAATTTGAGAATTGGAAAGGAAGCCTTGAACAGGTAGACGATGTGCTTGTGATTGCAGTGAGAATTTAGTTTATAATTTTTTTCAGGGTCAAAAACAGAATAACTAACTTTGGTTTTACATTATGGAATTAATCGACGGTAAAAAAATATCGCTTCAACTACAGGAAGATATTGCGAAAGAAGTTCAGCAATTGATCGCTTCAGGAAAAAAGCAACCGCATCTGGCAGCTGTTCTTGTTGGTAACGATGGCGGAAGCGAAACGTATGTAGCCGCTAAAATAAAGGCCTGCGAGCGTGTAGGATTTAAATCAACGCTTATCCGTCACCCCGAATACGTTACTGAAGATAAATTATTACTCACTGTCCACGAATTAAACACAAATCCTGATATAGACGGATTTATTGTGCAGTTGCCGCTGCCCCGTCACATCAATGAACACAAAGTGATCGAGGCTGTTCTGCCAAGCAAAGATGTAGATGGCTTTCATCCTATCAATGTTGGAAGAATGGTTTGGAAAACACTGTGTGGTGATTGGAAGAAGTCATATTGTTGGCTCGCCTATGAGTATTCTTATGGCTAAGAACACCGCTTTCGGAAATTGTACTGTTACGCTTTGTCACAGTAAAACAAAAGATCTGAAATCCTTCACAAAAAGCGCTGATATTTTAATTTGTGCTTTAGGTAGCCCCGATTTTGTA
>JAJONO010000120.1 GCA_021323535.1 Bacteroidota bacterium
ATATACTTCTCTTTTTTAAATCGATTAACGTTTGCTGAACTGGAAGCGTGCACGCGCTTTTTTCTGACCGAACTTCTTACGTTC
Source organism: Bacteroidota bacterium (assembly GCA_021323535.1). Classification (GTDB taxonomy): domain Bacteria; phylum Bacteroidota; class Bacteroidia; order B-17B0; family Aurantibacillaceae; genus Aurantibacillus. The sequence continues at coordinate 85 of JAJONO010000120.1, forward strand.
AACCATGCGTGGATCGCGGGTAATAAGACCTGCTGCACGTAAATTAGGCTTTAACTCAGGGCTGTTTTCAACTAATGCCTTTGCAATAGCTAAACGAATTGCCTGAGCCTGACCCGTAGTTCCACCACCTTTTACGTTTACTTTTACATCATACTGCTCGCGAACCTGAGACACGTTTAATGACTGGGTCACCATATAATGTAATGTAGGTGTTTTGAAATATTCTTTGTAATCTTTACCGTTTACTTCGATGCTACCAGTTCCCTTAGTTACATAAGCGCGGGCAACTGAAGTTTTTCTACGACCGGATGTGTTTGTTACTTCCATTAATCTTGATCTTATTTAATTTTGCTTAAATCTACTTTTTTAGGCTGCTGCGCATCCATTCCGTGCTCTGTTCCAACAAAAATACGAATGTTGGTGTTTATTTTTCTTCCTAAACGGCCTTTTGGCAACATTCCATGAATAGCGTGCTCAAGGATAGCCTCAGGTTTAGTGTTTAATAACTGCTTAGGGGAAGCAAAACGCTGTCCTCCCGGATACCCCGTGTAACGGATATATTCTTTATCAGTCGTTTTCTTACCTGTAAAACGTACTTTCTCAGCGTTAATAATAATAACGTTGCTTCCTGAATCAGAATGAGGAGTAAAACTTGTTTTATGTTTACCACGTAATAACATGGCAACTTTAGAAGCCAAACGGCCAACTACTTCATTTTCAGCGTCAACCAGTAACCACTCTTTACCAGAGCTGGCTTTTGTTGCGAATTTGGTTTTGTAACTTAATGCGTCCACTTTGTTAAAATTTTAATCAATTCCCTAGTTTAAGGGGGTGCAAATGTAGGCAGTATTTTTGACTGTAACAAACTTTTTTCTAAAAAAGTGACATTCTTTTGCCCATAAACACCAAAAAGTTATCAATACCGGTAAATTTTTCTGTCCTGAAACTAAAAAGGTGGTTATTTTATCCTCTTTTTTTAGTCCGAAACACTTCAAAAATGTAAAATGGGAGGTGGAAAATGTATAATACCTTCCGTGTTCCATTTCACCTTTTACATCTTGCATTAATTAATAAAGTTTAGTTATTAAAAATAAAGTCACTGTTTTTAGATGTGATTTCCCCTACTTCATCCACCGAAACGTTTTTAAGCTGCGCTACCTTACGCGCCACTTCTAAAATGTAAGAAGGTTCGTTCCTTTTTCCGCGGAAAGGCACCGGTGCCAGGTACGGAGCATCTGTTTCAAGGACGAGATGCTCAAGACCGATTTGCTCTACCACCTTATCAAGCCCTGAGTTTTTGAAAGTTACCACTCCGCCTATTCCAAGTTTGAAATTTCCCAGAGCAAGAATTTTGTTAGCTTGTTCTGTATTTCCTGAGAAACAATGGAAAATGGCCCTGGGCAGGGTTTTAAACTCCGTTAGAATGTCGTAGATCTCGTTAAAAGATTCGCGGCAATGAATAATGATAGGATAGTTGTAGTCGAGTGCCCACTGTATCTGTGTTCTGAAAGCATGTTGTTGTTCCTTAAGAAATGTTTTATCCCAGTAAAGATCAATTCCGATTTCGCCTATCGCAACATATTTTCTTTTTTCAAGCCACGATTTTACCAGTGCCAGTTCTTCCTCTACATTGGCTGCAACACTGCATGGATGAAGTCCCATCATAGCAAAACAGTTTTCAGGAAATTCCTTTTCCAGGTTGTGCATCACATCAATGGATGTGGAATCAATATTAGGGAGATAAAATTTTTTTACACCATTCGAAATTGCTTTTTGAATCAGCGAATTTCTGTCGGCATTGAATTCCTCTGCGTATAAATGTGTATGTGTGTCTATGATCATTGCGCAGCAAAGATAAGGTTAAGACAGTATATTTCTTTATCTTTGGTATAAAATCTGATCGCATGAAAAAACTTATACTCGCTTTTAATATTATTTATGTGTTTTGCGCAAATGCCCAATACACTATCACGTCTTCTTCTAATCCTGTTGTAGGAGATATTGAAAAAACAGTCTCTACTCAAACCACTAATCTTGTAATGGCAACGACTGGCGCCAATAAGCTCTGGAACTATGGTAATCTAACGCCTGATCTGGGAGGCATTTCAACCAGGACCTACATTTCGGCTGCCTCTATCCCAAGCGTATCTTCATTTCCCGGCGCTAATATCGGTTATAAAAATGCCGGAGATTATTATACAGTTTTAAAATATAACGCCACTGAAAGAACAGAGATCGGAAGCGTAATTCCATCCAATTCCAATAAGACTGTGTATGGAAACCCCATAACCCATTTAACGCTTCCTTACAAATATGGCAGTGGAAGTTCTGACACCTACTCTGCAAGCTCTAATGGAGTAACCGAAAACGGAAGTTTATGGACGATAGGCGCCGGTACAGGAACCCTTGTTTTACCAGGATACACCTTAACAAATGTACTGTTGGTAGAATCTAATATCACAGGCGTGATAACAACAACGAGTGGTAATTTTAACTACGGCGGCAAAATCCATTCATTTTATTCTGCTGCAACTAAATTTGAATTATTTTCTGTGTCTTCATTCACGTTAGATGGCGACGCGTTTATGGATGGAAAGATCAATGCTATTTACGTGCCAGCGGCTGGAATTGGGACGTATGCGAAAAATGATTTTGCCTTTACTGTTTTTCCTAATCCTGCAAAGGACCAGGTAACTGTTTCTTTTAATGATTATCTAAAGGAAGAAAAAGAGTTGGTTGTTTATAATCTTCTCGGTGAACAGGTGAAACATTCTGAAGTAAGGTGTTGGGAAACGCAAACAACGCTGAATCTCGAAAACCTGAAGCCGGGAATTTATTACATCGAGGTAAAAAGTTCTTCTTCCAAGGGAACAAAGAAAATAATTGTAGAATAATCCCATTAACTGTTTATGAAACGATTTTTATCTTTTGTATTGGTTTCTTTCTGTATTACAGTGAAAGCTCAATACACCATCACGTCTGCTTCAAATCCTGTTGCAGGTGATGTACAATCAATGATTTATATGTCCTCTGCTTCATTTAGCATGCCTGTGTGGGGCCAAAACAAATTCTGGAATTATTCAAATTTAACCACGTCTTTTTCATCACCATATACCAACACTTTTGTTTCCACCTCAGGTGTGCCAAATATAAGTACATTCAATGGGGCAACGAATGCCGTCTGGTACGGCGGAAACAGTTATGATATCTGGAAATACACATCGTCGGAAAGAACATTCCTGGGCTGGACCAACATAAGCGGAACCACAACCTTTTCGAATCCGGTCACTTACCTTACCTTGCCTTTTAAGTATGGCAGTGGTCATTCTGATACCTACGGTTATTCCAATTCAACCACAAAAGAAAGCGGAAATATTCAATCCATCGGCGCCGGTACCGGAACCTTGGCTCTACCGGGATATACTTTAAATAACACAGTCGTGGTGGAAGTTACTTTTTCGGGAGCTTATACCTATTCATCTGCTAGCAGCACTTCGTCTTACTCCTATACCGTTAAAGAAACTTCTTTTTATTCAGCCGCGAGTAAATTCCCTCTTATGACCATATCAATTTCAGGAGAAACCGGGCAGCCTTTAAGTAACGATACAAGTGTTTCTGTAAATTCCCTGTTTGCGCCTGTAGGAATTACCGAGTACAATCCGCATGCGTTGGATTTTAATATTTATCCGAATCCTAGTAAAGATAAACAGGTGAATATATTCTTCCCAGAGGCACCTGCCGAAAATCCATTGATTGAAATCTATGATATAAGCGGACGAAAAGTAAAAAAAATACTTGCTACAAAGGAATTTATGCCCGACCAGATCTTTACTTTCAGCTTTGGAGAAGCGTTGCCTGGCATTTATTTTATCCGAGTAGAAACCAGTACCGGAGATAAGGTTAAAAAACTGGTTGTTGAATGACGGTTGCTTAAAACAAATTTCTTTTTGAAAATATCAGGAAAGTTAATCCACATTGAATTAAATCTTTTATTTCCTGAAAATAAAAACGCCCTCTTCCGAAGGCGTTAAAAAATAATAGTGGGGTAAGTTTCTTTTTAGTTCAACGAATCCAAAGCAACCTTAACAATATTGTTTAATTCTGCTTTTGAGGCGCCGCTCTGACTCATTACTCTTAAACCACATAAGGTGTTGTAAAGAAATTGTCCGTACATTTTTGCAGGCTTATGAAGTGTGAGTACTTTTTTATCTTCAGCGTCGCTGATCCAGTTCGATAAAATATCCTGTACTTCTTCTTTATTGTTACAAACTACCTGCGAGGTTTTAAAACACTGTTTGCTCATTTCGGCAGCAGCGTTAACAAGCAAACAACCATTATCATCAGGGTGTTCTATAAGATGATTTACCACACCTTTAAACATAGTTTCCAGTTTCTGAAGACCATTCAAGTTCTTCTCATTAATGGTTTCTATTTTCTTATCGTTGGTGTTCTTATAGTATTCGAGTGACTGCAGGTATAAATTGTGTTTATCCTGGAAAGAATCGTAAAGACTGCTTCTGCTCAATCCGGTCGCGTTTAAAATGTCATCAATAGATGTTCCGTTGTACCCTTTTTGCTTGAAGATGCCTGCGGCTGCTTCGAGCACGGTTTCTTTGTTGTATAATTTATTTTTGGGCATATATGTGGGTTTTTGTTATTCAAAATTAGCATACCGGAACATTTATTCCAAAAGACTAATGTTAAATAACGGAAAAATAGGTGTTAAAACATATACATTCTACAACTCAATCACTATCAAATTGTTAGGCTGAATAATTTCAACTCTTTTTGGACTGAGATAAGACATTGACTTTAACTGTTTGTAGGGCGGATACAAAACAATATAATCAGGGAAAGATCGATTTTTCCATACTGAACCTGTGTGATTGCTTATCGGTGTTGACTGGAAATTAAATTCCCTTTTTGATTTCATCTGGTAATAATTAACGTAAACACCGTTTAGTTCGCCGGGCAGAGCCACGGTCCTTGCACCCTTTGATTCAAGGTATTTAAATAAATTTTTGGAACCACTTTGCGCCTTAAAATCTACCGTATAATCAGAATTCATTCTTAAATAAAAATTAATAAGTAACAGAATACTTATAGCGTAAATTAAATAAGGTTTTGATGGATGTATGATTTCATTTACAGCGAGTAAGACCATCATCGTTGCGATGGGCCACAGAAAAAGAGCGCTTCTTCCTTCAGGATAAACTCCATTCGGTAATTTTTCCGCAAGAAAAACGAGAAGAAACATCGAAAAAAATAAAATGCTGATATAAAATAAACGCGGATTATTATGGAGGCGCCTGTAAAACGAAAATCCAAAGACGACGGCCGACAAGCTTACGAAGTTAAACAGGTGGGGGAAAATCCTCATGGGCCAGCTGTTATCCCATTCTTTTAGATAAAGAAAACCTGTTACAAAACTTGTACTTGTAAAATCCGATCCTGTTCCCGCACCCACATAGTCGTTGGAACATTTGGTGATAAAGCGAATGGCCATAAAAACAATGAGAATAGTAAAAGCTAAGACCGAGCCATCGACATAAAATATTTTTCTTAAATAGAATTTCTTTTCCTGGTAAGCATAAAAACGAATGAAATAAATAACCGCAAAAGGAATAAGATAATAGACAAAGCTATAATTGGCAATGGCGCTCAGGCAGGCAAATAAGAGAGAGTAAAACTGTAATTTTCTTTCTCCTTTGTCAACATTCTTAAAGAACAACATAATGCTTAGCATTTCGAGCATTAAGCCCGAAGCGTAACCACGTGCGAGGACAAAATAATCGAGCATAAAAGGATTGAGCAATAAAGTACATAGGGCAAACAGTTTCAGATAATGTTCATTGAGAGATTTTGAAAATCTTAAGACCAGGAAAACGAACACCAGGAAAGAAAGAAACGAAAACAATCTCAGAAAGAAAACTTCTTCCAAACCAATAATAGTGCAGACCCACATCCACAAACTATTAAACCAATGAGAATTTCCGGTACAGAGAAACTCGGCGTACCAGAATTTTTTAACGTTGTGAAAAGAATAAGCCTCGTCGTTGGTAATATCTACATTAAAAATACGGAAGGCAACATAAGCAATTATTAAAACAGCAAAAGCCTGTGGGTAATATTTAAAGATTCCTTTCTTATTCAATGGGAGAATAGTTCAGATGATCAAATCTAGAAATATTCTTTTAAGAAAGAGTGTATGAAACAAAGATTATTTCTTCATCCTTAACCGGATCTGAGTAATAACCCTCTTGGTATAAAGCGGAAAATCGCCCTGCATGATCCAATTGTAATATGATGGTTCTTTTGCAAAAACATCTTCTACGGGTTTGTCCTTGTGTTTCCCGAAAGCGAATACCTCTACTCCGTTTTCATTGTAGATAATTCTTCCGGCAAGATCTACGTTTTTTGTTTTTGTAGTAAGTTCGCTTATTTTCGAAATGTCGTTCTGAACAGGCTTGAATTTATTCCCTTTATCATCTTCCAGTTCTGTATCCTGATACTTGGAAAGCTGGGCCTTAAAGATCTCAAA
>JAJONO010000072.1 GCA_021323535.1 Bacteroidota bacterium
AACCTGTGCCACAGGGCTTGAATTGCCACAACTCAGGAACATTGTCAGGAATACATTTATTACAAAAAGTCTGTTCATTTCAATGGGAATTTATAATTGTTACTTTTTTGTTTTCTTTATTTTTTTTCGCGCTCCACTCTCTTTCCGTTTATCTTTCTGTTTATCGTCTTCATCGTTATACTTATCATAATCGAGTTGGTTGCCCCAGAACGACATTTGTTGTTTGATCCATTCTTTACGTTTTGAAATATACGAAGTTGGAGGATTAGCAACATATTTTCTCGGATTTGGAAGAACGGCGGTTATTGCCGCACAATCATCCTTGGTTAAATTTGCCGCCTTTTTTTTGAACCAGTGCTGGGCAGCTGCTTCGGCGCCATAAACACCATTTCCCATTTCAATGCTGTTAAGATACACTTCCATAATTCTTTCTTTGCTCCAGAAAATTTCTATCAGTAATGTAAAATAAGCTTCAAAGGCTTTACGGATATAACTTCGGCCCGGCCACAGAAATACATTCTTCGCTGTTTGTTGTGAAATAGTACTTCCGCCTCTTAATTTTTTTCCTGTTTCATTTGCTTTCATTGCTTTCTCAATCGCTCCCCAGTCAAAACCAAAATGCTTGAGGTAATTCTGATCCTCGCTGCAAACCACAGCCAGCTGTAGCTTCGGCGAAATTTCTTCAAGGCTCACCCAATCGTGCTTCAGGGTCATTTCTTTTCCATCCATTTTCTGTTCTATGCACCTGATCAACATCAAAGGTGTACAAGGTATAGGCACCCAGCGGAAAATAATGACAGATACCACCGACACGATCACAAAAATGACAAAAGCTTTAAAACAGAACTTTAATATTTTTATCAATATTCTCACGTATAACTTACAAATCTATTCGTAATTTTAGGCCTGTAACATTTATCTCAAAGAGTAATTAACTACGCGTTTTTAATTACTATGAACAACAAACTCAAATACCTCATATTCGCAATACTGGCAGGTCTTGCGATCCTTTTCTTTTACAATAAATACCGTGTGGCTCCGGGAGTAGATTTCAGTAAAGTGAACCTTTACGATATGGAGGGAAAGCCTGTTCAGTTCTCTTCCTTTAAAGGAAAAAAACTGGTAGTGAGTTTCAGTGCTTCCTGGTGCGGAAACTGCATTACCGAATTGAGAGCGCTGAATGCTATAAAAGACAAAGATCTTCCTGATGTTGAAATTATAGTGATAAGCGATGAAGATCTTGAAACCGTTCAGCAGTTTAAAGAAAAATTTGCCCCCTCTTATACCGTTCTTAAAATGGATCAACCCTTTCCGTCCCTGGGAATAAACGCCATTCCGGTAAACTATATTTTCAATACAAAACTTGAAAACACAGAGCAGGTTGTTGGGGAAATTGACTGGAAAGATCCATCAACAGTAGAAAGACTTAAAAAGTTAATGGAGTAACTTACTCAGTCTAAAAGGGCTTAAACTCACTCATCCGCCAAAAGCCTGTATCTCTTTGAAACTTAACTTGATTAACTTTTGGGCATTTCCTAACTTACAGAACAATCCTTAAACTTTTGTTTCATGAGAACTATTCACACAATTTTAAGCGGATTATTATTATTTAGCTGTACCTCCCTCCTTACTGCTAATCCATTCGCAACTCCCAAACCAAAATCAACAACTTCGAAAGTCAACGACTGGATAAAAAACACATCCGACGGTTTTGAAGAAAACAAAGGACAGTTTACCGACTCTGACGGAAAACCAATTGATTTTGTTTCGTATAAATTCGCTACAAAAAGTGTTGAACTCTATCTCACCGATAAAGGTTTTTCTTATGTGTTCCTTAAATCAGAACACAATCACAAACCTATAGGAAATCATACCGACGATGAAACAATACAATATAGCCGCGTGGATATTGATCTTCCGGGAGCTAATCTTTCAAAAAGTAATGTGATAGAAGAGGAACCTATTCAAACAGTGTTCAATTATTACACAGCCACTGCTCCGTATGGTCTTACCAATGTGAGAAAATATCAGAAGTTAACATTCAAAAATATTTACGAAGGTATTGACTGGGTATGGCGCCTCGAACAAAAAAAAGGCGTGAAATACGATTTTGTTATTCATCCGGGCGCCGATCCTGAAAAAATAAAACTGGTATACAAGTGGGCCGATGTGAGCCTCATTAACCCACAGGAGTTAAAAGTTTACACGTCTGTTGGAGAAATTACAGAAGGAAAAGCGATCAGTTTTTGTAACAACAAAGAAATTGCAACTCAATACGTTCTTAATGATAATGTAGTTTCTTTTAAACTTGCCAATTACGATCATTCTCAAACCCTCACCGTTGACCCACCATTGAATCTCGAGTGGGGAACTTATTTTGGAGGAACATCCTGGGAAAAAAATACGGATCATTCCAATACTATTGATGCCAGCGGAAATGTTTTCTGTACAGGAAACACAGGGTCAAGTTCAGGAAACTGGCCAAACACCAATCCTGGAGGTGGCGCATACTTCCAGGGAACTTTCGGCGGTGGCGGCGGATTCCAGGGAAAAGGCGGAGATATTTGCATTTTAAAATTCTCTAATACCGGGGTACTTATCTGGTGCACCTATTACGGAGGATCGTCGGATGATAATGGTAATTCCATAACCACGTCGCCTTCGGGAGATATTTACATTACAGGTTCTTCCATGTCCACCAACTTTCCAACCATGAACATGGCCGGAGCTTTTTTCCAGGGAACAAATGCCGGTGGTGGCGGAGTTGTGAACCCGGGAGGGGGCCAGGAAGGAGGCGATGCCGTATTACTTAAATTTTCGAATACAGGTGTTCAGCTGTGGGCAACTTTTTTAGGCGGAAGTAACACAGAAGTTGGTAAAAGCGTTATCTGCGATCCTGCAGGAAATATTATTGTAACAGGTTTAACAGCTTCAACAAATTATACAACAGTAAATCCCGGTGGAACAACTTTTTTTCAGGGAGCCAATGCCGGCGCGCAGGACATGTTCGTTACTAAATTCAATCCTTCAGGAGTTATTCAATGGTCAACTTATTACGGAGGCACAGGCAATGATGTTCCCCAGTATGTAACCGTAGATCCTTCCAATAATATTTTAATTGTAGGAGAAACCGCGTCTGCCAATTTTCCTACAACAAATCCAGGTGGTGGCGCCTATTTCCAGGGAACCTATGGTGGTGGAACAGGTGATGCTTTTATTTTCAAATCATCTAACGCCGGCGTTGTAAACTGGGTAACTTATTATGGCGGATCTCTCAGAGATATTGCTCGCGGAGTTTCAAGTACGGGCACCGGAGATATTTATGTATGCGGACAAACGTATTCCACTAATTTTCCTACCTTGAATCCAGGAGGAACAGCTTTCTTCCAGGGAACGAATGCGGGAGCTTCAGATTGTTTTTATTTAAGATTTCAGAATAACGGAACTCCAACCTGGGCCACTTACCTTGGTGGAAACGCCGACGATAATGCCTGCGCCATTACAAGCGATGCCTGCGGAAATAATTATTCAACAGGAAATACCTATTCTACAAACATGCCTACTGCAAATCCAGGTGGCGGAGCTTTTTTTGTTGGAACAAAACTTTCAAGCGATGACGTGTTTTTTAACGCCTTTAACGCTACAACCAACGCGCTAACCTGGTCCACTTACAATGGCACAACTGGTTTTGACGAGAAAGGAACATCTTTAAAAGTTGATCCGTCGGGAGATATAGTTATTGTAGGGTACTGGTGTTTTTACAGTACCAGTAATGCCGTTATGAATCCGGGCGCCGGAGCTTATTACAAAACAAACACCGACGCTGATGATTTTTTCATTTGTAAAATTGCGAGTCTTTGTACTGCTCCTACTCCAACCTGTGCTTTCACCGCTGGAGGAACTTATCTTTGCAGTGGCAGTAATGTTAACTTCTCTCTTACGGTAACATCTCTTCAGGGATACACTTCAACACCTAGTTTTACATGGACGGGTCCGGGAAGTTTTTCTTCAACCGCGCAAAACCCAACTTTCCCTAACGGACAATATGGAGTTTATACAGTTGTAGGAAGTAACGGGCAATGTAGTTTTTCGCAAACCATCAGTCTGCCTAATTCTGTAATTACACCCACAGCATCGGTGCTCTCTAACATTACCTGTACATCTAACGGCCTTGCAATCACTAATCCAACAGTTCCACTCGGATATTCTTATGGATGGTCGGGTGTAGGCATCAGCGGATCTTCATCTGGTCAGAGTGTAACAGTAACCAACGCAGGAAGCTTTGTTGTTACGGTAACAAATCTTGTTACAGGATGTTCTGCTTCAAGCGGAGTTTCCATCACAGCAAATACCACGCCTCCTACATCAAGTGTAAACCCGGTGACGCAGGTTGTAAATTGTACAACTTCAACAACCGCTACATTCTCGAATACGGCAATCAGTCCAACCACCAACATTGTACACAACTGGTATACTCCGGTTTCTCCGCCTCCGGGGCCACCTGCAGCGAGTTCAAATAACCAGGTTTCTATTTTTCCTGTAAGTGCCGGTCCGGGAACGTACACGGTAATTTTAACCGATCTTACGAATGGATGTTCTGTTACCAAAACAGTAGAAGTAACATCGCTGTCGGGCTTCCCTACATTTAACACGAATAGTACCACCAATTATACCCTGGGTTGTTCGCCATTAAATCAAACCACTTTATCCATCATTAACGCTGTAACAACAACCAGTTCGGGTGCGCAGTTTGCATTTCTTGCTCCTGGTTCTTCTTCCAGTGTTCCTTTGCCGGCTTCGGCATTTGGCGCGCAGTCGTCAACCATTACAGGAATTGCAGGAACATGGACGTTTGTAGTAATGGATCCTAGTAACGGTTGTCAGTCTGGCGTACCATTAATTATTTTACTCGACACCTTTCCTCCAAAAGTTGTAGCGAGTATGATTACACAAACACTCACTTGTTATAATCCAACTGTTCTTGCAACTGGAACGTCCACTACTCCTAACGCCGTAATAAGCTGGATCGTACCTTCTACTCCACCAGCCATTCCTCAGTCAACCATTATTGTTGGTCCGCCAACCGGCCCTGCTACCAGCACTATGGCATTGACCTACGCGAATTATACGATCGTGGCCACTAATACGGTTAACGCGTGTAAAACCACGTCGGTAGTTGCTATTAATCAAAATTTCAGAGCGCCATTGCCGTTAATCTCTATTGGAAATCCTTCCGTTATAAATTGTAACGGGCAACCAGCCATTTTAAATTTCACTAATGTTGCTGTAACATCAAGCGTAGTTGGGGCATTTGCCCAGGTAATGCAATGGTCGGGGCCAGCACCACAGGTTAGCCTTGCTACTGTGGCACAATACAGCGCTGTTGTTCCGGGAACATACACGTTGGTTGTGAGAGACAGTTACAATGGCTGTTACGGGTCTATAACATATACAGTTATAGATAGAACACAACCACCGGTGTTGAGCCATACGCCAAGTCTTATCTTAGACTGCGGTGCCTCCAAAGTAACATTTACGCCGGTAGTAATTGGAGGAAGTGCTGGTCATAGTTTTGTATTCTTCGATTATCCTGCCGGAACTTCTTTCAGTCCGCTCAGTGCGGTTGTTCTTCCAGGAACCTACTCAACGAATGTTTCGGTAGACATGCCGGGCACCTATTCTTTTGTAGTAACCAATACATTAACCGGTTGCGAAGCTCACGGAAGTTTTGAGGTAATTAACGGAGGTATTACAGCTGATTTTATTCCAACGCCTTCGGTAGGATTTGCTCCGCTGAATGTAACTATGACAAATAATTCATCTACATCGTTAAGCACAGGAAGTATCATTTCCTTATGGAGCTATGGTAATGGAGCGTCACAAACAACATCAGCCAATATTAGTACATCGGCTACTTATACAGCACCTGGGACCTATACAGTCATGTTATTGGTGAATAAAGGAGTTTGCGTTGATACCATGTATAAGATCATTAATGTAGAAATTCCGTCGGCTTTAAATATTCCAAATGTGTTTACGCCGAATGGAGATGGAAGCAATGATGTTTTCTTTTTGAAGACAGCGGGACTCGGAGAAATTCACGCCTTGATCTACGACCGTTGGGGTAACCGTATTTACGAAGTCACAAGCAACACCGGAAATATTGCCTGGGATGGAAAAAGCATAGACGGTAAAGACTGCGCCGACGGAACGTATTTTTACATCATAACTGCGAAAGGAAAAGACGCTAAAGAATATTCACAGACTGGGAATGTTAGTTTATATAGATAAAAAGCAATTCCTTTAAAAAAAGAGCTTTTGAAATTGCCAAAAAGCACTAAATAAAGGCATTGCAGTGGTGAATAGCTCTTATTTTGTTAGTTTCTTTAACACCTGTTCCGGCAAAAATTGGTGTAACTTTATGCTTCGTTTTCCATGAGCATAAACAGAGATATTTCAAAATTAAATCCAAAGGAGCACATCATTATTAAGGGTGCCAGAATGCACAATCTTAAAAATGTGGATGTGGCAATTCCAAGAAATAAAATGGTGGTGATAACCGGGCTTTCGGGTTCCGGAAAATCGTCACTCGCTTTTGATACTTTATACGCCGAGGGCCAGCGCCGTTATGTAGAAAGCCTTTCGGCTTACGCGCGCCAGTTCCTTGGTCGTTTAGAAAAACCACAGGTGGATTATATTAAAGGAATCTCACCTGCTATTGCTATCGAACAAAAAGTAATTTCAAGAAACCCAAGAAGTACAGTCGGTACCATTACAGAGATCTATGATTACTTTAAATTATTATTCGCCCGGGTAGGCAAAACTTATAGTCCGGTTAGCGGCAAACAGGTAAAACGTAATACAGTAAGCGATGTAGTTAATTTCATCAATGAACTTAAAGCCGGCTCAAAAGTTCTTGTACTTTCAAAAGTCATAGAAAAAAAAGACAGGAATTATCAAAAGCAACTGGACCTTCTTTCGCAACAGGGGTTTTCGCGCGCGGTGACCGATGGAAAAATACAGAGGATCGACGAAATTGATTTTAAAAAATTAAAAAAGAATTCAGAAGTTTTTTTACTTATCGACCGGCTTATTACACAACCCAACGATGAAGATTTTGTTAACCGTTGTGGCGATAGTACACAGACCGCTTTCTACGAAGGCGCCGGTGAATGCATTATCTGGGTAGAAAAAAACACAGACAGTTACGAGAAACATATTTTCAGTAACTTATTCGAACTGGATGGAATTACATTTGAAGAACCCAACGTTAATTTTTTCACATTTAATAACCCTATCGGCGCCTGCAAAACCTGTGAAGGATTTGGGAGCATTATAGGAATTGATCCTGACCTTGTGATACCAAACAAAAGCCTCTCGGTTTACGACAGCGCTGTTGCCTGCTGGAATGGTGAAACCATGAGTTCGTACAAAAAACAATTATTAAAGAACGCACATAAATTCAATTTCCCGGTTCACAAACCTATTTCTGAACTCACAAAGGCGCAGTATAATTTATTATGGAACGGTAACGAGCATTTTGAAGGCATCAATGATTTTTTCAGAATGCTTGAAAAAGAAACTTACAAGATCCAATACCGGGTTATGCTGGCACGTTACAGGGGAAAAACTGTTTGCCCGGATTGCCAGGGAACCCGTTTACGCAAAGATGCCAATTATGTAAAGGTAGCGGATAAATGCATCAACGATCTTGTTCTTACCCCGGTTGGCGATTTACTTGAGTTTTTCAAAAACATTAAACTTAACGAACACGATACAAAAATCGCGAAACGGTTATTGATTGAAATTACCAACCGCTTACAATACCTGGTGGATGTAGGATTAAGTTATCTTACTCTTAACCGTGTTGCTAATACCTTAAGCGGCGGAGAAAGCCAACGCATTAATCTTGCCACACAGTTAGGCAGTACACTTGTAGGAAGTCTTTACATTCTGGATGAACCAAGTATTGGATTACATCCGCGAGATACGGAACGTTTGATAAAAGTACTGCGTTCATTACAACAACAGGGCAATACAGTTATTATTGTTGAGCACGATGAGGAAATTATGCGTAATGCCGACGAGCTTATTGATATTGGCCCGGAAGCAGGAACACATGGAGGCGAACTGGTTTTCCAGGGAACGCATAAAGATCTGCTGAAAGAAAGTGTAAGTTTCACCGCAAAATATCTTACCAATAAAATAAAAATTGAAACGCCATTTAACCGAAGAAAATGGAAAGAATTCATCGAGATAAAAAATCTGAATGACAACAATCTTAAAAATGTTTCGGTAAAATTTCCGCTCAATGTGCTGTGCTGTGTAACAGGAGTGAGTGGTTCGGGAAAATCGACACTCGTTAAAAAAGGACTTGTACCCAACCTTCAGAAATACCTCGACGGGTATTTTGAAAGTGTAAAAGCCGATCATCTCATCGGTGGAAGTTTAAAACAAATCAAACAACTTGAATTTGTTGACCAGAATCCGATAGGAAAATCTTCACGTAGTAATCCTGTTACTTACGTTAAGGTTTATGATGATATAAGAACTTTATTTGCTGATCAGCCATTGGCGAAAGCAAGAAACTTTAAGCCGGGATTTTTTAGTTTTAATGTAGAAGGCGGAAGATGTGAAACCTGCCAGGGCGAAGGACTCATCACGGTAGAAATGCAGTTCATGGCCGACATACAGCTTACCTGCGAAGCCTGCAAAGGAAAACGTTTTAAAGAAGAAACACTCGAGGTATCTTATAAGGGAAAATCGATTGCCGATGTTCTTGATCTTACTGTTGACGATGCCATTGAATTTTTTAATAAAGCCGATGAAAAAGGAAACAAAAGAATTGTTGAGAAATTACAGCCATTGCAGGATGTTGGCCTGGGTTACGTACAACTTGGTCAAAGCAGCAGCACTTTGAGTGGCGGCGAAGCACAACGGATCAAACTCGCCAGTTTTTTAATTGGCATCAACAACTCTACTCCTACTCTTTTTGTTTTTGATGAACCTACAACAGGTTTACATTTTCATGATGTAGCAAAATTATTACGATCGTTTGAGGCATTGATCAAAAAAGGACATTCGATTGTAGTGATTGAACACAACCTGGATGTGATCAAATGTGCCGACTGGATCATTGACATGGGCCCGGAAGGTGGTGAGCATGGCGGAACAGTAGTTTTTGAAGGTACACCCGATGACCTTGTAAAAGAGAAGAAAAGCTATACCGGAAAATATCTTAAAGAAAAACTTTAATCTTGTCACTTCGAGCGTAGTCGAGAAGTAATCGTGGTCTCGACTACGCTCGACCCGACGCGTTCAACTTTAATTACGACAGGATACTTTACATGGAGATTACACAATCGGTCACTAACTGTCGCGAAAGGGGCATTTTTACAAAACCTTTCACAAATGGAAAACGGGCCGCAAAATCTTTATCGTTAACGTTGAGTTTGTTGCCAAGGATGTAAACACCGGTCTTACTTTTCACAGCAATATCGAGGGTTTGAAATTCCTCAATGAAATCCCAGGCCTTCATTTGAGGCAGATCACTGCTAATAAAAATAATGGTTCTACCTTTTCCAAGGCGATCGCCCGCATTTTTTAAATATTCCATTCCCTTAACGGGGCATGAAAATGACTGAATGGTTGTTTCACGCGAAGCAAGCATAATTGCCTTGCAACTTACAAAACGATTAACTTCGTCAGAATCAATGATAATAAAACGGTAGGGGTCATCCATACAATTACTGTTTCATAAATTTGTGAGGACCGTAGTTTAAAAATAAATTCCTATCAGTAAAGCCAAATGTCAAAACGAGACATAACCATGTCATTTTAAGTCAACCCTAAAATACGCCGGTGACACTTTTACATGCTTCTTAAAGTACTTACTGAACTGATAAGGATCGGCAAAGCCAAGCTGGGCCGAGATCTCTTTGATTGGATGTGTTGTATACTTTAGTAACCGTTTCGACTCCGACACCAATCTCTGATCAATAATTGACTTTGGGCTTTTTTTATGGATCTGGCGGCAAACCAACGTAAGTTTACGGGTGGTTATTCCCAGTTTCTCGCTATAGTCGGTAACCTTATGCGTTTTATGAAGATCGCGCTCTATAAGGTTAAGAAACTTTTGCAGTATCCGTTGATTATGACTTTTATAGGACCCGTTATTTGAATCGGTTTTAAGCCTGTCTACTTTAATCTGAAGCAATTTAAGATAATCCGAAAACAGCTGATTCTTATTATTACCGTTCTTATTGTAGTACTTCAGGAACTCCACAAGCAATTCCTTTATTGCCGAAGCCGTGGGCTCTTCGACTGAGAATTGAAACTTTTCCGATGCCAGGTTAATAGTGATATGGACCATTAATATGCTTGTTTAAATACGGGGGATTTTGAATGGAAGCAAATTTGGACATCTCGTAACTCATTGAAAATGATAATTTGAGTAAAATGATGTCATTTTGCGCATAACCTAGTCCACTCAAATATCTTACCAATGGGGAATCCCTGTTTTTAAAAAATGTAAACGGATCCCTGTGGTTATTTGAAGTTAAGGGAAAAACACTAATGGAATGATAAAAAATGCTCAAAATCCCGAGCATCATGCGGCTTTATGAGAGTATTTTTTTATGGCGTCAAAGTCCTTTTGCTTGCTTCTTCTTTCCTGTTCAAGGTCAAAATCATCCTGAAGGCCGAGCCAGAATTTAGCGGAGTTGCCAAAAAATTTAGAAAGACGCAGGGCGGTATCGGCAGTAATACGTCTGTTGCATTTTAATATTTCTGAAACCCGGGTTTGTGGAATTGAGATTTCTTTTGAAAGACGATAAGCAGTGATTCCAAGTGGAACCAGAAATTCTTCCTGTAACACTTCTCCCGGATGGATATTTTTAATCTTTTTCATGCGGCTTTTAATGATAATCCGTTAGTTCTACCTCATAAGCGTTACCATTTCCCCATTTAAAAATGATTCGCCACTGATCATTAACCCGTATGGAATAAAAGTCTTTAAGCCTTCCTTTTAATTTTTCCAGTTTATTAGAAGGCGGTATTGTAAGATCCTTTATATCCGCAGAGTTATTGAGCATTCTTAGTTTTCTTCTTGTTATTTCCTGCAATTCGCCGGAATAGCCATTTACCCACTCACCCAACCAAATCTTCCGGGTGGATTTATCCCCAAATGAAATGATCATACTAATGAAGTGCGTTACTAACGTCAAAGGTAAGTAAATTAAAATAAATCCGGGTATCCATAATAAAAATATTTAAGACAAACTTAAGATAGGCTATCTCACAGAACGAGAAGATTTATTGAAAAAGGAATATGCATTAATAAGCTCATTTATTTTTCCACGCATAATTCGTTTTACCATCACATGGAAATCCTTCTTTAGCAGCGCTTGTGGTGTAAACCTGAACCTGTTTTTTATCAGGCATCCAATATATTTTTGCTGGACAGGCTTTTTCTTCCCAACCGGGATACCACATAAAACGGTCAAACACCATGTACCATGAAGGGATTTTAGAAGCACTTAATGCATATACTTCAATGTCTCTCCAGGTCCCGCTTTCCTGTATCTTCAATATCAACTCCTCCTTACCATCCTGGTTAATATCGGCTTTAGCAAACATGTAAGCGTCGCCATGAACTTTTAAAGAAGGAAAACTCTTTTTTGAAAACGTAATAGTGGTGTGGCAGTCATAAGGCGGACCATTACTTTCGTCGCATTTTTTAACTGTTGTGATGTTTGAGGCGATGCCGTTTATAGTAATGGTTTTAGAATCTTTGAACGAATCGGTGGTAAAGACGATTTGTTTAACTGACGTCTGTCCAGAATTTGTTCCGGCACATAAAACAAATATGGTAAGAGTAAAAATAATTTTCATCTCTAGTGAAGTTAAAAAATGAAGTTCAATTTTCATAGTTAACACTCTTAAAAAAGCACAGGTAAATTTAATCTATGTGAACTTATTTCACTCTAACCGGTAGGAATCGAAAATGATCTGTTGTTACACTATTTCTAACCGTAAACCAATGCCAGCAAAGAAAAAAAATACAAAAGCCTTTCATCAGAATACAATCGCTCTTAATCATAAAAAACAAAATGAAACTTCTTTGTTTGACCTACATTCGCAAAAAAAATAAAATGAAAAATTACTTTTCCCTCCTGTTACTGTGCTTCCTGTCATTTACATTGAAGGCGCAAAATTGCATTCACCCTAATGAAATTATTACATCTGCTACAACCACTATCGATCAATCGGGATATACCAATATTACTGGCTGCCAGAATGCGGGACAATATGCTGTGTGCGATTTTACAGCAACCGGAACTTATACTCTCGCCGGCTTTGGCGGTTTTGGTTCAGATTATATTACATTCAGCAACAATTCAAACGTAGTTGTTCTTTCGGGTAATTCACCACTTGTTGTTACAGTTACTTCAACAGGTTTATACAGGCTCCATCTTTCCTCAAATTCTTCCTGCGGAGTTGATGCGTTTTGCCACTCGGTTGGTGTAACCGGAGCAACACCTCCGGTTCCTTCGAATGATGATTGTTCAAGCGCCATCAGTTTATCCGTTCCGGGAAATACGACCGGCACCACCGTAAATGGCAATACTGAAGTTTCTGTACCCGCCACTTGCGGAACAGCCTACAGCAACGAAACCGGTGTATGGTATTCTGTAATTGGGAATGGAAATAAATTTGGCGTTAGCCTTTGTTCCACTTCATGGGATTCAAAAATATTTGTTTACTCAGGAACCTGCGGCGCTCTAACCTGCGTGACAGGAAATGACAATAACGGTCCGCTGTGTGCTTCATCGGCAGCTTCCGCTACCTGGTGCTCCAATCCGGGAATGAATTATTTTATTCTTGTTGCAGGTGCCAGCACTACAGGAACGTTTGATATCACAATGACACAAACTGTAACCACGGCTCCTTCAGTAACAGTTTCTGCATCCAGCCAAACATTATGTACCGGGCAAACGGCAACGCTTACAGCAACTGGGGCGGCAACCTACTCATGGAACACCAGCGCTTCATCGACTAGCATTTCTGTTACACCTGCCACGTCTACAACTTATACTGTAACCGGATTTTCTTCTAATGGCTGCGCGAACAACACAAAAACAATTACTGTGAATGTTTCTTCGTGTACAGGAGTTGATTTAAATGGAACAGGCAACGAAAATAAGATCAGGCTCTACCCTAACCCGGCACAGACTCAACTTTATATTGAAGGAGAAAACATGCAAGTGGAAATTTTAAATACGCTTGGCGAAGTGATTATAAGTGGCAGCCAATCAGGAACAACATCTTATAACCTTGAAAATTACCCTTCAGGAATTTACATGGTAAAAATAACAGTTTTAGAAAAACAATTTATCCGTAAAGTTCTGAAACAATGATGCGATGCGGATAAAGAAAGAGCCCCCTTGAATGGGGAGGGGGCCTTTTTGTTTTAATACATCACTTGAGTTTTTTAATAAATCCGTCAATCTCTGTTTTCGAATTTGCCGAATATGCTATTGGTTGCGAACACACGGTTTGATTACACACAAAAAGACTCGCTTTTCCAAGATCAGGATAATGCCCGGGTTTTTCTAACTTAACCAGTTTTGAGGGGTGATAGTAGTGCTGCACCTGTTTGAGGAGATTTTTTGTATCCTCGCTGTTAAAATCATTCGATACAACAGTAAATACAAGATGATGTTTCATGAGCTTATTTGTGGCGAGAACAAAATCGGCAATGAGTCTTTCTTCGTTACTTAAAATTTTATCTACTCCAACAGAACGTATGCCTGATTCAGCCATTTTTATGAGTTCTTCTTTTCCTGTAAGATCGCTGTACTCGATAAGAAACCTGGCAAAGAGCGCATTCTCGATCAGTACTTTTGTAGCAGCGCGTTTTCCTCCTAAAGTTACCGGCATAAGATTGGTAGAAAAATAACCACCATTTTCTTTGTCGTATAATTTATCGTTCACCATATTTTTCAGGTTTTCACAACGCACGAGCCAGGTGGTATCATTCGTGAATTGATAAAGCAATAACATAGCAAGGGCAGCATGCGCCTGTGTTTTAAGATACATGATGTTCTTTTGCGCTGAGTCTCCCGGTAATTCCCGCATGCGTTGCGTCGTGTTTTTATTATCGATCACTGTTTTAAACCAGCCTTCTTTTAAATAGGCTTTTTGTATGATCCTATTCGCCGTTGCAACAGCAAGATCAAGGTCCTCTTTATTCTGCGTGGCTTCATACGATTTAAGAAATCCTCTCACGATTCTGAAATTAATATCAGTATAAAGTGTTTTGTCAATGGGAGGTTGTCCGTACTTAGCGCGTTGTTCTGCTGTAAGCGTAAAATATTTTTCCGGAGAAATAACAACCGATTCATCTTTCAGATCGATGTATTCTTCCTGGCTGTTGTAAAAGAGACTGTCTTCTTTCGAAAACATGGAATTCATTAAATATGAACGGATGAGTTTTGCTTCGTTCAACCATTTTTTATCAGCGGTGGCCATGTAAGCCTCCGAATAATTATGAAGTACCCCTGCCTGGTATTCGGTCCTCTTCTCGGGCTGGGCGCCTTTCCACGTTCGTCCTGATGAGCATCCGAAATAAACACCACCACAAACACGGTCGCTTATTTTCGAATATTGATTCAATGATTTTAAAGCTTTATTAATGTCTTTCGAATTCTTAGATGTTTTATTCAACCAGAAACATAACTCTACAGGCTGATACAAAGGAATTTTTAATGCGTAGCCCCAACCGTAATATAAACTATCGTAATAATAATCGAGTTGGTTATAAGCCTTTTTATAAAGTTCAGGTAATCCCGATTTATCCGGTGGCTCTGAAGAAAAGAAATCGTTGTTCTGTATTTTGAGATTTCCCGCTTTATAGTTCGTGAGAAATTCATTGAGAATAGGAACAAATACATTTGATCTTCTGTTTCCCTGCAAGGCATTTAACTGATTTCCTTCCGAATCAAGAAAGATCAAAGCCGGCCATCCCCACTCGAGGAACCTTGCTCCTACATCGGGCTGAGCTTCGGCATCGGCTTTTATGGCAATAAAATTACGGTTAATGATCCCTATCACGGTTGTATCGGTATAGGTTTTTTCTTCCATTAAATTGCAGGCCGTGCACCACTCTGTACCCACATCCAGGAACACGGGCTTACGCTCTGCTTTTGCTTTTTTAAATGGTGTTTCGCCCCAGGCATACCAGTTGATCTTTGGTTGGGAAAGCGAGATGAAAGAAGCGGATACTAATAAAAGGATAAACTGCTTTTTCATGATGATGGGTTTAACTAATATACGAGCTAAACAGCAAAACCTTACAAGCTTTTAGAAAAATAGTTGGAATTACATGAACAATGGAAGATGGAAAATGGATAATGTAACGGCTTCTATTTAGTTTTATTCAATTCACATTTTTCGTATGTTTGATTATTCAACCTCTTCAGGGTTGGGACGCAAAAATTTCATTTTTACTATTCACATTTGACCCCTCTGGGGGGCAGGAGATCTGATAATAGTTCAAAATAGCGGAAAATGGAAGATGGATAATGTGTTGGTTACATTATCCATTTTACATCTTACATTTTATTTTCCGGTTTTTACTCTTATACCCTCACTGTGACTAGTAAACTCAGGAGCATACATACATTGAATTTGTGTAATCCCATTGCTGAAATCTCCCAGATGGTTAACTACAACCGGATATTCAAATACAAACGTTCCTTTATGCAGTTTTGAAAAGAAGAAATGTGTAGCAGCGTCTCTGGTACTTTCGTAATAACCTAACCCGTCCTGCCATTTATAACCGCTGAACACGTTGGTTGGCTCAAAGCCTGCGGCACGCATATCCTTCATGTGAACATAATCCATATCGCGGTCTACTCTCAATTCTATTCTCACTTTGATCTTATCGCCCAGTTTTAATTTGGTAGATTCGGTGATCGGTTCAATTACCGGGCCACTTGCTGTATTTTTCTGTAAGAATAATTGTTTCTTGAGTTTCAAAGGAGTTTCATGCGGCGTTATCTTATCAAGTTGCTCGAAATACTGCCAGTACACAGCGCCCCAGCTTACTCCCTGATCTTTTTTCTGAACTTTTATTTTCCCCATATCAGGTTTAATGTCGGAGCCTGTCCAAACTTTTTTGAAATAACCTGTTCCGGGTTCAACTTTAATATCAGGATCAGATTTCGGATCCAGTTTAATGCTACCAACTGTTATCTCCACGTTTGGCTCGGTAGATAACCAGTCGGTTCCTTTCAATAATAAAGCGTAAACCGCTTCAGTTGTTGAACGTGTGGTTCCCCAATGTTGTGTTTGTTTGCTTTTGATCAACCAGGTTTTCAGATCATCAACGGATTTCTGATCATTAATGACTTCATCAAAGGCTTCAATCATCATGGCCTGTTGCTCAATTGGTGCCTGGTACCAGTAGTATCCGTAATTCTCTTTCCAGTACATTCCCATTTCTTCGCTGTTAAGCGAATTTTCTTTCAACGATTTAAGAATGTCTTTCGGAGTCTTTACGTCTTCATACCTGTGCAAACTCAATGCCGCCATCCCCTGCGCGTATCTTCCCATTTCGAGCCAATACGTCTGTTCTTGTTTTTTATAATATTCGAAGTGTTCTTTATTGCGGTTATCCATATTGATATCCTTATAAAAACTTCGCATGTATAAATACTGAATAGCCATGTAAGACAAATGATTTTTGGTTTTGTAATCTTTGTCATATTTCTTCACCCATTCGTATTCTTCGCGCATTCTGTTATCGCAATAACGTACCGCACTTTGCATCATGTTCCATGCTTCGTTATCCTGGCGGAGTTTTAATACGCCGAGTTTATCGAGGTGACCAAAACCACAGGCAATGTGTTGTGTAATGTACCAGTCATCGGGCCCACCTTCAAACCACCAGAAACCACCATTTGATGTTTGTGCTTTTTTCAGTTTTCTGAATGCTCTTGTTTGCTCACTGGCCATTCGATTAAGATCGAATAATAAGCCGACACGTTTTTTATTTTCGGTTTCACTTTTAGCCTGAAGTACCCATGGTGTTTCTTCCAATACAACGGCTTTTAATTCCTGGTTCTTTTCAAGATTGGAAAGGAACGCCTCTGGACTTTGATTTTTCCATGATTCAAACACCGCTTTGATTTTTGGTTTCGAATTGGCTACATAAGTTGCTAAACTGTTGGCATAATATCTTGCAAAAGTTTGTTCGGCACATTCGTAAGGATACTCCATAATGTAAGGAAGCGCCTGAACCGCGTACCATGCAGGGTTAGCAGTAAACTCTAAAGTATACGCGTGATTTTTAAGTGTTGTAGAATTATTATTCTGACTGATGAACTTCTCGAAATTAAATTCTTTGGTCTGGTTGCTCCTGATGGGCAACGGCATACTTTCTGTTACCAGCATACGATTGGTAAGAACAGGAAGCGCCATTTCTTCACCGTCGGAAAAATTTCCTCCTTTGGCAACGATCTTGTATTTGATCGCCGAATAACCAAACGGAATGGCAATGTTCCATTCAATAGAAGTACTTTGTCCTTTTTTGGCCATGAACTCTCTATAGCCAATGCTTGGGAACGGACCAGAAACCGCTTCGATCATGTTTGTAGAAATTTCCTTATCTGAAAGAGCATCGTATAATTTTAATTCTGCAGAGCCTTTCATTTCAGCGTTTGAAAGATTGGAGATCTTGGCAATGAATGTCATTTTATCTCCTTCACGGAAAAAGCGTGGCGCGTTTGGCTGAACCATGAGTTCTTTTTGTGTAATGACTTCTTTCTGGAATCGTCCGATCTTTAAATCCTTTGTATGAGCAAGACCCATCACTTTCCATTTGGTGAGACTTTCAGGAATAGTGAATTTAATAACCGTCTCCCCTTTTTCGTTCGTTTGAAGTTCCGGATAAAAGAAAGCCGTCTCGTTAAAATTACTACGTGCTTTTACAGCGCCAAGATCACCGCGACCATCTTTTTCTTTTCCAGTGGTAGTTTGTCCGGTAGCATCTTTTCCTCCTACCTTACCATTCGCGAATTCGCCAGATATGTTAGGTTCATTGACTTCTGTTTCCGCAGCATCATTATCGGGCGATGATTCCGCTTTTTTAGAGCGCTTCATAGATTCTTTCGCCACACCACCTTTAGGCATTGCTGAATTTTTTGATATTGTCGTTACTTCATCCATTGCTGCGCCTGTTGACATGTAGCCTTCTTCATAGTCATAATAGTGGTTGGCGCCTCTGTAATTCGAATAGAAATAAAGTCCGAAGTAATTCAGCCTGTCATAATAACGGTAAGGAACATAAGTACTGTTTCTTTTCAGGTCGTTGAATTCGTAAGAGCTGGATTGCTGCCCAGCTGTTGAGTTCCAGCTTAACTGTGCATAATAAGTATTGTAAATATCAAACGACCAGTAATTCGATCTGAAAGCGTCGAGCGATGCATCATACATTGCCGTCATTAACTCAGCAGCCATCTTATCACCTTTTTTATCTTTGATCACTACTTTCCATTCTTCTTTTTCGCCTGGTAATAACTTGTTACGGAAGGTTTCGAAAGTAATATCGAGTTCTTTGTTGGTATAAGGAACAGTGATAACGCTGCTCTGACGATAGAGACGGTTATGTTTTATAAAGGTTGCATGATAAGAAACATTACCGCGGTGAATTTCTTCAATGGCAATTTCGTTGGTGCCCATAGAAGCTGCAATCGTTTTGGTTGACACTGCTTTTCCTTTATGTTCGAGTTCAAACATGTAGTGCGTGTTCGCATAACCCGAAGCATAGATGTACTGGATCTTGTCGCCCGGCTCTGCGTCTGACTTGTTGGTATAATACCATTCAGGCAATATCTCCGGCATTTCGGAAGACGACGGATCAAACAATGTAAAGTATTCAAAGGCTTTTACTTCTTCACCGAATTTATCTTTACAGTTGGCTTCAATGACATAAACTCCGGG
This sequence comes from Bacteroidota bacterium, assembly GCA_021323535.1. Taxonomy (GTDB): domain Bacteria; phylum Bacteroidota; class Bacteroidia; order B-17B0; family Aurantibacillaceae; genus Aurantibacillus. The sequence goes on from JAJONO010000072.1 coordinate 19,006, forward strand.
CTTTAGCGATTTTAAATCTCCAGCAAGATCATATTCTGTTTTTGAACCTGTGTCGAATGTTTTATCAAGTACCTTCGCATCTTTTTCCCACTTGTATTTATTCTGTTCGTCGGCATACAAATCATACGGAAAATCTTTATAATATTCTTCTTTGCTTAAAGCGTGGCGATCGGGCTGCGTCCAAAGCCTGTTACGAAACACACGATCGGGTTGCTTTAATTTATAAATAGCGAATTCACCTTTTGTAGGTTCAGGCACACCGTTTAAGTTTGGTGTCGAAAAACGAAATGGTTTAATTTCATTTTTATTGATGGTTCCGTCAGTTGAAATATTCAGTTTCAATGCCTGGTAACCCACAGTCGCGTTCGTACTGGTACTATGTGTTTCGCCGTTAATATCCGTAACATCGGCCATCACCTGGTAATTATAAGTGGCCTGGCTTTTCTTAGAAACAGATTCATCGGGAAGCGCTTTGAATTTAATTACATACCCTCCTGTATCGTTCGTGACTACTTCTCCATTCAGAATTTCAGTGGATTGATTTCCTCTGCTGTAATACGAACGGTACCACCACCACCAATATGGATAACTAACATTACGAACCACACGGTATTTTACCCTGGCACCGTCAATAACATTTCCTGCATAAGCTTTTGCAATCCCACTTACGGTAATACTGTCATTGATCCTGTAAGATCCTTTTACATCCTGGAACTTGACTTCAAATTTCGGGCGTTTATAATCTTCCACTGAAAAATAAACTGTTCCATAACCGTCGTGAATATACATTTGTCCGTTAAGCACTCCCTGCGGCGCAATGAACGAACCGCTGATGGTCCCATATTCATTGGTGGTAAGATTCATAGAAGAAATCTTCTGATGATTGACATCGTAGAATGTCACTGTCATTGGATAATTGGCTTTTATCTTGTAATTCTCACTCTTCTTTCCTTCCAAAACTATCGATTTAAAGAATACAGTTTGCCCAGGACGGTAAATGGCCCTGTCGGTAAACAGGAACGATTTTACATAAACGTAATCGTTGTCGTAAGGTTTATAATTGTAATAACTATTATCATTAAAATAGGAATCTTTTCCATTGAGAAGTTCAACAAAAAAACTTCTGTCTTCTTCCTTTCCCAGAGCCACATTAAAAAATCCTTTCTCATTGGTTTTAAGAAGTTCGCCTTTGCGCATTTCATAATCACGGATCACGTAATTGTATTTTTCGTACCATACCTGCGCCGAAATTCCTTTCAACGGTTCACCGGTTTGACGGTGTAAAGCGTAGAAATCATGCGAGCCATCGTTCTTGTTGCGTTCAATGGTAGTAATATCTGAAACAATACACTGAGCATATGAAGTCAGGTTGTTCGAATATTTAAAATCAGGATTAATGGATGAAATAATAATGTAGTAACCATACGGTAGTTCAGGCATTTTTATTTCCATGTTATGACTCTGGTAGTCGCCATCGTCGATAATAGCCTGCGTAAATGTTTTTACAGTGGGAAGCGTGTTTAGTTTTTCATAGAGCTTTTGTCCCCAATCGTGACGGTAAATTTTTCTCAGTTCAAGATGAGAGGTCTTTACCACCTTGAAATATAATTTCTTAATATTGGTTGATGTGACAATGGCCCTGAAAGGTTTTTCAGGCTCGTTGACTTGCTCAATGTTCATGTTCATGACCTGGCTCTCGATAGACGTGATCAGGTTTTTACACTGTGCCGCACCGTAAGAACTGTTTTTCTCTTTAAAGAATTTATTGTTGGTACTTTTAAATTTAGCCGTAAGTGCCGAATCTGAATTGGCTTTACATAATTCATGCGCTGTTTTTTTATACCATTTATAAGCGTCGCCATTCAATGGCTGATACATGGATGCTTTGTTGAAATACCAGGTTGCAATACGGTAATCTACTTCGGAAACACGGGGACTCGACGCAAATTTATCCTGTAATTCTTTCATAGTGGTGAGGAACAAGGTATCTTTTTTCGCATTTTGCGAATGAGAATTGATGTAATCCAAACGCTGAAGCTCCACGTCAATCAGGGCATCCATATCTATTTCCTTTTCATGAAAACGTGTAAGATCCTGCATGAGCTGCAAGGCGTAGTATTTTGTTTCTAAACTATCGGAAGGATTAGTGATCTTAACTTTAAGAAACTGATCGTAAGGCTTAAGATAAACATCGTCGTTCACAGTAAAACGTGTAGCCGGGCGGGCCACATCGGGTTCTGTGCTCATAAAAAAGGAAAGGGCGCGGTGCCCTACAAAATCATAAAGCGTTGGTCGCCATTCCCTGCATTCTTTTGACCCGGCCACCATAATATCGTCGTATATATCTACTTTGGTACGCTTTAAACTATCCACATTTTCAAGCGAAGCTTTGTAATTTTTAATGGCTTCATACGTAATGGTTTTAAGATCCCAGGTAGTAATGTCGTCGTTTTTAAAATTGACAGTTTGTGTGCGGTTGTAGAATTTCCAGCGGTTATTATTGAAGTATTGCCAATAAGAGTCGGCCAGGATACTCTGAAGGATTGGTTTTATGGGAAACTTTGCCGCAGCGGCTTCATCTCTTAACCGAATGATAGATTTTTCGAGGGCGAATTCTTCGCGGTTGTTCTCAAACTTCATGCGGTGAAGAATGGCCTTTACGAATTGAGGGGCATTGTTTTCGGTTTTTGCCTTATCATAGATATGCTCCACAACTTTCAGGGCCGATTCGGTGAGTCCTTTACGCGAACAGCTGTCAACCCTTTTCCAGAGAGCATCATAATTATCGTTCTTTCCGAAAGTGATCCCGGAACGCACCGAACCGGTTTTTGAAATGTAATTGAGGCCAAGAACCACAGAGGCTAAGGCTAATAGCAATAAGGTGGCTGATTTTTTAATGCGCATAGAAGAGGTTTTAAATTTGGATGCCGTATGGGTCGGAATTCCATAAACTGAACCGAAAATTAAAGTAAAAAACGCTGAAAAAAGGTTTTAAATCTTAATAATTATAACGACTTTTATACGGCAGGTAAATGAATTTGTATCCTTTTAAATGGATGTAGTTATACCAAAAAGAGATAAAGACCTGCTTGTTTAACCTAACAATAACTATTATTAAAATGAATGGATTAATTGAAATTTTAAAGATTATTTTACCAGCCGGAGCCGTATTTGCTGCGGCTTACCTGCTCGTACAGAAATTCCTCGCCAATGAACAAAAACGCCGCGACCATGAGCTCAAAAAAGCGTCACAGTCGGCCATTACCCCCCTCAAAATTCAGGCTTATGAACGTATAGTGATCTACCTGGAAAGGATCCATCCTAATACCCTTGTTGTGCGTGTTAACAAGCACGGAATGACCAGCCATCAACTTCACCAGGAACTTATAAAAGCTATAAAGAGTGAGTACGAACACAACCTTTCGCAGCAAATATACCTGAGCCATAATTCGTGGGAACTGGTTAAAACCGCTAAAGAAGAAATCATTAAACTGGTGAACATTTCCGCGACAAAAGTACCGCACGAAAACAGCAGCAATGACCTGGCCATGATGGTTCTGAATATTACCGCCAACGTGGATAAAAGATTACCGAATGAAGTGGCGCTGGAGTATGTAAAGAAAGAGATAGCCCAGATTTTTTAACGACAGAACTGAAATTAATTTTAATGAACTTATTTGAAGAGTTTTCGCCCGTAACAGCACAACAATGGAAGGACCAGATCGTAAAGGATCTTAAAGGAATTGATTTTAACCAACTGGTCTGGAAAACCAATAACGGATTCGACGTAAAACCATTTTATACTTCGGAAGATCTTAAAGAAAACAAATCGCCACTCTTCTCCGGCAATCATTGGGACATCTGCGAACAGATCAATGTAAAGGACGAAAAAAAAGCAAATGAACAGGCGATTAACGCTTTGAAAGGCGGCGCCAGCGGTTTGTCGTTTTACATTCACAAAAAGATTGACACAAAAACACTGATAAAGGATATTTCACTCGAACATATCTACACGCAGTTTTTTATCAGCAATGATTGTCTCCATGTAATCGATGATCTGAAAGAATATTATGGAAAGAAAAACGAGTTTGATGGAAAAATAAAATGTTTCGTGAACATTGATCCGCTTTGTCTCTTTGCTTTTTACGGCGAATGGCACGATGACGAAACCAAAGATCTTTCAACTCTGAATAAACTCGTTCACATTCCTGTAAATGTGAGCCTTTACCAGGAAGCCGGTGCCAACACAGTGAATGAGCTGGCCCTGGGACTCGCGCACCTGAACGAATACTTCAATTATTTTGATAATAACAAAACTTTAAAAGATAAAACGCTTCATTTCATTTTTGCGGTGAGTGGCGATTTTTATAATGAAATTGCAAAATTCAGAGCCTTCAGAAAACTCGTGGCTTTGCTCCAGGAACAATACGCAACTGATTTCCCGATTCATATTCAGGCGCAGACAGCACAGATCAATAAAAGCGGACTGGATGCTTACACCAACATGCTTCGCACAACAACCGAAGCTTTGAGTGCCGTAATTGGCGGCTGTGATAGCCTTTCGGTATTACCATTCAATTATGGATTTGAAGATGCTACTGAATTCAGTTCAAGGATCTCCAGAAATCAACAACATATTTTAAGAGAAGAAAGTTATCTCGATAAAGTAGCAGATATTTCGGCAGGTTCGTATTACATTGAAACGCTCACTGATCAGCTCGCTGAAAAAGCCTGGGAACAATTTAAAGTCATTGAAAAAGAAGGCGGCTTCATCGCGGGAATAAAAAATAATTTCATCCAGGATATGATTGCGAAGGATGCAGAGCAATTATTATCGCAAGTGAAAGAAGGAAAAATGATCCTGGTTGGAGTAAATAAATTCCAGGATCCGAAAGAAAAAGAATTAAAGAATTCTTTCCTTGTAAAAAGCAAAGAAGACAGCAAACCTCCTTACCAGAGAATTAAACCAATCAGACTGGCCCATTCATATGAAGAAGAAAAAATTAAAGTAAAACTTTAAGATCACAAAATGTAATGAGTTCTAAAAACATGCGCAAAGACTTTTCAAACATAAAATATACTTCGAAGAATGTTCCCGTTCAGAATTCCTCAGCGTCTACTTATACAACGGCTGAACAAATTGAACTGAAACCCATTTATTATTCTTCTGATACAGAAAATTTAGAGCATTTAAATTTTGGCGCAGGGCTGCCGCCGTTCTTGCGTGGCCCCTACTCGAGCATGTATGTGCAGAGTCCCTGGACCATTCGTCAGTACGCCGGATTCAGTACCGCCGAAGAAAGTAACGCGTTTTACAGAAGAAATTTAGCGGGCGGGCAAAAAGGTCTCTCAGTTGCGTTTGATTTAGCAACTCACCGTGGTTACGACAGCGATCACGAACGTGTGGTTGGCGATGTTGGTAAAGCCGGTGTGGCCATTGACAGTATTCTGGACATGAAAATATTATTTGATCAGATCCCTCTCGATCAGATGAGTGTTTCCATGACCATGAACGGAGCTGTACTTCCAATCCTGGCCTTTTACATTGTTGCTGCCGAGGAACAAGGAGTAAGTATGGATAAACTCACCGGAACCATTCAGAACGATATTCTGAAAGAGTTCATGGTGCGTAACACATACATCTATCCTCCTGCTCACTCCATGAAAATTATCGCCGATATTTTTGAATAGGCGCTACCGCAGATATCGAACTGGCGTACACTTTAGCAGACGGACTCGAATACATCCGCACCGGAATAAAAGCCGGATTAGACATTGATGCTTTTGCACCGCGACTCTCTTTCTTCTGGGCCATTGGTATGAATCATTTTATGGAAATTGCCAAGATGCGCGCGGCACGAATGCTGTGGGCAAAAATGATAAAACAATTTAATCCTAAGTCCGCAAAATCAATGGCGCTCAGAACGCATTGCCAAACGAGCGGATGGAGCTTAACAGAACAGGATCCTTTCAACAACG
>JAJONO010000008.1 GCA_021323535.1 Bacteroidota bacterium
TAAAATACGTTTCAAATGCCGTTAATCCTGCTGGGGTAATTCTGCATATAGTTTGAGGATAATTGTCTTTGAATTTTTTCTCTACTTCAATATATCCCACGTCTTTTAATTTCTGGATCTGCACGCTCAGGTTGCCGGCGGTAGAATTGGTTTTTTCTTTGAGGTACGTAAACTCCGCTTCCTTAACCGACACAAGAAGAGAAACAACTGCGAGCCGCAATTGCGAGTGCAAAACAGGATCCAGATCTTTAAACATGCTGTTGCGATTTGAATTTGTTCCTTAATAAATGCCCCGGTATAACATAGCTGAATAAAAGGGCCACCGCAATGATCAACAACTGATCCAGTTCTCCAAGAAAAACTGAAATGCCCGCGCAGGCGAAAGAAGCAATGCTTCCGATCACGAGGGGCTTAAAGTTGAGCAATCCTCCCGATACAAAAGTGGCAATTCCGTATAAGATCATCAGAAAAAAATAAGTGGCTTTAATTCCGTGATAGTACATAAAACCAAGACTGATCGCAAGAGCAATTCCAAAAGCGATCCATAAATAGGAGAGGTACGAATCGATATATGTTTTTACTTTTTGTTTTTTATTCTGACGTGATCCATAGATCGCCGAAAAAATTCCGCCCAATGGCATAAGTATGATCCATACGAAATATCCGTACGGAATGTTTAATCTGATAGTGATATAGTGTGAAACAGCTGCAATGATCACCAACCACCCCCAGAAAATGAGGAGGAAACCATCGTCGGCCAGTTTGTTCTTAGCAGTATTGATCATACCATTAATGACCTGTAAGCTTTGTTCCGAATTAAAATTGTCGTTTTCCATTGTAGTGTTATAAATATACTACAAACATAAACTAGTTTACAATATAAACCAAATAAATAACAAATAAATTCCATACTCATTTGATTATCAATTATATAAAAATAAAATGGGTTTGAGATCTGTAACAAATATCAGGTTGTTTCGCCTCGCCTTAAATAACAAATTAAAATTAAAACCCTAAAATCGCTCTTAATTATGATAAGCCTGGTGGCTCTAAATAATCCCATGAAAGCTAACAATGGTCCTGATGTTTCAACAAAAGACTTTCGTGAAAAAGTAAAACAGTCAATTATTACGCCTCAATCCCATTAAACCGTTCTGAAAAAATAACTATTTACTTTATTGTAAATGAAAAGGGACAGGTGATTGAGCCAACGCAAAAACGCCGGATAAAAAAGCCAAAGAAGATTTAGAGAAGCAATTCATGCATTTAACATTCGAAGGATTAAATCCATGCGTACAGAACTGTATTGACATTAGTTTTTTAGCATTGTAAAAGTTTAACTTGTCTAAAATTTTGACTTTATACGAGTTTGTAAGCCTTACTACACAAGGCTTTTAACACCTTTTCCAAAAATACTATAATCTGTAGCAAGACTTTGCTATTTTCTGGGCATACCTTTGTGTATAAGTTAGAGCACGCGGTGCAAAACAAACGAGGATAGTGAAGTTGGAAATGCCTTAACTTTAATAACCTTCGCCGGATCAGCAGATGGCAAGCAGCCGGAAACTGCTCCGGCGACCAAAGGTTAAAAGGTGTAATCAATAAAAACTACATAAAATGGCTAGAAAAAACGGAGAAGATGTTATGGAACCAGTAGACAAAAAAGCTACCAGTTCCGAGAAGCTTAAAGCGCTTCAGTTAACATTGGACAAATTAGAAAAAACTTACGGTAAAGGTACCATCATGAAACTTGGCGACAGCAAAGTTGAACCGATGGAAGCTATCTCTACCGGATCACTCGGGTTAGATATTGCACTCGGCATCGGCGGTCTCCCTAAAGGAAGAATCGTTGAGATCTATGGTCCTGAATCATCAGGTAAAACAACACTCGCAATTCACGCAATCGCAAACGTTCAGAAATCAGGTGGAATTGCGGCATTTATTGACGCGGAACACGCTTTCGATCGTTTCTACGCAGAGAAATTAGGCGTTGATACTGAAAGTTTATTGATCTCTCAGCCCGACAACGGTGAGCAGGCGCTTGAAATCGCTGATAATTTAATTCGCTCTGGAGCAATTGATCTTGTAGTAATTGACTCGGTGGCGGCCTTAACTCCTAAAGCAGAGATTGAAGGTGAGATGGGCGACAGCCGTATGGGACTTCAGGCTCGTTTAATGAGCCAGGCACTTCGTAAGCTTACCGGCACTATCAATAAAACAGGATGCTGCTGTGTTTTCATCAACCAGTTACGTGAGAAAATAGGTGTTATGTTCGGAAATCCTGAAACTACAACGGGTGGTAACGCGCTTAAGTTCTATGCTTCGGTTCGTTTGGATATCCGCAGGATCAGTCAGCTGAAAGAGGGAGAAGTGGTGAGCGGTAACCGTGCGCGCGTGAAGGTTATTAAAAATAAAGTGGCGCCGCCGTTCAGGCAGGCCGAATTCGATATCATCTTTGGAGAAGGCATCAGCAAAGTTGGAGAGATCATTGATATCGGTGTTGAAAAAGGAATCATCAAAAAAGCAGGCTCGTGGTTTAGCTACGACGATACTAAATTAGGACAAGGACGCGACGCAGTGAAGTCCTTGTTTATTGAAAATCCTGATCTCGCGGAAGAGATTGAGAATAAAATTAAAGAGGCACTTAGCGCTGAAGCAGCTTCTGCGGAGTAATTTTTCAGCTGCAGGTTTGTGAGATTTCCTGCAGTAAGATGCTTGATCGCACCGGCATACCGGTGAGGCAAAACTGCTGGTCGGTTTGCCGGCTGCGATAAGTCCAGTTAAGAATTAAATTCAATTTGCCATTTGAATTGAAATCTTATCTCGACGGTGGTTATTTGTTTGGGTAAATAGATTTTGTTTGATACCTGTAAGTAACATTCAAAATTGATTTACGGTTTAAAAATCAGAGAGCCGTTCCATTAAGGGGGACGGCTTTTTGTTTTATATTTGAATCTCTTTTGAATAGATTATGATTACTTCTGCTGACGAATTTATCCGACTTCGCCAAAGTGAAAGCTCTGAAGAGCAGGCTAGAGCCACTCATGAAGAAGCCTCCTTAGAAACCTGGAAAGAAATTATTCTTAAATACCCCGATTTCAAAACATGGATCATTCATAATAAAACAGTTCCTGTAGAAATTCTTGAGATACTGTCAAAAGATCCTGATTCTAATGTAAGAACTGCCGTTGCAAGAAAACGAAAAATAAACGAATTCATTTTTAATCTTCTTTCAAAAGACGGAGATGAAGATGTTAGAACCGCTCTTATTCTTAACACTGCACTTTCTATCGAACAAATCCTGCTTATCAATATTGGCGATTCGGCCAAAGCAACAACTGCATATATATCAAAAATTAAAGAGCATAAAATTCCAATAACCTTATATCGACCTGTTGGACCTAAAGAGCTAAAACTAATTGAAGAATCGGGTTGGACAAAATTCCCACCACGTCTTGAACAACAACCTATTTTTTATCCCGTAATGAATGAGGAATATGCTATACAAATTGCACGTGACTGGAATGTATCAGCTTCAGGTTCGGGTTTTGTTACCAGGTTTATCATGGACTCAGATTATATATCAAAATTTGAGGTCCAGAACGTAGGTGGGGCTATTCACAACGAGCTGTGGGTTCCTGCCGAAGAGCTCGAAGAGTTTAACTCTTATATTATTGGTGAAATAGTTGTAGCAAAATCTTTTTACCCTGAAAAATGATTGCTCTAAAAAACATTTTCTTGTTTGTTTCATTAATTACGTTCTTCATTTCATGTAAAGATCCCGAAGTAAAACAGGTCCACACCTCAGCGTATGCCAGGTAGCTGAAATCCATGAAGGTATATTATCCCTTCGAAACCTGGAAAACATTCATAAATAATCCACCACAATATACTCCTGATAATTGCGATAAAGCAAAAGAAATATTTGACACTCTGATCTCTGATCTTATTGCGGATGGAGAAAATGCGCAGGAAGATTTAAAAATTAAACGATTCGAAAAAGCAATCCATTCTCTTAATCAATTAAACATGGATTGTGAAGGAACCCTGATCGAAACCGGAGAAAGAGAACAACTTTGCAATCTTACCAACAAAATTACCACCGCCTGCGGACTCGATCCGAAGAAATATAACGAAGGGGCGGGCCTTGCTGATTATTGGAGGGACTGGTAACCAAAAAACCTTTCTCTACTGATAAGAAAACAATCTCAAAGAGAAAATTGACTTTCTTAGATTTTCCTTAACCGAAAAATCCGTTTAATTAAACGGAACCCGCATCGCTGTTTTATTGGTTTATTTTCGCCGTTCAACAAAAAACTACCTGTTGGATATGTGCACAAGACCGATACTTTTACGCCTCAAATTTTTTCTGTTTGTTGTTTTTTGTTATACAAATTTTCAATTATTTTCACAGGTCTATCCTGTTCAGCTTTCAACGCAACTCTCCACACCCTACAGCGCATATCTTAAAGATTATACAGAAGCAGGCTCTGAAAAACTGAAAATAATTTTACAACTCAATGATCTTTCTGTTGCCTCTACAGATATTAAACTCCGCTTTGAAATAAAAGGCAATGGTTATACACTTAGTACAAAAACATTTTATCAACCCCGGTCTATCACGCTTTTTCCGGGACAACCCTATTTAATAAGCGGGTCCGACATTGCCCCTTACCTCAATAGTAATAACCTCGATTTCGTCGGATTTAATCAGAGTCTTTACGACCAGAACATTTCACTACCAGAGGGCTATTACTCCATTTGCGTTAGGGCCTTCGATTATTACACCAATAAACAAATCAGCAACGAATCCTGCGCACAGGCCTGGTTCATTAAAAACGATCCTCCGCTTCTTAATCTACCCCTTTGCAACTCTATCATTACTCCATTGCCAGTTCAAAATATTTTATTTCAATGGGCAGCCATGAATCTTGGCAGCCCAAATAGTTCTTTCAACACCGAGTATGAATTTGCACTTTGGGAAAGTAAACCCGATAGTAGCGCCAATCCAAATCAGGTTGCAATACATACAAATCCTGTTTATAGTGTCGTAACACAACAAACGTTTTTAAACTATGGTATTATAGAGCCCACTCTTAATTTGTATACAAAATATATCTGGAGAGTAAGAGCGAAAGATGTTTCTGGAAAAGATTTTTTCAAAAATAATGGCTACAGTCAGGTGTGCACCTTTACATATGGAACTATAAACTCTGTCCTTGGAAATGTTCTTAAACTTCAGCTCACAGCAACCAATGTTAACCACCGCTCAGGATTCTGTCAATGGAATACGCAAAGTGCATTCACGTCTTATTTATTGCAGGCGCGAAAATCCGGAACTACAGAATGGTTCGATTATACAGTGGTTTCAGGTTCTGAAAAAATTTCAAATCTCGAACCCAATACGACATATCAATGCAGAGTACGCGGTGAAGGCGTTGGTATATTAGGAGACTGGAGCAACATCGCAGAATTCACAACTTCCGCCGAACCAACATACTCCTGTAATGATCAGTCCTCACCTTACAATACTGCTGCCTCCGCTCCACTTCCATTGGTCAAAGCTATTCGCGGACTTATAGTTCAAAGCGGGCAATTCGAAATTAAGGTGTACGATATTTCTGCCAACGGTTCCTTGGGTTGGTACTCCGGAAAAGGTGTGGTGTCTTTACTCGGACTAAAAAAGATCCCGGTGAAATGGAACAATATTTATATCGACGCGGAAGCGAGACATCAACAAGGAATCATAGAAGCAATAACTGATGGAGTTGATAAATGGTTGCAACAATGGGATCAATTGGAGGCCGAAGAAAATGCCACTTATATTAACGGACAACTCGATTCAGTTTTTGTCAACGGTAATCAGGTATGTTATAACCTCCAGGGAAGCAACAATGTTGTTTGTGTTCCAACTCCAACTAATGCCAACAATATGGTTATTCGTGATGAAGAGGGAAATCAGTATACGATATATTTAAATCCTCCGCCACCACGTGTAACAGGTCCAACAAGTTTCCTGGAGTATAGCAGTGACAGTCTTGACGCTGACGAAAATAAACGTGTACTATTCAAAAAAAGTACAACGCAGAGTTTTGGCTTCGATGAAAAAGAATACGCAGCTTTCATTAAAAATTATGAAGTAATAAAACTAAAGAATGGCGAAAACTATTTTGTGGCCAATAAAAGTATTGTAGAATCTCAAACAGATGAAGTTCTCGCTGAAATTCAAATTGCAGAATTTAATTCTTCCGCACTGAATTTTATTACAAAAGACGGATTTTCTGTAACCTTTGTAAATCAATCCAATAACATTTATAAACTTACCGGCTTATCGTATTCCGCTCAATGCGTTTATGCAATTTATAACGGAAAACAGATTGGAAAATTAAATATTATACCGGTAAAAAATCTTGCGAAAAAAGTAAATGTTGTCCCGGTTAATGGCGCCACTCTATCCATTGTTCCGGATCAGTTAAATTCAGTATTTAAACAGGCAGGTGTGCAATGGACAATAAGCACGGCACAAGGTTTCACGTTTGATCTTGGCGTTAATGGTCTTGATGCCGCCGATGCAAATCTTCTGACTAAATACAGCCCGGAAATGCGCCAGCTTCGAAATGCGTATCAGCTGTATGATAGTCTTTATGACAAAGAAGCGTATTATTTGTTCATCGTTCCATCCTTCAGCGATCCCGAAATAAGCGGGTATATGGTAAGAGGACGGGCACTTGGTTTTATTAAATCGGGCGCCTCAATAAAAACAGTAGCCCACGAACTGGCTCATGGAACTTTTGGTCTTGAACACACGTTTCCTCAACTCCAAAAAAATTCAAGTAACAACCTTCTCGATTATGGAGCAGGGACACAGTTAGTAAAAGAACAATGGATCACAATACAAGTTGGGAAATATCCTTTGAATTGGTTCGATGACGAAGAGGATGCACAACGCATAAACACTGCCGAAGGTGTTTTTTACTGGATAAGTAAAATAAAAATCGCTTATAAAAAAACAGCGCAAATTACGATTCCTGAAAGGTTGGATTTGATTGGCAGAGCTCCTAATTGTTATCTCGCTGGTATACAATTCGACTCCATTTGTGTTTACGTAAAGTACGGACTTGCTGATATTGATATTCCTGTAAGAAATAACATCACCATTGAAACTCTTGTTTCCGGAGTAACAGTTTATTCTGCTGTTTGTGTGGGAGGAGATAACATCATTATCAAAGCCCCTGCAAACCGTTTACAGGTTCTGAAGCAATATCTTGAATTTGACAATTACAGAAATCTCTTGCTTTTTGTGAATGGTTATAGGCCTATTGTAAATGGTAACGGCGATCCTGTAAATACCGGTTTGGAGTACAAAGACTCAAACAATGAAATTGAATTTGGTGATTCGCGAAACTACTGGCAGGGAATAGACGCTCAATTCATAAACAGGATTGGAACAAGAAACGTGGTGTATGCCGATGGCCACCACAGTGTTGGTACGTCCAATCACGGCAGCGTTGGAAATTATCTTAAAGGACAGGGTGGTTCGCAGTTTACCCAGGCATTATGCGAAGATTATCCGAACGATTACAGATGCAAAACCGGTCCTCCGTTTTTTTTACACACAATACCTAATAAGTCTGGCTTCGAGTGGAGAAGGAGCCGTGGAGCGATTGCAGCAGCCGACCTATTGCGTAAAATCAATAGTGGATACATTCTTTTTAATAAGCAAACAGATAGTGTTGATGTTGTTGCTCACAGCATGGGTTATGCTTATGCGGTTGGTATGGTTGAAGTATTGCAAAAAGCGAATATAAAATTCGGAAGGTTTTATGCTGTTGCCCCTGAAAATGCGTGTAGCGGTGGCTTAGACTGGACCTACTTCACAGATGTATGGCAATACGGAAGCGACCTTGGGCAACCAAATGCCGATCCGTTCTGGGATCAGGATGGTGTGGCGCCGCAGTGTGGTGCTTACAAAATTGACAAGTTGCCTTCTTCTGTAAAAGGTGGGCGCGTTTTTATTCCGAAAGGATTTAAACCGAAAGGGTATCTAGAATCTCACACAATTAAAAATTATGGATGGATATTCACTGACCAAACGGAAGGAAAATCAGGATATGTTAAACCTAGATAAAATAAAATTTTGGAGTTCTCTTGTTTTATTTGCCAGTTGCCAGACAAACGAAATACAAAAAAATGAAAAACTCCTACTTATAAAAAGTATCTCTAAAATAGGGGTGAATGCTTATCTGGATATTCAAAAAAACATTGAAGACAGTTTAAATAATTGGGTAAAAAATAAAACTCCCAATTCAGAAACCGAAACGATATACTCATATAAAGTCGACAGTCTGCTTTGTATAAATTCATTTGGTAACAGGTTAATCACTTGCATTCACATTTTTGGCAATCAACACAATTCCAGATCGGATGATTTAATCTATTTCTATGGAGAAAATATTGATGCTAATTGGTATTTTTTTAAAGGCCCCTGCCTCGTTTTGCCTCGTAATCTTTACAGTAAAGACACCAGGTTGCCCTTATCTTACCAACAACTTCACCAAATTGCGCTTAAAGAAATTTATAGTGGATACTTAAAGTCCGACGGGGAAATAAATGAAGACTGGTTCACATCTTATTTCGAAGGTGTTAGTTGGGGATTATTCGAAGATCAAGCCTCGGAAGATTCATGGTTAAAAGGTAGACGATTCACATCCAAAAGAGAATTTTACGAAGCATGCCACCTCGAAAAAGTCCGCTCCAATTGGTACGGTTTCAAAAAAGATTCTGTTGTCTCGTCTTCTGATAAACTTAAATAAAATTGCATGAAACATATTTACATCTCAATAAAAATAATTGCACTGTTAACAATTTTCTCTGTTTCATCTTCCTGCAAAAAAAAAGAAGCCGATCCTGTTGAAGAAGAAACAACTGTCATCACAATTACTCCTGGCCCTCCGGCTCATCAAAAAAAAATGTCAGCAAAAGTAAACGGACAAGATTGGATCATGACTTCGAATGCGTGGTCGTTGCAACTTAACGGCTCAAACGATTTTATTTTCATGGGTAAAACATCACAGTCTTCTCCCTACTCCATGATAAATCTTAAACTTCCACATTCTATTGGAGTAACAGATGTCTCATCACCGCTTGTATCCATGACTTTTCAAAGTACTGATGGAACTCCTTTTTCTGCAATAACCGGCACAATAAACGTGACACACTTTGATACAACCGGGCCAACCATTATGAACAAATTCAAAGCTTCATTTAATTTTATCACCGATACTATTAATGGCGCTTCATACATTATTACAAATGGCGAAATAGATTTTGAAAACTAGCCGTATGAGCGAACTTGTTTTTAATCTGTTGTTCCTTTCACTTCATTTAATTTCCCCCGTGGTTCTGGTCATTTTTAATCTTATACTTATCCAGCACCTGGCAGAACATATCTTCAAAATAAGTAAACTTCCAAACAACGATGTCCCGGCATGGTTGTTTTCGTATTCCATTCCAATCGCCACGTTCGCGTTCACCCTCAAATCATTCGAAGTAACATGTCCTAAGTTTTTTGTTTTTTTCAGTGAATTTGGCAAAACCATTTTTACTGATTTCTTTTGTTACCTGCTCACCTTCTCTTCCATATTTATTTCGCAATTTTCTTTCGGAAAAAATTTAAAGATCATGGGGAAAATTCAGGACGATAGAAGAAAGTATGATTTCCTTCTTCCAATGTCGATACTGATAGTTACTTTTAATACGTTCGATATGAACAAAGCTGTATTGTATGGAATTATTATTCTTACAATTGTTACTTTTGTTTTATTGCGTAACCGGTATGTTCCTGTGACTGAATAAAAAGAACGTTTATTTATTCCACAAGCAATTTACCATTTTTCACCACGAATCCTTTTTCCGAAATTCTGTACAGGTAAAAACCTCTATCTGATTCGAAATTTATTTTGTTGGATTTTTCATAGAGCACTTTTGTCAAAATTATTTTTCCCTGAGTGTCATAAATTTCTAAGCTAACATCTTCAGGAATTTCCGGAAACTCAATCACTAAATAATTCCTTGCGGGATTAGGATAAACTTTTACGTTCAATGCATTTACAAAATGATCTTTCAATCCTACACAAGTGTGAACGTATACTGTGTCAATCGTTGTACAGTTTGAATTTGGTTTGTATGTTGTGCACACATATTGACCGCCTCCATTAACAACAACAGAAGGAGTAGTATTTGGCCCTACAAAACTGCCGCTTCCCGGAAGTGCTGTCCATGTATAAGAATTTCCTGTCACAGAAAAAGAGTATGCGGGCGCAATCAAAACTGTTCCGGTGCATGCCATCGTATAAACCGCTGTGCCTTTAACTTCATTTGTAATCACTCCCACATTAAATGTGTGAGACCCTATACAGCCCGTCTGATTATTCTGAACGGTTAAGGTATATGTACCGGGAACATAAATACTATATTGGGCAACTGTTCCTATAGTAGGTTGTGGTGATGGACCCTGCCAGGATTGAACAATGTTTACTGGAAGGTTCGGGGGTTGAGCGGCTGAATTTGCTGTATACGATACAACTACTGGTTGAATATAGCATGACACTACGGAAGGATTTCCAAACGCAATCTGATTCGGAATTGGAATAACCGTGTTCTGGCTGATGGTTACTACGGACGATGTTGTACAGCCATTTACCGTATTAGTTATTACTGGAGTATAACTTCCGGGAGTATTTATATTTAATGTGTTTAGCGGAAGTACCGGCGGTATTGATGGGATCTGCCACATGACATCGGTGCCAGCTAGTACAGAACAAGTCCAGATTATGTTAGGAACAAAGCAGGTAAGCGTAGCTATTGGTGGAGTTACATTTAAAATAATTGATGGCGCCACTGTGTTTTGTTTAACAACAAGTGGCAGTGCCGCCTGGCAATTATTTATAGGATCGTTTACAATTAAAGTCCATGTGCCTTGTGTACTCACCACAGAACAGGATTGCGCGGTAAAAGCTGTTGTTGGAGAAGGAACAGCAGTGCCTGAACCTGGTGGAAGAAATAAAAAATTAACAGGGCCAGGCGAAACCACATTAACAATGCAAAGTGTTGTCTGATTCATTGGTGAACATCCAACGCTGAAATTGTTTGCGCTTGTTACATTAAAGCTGGGAAAAGAAGAAGAAGATGTTATTGTCATATTACTGGTCGTTGTACAACCATTAACGAGGTTAGTAAGAACATGTTCGTAAATTCCGGGCCCTGATAAAGCATTGTAAACACTGCTTTGGGAACTTGCTGTTCCCGATACAGGTCCAGAGGGATAGGGAGCAAATGGTGAAAACCATTCATGCATAATATTTGCCGTGGGAGAAATTGCAGTTGCAGTAAAAGTTGTTCCGGTATTGCAGTTCACTGTTTGCGTAAATGGTGATATCGAAGAAACAGGAGCGACCGTATTCTGGTAAATTGTAAATATTTTCGTGCTGTCTGTATTACTCACTATGTTGGTTACAACTAAAGTATATGTCCCGGCATTAGTAAGCGCTATTGGATTTCCTGATACGGAGCCTGACGAATTAGTCCATACGCAATTAATTGAATTTACACTCGCCGTAACCATTAAGTTTATAGTCGGCGTTGCACAAGTCAGGGTATTTGTGGCGTTTTGATTACTTAATGTATAAGAAAACGCTTGTGCTTTTATGTTGTTTGTAATACTAAAGATGAGACACAAAAAGCCAAAAGCTTTGTAAAGAATTTCTGATTTTTTCATGTTCGATCATCTTACAACATGCATTCCGTAGTTTGTTAATCGCCCTAATTAATTTTTAATTCATTGTAAATCAATTTGTTTAGTTTGTTTTAACACTTAATTGTCTTATACATAATGTTCTTATGTATCTTTGTCTTAAGTATTCAATTATAATATCATGATTTATTCGTCGGAACTTATAAAAGGCACATTAAAAACCATCGTTTTACAGCAGCTAAAACAGAACGGGAAAATGTATGGCTACGAGATCACACAAAAAGTGAAAGAGTTGTCGAAAGAAAGAATTTCAATTACAGAAGGCGCTCTCTATCCTACTCTTCATGCTCTTGAAGCAGAAGGACTCGTTCAAACCGAAACAGAGTTTATCGGTAAACGCATCCGGAAATATTATCGGCTCACTCCCAGTGGCGAAAATAAAGTTCTGGAAAAAGTAAACGAACTCGCCGAGTTCATGAATACAATGAAGTTTATTCTGGATATTAAACCTGTATAAACAGAAATGTAAAATTTTAAATGTTGAATTGTAAATGTCAACCGTCAATAAATATTTTTTTATATTCTTCATCTGTTGTTTTATAAAAGCAAACAGTTGCAGCATGTATAAAATAACGGTGCATGGAAAAACTATGGTAGGTTGCAATCATGATACGTGGTTGCTTACACCGCGGATATGGTTTGAAACCGGCAAAGGCAAAGGTTACCTTGGCGCAGCATTTACAGGCGCACGCAGCGTTGGCCCGGAAAGTTTCGCCCCCCAGTCGGGTATGAATGAATCAGGACTCGCATTTTCACGCCTCGCCTCCGCTACTCCACAAAAGGGAATTAAAGATCTCTCGGATAAAAAACCAATTTCTAATCCTGAATTCTATCTCAAAGATATTTTACACAGGTGCAAAACTGTTGAAGAGGTTAAGGCTTATATAGAACAGTACGACCATAGTTTATTTATGGAGGATGTTTTTGTCTACATCGAAAAATCAGGTAAATATCTTGTTGTGGAGCCATACACGTTAACTATTGGCAATGATATAAAATATGTTCAAGCAAATTTTTGCCCTTCGCAAACCCCGGACCTCAAAAGTATTAAACAACCGCGTTACGTCAACGGCACCACGTTTCTGAAAAATAAACTAGATACTTCTCTGTCTTTCTGCACTGCCCTTTCAGATACGATGCACGTTTGCAGAAAAAAAATCGGTGATGGCACCCTACTCACTTCTATATGGGATACTAATCAGGGAAACACCTACCTATACTTCTATCACGATTATAAACATCTGGTAAAATTTAATCTGAAAGAAGAGCTGGCCAAAGGAGATCACATTCTTGACATTACTACTCTATTTCCACCCAACGAAGAATTTAAAAAACTGGCTGGTTTTAAAACGCCACTTAATAGCCATGTCATAGAACTTTTTCTGCTTTTCATGGCTGTGTTCCTTTTCTTTTCATTCACATTTTTTCTGATCAGTTTTATCAGGAATAAACATCATTCCAAATTCAGATACATGAAGTTAGTTTTATCAGCCATGAGCTTTATATTACTTTATTACGTTTATGTTTTAGCAAGAGAAATAAATATCTTCTACTTCCCCGCTCCGTATAAGGATTATAAATTCTCATTGCTTAACATTGCAGCCTACATACCATTCCTTGTTCTGCTTTCGATCATACCCTTACTGGTAATTAATTGGAAATTGCTTAAGGAAAGATCCTGGAGCCCCTTTCAGAAAATGCTTTTTATTCTAAATAATTTCTCATACATCACCCTTATATTTTTATTTACCTATTGGGGACTGTATGATGTTTTTAGCTGACTAAAAAATAATGTATTCTCTCACAAATAAACAAGTTGATTTTATTCTTAACGACATCGGTGCACGTGGCGTTAAGACGGAGGACCTGCAGTACAACCTCCTCGATCACATTTGTTGTATGATTGAGAATGAGCTCGAAGAAAACGGGGACTTCGAGCAGTTTTACAGCAAAACCATTTCTAAGTTCTACAAAAAAGAACTGAAAGAGCTGGAAGACGAAACACAATCCCTTTTAACCTTTAAACACTATTACACCATGAAAAAAATAATGTTCGTGAGCGGATTCACTTCTGCTTTCATGCTTCTTGCCGGTGGTTGCTTCAAAATCATGCACTGGCCCGGAGCCGCAATGCTTATGGTTCTTGGAACCGCTATTCTCTCTTTTGTTTTCCTTCCTCTTATGTTCACGCTTAAACTCCGCGAAAAAACAGAACGCCGCGACAAAGTTGTACTTATTGTAGGCCTTTTTGTTTCTATTCTTTTACTTTTAGCAGCCATTTTCAAAGTAATGCATTGGCCGGGCGCTACCATTCTCAGTTCTAGTTTCTTTATTTCTCTGCTGTTGGTTTTTCTTCCGCTGTTCCTTATCACCGGTTTAAGAAACCCTGCAACTAAACTAAACACCATCGTTACTTCCATTCTTATTATTGCCGGAAGTGCCTACCTGCTTATTCTTCCAAGAAATAGTCAAAGTCTAAGGCTCACACAACTCGAAGTAAATTATTTACGTAACGAAGAATCTGCTTTAAAGGAACTGACAAGCATTGCCAAACCCGATTCAGCTGTAAAAATATTGCTGGATGATTTCATGAAAAAATCAACCGATCTTAAAAATGCTATTGCAAGAGCGATTTCTGAAGTAGATTATCCGCAATACCTTGCCGATAATGAAAATATAAGGCCACATGCTCTTACACCCGAAGAACTGGTTCAGTTTAAAGAAACTACAGATTTCATTACATCGCTAATGAGCTTCGAAGAAAAAAACAAAACAACTATTTACGAATATTCTGCGGGAGAGAATAAAGAACCTCTAAATCGCCAACAACAACTAGCCGAAGCTTTAAGGCTTCAACGTAGTGTACAAGGGCTCATGGGTTTTATAACGCTCATGCAGGAAAAAGCCTGTCTTTCTTCAGTAACCAAATAAACACACAGCACCCCGGCGGTTTTAACTTGCCGGGGTTTTTATTACTTTTAAAGTGTGAAGTTTCGTTTCATTCTCCTGTTTATTTTTCCTTTCTGTTTTTCAAAAATAAAAGCAGATGCCGCTCCGAAATTTCATGAGAGCGTAAACATTCAGTTATTCAGCGAGCAACGTCCGTTTTCGAAAGTAGATTCTATTTCTGCTTTAGTATTTGCAGTTAGCAACTATCCTGCAATAGCAAGGCTTAACTCAACTACAGCAGAGTTCTGGACGGGTCCTTCTCTTCATAAAACCGAAAACGGTTACCAGATATTTACACACGAGGATCTTAGCGCTTTTAAAGTGATTATTTTTTTACGTGGAATGAAATATGAG
The DNA here is from genome assembly GCA_021323535.1 of Bacteroidota bacterium. Classification (GTDB taxonomy): domain Bacteria; phylum Bacteroidota; class Bacteroidia; order B-17B0; family Aurantibacillaceae; genus Aurantibacillus. Next base: position 15,116 of record JAJONO010000008.1, read on the forward strand.
TCTGAAGTTTTATCCAGGTTCCCCGGTAACCAGCTTTATTACCTCGAAGTTAAAGATGGAAAATTAAAAGATGTTTCTCCGCCATTTCACCAGGATATGGGAACCTATTTTATGTTTCTACTGCTCACTTTATTTGTTGAAGTTTTACTCGGACTAATCTTCTTTACTAAATACAAACCGTTGAGGTCTTTAAAAGATTATCTCTTTTCCTTCATAGCCATAAACATTATTACTCACGTTGCACTTTGGTATACTTATTCTCACGCGCCTTTTCCGTTATTCTTTCTGGAAATATTTGTATTTATGATTGAAAGTTTTTATTGGCAACTTTATTTCAGAGCAGATTTTTTCAAATCACTACTCTATAGTTTCGTCACAAATATTACCAGCTGGATCATTGGAGGAATTGTTTCCTTTTTTATTTAGCCCTCGACCCACCTGAATATTATACCTATCGGTAGCGATTGCAATTACAGCATGACCTAAATAGCTTTGCGGAAAATAGTCCAGATTCCCATGAAAAACCAAAAGAATCTTTAGTAACTCACATCTAAATCCTTCCAAATGTTCGGTAATACCCTGTTAAACCTGTTAACGAAAGTTAAGCTTTGATCTGATAAAAAACTTCAAAACAGAATGTTGCATCTGCATGTATTTATGTGCCGCGTTCCACTTTTTTTATATTGAAAACCAGTGTCTTACAAGCTCACAACCTAAGTACATTAAAACCCCACATAGGTGAACGAACTTTTTTGATTTCTACCGGAAATTTGTACTCATAAACTTAAAAAGTATATAAAAAATGGAAACAATTAAAAAAATCAGCTCTGTAGTTTTATTAGCAGCTGTAACTTCAACCCTTCTTTTTACAAATTGTAAAAAAAACAAAGACGCTTCTCCAACCGAGGAGCCGACAACTCCGGCAAACACGGAGAAAAAATACACCCTTGTGATCGATAACGGGGCTCAATCCGTTGAACAGGGAAAAACAATCTCCTTCAGCGCTCACCTGGTTTCTTCAACCGGCGCCGTTGTTACCGCCCCAAGTGTAAGTTGGAGCAGTAGCTTTGGAGCGTTTTCAGGAACCAACTTTTCTTTTAATAAAGACACCACAGGAACAATTTCTGCCTCGGTAACTTATGATGGTGTTACTTACACAGCAGCCGTTCCTATCTGCATTCAACCTTTAAAAAGCTCACAGGTATTTGCGGTTGTACCCTCGGCAATTATCTGGTCAACCAACTCAGGTGCAATTCAGTTAAACACAGTTTATTTTGGCAGTGGCGCTACCTATGCGTTCTCTTCGGATAACAGCAGCATAGCAAGCGTTTCGGGAAGCGGATCGGTTAGTTTCCATTCACCGGGAAGCACTAACATTAAAGTGACCGCCACCATTAATGGTCAGGTTAATGTAGTTACAGTTCCTGTCCTTGTGGTAGGAACTCCCGAAGCGCCACTTCCGGTAACACGTGTTGTAATTACGCCAGCACTCGGACAAATGTTCAAGGGCGAAACTTTACAACTCAACGCTAAAGCTTATAACAGCAACGGCGATGATGTAACCGGCACCGTAAGTTTCAACTACACCGTAATTCCAAAAATTGAAGAAGACGGAGTTCCTACAAACGCCGCTTCTGTAAATGGGACAGGACTTGTTACCGCTGTTGATCTCGGAGGATGTTATGTTCAGGCATCAACAAATGGTGTGATCGGGCAAGCAGAGATCGTTGTAAATCCTGATACTGTGATTTTAGTTACGCCTTTCTTCACTCAGTTGGGAGGATTTGATCCGATCACTTTCCAGCCAAATCCAACAAGTCAGAATTTCACTGCTAAAACCTATAAAGTTGATCGCAATGCTTACAAAGCAGGAAGCGCTAATTTCTTAACGCAAATAACTAATCCTGCTTCATTAACATGGGAAGTTCCTACATCGGGAATTCCTGAAATCGACAACTTCTTTAACATTGTTACTCTCAGCAACGCCAACACTACCAATGTAACCGCTACTGCTATTCAAGGGAAAGCAGGTTCTACTGTAATAGTTGCCAAGGCCGATGGAAAATATTTTGGCGGCGCGGGTGTGCTCGTAATGCCGTAAACATTCAAGGTTAATAATTGTGTGTGAAAGCCATGGTCCTGTAAAAGGGGCTGTGGCTTTTTTGATGTCATCCTGAGCGTAGTCGAAGGATCTTGCCATTTTTAAGCCGCATAGGACGCATGGGTTTTAATTTCCAACCGCAGAAAGCCCAAAGAGAAAAACCCTTTGGGTTTTTAAAGAGAATTTCTTTCTAAATGCCGTAAGGCATTTCTCTTTGTCCTTTCGGCAGTATTACCATTTTTCCTATGTGGCCTATGTGGTTTAAAAACGATGGCTAGTAACTTTTTTATTAACGACCATTATATGAAAAATTAAGAATTGTTGCCTTGACATTTCCCCAAAAGAAAGCTAAATTTATATTCCTCTAATTATTGTGGTGAGATTTGTAGTTATATTGATGTTCCTGTACTCGTGCTCTAATGGCGCGGTGGTTAAAAACGAAGTGCCTGTTGCTAAAAAGGGTGGGAAAGATACTCTTAAGAATAAACCCTGCGGCACTTTGTGCGATAATGTGGTGGGATTGATAAATCCGGTAACCAACTTTAACGAGAATTACATTTTTGATTCGGCGCTTTACAGGTTAAAGGTGGATACGCTTCCGCAGGTTAAATTCTGGAGACAGATCATGAAACTTCATGAAGATAGTTCGCTGCTTTGTTTCGCGAGTAATCGTTACGTAATCCAGAGAATAAACAATAAACAATGGAACATGCGTTCTGATTCTGCAAAAAAATATTTCAGGGATAGTGTAAGAATTGCTAAAAGCCTCGATTCAACCAATCGCATTCTTCTTACCACCGGAAAAAAATTCTTCTACGATTTCGATAAAACCTACCAGAACTTTCACAACGGCATTAATTGTTTTGTGGAGAATGGTGTAGATCCCTGGTACGCGCAGGCTATTCTTTTGATTGAAAGTCCGAATAAATTGCAAAAATCAAACGCCGGTGCTTATGGTCCATTTCAGTTAATGAAAGATGTTGCAAGATTATTTGGTCTTACTGTAAATAAAAGTGTAGATGAGCGCGCTAATTTTGAACGGGCAGCTTATGCAGCCAGTAGTTTAATTAAAGTAGTGTGTATTCCTAAAGTACGTATTATGCTCGACTCGCTAGGCATTAAAGATTATAACGAAACCGATCTGTGGTTTAAACTCCTGGTAATGCATACTTATCATGCAGGATCTTACAATGTGCAAAATGCTTTATTTACCTTCAATCCTAAAGAAGGAAACATGGATTTAATCTACAATCTGTGGCATGCTCAAACATCACGCTTTAAAAGCGCCTCGCAGAATTATTCTCAACTCATCCTGGCTGCCATGCTCGAGATGAACGAGCGCAACGAAGTATTCTCTAAACTTCAGACCTCAGCAGAACTTGCTAAAACAAAATCCACACAGAAAAAACATTAATGGATCAATTCATTAAAGTGTCATTAATTGTTCATGTAGCTGCAGGAACAAGCTCTCTCATTACCGGATTATTAGCAATGATCTTAAAGAACAATACCTCACGGCATAAAAAAGCAGGCATTGTTTATTTCTGGTGCATGACCGTGGTTTTTGTAACAGGATTATATCTTTCTGTTTACCGAAACAATTTATTTTTACTCTGCGTTTCTCTTTTTTCTTATTATGCTGTCATTTCCGCTTTTAGAATTTTAAAACATAAACAATTTAAGGGCGCTTCTACTGCGGACTGGGCCATAGAAATTATTGCTTTACTTTCTTTCTTAGGACTAATTGCAGTGGCTGCATTATTTTATTTGAAAGGAGGCGAGGAAAAATATTTCGCCGCTGTTCCTCTCACATTTGGTTTAATTGGTTTGAATGGTGTGCGTCAGAAATTTAAATTATACCGTAATGGTCCCACTGAAAAACTATTCTGGCTAAAGTTTCATCTGGGCAACATGATAGGTTCCTACATTGCTGCAGTTACGGCGTTTCTCGTTAATCAATATGAATACATTCCTGTAAATCCTGTTTTTTTATGGCTTGGTCCAACTGTTATACTTGTGCCATTAATTGTTTACGAGAGCAAAAAAGTAAAAACAATTCCAATTACTAAATCTTAGTATGATTCCACAAACTTCTGTAGACAAAGCTATGTCTTACACCGAATACCGTTTACTGATTGATTCGCTTTTAGAACAAAACAAAACCACCGGCACAGACCAAAGCGACGACATGATTCATTACGCGAAGCTGAACCAGCAACGTATGCAACGTCATGAAAAAAATATTGTAATAAGCGATGAATTAAAAAGCACGATCTCCTCAATAAATAAAAAAATAATTTTTCTCGTACTTACCGAAGGTTGGTGCGGAGATGCAGCACAGAACGTTCCTTTATTTCATTTTATAGAAAAGCATTCTTCCAACATCGAACTAAAATTGCTGTTGCGCGACGAGAATCTCGATATTATGAACCAGTATCTCACCGATGGAAGTAAATCCATTCCAAAATTAATTTGCCTCGAAAAAGATTCATTGAAAGAATTATTTGTGTGGGGGCCACGTCCCGCCCCTTGCCAGCAACTCATGCTGAATCTGAAAGCGAATAACGCGTCGAAGAAAGAAAGAGGCGAAGCTGTTCATTTATGGTATGCGAGAGATAAGACGCAGACACTGCAGAAGGAGATAACCGAGTTACTTGCCGGATTTTAACCACATAGATTATATTTCTGGTTGTCTAAAGAACACATAAAAACACATAGCTGTGTTGTCTCCGACAAAACAGAAACAAAAAACCCAAACATTTCTGCTTGGGTTTTCTAACTTATCTAAAGTTTGAAACTTTAGGGAATTTAATTAGGTTTTCCTCCCGGTTTTTGTGGTGACTTAGGAGGATTGAAATAATTTTTAGCTTTTTCGTTTGTTGGATCAATTTCTTTTAAAGCATTGAATGTTGCATCGGCTTGTGCCTTATCTTTTTTGGTTACGTAGTAGTATCCGAGATATTCATATGCTTCGATCACATTGTTTTTATAAGTTGTTGTTTTCTCTTCCGGTTTAACAACGCTAATCACTTTTTCGTAATGTGTTTTTGCCAGATCCTTTTCAGCTTTAAGGTCTAACTGAAAGTTTGCGCGACCTCTCCATACATGAGCAGTTGGCCATGCTTCATTCAATCTCACCAGTTTTGCAAAAGCACTGTCAGCCTTTATAAAGCCAGGCATTGCTTCATCTTCCTTGGCAGCTTTTTTCTTAGGATCTTTTATTGCAGAAGCTTCGCCCTTCTTTGTTTCGGCAGTGTAATAATAGGCGCGTCCTAAACTGAACCAATCGTTATTGCTCATAACGGCGCCAGGCGTTGCAGCTTTCTTTTCAAAATACACAATAGCTTTGTCGTATTTTTTTGCTCTGTACGATGTATTAGCAATCTCGCTGTAAACATCTCCGGCTATTGTTGGGTCAAGCGCAATTCCTTTTTCCATTTCAAGGATACCCAGACTGTCTTTTCCCATTTTCATTAGCAGCATTCCTTTATACTTATAATCGGACCCAAGATATTTGAAGTTTGGACCTGCTTTTTCAAAGAATTCTGTGATAGCGTTAAAACCTTTGTTGTATGCTTCTTTATCAGTTTTGTCGCCCATCTCATAATACGATTGAGCCGCAATACGATCCAAATAAACGTTTTTAAAATTTGATTTTTTAAGGTTTTCGTATTCTGTAATTGCCTCGGCGTGTTGTTTGTTTTTGTATAACGCGCTCATAAAACGGTAACGTGCGTAATCGCTGTTGTTAAGCTCTAAATATTTTTTCCAGTTCTCAATCGATTTCGCGTTTTGTCCTGCAAGAAAATATAACTCAGCTTTCTCGCGATAAGCAGGAGCAAATGTTGCATCAATGGCTTCAGCCTCTTTGTATTTATCAAGCGCTAATTGATAGTTGCGCCCGCGCTGGTATAATTTTCCTTCGCGGATGATCCCTTTAGCGCTTCTTGGATTTAAAGTAGTTGCCTGCTTGTAACTTTTAATAGCAGGCCCTCCATCACTTGGTGTCTTTTCGAGCTGTGCGTCTCCGAGAAGAATGTAGTTCTCGGGATTTTTCGGATCCAGTTTAATAGCCTGATTTGCCTGATTAATGGCTTCATCCGGGTTTTTATTACTTGTAGCTAACCATGCTTCAGAAGTACGACGCATTACCTCAGCGTTTTTATTCTGAGAGATGCTTGCCGCCTTAAAGAATTGTGTCTTGGCATCGTTTACATTGTTTTTCGCAAGTAATACTTTACCTAAACCAACATAGTTTAGCGGATTAGTCGCGTTAACTTCAGCACCTTTACTGTACATAATGTAGGCACTGTCGATATCGTCGTTTTTAAAATAGTTTTCGCCAAAGTAGAAATAGTTTTCGCCTTTAGTTGGTTCTTTTGCGATAAGCGTGCGGAAATCGGCAGCTGCTGCTTCAAAACGTTCGCTTTCTGTTTTGATGATGGCTTCCTGTAAAGTCTGCGCAACTCCCATAGCCGAAACCATGGAAAGAACTGAGATATAAATTGCTTTTTTCATTGTCATTTCTAAGAGGTCTAAATTTAAGTATTTTATGGTTTGCAAGGCACGTGCCATAACTATTTTTGAGGGTTTTTTTAGCGAATTTTAGGAGATTCCCGCTTATAAAACCACAAAGTTGATAATTGTCATTTTTTCACCGCAGAGAAATAGAGAACGCAGAGGGTTTGAGAGACACAATTCACTCTCTGCTTCTCTACCGTGATTTTTATTCTAACTTACTCTTTTCTTTTAAATTCAACCGGCAGACTAAAGGTCCTTTTAACAGGTTTTCCTTCCCGCTGAGCCGGGATCCAGTTGGGCATAATAGAAACTACACGTAAGACTTCAGCATCGCAGGCATCATATTTAAAACAACCTTTTACAATTTGCGGATCGCTTACTTTTCCGTTCTCGTTCACGATAAATTTTACATACACTTTACAACCTTTAAATGTTGTATCGTTTTTGCAACGCAGAGGAAACACAATGTTGTTTTTTAAGAATTTCTGCAGCTCTACATTTCCTCCTGGAAAAACAGGCATTTCTTCGCCCTGCATTGCTGGAACAGTTTCAATTCTTTCAGATTCCTTCTGACTTAATGGATTTTGCGCTGAGAAAGTCATCGAAAGAAGGATCGTATAAAGAAAAAATATCCGTTTCATTTTATTTAGTGAATTTAATCGGCATCATATAATAAACACTCACTGCTTTGCCGTTCATTTTTCCGGGCTTCCATTTAGGCATAATACCGATAACACGTTTTGCCTCTTTATCACAATCCGGATTACCCGGGCAGCCCTTTACAACAATAGCATTAACAGCTTCACCTTCGGCTGTGACAACAAATTTTACAAACACTTTACAGGATAAAAAATGTTTGTCTTCGTGACAGCTCACAGGAAGAATAATATTCGAGGAAATAAATTTATAAAGTTCCGCATTCCCTCCCGGAAACTCAGGCATTTCTTCTACTATGGTGTAAACTTCGTCGTTTGATTCAACCGAAATTGTTTTCTGTGAGAATGAAATGGTGGCTGAAAACAAAATGACCACAAAAAAGATTAGTCTATTCATTTTATCATTGAATTTTGATTTTCATTGGGAGATTAAACCATGATTTTACCGGTTTATTTCTGAACAATGCCGGACTCCATTGAGGCATATTCAAAATTGCTTTCACAACTGATTGTTCGAAATCTTTACACCCCGTTTCTTTTAATATTTCCGGATCTTGTGTTTTACCATTTTCGTCAATTATGAATTTTACAAAAATGGTAACACATCCTCTTAAATTAAAATCGTTTCCGCAAATTCCTAATGTGGTATTTTTCATCATATAACGGTACATGTCGGCCATGCCGCCAGGATATTCTGCATTCTTATCTACAATAGTAAAAACTTCTGGAAACTCGTCAAAAGAATTCTTTTTTGCAACTGGTTCCTTCTTCACCTTAATTACTTCCTGTCCTCTCAGTTGAAATGAAAAGCCAAGAAAAATAATTATGTGAAAAATAACTTTCATCACTGAACCTTTATGGGTTCCGTTTTAATTTCAATACTTCTTTCCTGTTGTTTGGTTGGAAGCAATCCTTGTTTTAAGAAGGAGGTTTGTCCGCTTGGTCCTGCTACAAATGTCTGAAACCCTTTACCCAGGCTAAATTCGCCGCTTCTTCTGTAAACATAAATAGTTCGTGTAAACAAATAGGCATTGCGTTTAAAGCTATCCTGGTTAGGGTATTCGTATTCATTGCTTCCATTACCTTTACCAAGCGCTATAAATTTTATTTTGTCTTTGTTCGCTTTGTAAAAAGAATCATCCACATCGCTTATCCAGGCAAAATCAATAAAGGCAATTGTGTTTTTATGGGTAGCCACATAATCAATCGCTTCTTTAGTAGATCCGAGAACGCCACAGTTTACAGAGAATTCCTTGCCTTTAATAATAGAATCTTTCAGGTAATGCATCACCGAAGAATTTTTCTTATCAAAGAGAACATTTATTTTATTTTCGTTTTTCACCGAGTCTATACATATAAATGGTTTTGTAAGAAGTTCCACTATCTGAGCTCGATCAAGAAAGTTTATTGGTGTAGCGCTGTTTGTAATAAGGGCCACCCCACTTTTTGCAACCATCGAGAAACGCGGCGCCAGATCTTTAGAACCAAAGGCTTTTGTTTCCTCATCGGTTAGTGGTCGCGAAATGACAATTACCTTGCAGGAGTCTTTGTAGAAGGCCTGAACAGCATCGTTTTCGGAAGCCTGAATAAGCTCGATATGCGCATTTGGATAATGCGCCTCAAAAGTATATTCCTGATTTTCGAGATGAAACTGTAATCCTTCATCATAATATACTTTCAGCTTTCCTGAAGTGGGAGAATTATCTTCATAATCGTTTTTAAAATAATCGGGCGTACTGCAAGAAAATGCTGTAAGTAAAAAAAGTGCTGAGTATGTTTTTAATAGTTTCATTTGTACGACTTGGTTCTTGACTCTTGGTTCCTGGTTCTTGCCTTTGCTTCTATTCTTCCTCTTTCTTATACCTGATCGTCTGATAAATCCTTATTCCACGGTAAACCGCGTAAGCCAGAAAAAAGGCAGCGAAGCCATAACGTTGTTTCGGACTAGAGATTTTATCAATGTAAAAATCGGTAAATATGAAAGCAAATGCGCCTGCTGTAACTATCAGCACCATAATCATTCCGAACCAGAGAGAAATTGTATTTAATCCTAATTTCATTTTTTATAAGGAACAAAAAAAGCCACAACTCAATGTTATGGCTTTTTGTTTAGTTTTTATTGATTATTGAATTTTGAAACTGATCGGTAAGTTGAAGTAACATTTTACCGAACGACCAGTCATTTTAGCTGCTTTCCATTTTGGCATCGATCTAACAACACGAATTGCTTCTTTGTCGCAGTCGGTACAACCCGGTACACCTTTTAATACCTGAACGTCGCTGATCTCTCCTGTTTCGTTAACAACGAATTTAAGGAAACATTTTCCGCTGATGCCAGCTTCGCGCGCCATTGCAGGATATTGAAGTGTTTTCTGAATGTATTTTGCCATTTCGGCAACACCTCCGGGGAACTCCGCCTGTTCTTCTACGATCGTGAAGATCTCAGGAGCTGCAGGTTCTGTTGAAGTTGCTGTATTGGTTTCAGGAGCTGTGATTTCTTTTTCACCTTCCTGGTCTTTTTTACCAACGTTAACGTCCTTTACATCCTCAATAGTTTTTTGTGGCTCTTCTTCTTTCGCGTCGTCTTTAATTACCGGCGGAACGAATTTTACCATTTCAACCATTGGTGGTGGTGGCGGCGGCGGTGGTGGTGGTGGTTGATCCTCTACCGGTGGTGGCGGAGTAATGTCGATCACCGTGTTTTTTAAAGTTTCCTGTACTACTTCCACTTTTGGTCTGTCGGCGAATTTTTTCAATCCGAACAGGAAAAGAGAGAATAATATCATGCTTCCGATAATGATCGTTATGCGCATGTTGTAGTTGCGTCGAAGCTCGTAAGCTCCGTACTCCTGGTTCCTTCCTTCGAAAACGATGTCGTTTCGTTGATCCAGGGTTACGCTGTTCCAGTTCTGTAACATGTTTCCTCCTTTGTTTTAGTTTGTAGTTCCTAGTTTTGCGTTAACAAGATCCAGTTCCGATTTCATAATGTCTACCATCACACGTTTTCCAACTACGTTGTAGTTCATTTCATCAATAAGATCGATAACATTTTTATAGGTGGCCTTATCATCTGTTTTGATCAGGAAAGTTGGCACATCTCTATGCGCTTTCACGTCATTCACCATACGTTTAAATGTGGTGTCCGCTAATTGCTTATTGTCGTGTTGCGCGATAAGATTTTTTACCTTAGCCTGCATTGAACTCTTTTTCATAATAGAAGATTTTATCTTTATCCGACAGGATCAATGTTATACCATTTTTAATCGGAGGTTGTTCTTCCGGGTTATCGGGCTTAGCAGGAAGCGTGAGCTCCATTGATTTCGGTTTGCTGAATGTAGCGGTTAAAACGAAGAACGTTAAGAGCAGGAACGCTAAGTCAACCATAGGCGTCATGTCGATGCGCGTACTTTGCTTCTTGGCCCTTTTCTTGCCGCCTTTATGGCCACCGCCGCCGCCTTCTTGTATTTCTGCCATTGTTAAATGTTTTAATTAATAATTTACTTTTTTGGTTGCACGACTGTTCCGCCGCCTTCCAGTTGAGTAATTAAATTGAATTGATAAATTTTTAAATCTGTGAACGTTTTGAAAACATCTTTTACATAAATGTATTTTGTTTTCGATCCGCATTTGATTGCATAACGTGGTTTTTCGGCTTTAAATTCCTGTCCTTTTGCTTCAGCATCGTCTTTTGCCTTGTTATACATTTCAACGGCTTTCTTTCCACCAATGGCGATCCAGTCTTTTAACTGGTTATTCGGCGTAATCGTGTCCAATGGAACACCAATGTTACGTCCGGCTTCTGGTCTGAAGTTTTTACGTTGATCCTCTGTAGCGTCGATATACTTAGGTAAATCCCTGATATCAACTCCAAAGCTTGGTAAACCGCTGAATTTAATGATCTGTTGCTCAGTGAAGCCTACCTGGTATTTGGCGGCCATTTCACGAAGAGCATCCATTTTAGCGGAAGAGTTGCTGATGCCAAAGTAAGAGCGACCCTTTTCGTCTACGGTAACCATAATATGATTATCGGGTAAATCTACCTCACCGATAGATGAAGGGGGATCAACTGTCACAGGTTCTGCCATGCGGAAAGAGGCTGTTAACATAAAAAATGTTACCAACAGGAACGCCAGATCCACCATGGGTGTCATGTCCAGCGCCGGTGCTCCTCCTTTTGATGGTTTTTTTGACATTATCTTGATCTTATTATTTAGATGAATACTTTATTTAATTTCCATAAACAATCCTGAAAAAAATCAGAATTATTTTCCTGACGACTGGAATTCCTGGATAATAGAGAATCCTGCTTCGTCCATAGCGTAAGTGATCTGATCGATACGGTTACTGAAATAGTTGTAGAAAATGATCGCTAACGCAGAAGTTAAGATTCCTACTAATGTGTTTACAAGAGCTTCAGAGATACCGGTAGCAAGAGCGGATGTATCAGGTGCACCTGCAGCAGAAAGGGCCGCAAACGCACGGATCATACCCACAACCGTTCCGATAAGACCGGCAAGAGTACCAATGGAAGCCATCGTTGAAATAACCACCATGTTCTTAGATAACATAGGTAATTCAAGGGCAGTGGCTTCTTCGATAGATTTTTGAATAGCAGCCACTTTCGCTTCTTTATCCATAGATGAATCGTTTTGAACGAACTGATATTTTAAAATTCCTTCGTGAACCACGTTAGCAAGTGAACCTTTTTGTTTGTTACACTCAGCGATGGCTCCGTCGAAATCATGAGATGAAATCAAAGATTTGATCTTAGCAACGAATTTGTCGGTTTGCCCGCGGCCATTGGCTTTCATAATAGTAATGAAACGCTCAATAGCGAAAGTGATTACGGTTAAAAGGAATCCGATAAGGATAGGTACAATAAATCCTCCTTTGTACATGGTTCCAAGAATGTTATGCGGATGTCCTTTATCAGCATCGCCACCTTCGAAATTAGCTGCAGCTCCTAATACCGACTTGTAAATAAAAACCCCGATTAGCAGACAGATGACAATAGCTAAAAACGATACGATCAATGGGAACCCTCCCGATGTTTTTTTTGTGCTCATAATTGTTGTTTTGTTATTTGTTATTTAGTTAATTTTTAAAATATGAATGCCAAACTTAGTAAAATACTTTTGAAGAAAAAACCCTTTTACTCAACTATTTTATGTGTTCAAACGCCTTCTGGCTGCAAATATTTGAATTTCTAATGGGATTTTAGCGGGTGATTTTATATCTGGTATATTTTTACGGATATTTGGTACAAAGATTAAGAAATTGTTAAGCTATGACTGCAGAGGAAATCCGGGAATATTGTCTAGAAAAAAACGCTGTAACCGAGAGTCTCCCTTTTGATGAGGATACCCTGGTTTTTAAAGTGGAAGGCAAAATGTTTCTGTTACTCGACCTGGTTTCGCAGCCGCCGTCGTTTAATGTAAAATGCGAACCTGAAAAAGCGCTTATTCTAAGGGAAAAATACACTTCTGTCGGGCCCGGTTATCATATGAACAAGGTCCACTGGAATACTGTCAGCTGCGACGGGTCGGTGCCTAAAAAGCTGATCCTTTCCTGGATCGACGATTCCTATTGGCTCATTGTGAAGGGACTTCCTAAAAAACTCAGGGAAAAACACATTAAACCGCAATGAAAAAACTAAACTTTTACAGACACGTTTATACCCCTTTGATTACTAGGCACTAACAGCTTTTAGAGCGTATTCATGCTTTTTGTTTTAACATCATTAATTTGTTAAGAAAATTGGAGGTAATGTGTTTTTTTACATATATTCGCCAAAATTTATAAAACATGAAAAGAAAAATTACTCTATTATTCGCTGCTGCTGTGTGTGCATTTCAGATGAACTCACAGGTGACGCTGACTGAGGACTTTAATGCTCCTTTTACACCGAATGGTACTGCTTGGGCTACGCAGAACAACTCTGCACCTACAGGTACATTATCATGGTTCCAGGGAAATCCTGCGAACTTTCCTGCTTACAACGGAGCCACTAACTCTTACTATTCTGTTGCTTACGTAAGTACATCAGGTGCTGGTAATATCAGCAACTGGTTAGTTACTCCAACTGTGAACATCTACAACGGAGCTGTGTTAAGCTTTGCTACCCGCGCTCCTGGAACTGCTACAGTATACCCTGACAGATTACAGGTTCGTTACAGCACAAGTTCTGCAACAACAATTCCTACGGGTTCAGCTTCGGTTGGTGGTTTCACTAACTTAATGTTAGACATCAACCCGTTATACAGTACTTCTACTGCAAGTGCAGTGAACAACGGTACCGTAAACGGATACCCTGGTGTTTGGACTGTTTACCAATTAACTGTAACTGGTCAGGCTACTCCGGTAGTTGGTCGTTTCGCTTTCCGTTATTTCGTTGAAAACGGTGGACCTGCTGGTGCCAACTCTGATTTAATCGGTATTGATGCTGTTAAATACGAAGAACCTTGCGGTGCTTCTGCTCCAAGCTACAGCAACTGTGCTGGTAACACTACAACTATTCAGGCTGTTGGCGGTTTAGGTCAAACAACTTATTCATGGAACACTGGTGCTACAACTTCATCTTTAACTGTTAGCCCTGCTTCTACAACTGTTTACACTTTAACAACTTTCTACCCGGGTGGAACCTGTACTAACGTAGTTACTTCAACTGTAAACGTAGGTACTACTTTAGGTATTAACGTTACTGCTTCTTCACCTACTATTTGTTCTGGTAATACTGCAACACTTACTGCTTCTTCTTCTGCTGCTACTTATACCTGGTTACCAGGTTTACAAAGTACAGCTTCTATCACTGTTAGCCCTTCTGCTGCTCAGGTTTATACTGTAGCTGGTCAGAACGGTGCTTGCTTTGGAGCTGCTACTGTTGCTATAGGTGTTAATGCTTCTCCTACTGTTGCGGCGAGTTCATCAAGCTTAAACGTTTGTGTTAACCAGTCGTTTACTTTAACAGGTACAGGTGCAGCAACCTACACTTGGGCAATTGGTGCACAAGGATTCACTGCTAACCCTATCTCATTATCAAGTTCAGTTGCTGCTGTTTACAATTTCACTTTAACAGGTGCTTCTGCAAACGGTTGTAAAATGTCAGTTCCTTTAAGCCAGACTATCTCTGCTTGTACAGGAATTGAAGCTAACAACGTTAATGGTTACAATGTAACTGTGTTCCCTAATCCATTCGCTAACGAAGTGACTGTTTCAGGTGTTACAGGAAACGTACAAATCTTCAATACATTAGGTCAGATGGTAATTTCAACTCCAATCCGTGAGACTGAAACTATCAACACTACCAGTTTAGCTAAAGGTGTATACATCGTTAAAACTTTCGATTCTGAAGGAAGAGAAGTTAAAACGATCCGTATGATCAAAAACTAATCTTGATTTAACAGGAATGAAAAGCCTCGTAGTAATTACTACGAGGCTTTTTCTTTTACCCCCATAAGGGTGATTTATTGCCATAAAATGTTAAGGTCAAAAAGACGAAGTTTTTTTTGAATACATTCACTAAAATTTATCATATATGAAAAGAAAATTTACATTACTTCTTGCAGCAGCAGCCTGCATCTTTTCTGCTAAAGCACAAGTTGTTTTTACAGAGAACTTCAACGCCCCATTTAATCCAGCGGCAACCGGATGGGTATTAATCAATAATTCGGTGCCTGTAGCCAACGGAACCTGGTTTCAGGGTGTTGGCACCAGCACAGCCACTTTCCCGGCTTATAACGGAGCTTCTGATGATTATATGGCTTCTGATTACAATGTTGGAGGAACAAGCACTGTTACCCCGGCCGGAATCAGCAACTGGATCATTACTCCTGAACTTACCATTCACAATGGCGCGGTTCTTACTTTCGCTACGCGTAAAATTACCGCCAACCCACAGTTCCCTGACAGGATGCAGGTGCGTATGAGCACAGCAGGAAGCACCTCAGCTATTCCTACTGGTTCTGCTTCTGTTGGAACATTTACAAACCTTCTTCTCGACATCAATCCATTGTTCTCTAACTCTACCGCTAGCGCAGTTGCTAACGGCAGCGTAAACGGATACCCACAGACGTGGACAATTTATACACTTACCATTTCTGGTGTTACCGGTACTGTTACAGGCCGCTATGCGTTCAGACATTTTATGAATGATGGTGGTCCTGCCGGAAATAACGGTGATTATATCGGATTAGACGCGGTTACGTATTCTGCTTCATGTAATCTTCCAATGGTTTCGGTTGCCGGCCAAACTATCTGTAGCGGTGTTACAGCTACATTAGTTGCAAGCGGCGCTAACAGCTACAGCTGGAGTTCAGGTGGTACAGCCGTTTCAGAGCAGGTGTCTCCTACTTCCAATACAACTTACACTGTTTACGGAACCAACCAAACCTGTACAACTTCTCAAACCGTTGAAGTTACTGTAGGAACAAATCTTTCTGTTAACGCATCCGCAAATCCGGGTGGTATTTGCCCGGGTGGCTCTGCAACTTTAATTGCTACAGGTTCTGCAACTTCGTATTCATGGAACACTGGCGCAACAACATCTTCCATTGTTGTTAATCCTTCTTCAAATACGACTTACACTGTAGGCGGAATCAACGGGTCATGTGTTGGAGCAGGAACCGTTGCATTAGTTGTAAACTCAAACCCAACTGTTTCAGCTTCATCAAGCAATTCGATGGCATGCTTTAACCAAACCGTATTATTAACCGGATCAGGAGCTACATCATATACATGGACGGGATTAACCAATCCTGTAAACAGCCCTACTGTTTCTTTAAATACAGGAACTGTTGCCGGATCTTATACGCTTATTGTTACAGGCGCTAACGCTGCAGGCTGTACTGCTACAACCCAATTGGTTCAAAGCATCAGCAATTGTGTTGGTATTAATAACAATTCTGCCAATACCAGTAACGTAAACGTTTATCCGAATCCATTCTCATCTGAACTAAAAATTTCGGGAGTAACAGGAATTATTAAAGTTTATAATGCCTTAGGTCAAATGGTACTTTCAACTTCCGTTAACGAAAATCAGGTGATCAACACATCAGATTTCATTAAAGGTATTTATATCGTTAAAGCTCTCGATTCTACCGGTAAAGAAGTTAAAACGATCCGAATGATCAAAAACTAATCCTTAACCTGAATCTCAGAACCAAAAGAAACCCGGAAACGCAAGTTTTCGGGTTTTTTTGTTTTTATCTCGTACAACAAGGCAATTTGATTGGTAAATTTGTATAGATGATGAAAGTAGATACTCTTTTGGCCCGTGCGCTAAAATCAGAATTCCTGAGCATTGAAGAAGGCGTTTTTCTTAATGAACATGCTTCAACCCCCGAACTTATGTTTGTCGCGAATGAATTACGCAAGATCCGTAAAAAGAATTCGAATAAGGTGACATGGATCATTGACCGCAACTTAAATACTACCAACGTTTGTATTGCCAACTGTAAATTCTGTAATTTCTACCGCATACCCGGACACG
Organism: Bacteroidota bacterium; assembly: GCA_021323535.1. GTDB lineage: Bacteria > Bacteroidota > Bacteroidia > B-17B0 > Aurantibacillaceae > Aurantibacillus. The sequence continues at coordinate 31,881 of JAJONO010000008.1, forward strand.
CGGAAAGCTACATTACCGATATTGAAACCTATAAAAAGAAAATTGACGAAACCATTAAATACGGTGGGGAACAATTATTGCTCCAGGGAGGACATCATCCCGACCTCGGACTTTCTTTCTATGTTAATCTCTTCAAAGAACTTAAAGCGCTTTATCCATCCATAAAATTACATGCTCTTGGTCCGCCCGAAATTGCCCACATTACCAAGCTCGAAAAAAGTACGCATACCGAAGTTCTGAAGGCATTAATGGAAGCCGGACTCGACAGTTTGCCCGGAGCAGGTGCAGAAATATTGAACGACCGTGTAAGGCGATTGATCAGTAAAGGAAAATGTACGGGACGTGAATGGCTCGAAGTAATGAAAGCCGCGCATCAACTCCATTTAACTACAAGCGCCACCATGATGTTTGGCCACGTTGAAACAGTTTATGAACGTTTTGAACATTTGGTTTGGTTACGCGAAGTGCAGGCGCAAAAACCTGCCGGAGCAAAAGGATTCATTGCTTTTATTCCGTGGCCGTTCCAGGATGACGGCACCTTGCTTAACAGACTGAAAGGAATAAAAAATAATGTTACTTCCGACGAGTATATCCGTATGATTGCGTTGAGCCGCATCATGCTTCCCAATATAGAAAATATTCAGGCCAGCTGGCTAACAGTTGGAAAAGCAACAGCGCAGATTTGCCTTCATGCAGGCGCCAATGATTTTGGCAGCATTATGATCGAAGAAAATGTGGTAAGTGCCGCAGGAGCGCCTCACCGTTTTACCTACAAACAAATTCAGGAAGCCATTAAAGAAGCAGGTTTCGAACCTCAACTCAGAACGCAGCAATATGAAGACAGAAAAATTCCTGAGAATATTGTTGAACAAGTGATCGCTTATTGATTCTGTAATTTGACCCATTATAATATTTCTATATTTACGTATGTTTAAATACATTACCATTTTCTTTGCGTTTCTGTTTAGCACACAGATTTATTTTTCCCAGACTCCGGCCGCGCAGGATACCATTTTCTTAATGACGGGGCACGTGGTTGGTGAAAAAGTGATTGATACACTACTCGGAGCGGTTACTATTATGAACCCTGATAAACCCGAAAAGAAACTGCATTACGAATGGGAACAACTTTATATGGTGAAATTCGCGGATGGTTACAAGCGTTTTTATTACAGACAGGATTCATTACTCAGCAACTGGTTTACACGCGATGAAATGTGGATGTTCATGAAAGGCGAACGGGATGCGCGAAAAGGATTTAAGGCCCGGGGCTCTCTTATTGGCGCTGGTGTTGCAGGATTGATCGGCGGGTTAAGCGGAACGTTCTTCGCGCCTGTTGCTCCTTATGGTTACATGGCCCTGACGGGAATTCCAAAAGTAAGGATCAAACATAAAACCATCAGCGACCCCAGGAACATTGAAAGCGACGCTTACATTTTAGGTTATGAACGTGTTGCCCGTCAAAAAAGAAAGATACAATCTATTATTGGCGGAACCATAGGCCTCGCAATAGGTTACGGACTCTATGCCCTTTTTCATCAGCATTATCCGGAGGAAATTAAAATTGGTTTCCTGAAGTAGAATTGAGAAAATTGTTTTTCATACTGTTGATGTTCTCTGCAGGAAAATTATTTTCACAGGACACTATCACTTATTCCCGCTTAAGCAAAGAACAATATTCTTCCTGGAAACAAATAGAAGATAAATGGCTGAAGGAAAAGTTTTATCCCTTTCTTAAAAAAGAAAAAATAAAGCTCAGTTGCGGAGGTTGTACTTCGGCTGTAATATGGGTGGTGTTTAAGAAAACAGATAGAACCACCTATGAAATTATTTACAACAAAAAATGTGGCTCTGAGTTTAAAGGGAAACAGCTTGCCGAATTAAAAAGACTGCTCGATCAGATACAGCTTCCTGAAGAGTTTAATAACACGTATCTGAAAGTGTATTTAGGCTCTGCCCTTAAATGTTAAGGTCTGTTCCGCAAGCCGAAATATTACTAACTTCACAGATAAAACCGGGATCTTTCAGTATAAAAATTACACGAATGAAATATTTTATTTTTTTGGTGGCTGCCGTTTTAATCTTCGGAATAAAATCATCAGCGCAAAATAATTTCGGATGCATTAGTCATGATGTATACAATGAACAAATGAAAAACGATCCTGTGTTCCGAATGAATCAACAGAAGCTTGAAAAAGAAACGCAGGAATTCATTAAGAACTATGCCAGCTTTAAACCCGCTACGGCCACCTATGTTATTCCAGTTGTGTTTCACGTGATTCATACAGGCGGAGCTGGTAATATTTCCAACGCGCAAATCTATGATCAAATCGATATTCTGAATAAAGAATTTAAGCGTCAGCAGCCCGACACTGCACTTACACCATGGGCCTTTAAACCGCTCGCTGCGGGGTTCGATGTTGAATTTCGCCTTGCTACACTCGACCCAAACGGAAACTGTACCAACGGCATCAACCGTATTTATAACACATTATCTACCTGTTCTTTTATCTGGGATGATGTAAAAGCTTTGAGCTACTGGCCAAGCAATAAATATCTCAATCTCTGGATCGTTGAAAGCATGCATTATCCTGGTAACTCCAGTTGTTTTGGCGGGGGATATTCCGCTTTTCCCGGGGGACCTACTCTTAAAGATGGCGTTGTGATGCGCGGCGATCTTATCAGCAATATTGGAACAGCAGCGACTAATTCCGGCTGGGGAAATTTTAAAGGCAGGTATCTCATTCATGAATTGGGGCATTGGTTCAACCTTCGTCACATCTGGGGCGACCAAACCTGTGGTAATGATCTTGTAACAGATACGCCTCCTGCACAAACCAGTAACAGTGGTTGCCCGTCTTTTCCTCATAATGCAAACAATTCCTGTGGCGCTGGTCCCGATGGTGAAATGTATACGAACTACATGGATTATACGAATGGTCCTTGTCTGAATATGTTTACGGCAGGGCAAGTTGCAAGAATGACAACAGCAATTAACTCTCCTATCTCGGGAAGAAATAATTTATGGAGCCCTTCTAACCTTGCAGCAACAGGAACAGCTGACCCCTATATTTATCCCGCTCCTTGTGTTGCGGTTCCTGAAGTTCTTCCTTACGGAACTATTACTGCCTGCGAAGGCGATTCTGTGAAATTTACAGATTATTCTTACAGTGGAACCTCTACATCGCGCCAATGGGATTTCTTTGGTCAGCCTGCATCGAGTTTAACGGATAGCATTGTGAAGGTAAAATATTCTTCTGTTGGAGTTTATAATGTTGCACTTACAAAAAATTATATGAGTTCTTCAAACACTCAGACTTTCGTTAACAAAGTGTTTATCATTCCTGGCTCTGTCAACTTAAATTATACGTTCCCTTTTGTAGATGACATTGAAAATCCGAACTTCACAAATGAATGGGCCATTGTAAACAAGGATATTAATTTCAATGCAAGAACCTGGGAAACATTTACCAATACAAGTTATTCGGGTAACACCTGCGTTGGCATCAACAACTTTAGCAACATTGCTCCGGCTGTTGACGATCTTTATTCTCCCATTTATGATCTGAGTTCAGCGGGAACATTAACACTGAGCTTCCGTTTACACTTTGCAGCAAGAACCGCAAGCGACAATGATAATTTTGCTGTGTGGTACACAAAAGACTGCGGGAAAACCTGGACCAACGTTTATTACAAAACGCCTTCAGCTCTTAAAACAACTACCACATTAATTACGTCTGATTATTACCCTGCTGTTGGAGGAAGTGAATGGCGACTTGAAAAAATTAATCTCGCTGCCCATCTGCCTTTTAATCAGGTGCGTTTTAAATTTTCGTTTACGAGTGGAGGAGGAAATAATATTTTCATTGACGACATTAATGTGGATGGAACAACAAACGTTGGCGTAAAAGAAAACAAACACTCCCAGCTTGCTGTTGATGTATTTCCAAATCCATCCAATGAAAACATCACCATAGATTTTAAAAATCACAGCGAATCTTCATTTGAAATTGAAGTGACAGATATTACCGGGAAATTGATTCTCAGAGAGCAGAAACCCGCAAGTTATTCTAAAATAATCCTACCGGTGAAAAATATAACAGCAGGCTTGTATTTACTTTCGATAAAGAAAAACGGTAAACCTGTTACAACAAAGAAAATATCTGTTACAAATTAATTATGTCATACCAGAAAAAAGTAATGCTGCTTGGAAGCGGCGAATTAGGAAAAGAAGTTGTTATTGAATTGCAGCGTTTGGGTCAGTATGTGATTGCCGTTGATAATTATGCTGGCGCGCCCGCCATGCAGGTAGCTCATGAACATGAAGTGATAAACATGCTTGATGGCGACGCGCTCGATAAAATTGTCGCGAAGCACAAACCAGACTTAATTGTTCCTGAAATTGAAGCTATACGCACCGAACGTTTTTACGATTACGAAAAACAAGGGATCACTGTTGTTCCCAGTGCGCGCGCGGCAAATTTCACCATGAACAGAAAAGCTATCCGCGATCTTGCATCTAAAGAACTTGGATTAAGAACCGCGAATTATTTATACGCGACAACGCTTGAAGAATTTAAAAACGCGGTTTCAAAGATCGGAATTCCCTGCGTGGTAAAGCCGCTGATGAGTAGCAGTGGAAAAGGACAAAGTGTTGTAAAAACAGAAGCTGATGTTGAGAAAAGCTGGAACTATGCCATGGAAGGTTCGCGCGGTGATTATAAGGAAGTGATCATCGAAGAATTCATTAAGTTTCATTCTGAAATTACATTGCTGACGGTAACACAAAAAAACGGAAAAACATTATTTTGCCCGCCTATTGGCCACAGACAAGAACGTGGCGATTATCAGGAAAGCTGGCAACCATGCGCCATTAACGACAAAGATCTGAAAGACGCAGAAGAAATGGCCGATAAGGTAACTAAGGCGTTAACAGGGGCAGGCATCTGGGGAGTGGAATTTTTCCTCACCGATAAAGGTGTTTATTTCAGCGAGCTTTCTCCGCGTCCGCACGACACCGGCATGGTTACTTTAGCAGGAACACAAAACATGAGCGAATTTGAATTGCATGCAAAAGCCATTTTAGGTTTACCTATTCCTGCGGTTACTTTAGAAAGAAATGGAGCATCGGCGGTTGTGCTTGCGTTGGCAGAAGGTAAAAACCCTCAATACGAAGGCGTGGATGAAGTTCTATTAAACACGCTTACCAACGTAAGAGTATTTGGAAAACCAACAACAAGACCATATCGCAGAATGGCGGTGGTTCTTACATATGATAACCTGAAAAGTGATGTTAATGCCGTTAAACAAAAGGCAATTGATCTTGCCAGAAAAATAACAGTTAACAGCAATTAGGCACTGATGAGATTTTTGCTTTATACTTTCTGTTTATTCATTTGCTTTGAAACACAGGCTCAACACATTTTATTTCCTGACCATCTTCGAAATACCATGATCGCGAAAATGAATGGTAATGATTCGCTGGTATTTTATCAGTGTCATGTTGAAGAAGTGGTGCAGCAGATTTCAACAGCTTCGGGACAAACACTCACGTCCAATCCTGAAAAATATTCGCTCACTGAAAAATTCATCGTCACAAAAAAAGATTCTTCGTACAGTGTAAGGCACTACGTTTCGTCGATGCTGGTTTTGCCCAACAGGAGATTTTCAGGTTTAAAGATCCGTGAAAAACCTTACTGGAACTTTAAAAAAATAAAAGAGGAAAGTCTTTCCGAAAAGGATGTGAAACTTCTTGCCGCGCTTGAGTTAAAAGGAAAAGAACCCAACGAATACGATTTTGCTATTTCTAAATATAATACCAATCAAATAGTTATAAAAAAGAAAAAAGATTTTCGTCAATTCAACATTGATGGGAAATACATTATCTCGAAGCTGATCTTTGATTAGATGTTAAGCTTTATGCAGAACAATAAAATCATTGTTCCGTAACTCTTTCCGGTTATACGTCATGGGCTCATTCGTTCCAAGGTCCAATACGGTTCCGCCTGCTTCTTCAACAATACATTGTCCGGCCGCGGTGTCCCATTCCATGGTTGGTCCGTATCGCGGATATTCATGTGCCAGTCCTTCAGCAATAAGGCAAAACTTGATGCTGCTTCCGGTATTAATAATATCAACACTGTTGTGATGCAATTTTGCTTTAGCTACTCTTTCAGAAATCTGTTTACTTAAATGCGAACGGCTCGCAACAATAGTATAAGCATCCGGATAGTTTTGCAATGGGAGTTGTTTTGCTTTTGCTATTAAATTCCGTACAGAAAAATTCCCGCTATTCATTTCAGACATCACATCGTGTGCGTTGATCTTATAACTACCGTTTTTATTCAAAGCGTAATATAAATATCTGAACGTTGGAGAATAGATCACGCCTATCACAGGTTTATTGTTTTCAATCAAAGCAATGTTAACGGTAAACTCACCATTACGTTTTACAAATTCTTTGGTGCCATCGAGCGGATCAACGATCCAGATACTGTTCCATTGTTTCCTATTTTCATAACTAAAATGTTCATCTTCTTCACTTAATACAGGAATATTTGTTTTGGCAAGATCGGCGATAATGGATTTGCTTGCCGCTTGATCAGCTTTTGTTACAGGCGTACTGTCGGATTTAATTTCCACCTTAAAATCTGTTTCATAGATTTTAAGTATCTCCTCTCCCGCTTTTACAGCAGCTTCAATAGCAAAGTAAAGGAGATCTGTGTGGCTCATTAGTTTGGTTTATGAATGTCGTATCCTTTGTTTTTCCAGCCATCGAATCCTTTTTCAAGATCGATCACTTCTTTGAATCCGGCTTTCTGCATGAGCTCGGCGCATTGCCCGCTTCTGCCACCACTGGCGCAAAAAATATAATACGTTTTGTTTTTATCTAGGGCCTCTATTACTTTTTCAGAATCCTTTGCAAGAAAATCAATTTGTTGCGAACCTTTGATGGTGCCTTTGTTTTTTATTTCGTCATTCGTGCGAAGATCGATCAAAACACCATTTTTGATTTCCATTTGTTTTTTAAATTCTTCGGCGCTCACATGAGAAACAGTTTGTGAATACACAGTATTTATTCCCAGAAAAAATAAAAGCAATAAAAGTTGTCTCATATTTGTATTTATTGTGTAAGTGTATAATGTGTTTCTATTGTAATAGCATCGCCGTTAGCATTCATGTATGGCTTCGACCCACTTTCTATTTTCATTTCCTTGTTGTGCAAACCAACTATTTTATAAACAAATTCGCTTCCCCATTTATTGAAGATGTGTCCGTCGGTATCTCCATTACTAACTTTATCTATCACCATAATAATTTCTTCTTTGTTTTTTACATCGCCAACCCGGCCTCCAAAGTTCCAATGCCCGGTTGCCGTAAGGGGTTTACCTATATAGGCTTCATTCATTTCAAAAGTACCGTCTGAATTAAATTTTACGGAAAGAATGTAAGTAGATTTGTAAATGTACGCCACGTTCCCGCTTTCAGTTTGATTGATGGTGGAATTACTTCCGTCGAACTGATGCGCCTGGTTAAAAGGAGGCTCTCCCGTTTCTTCAAGCGTGATGGATGCAGTGCCACTCTTCATACGCCACTCGCCAACAACGCGTGCCTTCCTGGTTCGTAATGAAATTTGCGGATCGTCGGGACCTTTTTTACAGGTAGTAAAAATCAAAGAACTTAGTATAATTATGATCAGTACGTAAGGGGATTTTTCATTCATACTGCAAATTAAGAAAAGATGCAGAAATAAAACAGTGTTACTTGTTTCTTTTTAATTCACACATATAAAAACCATCGTAGCCCTCGGAAGGAAGAATAGTTCTGTCTTTTACAAAAGAGAAATCAGGATGAGCCTCAAGGAATTTATCAACCTGCTTACGGTTTTCAGACGGAAGAATGCTACAGGTACTGTAGAAGAGGCTCCCTTCAGGTTTTACCATAATGCAGTATTCGTTAATGATCCTTTGCTGAAGCGTTTTTGTTTTCACGATGACCTCAGCCGATAATTTCCACTTTGCATCCGGGTTTCGTTTAATAACGCCAAGGCCGCTGCAAGGAACATCGAGCAATACTTTGTCGGCCTTATTCTCGAGGCGTTTAATGGTTTTATTATCTTCGATCACACGCGTTTCAATATTGAATGCTCCGGCGCGTTTGGCACGTTTTTTCAATTCTTCCAGCTTCCAGCCTTCTACATCCATGCTCACAATCTTTCCTTTGTTTTTCATAAGCGCCGCCAGGTGAAGTGATTTTCCACCTCCTCCGGCACAGGCATCAATTACAAATTCATTAGCTTCGGGCGAAACAAATTCGCCGATCATCTGTGATCCTGCATCCTGGATCTCGAACCAACCTTCTTTAAATAATTTATTCTGAAAAAGGTTTTCCCGTTTTTGTAATTCGAATCCATTATCCGTACCATGAACGTTGGTAATAAAAATTTCCTGTTCCTTGAATGACTTAGCTAGTTTTTCGTTATCCGTCTTAAGCGTGTTAACCCTTAACACAACAGGAGCCTGCGTATTCATGCAAATGGCTTCTTTTTCCCAGGTTTCTTTTCCAAGTTCTTTTGTGCCTAGCTCCCAAAGCCAGTCGGGATAGGATTCGTAAACCGGAAGATTGGTTTTTAAACGTTCTTTGGTTTTTAAAATAAAATCGGGATCAACATGTTTGAATTCCTGCCAGTCGGGAATTTCAATTTCTTTTACCACGAGCCATACTGCTGTAATGAACCAGAAATTTTTTTGCGATTGAGCGAGCTCAGCATAGAGTCTGTAATTTCTTACAATGTCGTAAACAGCTTCGGCTACAAAACGTCGATCGCGGCTGCCCCACTTGGGATTTTGTTTGAATAGTTTTTCGAGCGCTTTATCGGCGTAACGGCTCTTCACGAAAATTTCCTGCAGGGTTTCTGCTACAGAGTTGACAAGGTTCCGGTAAAGTTTCATAGGTTTATTTTACAACCTGAACATAGCCTTTCAGGTTACGTTTTTTGATTCCGCTCACGCGTGGTTCATAAACGTCGCAAATATAGAAGAAAGTTCCTTCGCTTACAGTTTTGTTGGTAATAATGCTTACACCATCCCATTTGAAGTAAGGATCTTTTGTTTTATAAATGAGATTTCCCCAGCGATCAAAAATGTATAGATCAATTTCTTTGATCTGACGTACTTTTATGGCTTTGAAAAAATCATTTACGCCATCTCCATTTAACGTAAAGATATTCGGTAATTCAAATTCAGGACAGTTATCAATACAATAATCGCCACTGAGCGCGCTTGCATTTCCGGTCCAATCAACGGCCTTAATGGCAAAGCAACTCGATATTTCGGTTAAGCCATCGAAAGTATAACTTGTATTTCCTGCACCGAACAGAGTGTCAATCTTCACATACTCGTCGTCTACTGTTTTTTTCTGGTAAAGAACATATTTTACAACGTCGTCGCTGCACGACAATGAAACATTATTCCATGAAACATTTACGTACCCGTTCGGACAATTTGCGGTAATAGTAATTGTTGGGATACAAGGTGGTACAAGATCAATGGCAGTTGCACAAACTTCCTGTGAATTATTCAGTAAAGGACTATAGATCGAAGGGTCGGAATATTTTCCTTCACTTAAAATTCTGTAGCAATAGGTAGTGTGATTTTTTACCGCGGTTGTATCCTGATACGAGGTAAGGCTTGTTGTAGCAACTGCAGTGAATGTGCTGCTTCCCGGGTCTTTTCTGAAAACGGTATACTTATAATTGTTCCATGGTGTGGTGCTTGCCCACGCGAGATCAATTTTTCTGTCGTTACCCGTTGCGTTGAGAAACACCGATGTGGCACGTTGCGAAGATCCAATAGTAACGGTTCCAGCAATGAATTCTACAATATATTCGTGATCGCTTGCGATAGTATTTAAATTGATGTGATAGTATTCTGTGTCAAGCGCCAATACTGTATTTTGTGTTGAATTGAAAACATTAGTAAAAGTTCCTGTCGGACCGGCCCTGTGTTTAAGGTTGAACTGGTAAGGCCCAGGGAATAAATTAGGATCAAAATTGCCGCTTGTTGTAAGTGGTCTTGTCCAGCGGATATACACCGAGCCTGTTGCCGCTGAAGTAGAAAGTATATCGTCGTTTAGTAACACAGGAACATCGCGTTTTAATTTGGCGCACACCTGGCTGCCTGAAAAACTCTGCGATCCGTCTTTGTAAAGCGACACAACAATATAACTGTAATCCTGTCCTACAACAAGTCCGTTACCACTACCAGTATCGGTAAAGGAAGTGACTGCCGGAGTAGTTTGTCCTAGTTTTGTATAACCCGAAGTAGGATCCACTCCTGTTTTACAAGGATCAAATACGAAAGGCGAGCAATCATTTTTTCTGTAAACGAGATATCCAATAAGAGGGTTATTCGTTGGATTACAAACCGAAGCCGACCATGTAAGTTTAATACTTGTTCCTACCGGTGTAGCTGAAACGTTTTTTACCGTTGGCGGCACAACCGTAATGTTATAGTTTCCGAAGAAAACAAGTTTAGGAACGCCGCTACCTGGTTGGTCCTCGGCTTTAAAAATAGATATGTAAGGCTGCTGGCGTATATGAGTACATGTAGTTTGCCATGAAAAGTTAGTAGTGTAGGTTGGATTTGCAGCGCCTATTGTAGGATTGAGCACAGCAGACGGAGCAGGTGCATTAAAGGCTCCGCCGGCCCCTGTAATGACTACATTGTTATTATCCAGGTCCTGAACAATTATTTGTTTCTGAACGTTGGTTCCAGCCTCCACACAAGTATCGGCAGGAAAAATAACCAGGGGTTCGTTGGTATTCGGACAGGATCTTACAATTACCTGCATGTCTCGTAACACTCTCCCAATAAGCTGATATTTGCCACTGGTATTCTTTCTCCATTCGAAAACATAAAACGCAATGTTGTATTCTCCAATAAACTGAGGGGTGCACCATTTTACTGTTCCTGTGATAGCGTCGATGCCAAATGTTCCTCCGGGACCCGGATCAGGGTAAGTGTAGCCTGGAACCGGAGCACCATTAATACCTTTTGATTGAGTAATCTGGTAGCTGAGACTGTCGCCATCAATATCAAAAGCGCCGGGATTGTGATAGAAACATTTTCCCAGGCAGGCTTTATCGGTTGGGTCAAACTTGAATGTAGGAGAAGTGTTGGCGCCAGTGAATGCATTGATGATCAAAAGTGATTCAATATAAAAAGGCTGATTAACCGAATTAGGAATGTTTACCACACCTTCGTTACGGTTGGGATCGAATGATTTTACCAGGAAGCTTCCCGGGCCGGAATAGGTGTGAATGATCGTATAAACGTTCTTTTTAACATTGTACCCGTTTTCAACAATCACCATTTCTCCGCAAGGCTCAGAACCGCAACTGCACAATCCTGTTAACCCGTTTACTCTTGGCGCCACACCCTTGGTTCCGTCGCCAAAATCGAGGGTATCTACACAACGATCGGCAATGCCGCTTCCATTGGTAAGCTCGCTGTCATCGGTATACCTGATAACCGTAAAAGAGTAAGTATAAACCTGAACGGTAACACCGCCAACTACGGCGGTAAAAGGAGCAATACGTTTATAGAGAATTTCTCCGGCGCGGTTATGCGTTGCATAACTCCAGACGGATAAGAACAATAAAAAGCTAAAAAGTACCTTTTTCACAACAAATCTCCTTATAAAGTTAAATCATTTAACGCAGAACGCAAAAGTTTATTGGGTCAAAAAGCGCCAGTTATGAAATTATTTCGGCCACTTTTAGATGAATTTAACAGGTAAAAGTTTAAGCCAACTGAAACGCAAGCTATATGAGGATCTAATTCCTGAAAATACGGATCACTTTTTGGCCTTCGGCCGAATTGATTTTAAGAAGGTAAACACCTGCCGCTTTATCCGAAAGATCGATTTGATAGTTTTCAGATTTCGGTGACTCTATCATTATTAATTCTCCAATACTGTTGTACACCGAAATTATTGACGATACGGGCAGTTGGCTAACGGTAATATATTTGTTTGTTGGATTAGGGTATACTTTAATTTCATTTAAAAGAGCTTCGTTTTCCTGCATGCCAATGGTTGAACAAACGTCCATTGAAACTGTAATTACCGCAGTATTGATGCAGCCATAAGGAGAAATCCCATATACTGTATACGTTGTTGTTACGGTAGGATTTACAACCGTGCTTGCGCCGTTGGCTCCGTTGCTCCAGCTATATGAAGGAACACCGGCGGCAAATAGCGACACTGTTTCTCCCGGACAAGCCAGTGTTTTACTTGCTGCGACAAGAACGCCTGGTAAAGGATGAACAGTGACCGTAATAGCAGTTCTTACAGGATTTGGCGTGCAGGTGGCCGCGCCGGCATAATACGTATAGGTTCCTGTTGTAAGTGCTGGTGTAACCAATATACTACCACTCTGAACAGGAACAGGAGATGTTGCTGTAGCATACCACGAAATTGATCCTGCACCTGACACAACCAGTGTTGTTGTATTTCCGGTGCAAATATTTTCTGATCCCGGCGCACTTACATTTGAAGGCTCCAGCGGTGGTGTGCAATCGTAAAACTTTACAATATATCCTTCGGCAAAACCACCATTATAATTTGGCTGATAACAATTGGTTGATGCAATATCAGGTGTTGTGTAACTGTCGGTTACACCGGTTGTATACACGTTGTAATTCTGGTCGGTGGCGCAGATTCTTCCCACCTCTGTTTGTGCCCCTCCATAATAAGTTCCCCACAGGCGATTTCCATTCGGGTTGAATAAAGCTATAAATCCATCGTAAGCAAATCCTCCAAAAACAGGTTGATGGCTACCGGGTGTGGCCATCGATGTGCCTCCGCTGCTGCCGGTATACCCCGATAAGTAAACATGATTGGCAGCATTCACCGCGCAACCATAACCGGTGTCTTCGCCACCTCCACCATAATAAGTTCCCCACAAGCGCACGCCATTCTTATTGAACTTTACAAGAAAGGCATCCGAATTTCCTCCTGCGAATAATGTCTGATGAGCGCCGTCAATGGCAATGATATTGCCCGTGCCATAAGTATCTGTTTTTCCCGACATGTAAACATTATCATTTTTATCGATGGCGCAACCATAACCAAGATCGTTACCGGTTCCGCCATAATACGTTCCCCAGAGGCGTACACCACTTGAAGTGAACTTGGTAAGAAAACCATCCCAACCATTTCCCGCAAAAGCGTGAGTGGTTTGATGTGCCCCGGGAGTAGAAATGTTTACCGTGCTGTTAGTGTGGCCCGCCATATAAACATTTCCTTCAGAATCTACCGCTACACCATGGCCAATATCCACATCGGTAGCGCCATAAAATGTTCCCCAGTCGCGCACGCCACTCGGATGAAATTTGACAAGAAAGGCCTCTTCAAATCCATAAGAAGCGGTCTGGTGAGCGCCAGGACTCGCGATGATGCTTCCCTGCGCTTTTGTTTTGCCAGTCATGTAAACATTACCAAGCTGATCGGTGGCGCAGCAATGCGCGGCATCTTCGTTATTGCCTCCGTAATAAGTACCCCATTGGCGAACACCAGAAGAATTAAATTTTACGAGAAACGCATCCCAGTTTCCGCCGTGAACATTCTGATGTCCGCCCGATGCTATAACATTGGTTGCGCCTGTGAGCGTTTGTCCGCACAGAAAAACATTGCCTGCAAGATCGGTGGCGCATCCCCAACCAATATCGCGCGCGTTTCCTCCGTAATAAGTTGCCCACAAACGAAAACCTGTGCCTTTAAATTTAGCCACGTATGCAGCTTCTAAACCACCTCCATGTGTGGATTGATGACTTCCTACAGTAGCAATAAATGTTCCGGCCTGGCTTGTAGAATAACCCGCAAAAAAAATGTTACCAAAATTATCGGTGGCGCATCCCATTCCAACATCGTCGCCGCTTCCTCCATAGTAAGAGCCCCAAATACGAACGCCAGGATCGATGATCAAAGAGAGGGAGGGGTCATACGCAGGAATTGAAAAGCTGACGATGTTGTTTTCAATTTTCCAGAAAGCTTTAAGAGCTTTTCCATTTTGTGTGACGTAAGGGGTTTCTTCAACAATTTCGCCGAGCAGTGTTTTGATAATGAGTTCGCCTCTGGAATTAATACTTATTTTTTTGGCGCCATTGATCTGAAGTTTTATGTTTTTGTATCCGGCTCCCGCCGAAACCAGGTAATCGTATTTAAGATGCCCGTTCTTTTCGTACCACTTAAGATCAATACCGTTGTAAAGATTTTTATAGATGATTTGATTATACGAATGAACGTTGTGAACCCCGCCTGGACAAACATCAAAATAATAATTGGTATGATCTTCTGAAGAATTTCCTAATAGAACCTCGGTGTTTGTATTTGTATTGAGCCAGTTGATATCGGTACGGTAAACAGTGTATCTGTCAACAACCTTATGTTTTTTTCCAGTGGTAAAATCGTCTTCTTCGCTGAATTGATCAATTCTGTATTGCTGATAACTTACCCCGTTTTTCTTAAAGTGAAAAGTTAGATTTCCGTCGTTGGCACCAAAGAGAACATCGGAACGAACTTGATTATTCTGATCTGAAAACTGGCCTTTATTCTCAATGAATAAAAAAGAAGTTTTATTGTCGCGCGAAAAAATGAGGACAGGAACAAATACTATGAGAAAAACAATTTTCCGCATGTTCCGTTTTTCGTTTAGTGTTTAATGATTTTCTTAGTGAATTGATTATCCGGGGAAATAACTTTAATGAAATATGTTCCGGGAGGAAATTCGCTCAGATCAAAATCCATATTAACCGATGATGATTTTCTGCTTAGAATTATTTCTCCAAGAACATTGTAAACCGACACCGATGATGAAGGCGGAAGATTGCTCACCGTTAAATTTTTTCCAACAGGATTCGGATACACTTTTATTCCACTTACATTCTTATAGTTTTCTTCTACTCCTATTGTAGGGCAAACACTCATTGAAATGGTTATTGTGGCAGTGCCGGTACAACCAAAGGCCGAAGCCCCGGTTACCGTATATGTTGTATTAACAGTTGGACTCACAATTGTGCTTGATCCGTTGCCACCGCTGCTCCAAGTATATGATGGCACTCCTGAAGCGTACAGGGTTACTGTTTCGCCCGGACAAGACAATGTTTTACTTGCTGCTGTAAAAACAGATGGTATTGGATGAACCGTTACAACAATGGCACTTCTGATCGGATTTGGCGTACATGTTGCAGCACCTGCATAATAAGTATAGGTTCCTGTTGTTAGAACGGGGGTTACAAAAGTTGTTCCGGTAAGAATAGGGCTTGGCGAAGTAGCAGTTGCATACCAGCTGATAATACCGGTACCTGTTGCATTTACTGTTGTGCTGTTTCCTGTACAAATGCTCTGACTGCCCGGCTGGCTCGCATTTGCAGGAGACAATGGCGGTGTACAATCATAGAACTTTGCGAAAAATCCATCCGAAAAACCTAATCCGTAATTTCCCTGATGCGCATTGGTTGAAGCAATGTCGGGTGTTGTGAAACTATCTGTCAGGCCTGATATATAAACGTTATAATTGTTATCTGTCGTACAGAAATTTCCGATCTCTGTATTGGCGCCACCATAATAACTTCCCCATTGACGAACACCGTTAGGAGAGAAAAGAACCAGGAACGCGTCGAAAGGACTTCCGCCATAAACAGGTTGGTGGCTGCCCGGGGTAGCAATAACTGTTCCTGTTGAGGAACCTGTGAATCCTGAAAGATAAGGATAACCCAATACGTTTACGGCGCAGCTGTACCCAACATCATCGCCACTACCTCCATAATAAGTTCCCCATTGACGGGCACCAACTGAGTTGAACTTTACAAGAAAAGCGTCGAAGTTTCCACCACCATTTGTGGTTTGATGACTTCCATCAATAGCTATGGCATTACCGGTGTTTCCGCTGTTGGTTTTTCCTGACATAAAAATACCGCTTCCATCAGCAGTTACAGCGCAACCGTAACCAAGATCGTCACTTGTTCCACCATAATAACTTCCAAAAACCTGTACCCCACTGTTGGTAAATTTGGTTACAAAACCATCCCATCCGCCGCCGCCGTTAGAGTGCGCAGTTTGATGCGTTCCGGGAGTAGAAATATTTACTGTACTATTCGTGTGCCCCACCAGGTAGATATTTCCCTGGTTGTCGGAATCAAGGCCATAGCCAACATCCGCGCCTTCACCACCAAAATATGTTCCCCACACACGGTCGCCGTTTGCATTGAATTTTACAAGAAAAGCATCTTCCGAGCCGCCATACTGTCCCTGGTGACTTCCGGGAGTAGCAATGATCGTTCCATTGGCAACGCTTGTTTTCCCGGTTAAATACGAATTTCCATAAATATCGGTGGTGCAGCTATAACCAAATTCAATTAGATTGTTTCCGTAATATGTTCCCCATTGACGAACGCCCGAGCTGTTGAATTTTACAAGGAAGGCATCCCAATTTCCGCCATGAGCTGTCTGATGTCCATTTGAAGATGCAATTACCCCTGGCGTTGATGTGATGGAATGTCCGCACAGAAATACATTTCCTGCATTATCAGTTGCACATCCAAATCCAATATCGCGAGCGTTTCCGCCGTAATAGGTTCCCCATAACCGCACGCCCGTATTCTTGAATTTGACAACAAAAGCATTTTCAAGACCACCGCCATGCGTTGTCTGGTGGCTTCCAACTGTGGCTATAGACGTTCCGCTACCCTGGGTCATGGAGTAACCTGCAAAATAAATGTTTCCGAAATTATCCGCAGAGCCTGCTGTACCGACATCGTCGCTACCGCCGCCATAATAGGTCCCCCAGATGCGCACACCCGGGTCAATCAGCAATGGCAGTGATTTATTGTATGAAGGAATATCGAAACTAACTACGTTTTTATTCAGTTTCCAATAGGCTTTAATGGCTTTTCCATTCTGAAGTACATAAGGAGCTTCCTCAACAATTTCTCCCAATGGTGTTTTAATCATGAGTTCACCGTTCTTATTGAGCCACATTTTTTCAGCGCCGGTAAATTTTAATTTTATCTGTGAAGGGTCCGCTCCTGCGGCTACAATGTAATCGTACTTTAAATGCCCGTCTTTCTGATACCATTTCAGATCAATACCATTGTAAATATTCTGATAAGTAATGTCGGCGTATGATTTAACGTTGTGAACACCGTTAGGGCAAACATCGCTGTAATAATTGCTGTAACCTTCGGTTATTTCGCCAAATTTAAAATGAGGGTTTGTGTTAGCGCCGGGCCAACTAATGTCCAGGCGGTAAATGGTGGTTTGGTCGGCATAACGCGTCATTTTCTCTGAACGTGGATCTTTTTCTTCCGTCCATTTATCTACGCGGTATTGCTGGTAGCTGATACCATTTGCCTTCATGTGAAATGTAAGCACTCCATCCCCGGCCGTGAAAAGGATATCCGGCCGCGGCTTATTAAACTGATCGCCAATCTGTCCTTTGTTTTCGGTAAAATAAAGGTCGTTTTTGAGGCCATTGAAATTGCCTGCAAAAAAAACAGATGAGCAGAATAACCAGGAAAGGGTAAGTACGTGTTTTTTCATTGTGAGTTCAAAATGTATAATTCAAGGATAAAATCCAATGAACTGATTGGTTAGGAGAGGCCAAAAAGTCACGGACTAAAATTACTAAAAAAATCACGAAAAACCTTAAAAATTAAGTAGTTGAATGCAAAAAAATTAAAATATTGTTGTTGATATATTTTGTGTTTTGAATGAGTATAAAGCCGTGTTTGGTTAGTGTTTAAGGGGTTAAAGTTAGTGGTCTATGATAAAGGGCCGTTCATGGGTATATTTTTTGAGCAGATGAGTTGACAAAAATAATTGGTCGCTTTTACTTCTAAGCAATCTTTATTTGTATTAATTTTGAACCCTGTTAATTAAAACCCAATAATGGGACACCACGGAAACGGCCACAGCAATCTCAACAAAATCACTCTCGGTGGCTTAATTGTAACTCTAGGAATTATTTACGGCGATATTGGAACTTCTCCTTTATACGTAATGAAAGCTATTGTGGGCGATAAGCCTATTGATAAGCTGGTTATCATTGGCGCCATGTCGCTAGTATTCTGGACCATCACACTTCAAACCACGATTAAGTATGTCATATTTACATTGCGTGCCGATAACAAAGGTGAGGGTGGTATTTTTTCTCTTTACGCTTTAATAAAAAAAGCAAAACGTAAGTGGCTCATTTTTCCGGCTATCATTGGAGGATGTTGTATTCTTGGTGAAGGTATTATTACACCTCCTATCTCGGTGGCATCTGCTGTAGAGGGATTGCGAATGCTTCCAGCGTTCAGTCATATTAAAACCGTTCCTATTGTATTGGGAATTATTACTCTCTTATTTTTTATTCAGCAATTTGGTACTAAGTTCCTCGGAAGATTTTTTGGCCCCATCATGCTTGTATACTTTATTATGCTGGGTGTTTTTGGAGTGATTGGGTTAAGCCATGACTTTACAGTTCTCAAAGCTTTAAATCCTTATTACGGAATTAACCTTTTAATTGCTCATCCCGGCGCGTTCTGGTTACTAGGGGCCGTGTTCCTTTGTACTACCGGAGCCGAAGCGCTTTATTCAGATATGGGTCATTGCGGGCGACAGAATATCCGCATCAGCTGGATCTTTGTAAAAGCCATGCTCGTTCTTAATTACATGGGACAAACCGCATGGCTTGTTGCACACGACGCTGAAAAACTTAACGGTAGAATTCCTTTTTATACCATTATGCCGGAATGGTTCCTTCCCGCGGGAGTTATCATTGCTACAGTAGCCGCAGTTGTTGCCAGCCAGGCTCTCATCAGTGGGTCGTTTACGTTAATAAACGAAGCCATGCGACTCAACTTCTGGCCGAAAGTAAAAATTAAATATCCTACCGAATTAAAAGGACAAATGTACATTCCAAGCATTAACTGGCTGTTGTATGCAGGATGTATTTTCATTGTGTTGTTCTTCAGAGAATCTTCTAACATGGAGGCGGCTTACGGTTTAACGATCATTTTAGGAATGATCATGTCGTCAAGGCTACTTGCTTTTTTCATGTATATTAAAAAATATCCGAAACCATTCTGGATCGTTTTTGTACTCACTTATATTGTTGTTGAAGGCGCGTTTCTTGTTGCCAATTTTGAGAAATTCCCCAATGGTGGTTACATTACACTGATCATTGCACTTATTCTTGCCGGTGTTATGGGAAGCTGGTACATTGCTAAATCAATCCGCCAGCGTTACGTGGAACTTGTTCCGCTCGATAACTACAAACAAATGCTCGTGGATTTAAGTGGCGACCCTTCTATACAGAAATACGCTACGCACCTGGTTTACATGACCAGCGCCAATGATCCGAACATGATCGAATCGAAAGTGATTTATTCTATTCTACAGAAACGACCAAAGAAAGCGGATATTTATTGGTTTGTTCATGTGGATGTAGTAGATGAGCCTTATCGAATGGAATACAAAGTGACTCACATTGCGAACGAAGATATTATCCGTGTTGATTTCAGGATCGGATTCCGTATAGCGCCGCGCGTTAATCTTATGTTCCGTAAGGTTGTGGCCGACATGGTAAAGAATAAAGAAGTGGATATTACCAGTCGTTACGAATCACTCAATAAAAATAATGTGATCGGCGATTTCAAATTTGTGGTTCTTGAGAAATTCCTTTCTTATGAAAATGACGATCTGCCTTTCTTCGAGAAATTAATTCTGAATACTTATTTCTTATTGAAACGCTTCAGCTTAAGTGAAGCCCGCGCTTTTGGTCTCGATAGCAGTTCCGTTAAAGTAGAAAAGTTCCCGATGCTGATCGGCCCTCCGAAAGAATTAATTCTTAAGAGGCTTGATACACCAACCATGAATCAGGTGAAGTAATTTAGCTTAGTGCTTAAAGTGACGAACACCTGTCATAACCATGCTCATTCCGGCTTTGTTACAATAATCGATACTATCTTTATCTTTGATTGATCCGCCGGGTTGAATTACCGCGGTAATTCCGGCTTTGTGAGCCAGCTCAACACAATCAGGGAACGGAAAGAAAGCGTCGCTTGCCATAACAGCGCCTTTGAGATCGAAGCCAAAACTTACAGCTTTCGTGATGGCCTGTTTTAATGCGTCCACGCGTGATGTTTGTCCTGTACCGCTGGCGAGCAATTGTCCGTTTTTAGCGAAGACAATCGTATTTGATTTGGTATGTTTTACAAGTTTGTTCGCGAATAAAAGGTCTTTTATTTCAGATGTTGTTGGCGTAGCTGTTGTTACCGGCTTAAGATCAGCTTCTGTTTCGGTGCGAAGATCTTTATCCTGTTCAATAACTCCGTTCAATAATGTGCGGAACGATTTATTACTCAGTTCTACTTTATTCTGAATTAAAATAATGCGATTAGCTTTCGATTTTAAAAGTTCAAGTGCGTCTAAATCGTATGCCGGAGCAATAACCACTTCGCAGAATAATTTATTTACTTCGGTAGCTGTTGCTATGTCAATAGGGCGGTTAGCGATGAGAATTCCTCCGAACGCAGAAACGGGATCGCCTGCTAACGCATCTACATAAGCCTGGTGAATAGTAGAACGCGAGGCAACGCCACACGCGTTGTTATGTTTAAGAATAGCAAAAGTTGGCTCTTCAAAATCAGCGATCAGAGCAACCGCGGCATCTACATCAAGAAGATTATTGTATGATAATTCTTTTCCGTTCAGCTTGGTAAACATCGCATCGAGATTCCCATAGAAAGTTCCCTGCTGATGCGGGTTCTCTCCGTAACGAAGTATTTGTCCCTGCTGATAACTTTGCTTGAATTGCGAAATATTTTCGGTGCCGTTAAAGTAATTGAAGATGGCCGAATCGTAATGTGATGATGTTGCGAATGCTTTTGCAGCGAAACGTTTTCTGTCTCCAATATCAGAACTTCCGTTTTTACTTTCGAGTAAAGTTTGTAATTCGGAATAATCGTTACGTGAAGACACAATGATCACGTCGTTGAAATTTTTAGCTGCCGCGCGAATAAGAGAAATTCCACCAATGTCTATTTTCTCAATGATATCCTGGTCTTTTGCGCCACTGGCCACTGTTTCCTCGAACGGATATAAATCAACGATGACAAGGTCGATATCAGGAATGTTATGTTGTGCTTTTTCTTTTTTGTCGGATTCGTTATCACGGCGATTAAGAATTCCTCCGAAGATGGCCGGGTGAAGTGTTTTTACCCTTCCCCCAAAAATTTCGGGATAAGTTGTTACAGAATCAACCGCTGTAACAGGTATGTTTAGTTTTTCAATGAATGAGAGCGTTCCGCCTGTGCTGTATAATTTTACATTAAGGCTGTGTAATTTTTTAATGATGGGCTCTAAATTGTCTTTGTAGTAAACAGAAATTAAAGCGCTTTTAATGGTTTTGGTATTGCTCATTTTTATAACAAAGGGCAAAGATAGTTGAAGAATTTATGAAAAGGGAGGGGTGTTATTCTTTTGTGGATTAAATTCCGGAGGGTTAACCGCAAAGACGCAAAGTAGTCGCAATGGACGCTATTAATCCAACATTAACAAGGCAATTACGAGCTTTGCGGAACTCTTTCGCCTTTGCGGTTAAATGTTGTGTAATTCCAGGCTTATCCTTAATTTTCGTTTATGGAATATGGTAAAGTAGAACCCAAATTACTCGATAAGATCGATCTTAAACTTCCGAAAGATCATCCTCAGACCAAAGCAATTCTTGAAAAACAAAAACCCCTGGCAAAACCTAAGGTACATGTTGGCATGGCCAAATGGGGAATCCCTCAATGGGTTGGGAAATTGTATCCGAAGAAAACCAAAGCAACCAATTTTCTTGAGGAATACGGGAAACAATTCGATTGTATTGAATTTAACGCGATATTTTATCAACTTCCAACGCTTGAACAGGTAAAGATCTGGAAAAGCAAGGTGGGGAAGGACTTTAAATTTTGCCCCAAATTTCATGAAGCGATTACACATCGTAAACGTCTTAAAGATGTAAGGGAAGAACTGGATAAATTTCTGTCGGTTGCTCATGAGCTTGGAAAAAATCTCGGGCCTGTGTTCCTGATGCCACATCCACAAATGGGAGAAAAACATCTTGAAACCATTCAGCTTTTTTTAGAATCTATTCCAAAAGAAATTGAAGTATTCGCGGAATTTCGTCACCCTGACTTTATGACGAAAAAAACATTGGTGGATGAAATGTACACCTGGATGGAAAAGAAAAAAGTAGGCTCTGTTATTACCGATACAGCCGGTGTTCGTGAAGGCGTTCACATGCGGCTTACCACACCCGAAGCATTTATTCGTTTTGTCGGAAACAGTTTACACGACAGTGATTATACGCGAATTGATGATTGGGTGAAACGCATCAAAGACTGGAACAAAAAAGGAATTAAAGAAACTTATTTCTTCATGCATATGCACGACGAGCGTTATTCGCCTGAGTTGAGTAAATATTTAATTGAAGAGTTGAATAAAAAAGTGGGGACGAACATTAAGCCTTTGACGTTTTATAATGATCCGGAACAGATGGAACTTTTATAAGACTCCAATTTCCTCTCCTACTTTTCGCGCGAATCCCGCAATTATAAAAACTATACTGTCATCCTGACGAAGGAAGGATCTGTTCTTTTACGATCTTAATAGCCCAGATTTCTTCCTTCGGCCTCGACAAGGAAAAACTATACCTCTTTTCTTCCTACTTTTCGCGCGAAAAAGTAGGCAAAACGCTTTTGACCTTTTGTAGGAAATTTTTCTCCGGCGAGGTAGAGGCAGCCGGAGAAAATCGACGTTGATCAGGCCGTACGTCCCACAAGGGGCCTCGATTGCCTGATCACGTCTATTTCTGCAAAAGATCAAAGGGCAGCATCCCTCAAACTAAACGTAAAATAACCCTGATTGATTTACTTATTCTTATTTTCTACAGCCTGCGTTGGACTGTAACCAAAATGTTGTGTAAAACATTTAGTGAAATAAGATTGTGACGAGAATCCGCACATGTAAGCCACTTCAGTGATGTTTCCTTTTTTAGCGAGAAGAAACTGTTTTGATTTTTCGAGACGAATGAGTTTTATCAATTCCGAAGGAGAATATCCTGTCAGGCTTTTTATCTTTCTCTGAAAGTGGCTGCGATTAGTCGCCATTTGATCAGCGAGTGATTCTACCGATAATTCTGAATTGTCGAGTTGTTTAAAGATGAGGTCGAATAATTTCTGAGTATACGGTTCGCTGCTGCTGAATTTTTCTTCCGGTGTCTGATCCGGTTTTTCGGTCTCCACCTTCGATTTAAATTCTTTTTTAATTCCGGTGATTAATTCAATCTGGTTGGTGATTACCGAATTTAGCTCTTCGGGTAAAAATGGTTTTGTCATGAAAGCCTGCGCGCCTGCGTTAAGCACTTCAACTCGTGTTTGTCCCGAACTCTTGGCCGAGAGAACGATTACGGGAATATGATTTAATCCTTTGTTCGTCTTTATTTCTTTGATAAAAGATAAACCATCAAGCTCGTCCATCATAAGATCGGTAACAATAAGATCGGGAGTAATATTTTTGAGAAGCATTTTTGCAAGATTTCCGTTTCTTGCTTTTACAATTTCGTATTGCGATTTTAAAAGATTGCCAACAAAATCCAGAATGTCTTCATCATCCTCAATGAGCATGATCAATGCTTTATCACTTTCAGCTGAAACGGCAACTTGTTCTGCTAACTGTTCAGGATGTTTTAAGGTAAGCTCAACAACAAATTTAGTTCCTTTATTTTCTTCGCTGGTGAAATTTATTTTTCCACCATAAGCATCAACCAGATCTTTTACCAATGATAAACCAATTCCGACACCTGAAGCTTTATTGATGGAACTTTCGCTTCTGAAAAAGCGATCGAAAATTTTTGGTTGTTCCGAAATAGGAATTCCTATGCCGGTGTCCCACACCTCAATGGTTAATTTTGAGGAATCTTCTTTTTCTTCCGAATTAAAATTAAGCCCCACGCTTCCTTTTGCTTTTGTATATTTTATCGCGTTCGAGAGAAGATTAGTAATGATTTTTTCAAGCGCGTCTTTATCAAATACCAGTAAAGTGTCGCTTAAGTTCACACTCGAAATAAAATTAATGTCTTTTTCCGTTGCCAGTTTTTCGAAGCTGGTTATCGTTTCTTTCAGGAACAAGTCAAGGTTACCTACTGTTTTATTCAGCTTATAGGTGGCGCTGTCGATCTTCGACACATCCAGCATCTGGTTGATGAGTTCATTTAACCGCACCACATTCTTCTCCGCAAGATTTATATAGTAAAGGCTTTCCTCGTCCTGAACTTTTGGTTTCAGTGTTTTCAAAGGCGCCTGGATCATGCTCAATGGTGTTCTGATCTCGTGCATGATGTTGGTGAAGAATTTTTCTTTCGCCTCTTCCACTTTTTTCGTAACACGTTTATTGAAATTGATGTAGACCATAATGCCAATGATGACAAGAATAAGAACAATAAAAATGAGAACGTACAGGTAAATACGTTTTTGCTGTTCGGCAATTTCGCTGTTTTGTAAGTTAAGACGAAGGTCCTGTTCCACAAGGGTCCTGTTAGTTTCCATCTGGTATTGCCGGGCCAGTTTTTCGGAGTAATTACTGATCTCTTTTTCCTGTAAAGAATCTTTTAATTCGAAAAGAATACGGAGATTGTCCGCCGACTCCTTGTATTTTCCAAGATCATAATATACCTCGGCTATGTTACCATAAAGCGTTAATTTCTTTCCGGTCATTTTTAAAGAGTCCGCGATTTTTTTTGCAATGAGATAATTATTAAGCGCTGCCTGATGAGCCCTTCGGGTTTGATATGAATATCCCAGATTAAATAAGGGGTTGATCATGTCTTCAGGTCCGCCAATAACGCTCCAGAGTTTAAGGGCTCTTTTCCAATAATATTCTGCAGAGTCTCTCAAATTGGTCGACTTGTAATTGTCTTTCCACATGAGATTACCATCGGTTTTGATAAGATTGTTTTCCTTGAGAAATTTCCCGAAAAAATAATTGGCGTGGGTGCTTACATAATTTGCCATTAATATAGAGTCGCCCTGATTTGCGGCTATTATGCCTGCGCGTTTTAAAAGAATTGCCGCGCTATCGTACTCACCAAGTCGCCAGTACTGCGCCGACATATTAAGAAGAGCGTTGGCTACTTTAACAGAATCGCCGCTCATATGTTTTAATTGAACTTCCTCTTTAAAAAAACTTTTAGCGGCTGCATAATTTTTCTGGGTGAAATAAATACTTCCGATCCTGTTTAAAATGTAACCTTCGTATTCGATTTCGTTCTTTACTTTTTTACAGACTTTGAGAGCGGTGAATAAATGTTCGAGGGCGTCTTTTGTATTTTTCCTTTCGAGGTATATATTTCCCTGGATGTAATGGCCCCTGATAATATATTTTGTTGAGTCCACTTTTTCGGCACGGGCCACCATACGACCAGAATAATACAAAGCTGAATCGTAGTCTTCGCCAGCATATGAATTTCTGGCCAAAGCGCTGAGTTGTTTTAATGAAACCTCCTGCGCGAATAATTTTCCCGCCAGAAGAAAAACAAAAATATACTTCAGTTTACTCAAAGTTACCCTTTACTTTTACGAAGCGACATTACTTCTTTTCCGATACCGGTAAATGAAACCACGTTGAGAGGAAACTCGAGAAACACATGAAGGAAACTCAGGAAGAAAAGAACCTCTAATCCTAAATTATAATCGTAAATGTAAAGTGCTATTGAAATGAGCCATAACGCAATTGTACCAAATAATATTTTTTTTGGGACCTGGTGCCATTTAATTACAGATGTTTTCGAGAACCAATTCAGGTAATGGTAAGTGTATGCAAAAGCTATAAAGCGCATGATCACAAAACCGGCGTTAACAGTGAAAATTTGTTTCACATCTTTAAGCTGATCCATATTAAAAAGATTGATCAATCGGAAATTTAATTCGGTAAACTGATGGTAGCTTTTCTGCGAATATTCGCTTACTACATAATTGAGACTTTGCGGCTGAATATAAAACAGGAGAAAAGAACAAACGATAAGCGCGATAAGCGAAATGACCCCGGCCCATGATTTTTCTTTCAGTGTTCCGTAAAGCATAAAGGCCCAGGTAAAAATAAATACGTGAATGATGGTTGGCAGAAAAATGGCGATCCAGGTAAAGTACTGGGGAGCATCGTTCAGAAATTTGATAAAAAGCAGGGATAGAACAACCAATGCAAAACGGTATAACCAATCTTTTATAAAAACAAATACTCCGCTAATGAACACGGCAAGCAGGATAATGTCGGCGGTAAGTCCGTAGTCTTTTGGTGGACGATAGTTCCAGTAGACAAGAATCACACAGGCAATTGAGAGAAATATAAAATCGTATTTTCCTTTGGTGAAATAGTTTTTCTTATGAAGCCATCCAATTTCAGTGAGATAATGAAGGGGCCCAAGTATTCCGTATGAAAATAAAAACAATTCAAAAGGAATGAAGAACGCCACAACGCACGACAAAAGAATGAGGCCTGTATTGAGGTGATGAATGGTTGAGGATTTCATTTTTTGTTTTTGGCTTTTGTTTTTGGCTGCGTATATTCTGAAATAAAATCTTTCCAGGCTTTGGTTTTATACGCGTTTGAACCAAAATATATCAAAGCAGGTTTGATCTGCTCGGGGGATTGATAAAAATTGAGCACTTCTATGGTAGTTAATTTCTCATCTAATATACATAAAGCCGGAAGAGTTAAACGGTTGTTAGATAATTTTAACGCTAATGTGTGTAATGGATAATTGCTGATCGGTGTCTTGAAAAATTTTTCGTTCTGAAAAACAAGTGTGTCCGTCATTTCAGCATTGAAATAAACCACGTTGTAAGTTTTGTTCACATAGTCGCCAAGCGATGTGTCGGCCAGAGTTGTCTTGGTCATTACTTTCCAGGTGTTACTGAATTCGGCTCCAATGAGCACTATTGTTTTTTTAGGTTTCTTTTTATTTGCCTTTTCAAGATCTTTGATGCCAGTTAGTTTTATTGGCGCTTTTTTAAATACGGTATCATAAAATGTATGATTAAAATGTCTGTTAAATTCATCAAACACGGTGGTTCTCCAGGCATTTTCAACCATGAAAACAAGAATGGGTTCTATTTTTTTATCGTCGAGATACCCTTGAGATAATAAATTAAATTCGAAATTATTCGTCACAAAAATTGTGGAAGGATAGCTCAGATTGTTTCCTAAAAATTTAACTGTGAGTTCGTGTGGCGTTTTTGGTTCCTTTGATAATGGCTTATATACTTTACCATTGTATTCAACCGTATCTTTTGTTTCGGCGTTAAATTTTACAGGATAAAAATTCGCATTGATGTACGCTGCAAGATTGGGATTAGAATAGGTGGTTCGCATCATGTGCTTACACCATCCGCACCAATCTGTATAAAAATCAATAAGAAAAGGTTTGGCAGATACTTTGTTCTTTTCCTGGGCCTCTTTAAAGGTGAGCCAGTTGACAAGTCCATTCTCATTTTGGGAAAAAGCTCCTCCCATAAATATAAAAAAACAAACCGAATATGCAATGAGTTTCCTTAACACAGGCTTAATGTTATTACAGCTGAAATACGTAAATTTGTGTAAATTTAAACTATATACCCATGATTAAAAAATTACTCTTATTAGCATTTGCAGGTTTTTTGACAAAAACAACCTACTCGCAAAGTTTCTCCTTGTACTATTCTTTCAGCGCAGTTGCGGGCGGCACAGCCAGCACAGGGCCAGTTGATCCGACGCCCGCTCCAACAGGAGCCGGAGTTACTTCAGGATCATGGACAGCAGTTGGTACAGGTACGGTGCCTTCAGGTGGCGGGTACTTTTCTTTTACTGGCTGGGGAACAGGCGCTACTAATGGCAGCAATACAACATTTACAGGATCCATTGATCCGGGAAAATATTATGAGCTTACACTTTCACCTCAATTAAATTATATGGTGACATTAACCAACATGTCATTCGGAACCAGCCGTTCAGGTACCGGAGTCCGTCACTGGTCAGTAAGAACAAATAAAGACAGTTATACTGCTAACGTTCCTGCTACTTACACGGCTTTAAACGCTGCAGCAAGCGCTACATCACCTGTTATCAGTGTAATTGCCAATGATGTTTTTCAATGGAACGATGACGCGTTGAACACCGGAACCGGTGCCACAGCTTTTGCAACCAACAATATCTGTAACGTAAATTTCAGTGGAGCCAATTATACCAACCAGGCTGGTCCTTATACGTTCCGTGTTTATGCATGGGATGCTGAAGGTTCAGGTGGAACATTCAGAATGGATACACTTGTTCTTAACGGAACTTCTACGTTCTCATTAGGTGTTGGATTACCAACTCTCTCACACGACCTCAACGCTAAATTTAAATTATATCCAAACCCAAGCGCCAATGGTTTAGTGACTGTTGAAGCGAATGGTAATTTTTCAAAAGTTGAAGTTGTAAATATTCTTGGTTCGGTAGTTGCTTCTCAAAATGCAATCCTTAACGAGAAGATCAATCTTGATCTAACAACTCTTCCAACAGGAACATATTTCGTAAGAATGACTTCGGGAGCAAAGGTTACAACAGAGAAACTGATTATCTCGAAGTAAAACAGTAAAACTAATTCTTTACAACAAAATCCTTGTGGTGCTACCACAGGGATTTTTTATTTTACACAGAGAAACAGAGAGCACAGAGGAATACAATAACCCTCTCTGTTTCGCTGTGTCTCTGTGGTGAAAAAACATAGAATCCTCAGCGTGACAACTAATCGGATTTCACCACTACCCCACCTTCGCTTCCGGCACCACCTCCAATTTCTTTGCCAAATTTATCCATGGTGTTATCCCCGGTATCTTTATCAATGAGTTTATAATAAGGATCTATTCCTACCATGTAAGGTTCTTTGTCAACAATAATTTCGAGCTTCTTTTCCTTGCCAGTCATTTTTGTTTTCTTCACATAGATTGAATTTCCAAGAGCCTGTTGATTACGTTCGTTCTTCACAAATACGCCAATATCGATCCAGTCGGAAGGAATAACTTCTTTTGTTTTACCAAGACTATCGCTTTGCGTTTTGACGCAATTTACAACAGCAGTAATTTTAAATTTACCGTCACTGGTTTTTGTGCTGCTCCAGCTTTTGATACTGTTTTCATATACCACAATTCTCTCGAACATGTCTTTTACTGTTTCTTTTAAACTATCCGGAGTTGCGGCCTTAATGAAACTGTAAAATTCTTTTGATGTAGTGAACGGAGGTTCCTGGAAGGCTGTCTTTTTAATATATCTTTTCAAAGCAGCGTTAAGCGTATCTTCCCCAAGATAATCTTTCAAAGCGTACATGATTACACTTCCCTTCTGATAATGAATATACATCTGATTTTCACAATACATTAATGGACGTTCCTTCTTACTTTCTCCTGATCTTCCCTGAAGATATTTATTCATTTCATATTTCATGAACTTACTCATGGCGGCTTGTCCGTACTCTTTTTCCATGACCATTAATGCACTGTACTGGCTCATGGTTTCTGACATCACCGTTGACCCTTGTACGTTAGCGCCAATAACCTGGTGGGCCCACCACTGATGCGCCACTTCGTGAGCAGTAACATAAAAAGGATAATCCACTTCTTCAGGATCGTCCTCATTTACCTTTGCAACAAAGCCAATACTTTCTGAGAATGGAATGGTATTCGGGAATGATTGCGCGAAATCTTCATAACGTGGAAATTCAAGAATGCGTACCTGTCTGTGCTGGTAAGGACTGAAATTCTTCGTGTAATAATCAAGAGAACGTTTTACTCCGCGAATCATACGATCAATGTTATATTCATGTCCTTTATTATAATAGACTTCAACATTCACCACATGATTTTTATCCTGCGGATCGATCCATGTATCGCGTTTCACTTCGTATTTTGCTGATAGAAAAGCGTACAGGTTCAGAATCGGCGCATCCATTTTGTAATGGAAGAAATGCCTGTCGCCTTCTTTCCAGTCTTTCTGCAGGTAGCCTGGAGCAATGGCAGTTTGTCCTTCTTTGGTAGACACCACGCATTCGAAACGGATCCAATCGGCGTCGCTGGCAACGTAAGTGTTTCCATAGGCCGTTGTGTCATCGATGGATGCCATTCGTGGCTTCGGAGGAAGTTTGTATTTCTTTCGCGCTGAATTTTCCGATAGTTCTGATTCGGAATTGTACCCAATAGAAGGAAGCATATAACTTGAAATGAAACTTCCGTTGTACACTACTTCTCTCTGGTCAGGTTTCAGGAGAAATGTTTTAGGATAATATTCAATGTCGAATTCGAACTTCAAAGAATCTCCTGGTTGCAATCCGCCGGTAACTTCATAACCATAAAATCCTACTTTTTTATCTTCAAGAAATGTTTTATTGGTTTTACTTAATCTGAAATAATTAACCTTTGCTTCCTGTGGAATGTTGATCATGATCTTCTTCACCGGTTCTTTGTGTTTGTTTTTCAGATAATAGAAACCTTTGAAAGAACATCCTAGCTCATCGGGAAAAATATCGAGTTTAAGATTTGATTCCACAACACGTGGTTGAAGTTCCTTCTCATATTTTTTATAAGCAATTTCAAAATCGGCCCGTTCTTTTTCCTGTTGTTTTTCTGACTTAACAGGATTTAATTTTATCCTGTCGTAGAGAATAACAGACCCGCAACCAAAAAAGAATAACATGCCAATAATGGCTGTCGCCTTATAAGGAAAACTGAAATGTTTCTTCGCCTGTTGCCAACGGATTTTAAAAACAGTTTCTTTTCCGCGTTGATACATTACCGCAGCAATGGCGCCGAGAATAAGAACAAACCCGATCCAATAGAATTTATACACGAAAAAATTATTGATGGTTTGTCCAAAACCGTTCATGTCCGAATAACGCATTCTGTTTCCACTCGAATTAAAATCGAGCATCATGTTCTCGGTTCCAAGAGCTTTAATGATTTGTGGGATTCCAAGGGAAATTAAAACCACTACAAAAAATCCTACATAACGGTTCTTCATGAACACCTGGATAGATACGGAGAAAGCAATCAGAATAGCCAGTGATATAAATTTCATTCCGGCCAGATCTTTCAGGTACAAGCCTATTTCATAGTTTGTATACCCATTATAGGTTTGTATGAAAATGCAAGTGATCATGCATATGATATTTACCGCGAGACACAGTAAGAGAATAGATAAAAATTTAGAGATAAATAAAACACCGTTACTTATTGGTGATGCTCCTACAAGTTCGTCGACTTTAGCATCGCGTTCGCGCCAGATAACGATTCCCGAATAAAAAATAACCAGGATCAACAAAAAGAATCTGAAAATGCCTCCACTTGTTTCAAGTTGCATGTACGTTAGCGGATACGTTTCGGTTCCGTAGATCATTCCTGAAAACTGACTGATGAGAACCGTAAGCAATACAGATAATCCGATAATGATGTAGAAAAAAATGGAGCGGGTTATTTTACGGAACTCAAATCGTGTGAGAAATTTAATCTGCTCAAATACCAATGAAGTATTAAACACCTGGGTCACTTTTGGCAAGTGTCCAATAGACTGAATCATCTTCGAAGGTTGCGAGGTACTTTCTTTTCTCTTCTTTTTGAAAAGACTAACTGGATTTAAAAACTGGTTGAAGCTGAAACGGAAATAAGTAAATACTAAAAGCGCAAACGATATTGCTATCCAGAAAACACGGTTGTACATAATGTACCCGTTAAAAGGAACAAGGTTTACGTTGTTCTCGGCGGGCGTCCAGTAATCTGTGGCAAGACTTAGGGCCTGTTGTCCGAATGGATCGATTAAAGCCGCCATAGTTTTGTTATCGATATCGCTGGTGATAGAACGCGCAATTCCTGCAATTACAACAAATACAAGACTGCCAACATAACCACTTATCATGTTTCGTGTAAACGTTACCAGGCTAAAAAATACTGCGCCTACAAGAAACGCATTTGGTAACATGAAAATCATAAATGGCTGAAAGAAATTAATAAACTTAAATTCTCCTAATTGTCCGTTATCATTTGGCGAAAGAAGAAACGAGAGCCACAATCCCAATGCAAGTGCCGTAAGAACAAAAAATGTAAGAAGGAAAGACGCGCTGAACCTGGCCACCAGGTAACTGAATTTTGTGATTGGCTTTGTAAAATAAAACGAAAAGCAGTTGTACTGAAAATCTTTCTGTACACATCCTGCCATTAAAGCAACACAGATAAGAAGTGTTACTAATCCCAATAAATAATCGGAATTAAAACTGGTGAGGATTCCTCCGATGGTTGTAGCCGAATTAATATAAGAGTTTGTATCAGCAGTTACGCCGCTGAAAAAGCCGGAGATCATGGCGCCAATCAAAAACGACAAAGCGAAGAACACGAGAAAGTATATGTAAATTCCCGGTCGTTTTAGCCATTGTTTTAATTCGAATAAAAATATCTCTTTAAACATGACTTAGTTTTTTGGTACGTTTATATAAGAGAAATACACATCTTCCAGATCGGCTTCCACCGGCGTGAATTTATTATCCGGAAGAGAATCGTGCATCACATGTACGATGATTTTTCCTTCAGAAACTTTTGTAGAAATAACTTTGTGCTGCTGGCGGTAATCGTTCAGTTCTTCCTTGGCAATGGTTGCCGAAAATATTTTTCCTCTCAGTAAATCGAGTGCTTCCGATGTTTTTCCTTTAAATAGCACCTGTCCCAGATTCATCACGGCCATATTGTTACAAAGATTACGAACGTCTTCTACAATATGCGTAGAAAGAATAACAACGATGTTCTCCCCTACTTCACTTAATAAATTATGAAAGCGATTACGCTCCTGAGGATCGAGTCCCGCCGTTGGCTCATCCACAATTACCACTTTAGGGTTCCCGAGAAGAGCCTGCGCGATTCCGAAACGCTGACGCATACCGCCGCTATAATCGCCAATATAGCGGTGCTTTACTTCGTATAAATTAGTTTGATTCAATAAAGCGTCACAAACTTCCTTACGTTCTTTTTTATTAGAAATGCCCTTAAGAATGGCGAAATGATGCAGCATATCCTCAGCGCTTACCTTCGGATAAAAACCAAAATCCTGCGGAAGATACCCCAAAACTTTCCGCATTTCATCTTTCTGGTTAATGACATCCAGTTCGTCTAAATGAATGGTTCCTGAGCTTGGCTCCTGCAGCGTGGCAATGGTGCGCATGAGACTTGATTTGCCGGCGCCGTTAGGTCCGAGCAATCCGAACATTCCGTTCGAAATTTCGAGGTTAACATCTGTTAAGGCTTTTGTTCCGTCGGAATAAAGCTTACTGAGGTTGGAGATTTTTAAAAGCATGTCGTTGTCTTTAGGGTAAAATTATACAATAAAGACGTGGAGCTTTTTAAAATGTTACAGATTGAGAAGATTACTTTACGAGCGGAAATTAATAGACTTAAACCGTGCTTTTTTGAGGTTTAAAATTGGTGACATCGAGCTGCTTTGTACATAAAAAGTACTCATCATCTATTTTATTGGAACAAACGATCACGGTTCTGTCTTCGCTGTTTTTGGTAAGAAGGTCCTTATACCAGGTAATAGCTTCTTTATCCAGGTTGGAAACCGGTTCATCCAGTAATAACATTGGCGTATCGGCAAGAATAGCGAGTCCGAGTTTTAAACGCTGTTTCATGCCGCTGGAAAACTGTTTGATGAATTTATTTTTAGCGTGGCCAAGCTGGATGATCTCGATCACTTCTTTAGAGGATAGTTTACTTTTAAATGGTTTGAACATAGCAGAGTGTTCCACCATTTCAGTCAATGTAAAATCTTCTATTAATTGTAAGTACGGTGATGCGAAAGAAATAAGGCTTTTAAGTTCGTCTTCTTCCACTTGCTTTCCATTATAGGTATATTCAATGGAGCCTTCGTAATAACCTGCGAATCCGCTGATGACTTGCAGCAAAGTTGATTTACCGGAACCGTTTCCGCCAAGGATAACTACTTTGTCGCCAGCTTCAATATCAAAAAACAAATTTCGGAAGACCCATTCCGGTCCGAATTTTTTTCCGACGCTGTTTATTTGAATGGAAATCAAATCCCTTTTACAATTCCGTCTTTCTGATTCCGGATAAATCCTACAATTTCTTTCCTGTATTGCGAATCAGGAATTTCAGATTCAACGATCTCAAGCGCGTTGGTGATATTGTGACCGCGCACAAAAATGATGCGGTAAATGTCTTCGATCTGTTTGATCACTTCTTTATCAAAACCTCTTCTGGCCAATCCAATTGTATTTACACCAATGAACTGAAGTGGTTCGCGCGCCACACGAATGTATGGCGGAATACTTTTTCTTACAAGAGAAGCGCCTGCTACAAATGAATGCGCGCCAATGTTTACGAATTGCTGCGCTGCAACAACTCCTTCAATGATCGCGAAATCTTCGATGGTAATATGTCCGGCCAGGCTTCCGTTATTGGCAATGATCACATTGTTTCCAACGAGACAATCGTGCCCTAAATGCGTGTACGCCATAATGAGGCAATTATCTCCCACTTTGGTTGTCATGCGATCCGCTGTTCCTTTATGAATAGTGGCGTATTCGCGAATGGTAGTGTTTTTACCAATGACCGTGTTGGATTTTTCGCCTTTGTATTTTAAATCCTGGTTGATGATTCCGATAATGGCTCCCGGAAAAATCTTGCAACCTTCTCCGATAACTGTATCAGGATAGATGACCGCGTTGGGATGAATGTAAACATTATCGCCAATCTCCACATCTTCATAAATTGTCGCGAAGGCAGAGATGGTAACGTTCTTACCTATTTTAGCTTTGGGATGAACTGATGCAAGGTTAGAAATCATAAATTAACTTACTTCGGCAGTTTGTTTTACTTCCTTATTTTTAACTTTTGAAAGAAGCGCCATCATTTCGGCTTCCATCACCTGTTTATCTCTTACGAATGCTTCGCCTCTCATGTGAACAATTCCACGACGAATAGGTGTAAGCAATACGAGTTTAAATACGATGGTATCTCCAGGAATTACCTGGTTCTTGAATTTCACTTTGTCAATGCTCATGAAAAACGTGAGGTAATTTTCAGGATCGGGAACTTTGCTTAACGAGAAAATTCCTCCAACCTGTGCCATAGCTTCGATCTGAAGTACACCCGGGAAAACCGGCGATTCAGGAAAGTGGCCGCGGAAAAAATCTTCGTTCATGCTCACATTCTTCACACCAACAATTCCTTCTTCCGTAATTTCCATGATCTTGTCAACGAAAAGGAATGGCTGACGGTGCGGTAATATTTTCTGGATCTGGTTAATATCGTAAAGCGGAGTTTTATTCAGATCATAAGGAACAAAAAGATTTTTCTTTTTCCTCATGTTCTCTTCTTTGATGCGTTGTTTTATCTTTCTTGCAAAGGCAACGTTTCCGGCATGACCAGGACGCGCTGCAAGAACGTGGATCCTTAATGGTTTTCCAACCAAAGCGAGATCACCAATAATATCAAGCAGTTTATGACGGGCAGGTTCGTTGTAGAAATGAAGTTGTGTATTATTGAGAACACCTTTACCCTTTACTTCAACGTGTTCTTTCTTGAACACTTTTTTAAGATGATCGAGCTTGTCTTTAGGAAGTTCTTTATCTACCAATACAATTGCATTATCAAGATCGCCACCCTTAATCAGGTTGTGCGCCAGTAACGCTTCTAATTCGTGAAGAAAAACAAAGGTTCTGCACTTGGCAATTTCAGTTTTAAACTGATCGATGGCATAGATTCCCGCGTGTTGTGTTCCGAGAACGTCGCTGTTATAATCCACCATCACAGTGCAGCGATAAGTTTCCTGTGGAACAGCGAGCATTTCCACTTTTTTAACAGGATCTTCGTAAGTAAGGTTTTCGGTAAGTTCAAAATAATCCCTGAACGCATCCTGTTCAACGATCTCGGCAGCTTCAAGAGCTTCTATGAATTTCCATGAACTTCCATCCATGATTGGCATTTCAGGACCGGTCATCTGGATAAGACAGTTGTCAATTCCTAATCCAACTAAAGCAGCAAGCACGTGTTCGGTTGTATAAACACGAACCCCGTTTTTTTCGAGCGTGGTTCCTCTTGAAGTATCCACCACGAGGTCAGCGTCCGCATCAATAATCGGAGAACCTTCCACATCTGTTCTTTGAAATTTATACCAATGATTTACAGGCGCGGGGTTAAAGGTGATGGTCACCGGCTCCCCTGTATGCAAACCCTTTCCTGACACGGAAACAGTCTGCTTTATGGTTCTTTGTTTTTCGTTCATAGCTATACTGCGAGTAGCTGTAAATATAGTGAATTTTTTGAAGTGGATTTGGGGCTTTTTGTGATGAATTACCTGCTTTTTAAGCCGCGGATTCCACAGATTTTCCAAGATAAATAATCTGTGTGAATCCGCGAAATCCGATGCTTAAGTCGCAGCTTCAGCACAGGCGTTGCGGCTTTAATGCCTTAAAATCCCGAGGTAAGATGTATATAAAACCCACCCTGCATTTGCCTGTTGAAGCTGTACTCGAATCTCATTACGAGGTCGTAGTAAGAGATAAAATCAATACCTATACCATAACCGTATTGCCATGAATTTGTAAGGTCATTGGTTTTGTAAAAGAATCTGTCTTCTACATATCCGGCGTCAAAAAACACATTCACAAAGGCGTAGAATGGAATGGTGCTGAACTGTTTGATGTTTTTAAGCAAACCAGGTTGAAACACCCGTGGCTTCAGAAACTGATAACGAAAACTGTTTGTGGTGAGAAAATAACGTTGTCCCTCTATGAGATAATATTCATACCCCCTCACCAAATCAGAATATCCCAGTGCACGGTTAAAATAAAACGAAACCGATTCTGTGTTCATCAATCTTCCTCTCGCCAGATTGCTCATGTAAAAACGGTCGCTTAATTTAGTGTGCTTTCTTAAACTGGTAGTAAGATAAAGCAAATCTACAGGAGAGGATGGTGAATATTCGAAACCATCTTTTGTAACCCAGCAATCAAAGGCCCAACCTTGTAAAGGATACACCTTGTTATCGCGGTTATCGTAAGTGTAACGGTATTGCAGGGAAACGTAGCCTATCTGTTTACGGCTCTTACCATGGAACTCGGGATTGAGTTTAAGAACCGTATCCCCAATAGTGTTGGTTTTATACAGGAGTTCCATCGTGGTTTGTTCATACAAATTAGGACGAT
Organism: Bacteroidota bacterium; assembly: GCA_021323535.1. GTDB lineage: Bacteria > Bacteroidota > Bacteroidia > B-17B0 > Aurantibacillaceae > Aurantibacillus. The sequence continues at coordinate 69,184 of JAJONO010000008.1, forward strand.
GTGTAATTCCTGCTTTTGCTTCGTGTTCCTGGCGAAGGTATTTTTTGTAATCCCTTACGAAAAGCGGAAGATTGTTTTCGGTTTTGTAAGTAACTTCATTGTTCCTTCCATAGACATACAGCATATTAAACCCCAGCGTTTGCCTTTTGTTAATGTAAGGAATGCGGTAACTGAATCCGTATTTTTCGGAATACCCTCTTTGAAAAAGAAGCACGAGCCTGTCTTTTACCCCGGTAAAATTTTCGAGTCCCAACGCAAAACCATAATTGATGCGAAACAGATCTTTCGTCTGCCACCAGGTGTTAAAATTCCTGTCCTGTATTTCAAACACCGGTATCGGAAAAATATACCAACGTTCCTTAACATCTATGTTGAACCCGATCGTTTTTTTGTCGTGATCGATCGCCGGATAAATGGTATCGTAAATAAAAAGCTGAGTGTTAAAAATGTTCTGTTCGCTGCGCTTTATGATTTTCGGAAGTTCTTTCAGTTGAATGGTATCACCGGGCTTATTGGCAAGCTCGCGGGTAATAATCCTTTCTTTGGTTTTTCTGTTGCCGGAAATTTTTACATCATCAATTTTGTAGTATGCGCTACTATCAACGTTCTGCGCATAACACAGGGAAAAATGAAACAGGGAAAAGAATAAGAGTAAGCGGAATTTAGATATTGAGGAAATGTAAAAACTCATTCAATTTGTCTTTCATGTCGGTATCATAATCGCCATGATGAAATGTTGCTTTTACGGTATAATTGTAGCGCGTAAATGTCTGCAATATTCCCGAAAGGTCTTCCCTGTTTAATTTAAGGGTTACTTCCAGTTTCATACTGTCTGGCTGAGAGGACACATGTAAACTTAATACTTTTGCGTCATTACTTTCAACAATATTTCCGATTTGTGTTACGGAGTAATCATTCTGGTTCAATTCAAGTACGATTACGCCTCCAGGATTTTGTACGGCCGTCATGTTACTAAGGTTTTGTACAATCCCTTTTAGTGTAATGCAGCCTTTATACATTTCTTTATCATCAAGAACTGGGATCAATGTTAAATTGAGACTGCTCATAAGTTTTACCAGCTCATATGTATGCTGGTAATGATGTATAATAGGCTTTAGTAAAGGAAGTTTGCTTTTGTTGATCGGCTCGTCCGGACTCTCATAATCCATCAGATCGGCTTCGGCAACAATGCCAATAAGTTCACGGTTATTTACCACTGCCAGATGCGATACTTTAAATTGTTCCATCCAGTCCAGTGCCATCTCCACGGTGTCAGTTATCTTCAACGGGGGAATCTCGTCTGTTATTAAATCTCCAACTAACATATTTCAAGTGCTTTAGTTTATCAAATGTAGTAAATAAGTTTTACTTTTATCCTCCTAAAAAGATACGAAAAATTTCCTAAAAAATGACAAAACTAAGCGTTAATATCAATAAAATTGCTACGCTACGGAACGCCCGTGGCGGCAATGTTCCAGACGTTCTTAAAGCGGCAAAGGACATTGAACGCTTTGGTGCGCAAGGAATTACTGTTCATCCTCGTCCCGACGAAAGACACATTACTTTTAAAGATGTTCGTGATCTTAAAAAAATTGTCACAACAGAATTCAATATTGAAGGTAATCCTAAAGAACAAAAGTTCATTGATCTTGTCCTGGAAGTAAAACCCGAACAGGTAACACTGGTGCCCGATACACAAGGACAGCTTACCAGCGATCACGGATGGGACACTATAAAGAACAAAGATTTTCTTACGGAGATCATCGCTGTTTTTAAATCAAAGAACATACGCACATCTGTTTTTGTTGACCCTGTTATTGCTATGGTAGAAGGCGCCAAAGAAACAGGCACCGACAGAATAGAACTTTATACTGAGAGCTACGCGCATCTTTACAACAAGGAAAGAGAGAAAATTATTCTGCCATTTACAGAAGCAGCAAAAAAAGCAAACGAATTATCATTGGGAATAAATGCAGGGCATGATCTTAGTCTTGATAACCTTGCCTTCTTTAAACAGAATGTGCCAGGATTACTGGAAGTATCGATAGGGCATGCATTGATAAGCGACGCATTGTATTTTGGATTAGAGAACACGGTGCAGATGTATTTAAAACAATTGAAATAATAACTCACGCAGATCGCGCGGATTTCGCAGATCAATAAGAAAAGATTTAAAAATTATCTGCGCGATCTGCGTGCAATAAAATATGAAATTAGCATACAGAGAATTCGGAAGCGGTGAGCCGCTTGTTATATTACACGGTTTATTCGGACAAAGCGATAACTGGAACACACTCGCCAAACAATTTGCCGAAAAAGGCTTTCATGTGTTCACCATCGATCAGCGTAATCACGGACTTTCTCCTCACAGCGATACCTGGGATTATAATGTGATGGCCGACGATCTGAAAGAATTTTTAGAAGATCATAATTTACATCACGCCATTTTACTCGGTCATAGCATGGGAGGAAAAACGGTTTTATTCTTCGAATGGAAATATCCTGAAGTGGCTCAGAAATTAATCGTTGCCGATATCTCTCCTAGAGCGTACGAACCTCATCACTCCGATGTTCTGGAAGCTTTACATGCGGTTGATTTTTCAGTGGTGAAAACGCGTAAAGAAGCTGAAGCGAAAATGAACGAGTACATTAAAGATTTCGGGACAAAACAATTTCTCCTCAAAAATATTTACTGGAAAGATTCAGATAATAACGTGATGGACTGGCGCTTTAATTTAAAAGTGATCAGCGATAATTACGATAATATCGGAGTAGAGGCTCCCTTATTTAAAAGCGAAACGCCTTGTCTTATTATTCGTGGAGAAAAATCGAATTACGTGACTGAAAAAGACATGGAAGATTTCCGTGCCCGTTTTATTGATTGCAAACTTGAAACCGTTGCAGGATCGGGCCATTGGGTACACGCCGAAAAACCAAAAGAGTTTTTTGAAGTGGTTATGGGGTTTATAAAGTAAATCCTCCCCGATTAATTTACAATCACGCAATTTACAGTTTCTGCCGGTGTAACAAATGACTTTGCCGAACAGGCTGACTGTGCATCGGAACGCTTTCTTTCCTTATATGTTGAGGAACTTGTTTTAGAGTAAACTCCTCCAAGCGAGTTGTTATAGTGGTTACAATCACACTGATATGATTTCTTACATGAGAATGCGGTTAAACCTGTTGCGATAACAAGACAAAAAGCAAATTTTTTCATATTCAAATTTAAATAAAATTGCCCATGAAAAATACTCCATGGGCAATCTTTTGTGCTCCCACCTGGGCACGATCCAGGGACCCTCAGTCCCGATAGCTATCGGGAGAGTCTGATGCCTCGGTTTCAATCCTCTTCTTTGAGTTTTGCAACCATTTCAGGATACTTTAATAGGTTACGGACATATACACTGCTTTTCATGCGCTTTATTCGCTTTTCAATTTTTGTCGCCTGAGAAAAAGTCTCACATTCAATTATCAGATAACCCTCCCAGTCATTTGCTTTCGCGGTATATCTGTGTAATCCATACTCATGGGAGTTGTGTTTTTCAATTCTCAATTGTAAATCATCATGGCATACGCCAATGTAAAACCGGTTCAACTTTTTGCTGAAAATAATATAGCAACAGATCATAAATAAAAAATGCCCATGAAAATTAGTTTCATGGGCAATCTTTTGTGCTCCCACCTGGGCACGATCCAGGGACCCTCAGATTATGAGTCTGATGCTCTAACCAGCTGAGCTATAGGAGCGGTAAATCCCGTACGGTTCTTACGAACTAAAATACAGGACTGCAAAAATAGTTATTTAGTCAAAAATTACAAACTTTAGTTTGTAGATTTACAAGGATTTATGCTGATTAACAAGGATAACTACCATACCATCTGGCTAAACGAAAAAAGCCGTTCTTCGTTCAGTATCATCGACCAGCGCCTGCTACCACACGAGTTAGTAATCATGAACGTTCATACTTCCGATGTTGCGGCTTCGGTTATAAAAGACATGGCCGTTCGTGGCGCGCCTCTCATTGGCGTTACCGCCGCTTTTGGTTTTTATCTGGGGACGCTTGAAGCCAGCCAGGATAATTTTGATTCTTACATAAGCACCGTTTTTAAAAAACTGGCCGCTACCCGTCCTACCGCTGTGAATCTTTTATGGGCCCTGCAAAAAATGAAAGCTGCCGCTGATGGTGTACAGGGAATTGACCAGAAACGAAATGCCGCTCTGCAATGCGCTATCGCAATAAAAAACGAAGACATTGAAATGTGCCGTATGATTGGCGTACACGGCCTTGAACTTATTAAAGCTATCAGCAAAACCAAAAACGGAGAACCTGTAAACATACTCACGCATTGCAACGCCGGCTGGCTGGCGTGTGTAGATTGGGGAACAGCCACTTCACCTATTTATCACGCTCAAAAAGAAGGAATTAATATTCATGTTTGGGTCGATGAAACCCGTCCCCGTAACCAGGGCGCCAACCTTACCGCTTTTGAACTTGGCCAGCAAAATATTAATCATACCCTGATCGTTGACAATACCGGCGGACATTTAATGCAACATGGCATGGTGGACATGGTCATTGTAGGATCGGACCGCGTGACCGCACAGGGTGATGTTGCCAATAAAATTGGCACGTATCTGAAAGCGCTCGCAGCGAAAGATAATCGTGTTCCTTTTTACGCTGCAATGCCTGTTTCTACTATTGACTGGAACATAAAAGATGGCGTTAAAGAAATTCCCATCGAACAACGCGACCAGAACGAAGTAAAATACGTTTCAGGGAAACACGAGGGAAAAATCAAAGAAGTACTTATCTGTCCTGAAACCACTCCCGCAGCGAATTACGGGTTTGATGTAACCCCCTCAAGATTGATCACCGGAATTATTACCGAAAAAGGAATAAGTCCCGCCAGTGAAGAAGGACTGAAAAAATTGTATTCATGATCGATGAAGGCGTCATAAAATTTAACTGCGACTGGAATGAATCTGATTTCGTAACAGAAACAGATATTTCTGAATTGCTTTCGGTGAGAAACGATATGTTCTCTCTGAAACTAATTGGATATGATGATGAAGAAAAAGTAGGTTACGGCAACATCAGCATACGTGAGAAGCAAAATCAGTTTATTATTTCCGGATCGCAAACAGGACACATTGAAGATTTAAAAAAAGAAGGTTATTGCCTCGTTACCGAAACAGATATTGATAAAAATTATGTGAATTGCACAGGGCTTACAAAAGCTTCGTCGGAATCGCTGACGCACGCCTCTATTTATTTTCATGTGAAGGATGCTAACGCGGTTATTCACGTACACAACGCTCTCCTTTGGAATTCGTTATTGAATGTTGCGCCTACAACCGGAAAAAATGTTCCTTATGGTACAAGGGATATGGCCAATGAAATAACGAGACTTATTGACGAGGAAGATCTGCTTAATAAAAAAATACTGGCCATGGCCGGACATAAAGATGGTGTGATTGCTTTCGGAAAAGATCTCAGCCAGGCAAAAGAAGTGTTATTATTATATTATAATAAATTATAGAAATGAACAGGGACGTTAATGCTATTATTTTTGATCTCGGTGCTGTTATTATCAATCTTGATTTTAACAAAACCATTGACGCATTTAATAAACTAAGTGATGTTCGTTTTGAAAGCATTTTTAATCACGCCTCGCAGTCCGATTATTTTTTTCATTTAGAAACCGGAAAAATTTCACCGGAAGAATTCTTTGCGCTGTTAAAAAAAGAAATTAATTATGCCGGACACGACGACGAACTTATTTTTGCCTGGAACTCCATGTTGCTGGATGTTCCTGAAGAACGACTCGATGCCCTGGTAAGCGCCAAACAAAAATACAATACTTTTTTATTGAGCAACACCAACGAACCTCATATCGCAGTCATTGAACGCAACCTGTATCTTGAACACGGGGTGAAACATTTTGAAGATTATTTTGACAAGATCTATTATTCCTGCAGGGTCAACATGAGAAAACCGGATAAGGAAATTTTTGAACTTGTATTAAAAGAAAACGAACTTGATCCGGCGAAAACTGTTTTCATTGACGATTCCATGCAGCACGTTCAGGCTGCGGGAGCCTGTGGGATCAATGCTTATTTGCTTCCACAAAACATGGATGTAACCGAACTGATGAAAGAACTTAAGCTTATTTAAAATTCTTAAGCACATCAAAAATTAATTCAGGTTGTAAAATTTCACCCGCCTTATCGCTTCTCGATGTAAACGCAATGATCCCATCCTGATGCACCAGGAAAGACGCAGGTAACGGGACTCCGTTTTTGATTACCTGTTTACTGATAGGATTGTTTTCCTGTACGGCTGATGTGTAAAGCAAGGCTGTCGCTTGTTCATCATCACAAAGCAGCAACGAGTTTTCGTCGATACGGCTCATAATCTCTTTATTCACGCCCTGCGGATCTGGTCCAATGCCTACAATGCGGACGTTTTTCTCCGCGAATTTTTCTTTGTTCTTAAAATAAGAACGTAACATCATATGACAGGTAGGGCACCAATCGCCACGAACAAAAATTAAGAGCAGGTGATGTTTTGCAAGAAGCTCTTTCATATTTACAGGATTTCCGTTCTGATCCGGTAAAGTAAAATCCGGAGCAGACTTACCAATGGTAGTCTCAAGGTTCTTCTCCTTTACCATAAGACGGGCATCATTCCTATCTTTATAAATAATAAATGAAAAAATACCAAAAAGGAAAATAGGACTTGCTGTGAGCCATTGGCGAAGATCATAATTAATAAAATAAGCTGTAACGCCAAATGAAAAAACAAGAACGAGTGTTGTTACAGATTCGAACCAAAGAATTTTGTAAATGAACAATTTTTCAAAGAACCATGTACGTACATTAAATACTATTCCTATCAGCAGAAGAAACACAAGTGTTGCCGGAAATTTTACGAAAGGATAATCGGCTGCAGTACCCAATGTAATTGCGCCGATAAAAAAAGCAACTATAAAAACATTTCCGGATTTGTGGGGATTAATCATCAGCACAACCAATCCGGTAACAGCAATACAGCTGGCAATAATTTCCTGATCAAGAAATAAAGCAATTAGTGCCGCGGCGAAAAACACAAGCGACAAGTATTTATTCTTTTCGATTTGTTTCATATAACAAAGATAAAAATAGATACGAGCCGGAAAGGAACAGGGTTTTAATACAAAACGATTATCCCAGGTAAGTTTTAAGCAGTTTACTTCTGGAAGTATGCTTTAATTTTTTGATGGCTTTTTCTTTGATCTGCCGAACCCTTTCACGGGTAAGTTCAAATCTATCGCCAATCTCCGAAAGGCTAAAGGGCGCTCCTGTGCCGATTCCATAAAACAATACAACAACTTCTCTCTCCCGTTCTGTTAATGTTTCAAGAACCCTGTTTATTTCGGTTAACAGCGAAGAAGCTATAAGCTCATCATCTGGTTTTGGATCTAAGGGGTTATAGATCACATCCAGAAGTGTAAGATCATCTTTCGCCGAAAAATTTGAATCGGTTGAAAGATGGCTGCTGGATGCAAGCAGAGTAAGAGTTACTTCCGACTCGCTCATGTCCAACGCTTCGGCAATCTCATTTGCACTAACGGGTCGTTCAAGGTCCTGTTCAAGAATTGCTCCGGCGTTTTTAATTTTGTTAAGGGCGCCAATTTTGTTAAGAGGTAGCCTTATAACACGGGATTGTTCGGCAACAGCCTGTAATATTGCCTGCCTTATCCACCATACTGCATACGAAATAAATTTAAATCCTCTGGTTTCATCAAAACGTTTTGCAGCTTTGATCAAGCCCAGGTTTCCTTCGTTAATAAGATCGGTAAGGCTCAATCCCTGGTGCTGGTATTGTTTTGCCACTGAAACAACAAAGCGAAGGTTGGCCACAACGAGTTTTTCAAGCGCTGTTCCGTCTCCTTCCCTGATTTGTTTAGTGAGGGTGATTTCTTCTTCGGCAGAAATAAGCTCATGCCTTCCAATTTCGGCAAGGTATTTATCTAAAGAAGCGCTGTCGCGCGTGGTAATGGATTTGCTGATCTTAAGTTGTCTCATGTTGAATAGAGTTAGTGAAAATAAATTAGTACTTAAGATCCTGGAAAAAAATAAGGGCAAAGAATTCTTTGCCCTTACTGAACTGTATTAAACCAGTGTTACGTTGACTGCATTTAAACCTTTTTTTCCGCGTTCAACTTCAAAAGTTACTTTGTCGTTTTCGCGGATTTCAGATTTTAATCCTGAAACGTGTACGAAGATATCTTCGCCACCTTCTTGTTGAATAAATCCGAATCCTTTTTCTTCATTGAAGAATTTTACTGTTCCTGTTTTCATTTTTGTTTTGTTTTTTGTCCCCCGCCTTTACGGGGAACGGTTTATTTGTTTTTATTGTATTAAGCAAAAGGGTGTTTTGAAACCACCTCAATATTCTTTTTAATAAGTTTGTTGATGTCTTTCAGGTAAGACATTTCTTCATGCGCGCAAAACGATAAGGCCACGCCTGATGAGCCTGCTCTTCCTGTTCTTCCAATACGATGAACATATGCTTCGGCTTGTTCAGGAATTTCGTAATTGATAACGTGTGAAAGTTTGTCAATATCAATTCCTCTTGATGCGATATCGGTTGCTACTAAAACACGAATGCTCCTGTCTTTGAAACCTTTTAACGCTCTTTCGCGCGCGCCTTGTGATTTGTTGCCGTGAATAGCTTCGGCTTTAATACCATTGCTGTTTAATTCCTTGGCCACTTTATCAGCCCCGCGTTTTGTTCTTGTAAATACAAGGGCGTGTGCAATGTTCCCGTCTTTAAGAACATATTTTAAAAGTAATCTCTTGTTTTCTCTCTTCACATAGTAAACAGATTGCTGAACCGTAGTAGCTGTTGAAGAAACAGGGTTTACAGAAATGCTTATTGGATTTTTAAGAATGGTGTTTGCCAGTTTCATAATATCCGGAGCAGCTGTTGCAGAAAAGAAAAGCGTTTGTTTTTGTACCGGAAGTTTAGCAAGAACTTTTTTAATGTCGTTGATAAAACCCATGTCTAGCATACGATCAGCTTCATCAAGTACAAAATGTTCAACGTGTCTAAGATCAATGAATCCCTGGTTCATAAGATCAAGTAATCTTCCCGGGGTAGCTACTAAAACATCTACACCGCGTTTAAGGTCATTTGTCTGTTTATTCTGGGAAACACCACCAAAAATAGTTGTGTGAGCCATTCCTAAGTTTTTGCCGTAAGCTAAAAAGTTGTCGCTGATCTGTAAAGCAAGTTCACGCGTTGGCGCAAGAATTAAAGCTTTAATAGTTCTTTTTGAAGTTTGTTCTTTTTTAAGACTAAGTAATTGCAAAATTGGTAATGCAAAAGCAGCGGTTTTTCCGGTGCCGGTTTGTGCGCAACCAAACACATCTTTGCCGTTTAAAACGTGCGGGATGGATTGTTGCTGAATTGGGGTAGGATTTGAATATCCTTTCTTATCGAGAGCCAATATAAGCGGCTTGATAAGTTTCAGGTCATGAAAAGTCATTATTATGTATAAAAGTTTAATTTGACAGTCAATTATTAACTGCCCACAGCCTTAAAAATGTAAAATGATCGGATTGTAAGGACGCTGTTACAAGCTGATTTGAGATACAAAATTCTCAAAGATGTTCACAAATGTACGCATTTATTTCCATTTTACAAATAAATTCTTTAAATGCGCGCTCTTTATTAACGTATTTAAGCTATTGCTTCGTTAATGTCCGGTAATTTCCCAAGATTTCGAAGCATGCGAATGTGTGAGCCTATGGCCTCCGAAAGTGTTTTGTTCTCAAGATAAGGTACGCCGTATTCTTCTGCCGTTGTTTTTACGATTTCGGCAATATCCGGATAATGCACATGACAGATGTTAGGAAACAAATGATGCTCCACCTGGAAATTCAATCCTCCCACATACCACGAAATCAATTTATTCTTACGCGAGAAATTAACCGTAGTATTCATCTGGTGAACCGCCCAGTTATTTTCAATGTTCCCATCATCATTAGGCAAGGGATGTGAAGTTCCTTCCACCGTATGCGCCAGTTGAAATACAACGCTTAGTAAAACACCGGCAACAAAATGCATGAGAAGAAAACCAGCGAGGATCTGAAGAAAAGAAATGTTGAGAATAAATACAGGTACAAAGAAAAATACAAACAGGTAAACAAGCTTGCTCAGCAGTATTTTAATAAATGTTTTTTCGTTTTCAGCCTTAGAATCTTTATTCGTACCATTCTTAGTGTATTTCGAAAACTGAACAAAGTCTTTTGCAATGGCCCAGTATAAAGTAAGTATCCCATAAAAAGCAAAAGCATGTATAAATTGTAACTTATGATACCATTTTACTTTTGTGTGAGGAGAAAAACGCATGGTTGCTTTGCTTTCAATGTCATCGTCCATATCCGTAATGTTCGTATACGTATGATGAAGGATATTATGCTGCAGTTTCCAGTTGAAGGAAGATCCTCCTACAAGGTTAATGGTCTGACCCAGCCAGTAATTTGCTTTATGACTTGAAGAATAAGCCCCGTGATTAGCATCGTGCATCACACTCATGCCTATTCCGGCTTTTGCCAGTCCCATTACTAACCAAAGTAACATGGCAACGAGCCAGCCCTGCGGCCATATAAGCATGAGTATAAAAGGGCCTATATAAAGCGAAAGCAGGACCACTGTTTTAATGATCATCTGGCGGTTAAAATGCTTCGAAATCTTATTTTCCCTGAAATATTCGTCAACGCGTTTTCTTAATGTAGAAAAGAACTGAAGGTTATTTTTATTGCTATCTACAAAACGAATAGTAGAGATTTGATTGTTGTTTTTCATGTTAAGTTGTTATTACACGGTCTTAACAAAAAACGGTTTAAGATTTGGAGTTAAGGGGGGTGCTTTTAATTAATGCATGGTAAAGATAACGTAATTTCTGAGTTAAGAGCCGTGTTTTGGGAAATTTTGACACAACTCATCGGTCTTATTCGACAATTCACTGCTTTTTCCCTATTACCTCTTTGAGCCTCTCTTTAGTTTTGCTTCGTTAAAAAACCAATAAAACATGAAAAAACTATATTTTATTTTATTCATAGGCCTTATCACACAATCCGGTTTCGCGCAAAACGCCACACAAACCATTCGCGGAACTGTGTCCGACAAGCAATCGCAGTTTCCTCTACCCGGGGTTAACATTATTGTTATCAATTCCGATCCTCTAAAAGGTATCACAAGCGACCAGGACGGTAAATTTAAACTCACAGGAATGGCTCCGGGCCGTTACGATCTTAAAGTAAATTACATTGGTTATAAAGAAATTATTCTTCCTAACGTTGTTGTTAACATTGGGAAAGAAACTGTTCTTGAAGTAGGCATCGAAGAAAATATTTCTTCTTTAAATGAAGTCGTAGTTTCAGGAACCAAAAAAAATGAAACCAATAATGAAATGGTGAGTGTGAGCGGACGATCATTTTCCATGGAAGAAGTGAACCGTTACGCAGGCGGACGATCGGACCCTTCGCGCCTTGCCGCTAATTTTGCTGGTGTAAGTTCGCCCGACGATTCGAGAAATGATATTGTGATTCGTGGAAATTCACCAACCGGTGTACTATGGAGAATTGAAGGGTTGAATATTCCGAATCCAAATCACTTTTCAACAGTAGGAACAACAGGCGGGCCGGTAAGCGCCATTAATACAAACGTCTTAAAAAATTCGGATTTTTTTACTTCCGCTTTTCCATCAGAATATGGCAATGCCAACGCAGGTGTTTTTGATCTTGGATTCAGAAACGGAAATTCGGAACGTTACGAAAACACAATTCAGATTGGTGCTTTAACAGGATTAGAAGCAATGACAGAAGGTCCTATCAATAAAGATAACGGCTCTTCTTATTTAATTGCCTACCGTTATGCCTTTACGGGAGTGGCGCAATCGATGGGAATAAACGTTGGAACAACCGCTACGCCGTTTTACCAGGATATTTCTTTTAAGTTTAACAGCGGCAATACTAAACTTGGAAAATTTACTTTGTTTGGTCTTGGTGGAAAAAGTAACATCACCTTCAAACACGATGATGTTGACAGTACCGATCTTTTTGCCGATCCAACAAGCGACAGTTATTTTATGAGCGATTTGGGATTAGTTGGATTGAAACATTTTATACGTGTTTGCGAAAAATCGTATGTCAGTACCGTGATCGGAAGTTCATACGCCGCTTCTTACTTTAACCAGGACACTGTTTCAAAAAGTGATAACCTGGCTACACGCATTCTTGAAAATAAAACAACGCGGGTTCACTATAACATGAATACATCTTACAACTCAAAAATAAATTCAAGATTGTTTGTGAAAGTTGGTGTTATTGCAGAAATTATGAATCTCGATCTGATGTATCGCAACCGCCGTTATACGCCTACATGGAACGAAATTTGGGATTTTAATGACTACACACAACTTTACCAGACATATGGTCACGTTAAATATAATATCAACGATAAGCTTACTTTAAATCTAGGTATGCACGGACAATTTCTCGCGCTGAATAATACTACATCCATGGAGCCACGCGCTGGTATTAAATACCAGTTGAATCAGAAAAGTTCGATTAACGCGGGTTATGGTTTACACAGCCAGATGCAGCCAACCGACGTTTATTTTTACAGAGCTTTAAACGCAGATGGAACTTACGATCAATCGAACAAAGATTTAGGATTTACAAAAAGTCACCATTTTGTAATTGGGTATGATGTGTTACCCGTAAAAGACTGGAGAATAAAATCGGAAGTGTATTACCAGATGTTGTTTAATGTTCCTGTCACAGAAAAAGAATCGAGTTTCTCGATGCTGAATACGGGAGCAAGTTTTGCACCAAACGAACAGGGCCATTTAAAAAATGAAGGAACAGGAACAAACTATGGTGCCGAATTAACCATTGAGAAATTCTTCAGCAAAGGATATTACGGATTAATTACGGGAACCATTTACGAATCTAAATACAAAGGCAGCGATCATGTAGAAAGAAACACTGCCTTCAATGGAAAATTTGTTTACAATGTTCTTATTGGAAAAGAATTTAAAATAGGTAAGGAAAAACGTAACGCGCTCACTATTGATGTGAAGATGACACAGGCCGGAGGAAGATATTATACGCCGGTTGATCTTGCTGCATCGCAAATGGTGAAACAACAGGTGCTTATGGGAGATGACTACGCGTTCACTTCAAGAAATCCTGATTTTTTCAGACTCGATGTAAAAACCGGTTATACCTTTAATAGTAAAAAACGTAAACTATCGCATTCTGTTTTCTTTGATATACAAAACGTAACCAATAATAAAAATGTTTTTGCGCAGCGCTATAATCCTATCACTAACAAAATCAATACAGCTTACCAGATAGGATTGTTCCCTAACTTTGTTTATAAGGTTCAGTTTTAGAAAATTTAAAATCGTTACTTTTATACAATGCGGAAGAAGCCTGTCAGATTTATATACATGATCATTATTGGATTTATCATCGGATATATTCTCGACTTTCTTATTCCTGTGGACCCTAAAGACGATAACAAGTTCTTTCATTACTTGTCTTCCATTTTAATTACAGCCATTGTATGGGAAGGAAATTTATGGATAGACGCGTTTCTTGACAGGAAATATCCCTGGATAGTAAATCCGAAAAAACGCATCCTTATCCATCTTCCGCTAAGCTTTCTGTATAGCGCCGTTGCGATTTATATTTCTATGTTACTGTTCGATCACTTTGTGTGTGATATTCCTCAACAGGAACATGGAAATCTTGTAGGAGCATGTATTCTGATGGGGCTTATTGTTACGCTTACTATTCTTTCCATTGAAATTGGCGCGCAGTTTTTTTCTCAATGGAAAAAATCGCTTATTGAAGTAGAAAAATACAAAACAGAAAGTGTTCAGGCGCAATTGCAGAATCTGAAGAACCAGGTGAACCCACATTTTTTATTCAATAATCTGAGTGTGCTTTCATCACTCGTTTATAAGGATCAGGATAAAGCCGTTGATTTTATCAATCAACTATCAAAAGTTTACCGTTATCTTCTCGATAACAGAAGCACGGAACTGATCACTCTTGAAGAAGAGTTATTATTCATCAACTCTTACACGTATCTTCTTAAAATCCGTTTCGATACCAACATTCATTTTGATATTGATGTTCCGAAAAGCCAATTGGATAAACTGATTCCTCCAATGTCGTTGCAGATGCTGATCGAGAACGCTATCAAACACAATGAAGTCTCTTCGCAATTACCATTGACGGTTTCCATAAAAACAGAAGACGCTGTTCTTGAAGTGATTAATAATTACCAGCCGCGAACAGTTGCAGAAAAAAGTTCGGGAACAGGTTTACAAAATATAAAAGACAGGTATAAATATTATACGAATAAGGAAGTGAAAATTGAATCAACAGAAACAACTTTCATTGTAAGAATTCCACTTTTAAACCGGGCATGAGAGCTATTATTATAGAAGACGAAAAATTATCGGCCGAGCACCTGGTAAATCTTTTAAAGAAGATAGATAAACAAATTGTGATCGTTGATGTATTTGATTCCGTAAAATCGGTTGTCAGCGCTCTTGAAAAAGGTGTTACAGCCGATCTTCTTTTCATGGACATTCATCTTGCCGATGGACTAAGCTTTGATATTTTTTCTAAACTCAACATCGAAACGCCGGTCATCTTTACAACGGCTTATGACGAATATGCTGTTCGCGCTTTCAAGTTCAATAGTATTGATTATTTATTGAAACCGATTGGACTTGCGGATCTGAAAGCCTCGATTGAAAAATACAATAAACTGAACGGACCGGCTTCGGCAACTCTCTTTAAAGATATTGCTCATGTTTATGAATCCCTGAACAAACAATACAAAAATCGTTTCATGGTAAAGATGGGTGAAAACATTGTGAGCGTAAAAACAGAAGACATTGCTCACTTTGTTGCCGAAGATGGAATTGTATTGTTAGCGACTAAAAACGAAAAACGTTATCCGGTAGATTATACACTCGACCAGCTTGATACTTTTGTGGATCCAAAAACTTTTTTCAGGATCAACAGAAAGGTAATTGTCAATATCAACTCCATTCAAAAGATAAGCACCTATTTTAATAGTCGCTTAAAAATTTCCGGCATCAATTTATCCGATGACGATTGTATTGTGAGCCGTGAACGTGTGAATGAATTCAAAAGCTGGCTTGACGGATAAATAAGCGTCGCCGTTTTAACCACATAAACACATAGAATTTAATTTTCAGGAGGTTTCATATAAACTTATAGATTTCCGCCTTTTGTGGGAATAATGTGTCCCTTTAGACATAGTTGCTCATCTTTATTCTATATATCTATGTTGTTAAAAGATAAAATGCTTTTCGAGCAGTGGCTCGATGGGTAAAGAGTTATTTATTTCCAACGCATGCACGCGGCCAGCTATCAAGGTATTTAGCATAAGTGGCTTCGTAAGTTCCACCACCAGAATACTCCTGTATAAGATTTACCTGGTAAAGGCGACAGTATTTTGAATCGTCGGCAGGATCACCATAAATATATGCGCGTTTGAAGCGTCGCAACGGAATGCCCAGATGATTTTTTTCTATTTCCCAATTAGGATATTCGATCCCGATCTTATAAATAGTCTTAACCGGAACTTTCTTTTTCATTAAGGTTTCATCCATCGCATTATGATGTTCAAAAAGTTCCGCTGTTGGATTCAGTAAATGAACTTTTTTGGAAAACGCATCCGCTAATTTATCCAGTTCTTTATAGAATCTATTCTTCTGGTCCGCGAATCCCGAGAAAAATGGTCCGGCCCAGTCCTCACGATCTTTCGGAGAAACAGCTCTCCATATCCAGTTATAATCTGCTGTCCATCTTTTTGTTTTCGGGTCAAATTCATTTACCACTTTAATATTCTCTTTTATTTCATTAAGCACAAACATCAGGGTTGAATTTATTGGAGCGCCCGCGCCTTCTAAAATACTTTTACCACCTTTCTTCTCCACTACTTTTGCCATCTTGTCAAATGCCGCGGAAACCATGTCGTAATGGAACCCTATACGAATGCGGTCGTCTTCCAATACTTTTTCTCTTTCCTTCTGATCCATGGAGGCTTTAATAAAATTAACCTGCTCACTGGTAAAAGGTGTCTGGCCATCCCACAATTCTATTTCTTTAGTTGCTGTTTCAATACGCTTTACCCAATCAACCGCTTTATATCCGGGCGCATACAACTTTCCAGCACCACCCTTCGTTGCAATGAGTTTTTCCAGATCATCGATCGCAGCAAAGGTTAGCTTTGTTATAGTTGTAGCAGCGGCACCTTTCGGATAATCATCGTACCAGTTCTTTATCAGGTCATCCTTTTTTCCACCGAGATTGGTTACTATTTCAATCCAGTATACCTGGTCATAATTGTTAAGATCAAAAAGCGGACCCGAGGAAGGATCCCATTTTCCTATATCGTTTTTAAAGCGGAGGATTTTCTCCATATTGTCTTTATACGGATAGCTCCATGTTGTATGATCCTCGCTTTGTGCAGATACTTTTCCCGCACTCATTACAAACAGTGTGCATAGAGCAACCGTTATTAATCGTATTATTTTCATTGTAAAAAGAGAGCGAAATTCGGAACATCTACTCTCTTTTTGATTCTAAAACCTGTTAACGGTCGCTTTTGGTATGTATAAGGCTTATTTGATGGCAAATCTCTCTCTTATACAATTGTCACGTAAAAAGCTGGGAGGATTGTGGAGAAGGTTAAATCCTGATCTTAGAAAGAATATCCGATCTGCATAGAGAAATTAAATGAATTCAGCAGAGCGTCTGCGTCCCTGTTAAAATAATCATTGTACATGTAGTATTCTTTCTTTTCCTGGTAGTCGTTAAAATAATGCCCGATATCAAGGTCCATTAGAAAACTCAACCCGCGCTTTCCCCTGGCAAGAAATCCAACATTAGCCAACACATAATATTTATGGAGGTTGAAATTGTATCTGGTCGTATAATTGGCGGCATAATAGCCTGCAAACCTGGCCATTCTTGCTTTCAATCCTACAAAACCAAAAGACCTTTTATCCCATGGTAAATTTCTATCAAGTGCCGCCGAAATATCAAAAGGTTTATCGGTCATCTGATACTGCTTGCTCTTTTCTGTCAGAATTCCATTACTGAATTTTGGATCACTACCACTCCCAAATGACACAGCACCTCTTGTAATTGTCGCATATCTGTATGAAATTCTTGAATAACTAAAAGAAAGAGCGCCATCGAATATTTCAATTCCATTAAGCAGAATGACGTTTTTTTTGTATGGTCCCCATTTATTCAGTAAATCTTCAGTTCCGTTCTTGTAAACTATCTTCCAGATTTCATCATTCCTCATTTCACTCACTATACTATCGCTTAATCTATAACCGATCTGTTCAAGATTGACTTCAATAACTTTGCATTCAAAGACTTTGCCTGTCATCAGGTAAACTTTGTCCTGTGAAAAGCAATTTAACGCTGTTATCAAAAATAAAAAGAGGAGTACTCTCATTCAGAATACTCCTCAAGTTACAAAATAAATTTATTCTAAAAAACTTTAATACCCCAACACAGGGCCAAGCCATCTTTCGGCTTTTTCTACTACAAGATTCTTACGGTTCGCGTAATCCGCCACTTGTTCTTTGGTAATTTTTCCGAGGCCAAAATACTGTGAGTCTTTATGCGCGAAATATAATCCGCTTACCGCCGCAGTAGGAACCATCGCTAAACTTTCCGTAAGAACAATTCCTGTTGTTTTTTCTACATCCAGTAATTGCCAGATGGCTAATTTTTCAAGATGGTCAGGTTGTGCAGGATAACCCGGCGCAGGACGAATACCAGAATATTCTTCTTTGATCAATTCTTCGTTGCTC
Source organism: Bacteroidota bacterium (assembly GCA_021323535.1). Taxonomy (GTDB): domain Bacteria; phylum Bacteroidota; class Bacteroidia; order B-17B0; family Aurantibacillaceae; genus Aurantibacillus. The sequence goes on from JAJONO010000008.1 coordinate 87,124, forward strand.
AAATTTTCTTCTTTAGAATAACCCCAGATTTCTTTACGCACTTTTTTGTGAAGACATTCCGTAAACGCTTCAGCAAGACGATCGGCCAGAGCTTTTAACATGATGGCTTTATAATCATCATGATCGGCTTCGAAACGTTTTACGTGCTCGTCTATTCCAAATCCTGTACTGCAGGCAAAGGCGCCAATGTAATCAGGAGCAACGGTTCCGTTAGACGGTTTTATAAAATCTGCCAGTGCGATGTTATATTGTCCCGAAGGTTTTTTAGTTTGTTGTCTTAATGTATGAAAAGTTAACAGTTTCTCTTTTCCTTTTGCATCAAAAACAGCAATATCATCTTCGTTTACCTGTGCAGCGGGATAAATTCCAACTACAGCTTTTGCTGTGAGCCATTTTTCTGAAATGATCTGCTTCAGCATTGCTTGCGCGTCGTCGAATAATTTTTTCGCTTCCGTTCCACGCTCCGGATCGTTGAAAATCTTCGGATAAGATCCTTTCATTTCCCAGCTATGGAAGAATGGTGTCCAGTCTATATACTCAGCAATTTCATTGAGATCGTAATTATCGAAAACGGTATTTCCTAATTTATTCGGTTTGATGATTTCAGTGGCGTTCCAGTCGATCTTCACTTTATTTTTTCGCGCTTCTTCAAGCGATATAAATTTGTTTTGTCCCTGCGCGTTTTTATTCTGTTCGCGTACACGATCATAATCTGCGGCAATGTCTTTTGCAAATTGCTCTTTGAGTTCTTTACTGATGAGATTACTTACCACAGGAACACTTCGGCTGGCATCGTTCACGTGAACCACAGGATGCGAATAATGCGGCGCGATCTTCACAGCAGTATGAACTTTACTGGTTGTTGCTCCGCCGATCAGTAATGGAAGATTGAACTGGAGACGTTCCATTTCTTTTGCCACATCTACCATTTCATCCAATGAAGGAGTGATGAGCCCGCTCAATCCGATAATATCTACATTATGCTTCTTTGCTTCTTCAAGAATTTTATCTTTCGGAACCATTACGCCAAGATCAATGATCTCGTAATTATTACAAGCCATTACAACGCCCACGATGTTCTTACCAATATCGTGCACATCTCCCTTAACAGTGGCTAATAAAACTTTTCCGTTGTTTTGCGCAGTTGCACCACTTTTCTTTTTCTCTTCTTCAAGATACGGCATTAAATACGCTACGGCTTTTTTCATTACGCGCGCGCTTTTTACTACCTGAGGTAAAAACATTTTTCCGGCGCCGAACAAATCACCCACCACATTCATTCCGTCCATTAAAGGGCCTTCAATGACAGATAAGGTTTTATCATATTGTTTGCGACATTCTTCAACATCAGCGTCAATATAATCTGTAATTCCTTTAACAAGCGAATGTGTGAGGCGTTCCTGAACAGTTCCGTTTCTCCACTCTTCATTTTTTTCTTCTTTGGCTTTACCTTTACCTTTTACTTCTTCAGCTTTGGCAATTAACCGTTCAGTGGCGTCATCTCTTCTGTCGAGCAAAACATCTTCAACCAACTCGAGTAATTCTTTCTCTACATCATCATACACTTGCAACATGGCCGGGTTTACAATTCCCATATCCATTCCGTTTTTTACAGCATGATATAAAAATGCGGAGTGAATGGCTTCCCGAACATGATCGTTTCCACGGAAAGAGAAGCTGACGTTACTTACCCCACCACTTACTTTCGCGTGTGGCAGATTTTCTTTGATCCATTTTGTAGCGTTAAAGAAATCGAGCGCGTTCAAACGGTGCTCTTCCATGCCTGTAGCCACAGGAAAAATATTGGGATCGAAAATAATATCCTGCGGCGGAAACTTTACTTTTTGCACTAAAATATCATACGCTCTTTTACAAATATCAATTCTTCGCTGATAGGTATCAGCTTGTCCCACTTCATCAAAAGCCATTACAATAACAGCTGCTCCATAACGTTTAACTGTTTCGGCCTGCTCAATAAATTTTTCTTCTCCTTCTTTCAATGAGATTGAATTCACGATTCCTTTTCCCTGAACGCATTTTAATCCAGCCTCGATCACATGCCATTTCGAAGAATCGATCATAACAGGCACACGGGCAATATCGGGCTCTGAGGCAACAAGGTTCAGGAAAGTTGTCATCGCATTTACAGCATCTAACATTCCTTCATCCATATTAATATCTATTACCTGCGCGCCTCCTTCAACCTGGTCGCGTGCTACTGCGAGGGCCTCTTCGTATTTTCCGTCGATGATAAGTTTCGCGAACTTTTTACTTCCTGTTACGTTTGTTCTTTCACCCACGTTCATGAAATTACTTTCAGGACGAAGTGTTACAGGTTCCAAACCACTCAGGTGCATTAATGAATCTGCCTTCGGTTTTTTTCTTGGTTTTGATTGCGCCGCTAATTCGGCAATACGTTTAATATGTGATGGGGTTGTTCCGCAACATCCGCCAACAATATTTAAAAATCCTGCTTTTAAAAAGTCTTCGATCTGGTGACCCATTTCATGAGCATCCTGATCGTATTCTCCGAACTGATTCGGAAGTCCCGCATTGGGATAAGCTGATACAAAGAACGGCGCTTTATTCGATAATTCTTCGAGATAAGGTCTCATGTCTTTTGCGCCAAGCGCGCAATTCAATCCAATACTTAAAAGATTAACGTGGGAAACAGAGTTTAAAAATGCTTCGGTGGTTTGTCCTGATAATGTTCTTCCGCTGGCATCAGTAATTGTTCCGGAGATCATTACGGGAAGATTAATATTTTTTTCCTTGAACACTTGTTGTACAGCGAACAATCCCGCTTTGGAATTGAGCGTATCGGTAATCGTTTCAAATAATAAAAGATCGGCCCCTCCATCAACGAGTCCTTCCACTTGTTCTTTGTAGGAAACTAAAAGTTCATCGAAGGTCATGCTCCTGTAACCAGGGTTATTTACATCGGGAGAAAGGGATAATAATTTTGTAGTTGGTCCCATTGCCCCGGCAACGAACCTTGGTTTTGAAGGATCTTTTTTAGTGTATTCATCTGCTGCCTGTCTCGCTACCTTTGCGGCGGCAAGATTGAGTTCGTAGCAGTATTCCTGCAGATCGTAATCCGCCATGGAGATGCGTGTCGCGCTGAAACTGTTAGTTTCAATAATATCGGCGCCTGCTTCGAGATATTGTTTATGGATTCCAAGGATCACATCGGGACGAGTGATGCAAAGCAGATCATTATTGCCTTTAAGATCTTTGTGAAATGTCTTAAAGCGTTCGCCTCTGAAATCTTCTTCAGTGAGTTTGTATTCCTGGATGAGGGAGCCCATTGCTCCGTCGATCACCAGTACGCGTTTTTCAAGTTCTTGTTCTATTTTGTGCATATACAATTTTTAGTGTCTTCCTTTAGTGCAGATCCTTCCTTCGTCAGGATGACAGTGACGATGGGTTATTTTAATTCTCCAATATATAATTTCGTATCGTAATCAATGCTTACTTTATCGTTGCTTTGATAACGGTTAAATATTTTTCTTAAACAGTAAATCATAAATTCATAATCAGGATGAGAAGCGTCGGGCATGTAAGAAGATGACAGTACTCTTCCTTTCAATCCTTCAAAATCGAGCAATTGAAAATTGTCGAAATTTTTCTCGGTGAAAGTTCCTCCAAAAAATTTCCCGAAGATCTCTTTTTCCTGTGTGTTTTTATGATTCACTTCTTTATAATCAGTTCCGAACATCTGTAAAAAATCTTCGTACACTTTTAAAAAATCTGTTGTATCCGTTCTTCTGTCGTTCCAGAGCAAGGCTACTTTTCCACCCGGCTTCAGAATTCTTTTAAACTCCGCTTTTGTTTTTTCTTTATCTACCCAATGAAACGTCTGGGCGCACACCACAAAATCAACACTCGCGTCTGCCAAGCCTGTAGCTTCGGCGCTTGTTTGCATGGCAATAAAATTTTTATCCCCGCCGAAATAATTCGCAGCCGCGTCCAGCATGTTTTTATTTGGCTCAACGCCATAAACGACGTGTGCGTTTTCAAGGAACATTTTTGAAGATATTCCTGTTCCACAACCAACATCGGCAATCTTCGCATCGGCAGAAATAAAATTCTGTTCGCGCAAATAGTTATATACTTCCACAGGGTACTGCGGACGGTACTTCACGTAATTGTCGACTCTGTTTGTAAAACGATCCTTTACTTCCATGTTGTTTTCAATGTTCGATCCTTTATGCTTCTTATCTATGTATATAAAAAAACCCTTCTGCTTTATAGTCAGAAGGGTTTATGATTATTTTGTATTTTCAATTTCCTATTGTTCTGACTTATCTTTTCCGCATTACGCGAAACGATTTACCACCTTCTGAGAGCAGTTATTAGTTTTGAGTTATTAGTTTTTAATTTTAAAAACTAAGCACTAAGAACCAACAACTATTATCAGGGTTGGGAAGACTTCAACGGGCGTATCCCTCTGTCTTTCTTGATAAGTATGCTAAAGAACGCAGGACAAATGTAGTAATTTTTTTACATTTATGAAAACTATAGTCTTATGAAGCAGCTTTTAACAGTCTTTTTAGCCATTCTCAGCCTTGTCTCTTTCTCCCAGAAAGAAGTGGAAACCGTGAAAAGCCTTATGAACAAACAGCAGGAGGCCTGGAACAAGTTCGACATTGAAGGCTTTATGGAACATTACTGGAAAAGCGATAGTCTTAAGTTTATTGGCCACAGCGGACTCACCTATGGCTGGCAGAAGACCCTCGACAATTACAAAAAATCATACCCGAACGCGGATGCCATGGGACAATTGGTGTTTAACATCAACAGTGCCGAATTACTTGGAAAAACTTCGGTTTACGTGATCGGAAAATGGACGCTTTACAAAAAGGATAAAGATGTTGGCGGTTATTTTACTCTACTCTGGAAGAAGATCAATAATAAGTGGGTGATTGTGGCGGATCATACGAGTTAAACCCTTTTCTTTTATAATCAAGAATTCATTTTGCTTTGAGCGCAGTCGGGTCTTCGACTCCGCTCAGGCTGACAGGTTTGCTTATCTTGTCCAAACATTATCAGAATTTTATTTTGACGGCTGTCTCTTTATAAGGATCAAGTTCCGAAATTTCTTTTGCTATTTTTTTATTCCAGACCCGTTGCTGGTCCCCATTCATAGAACCATCGCTTTCTTCGTCGTATTTATCCTGGTATGCATCCATTTCCTTATCAAATTTATCATACAGGGTTCCTAGTTTTACTTCGAGTTCGTTGAAGTTTTTGAATGTTGTTTCTTTTAAGGCTTTCCTTAATTTTCGTGCGTAAAGTTCTACTATATCAAAGTGTTTTTGTTCGTGCGCAAGAACTTCATCGTTGATCCATTCTTTCTTTTTCCACGATTCATGTCTGAAAAACACCGCTGCAATCTTTACAGTGGCGTTTTTATCATCGTCCTTATGAATGTGTTTAAGAATATCGTAATGCGTAGAAGCCGCGGCAAATCTCTTCTCCGGCTTGCCGTTAAAATCGTCCCAGGTAAGCGGACGATCTGCTTTCCATAACAAGGTGTTATGATCGTATTGTTTGAAAGATAAAGTGAGAAGAAAAATGACAATGAGAAACGGATATGTAATTCCTTTTTTCATGTTTAATAGTTGTTTACAGGAAGGCTTTGATACGGGATCTTCACCTCGCGGAACATAGCCGATTTAAGATTGATGGTTAAACGGTAACTTTTGTTGATACCAAACGGAACCCAGTCGATGCGCGCTTCCCAGCATTTCAAATCGCGGTAAATATTCACGCTGGTATAACTCAGGCGGCGGTTCGTAAAATCGTACCCACTCGATACTCCCAGCTTCCAGAATTTAGTCGGAGAAATGTCGCCGCTGAAATTCATGGTTTGTGTTTCCTTTACTTTCCTGTATTCAAAATTGAGAAGTGTAAGATTATAGTTCACATTCAGGTTCCACGGTAAGCGTTCTTCTTTTTTGATCGTTGGATTATCTGATCCGCGCTCAGCACCATTCGTTTGAGTTGGCGGTCGTTTCAGTTTCTGAATGGCTTCAAACTGGTTACTTCCGAACGAAGCGTTTAAAGCAAGATTTCCGGAAGTGAACTGAACAGGATCCCCGTTAACATCAGAAGAAAATTGTTGTACTCTTCTTCGCGTTACTTCATCATAACCATAAGGATCAAATCCTGCGCTGGTAACTACATCAAAAAAACGGAAAATGCGCGTGCGTGCCGACATGGAAATAAGTTGCATATTAAAACTGTCGGCCGCGAAATTGTAAGCTGTACTTAACGATATGTTCTGAAGAATAGAAACCTTGTTGAACGCATAACCGGTATCGGTCATCTTACGCACTTTGGCATCAATGGTGTTGTTCAGGTTAATGCTCATAGTGTTTTGTTCTCCCTGGGCGGGGCCGCCAAACAAACCGTTCTGAAAAATGCTGTAATAAGCGAAGTTTCTTCCTGTGGTATCTGTCTGCACTTTTTTCCAGAAACCATATTGTTCCTCACCAAAGTCAGGCCTGTACGTGTAGCCGATAGTTGGAATGAGCAAATGACGGATCTGTTTTACTTTTCCTTTTTTGAAAATATAATCGAAATACACTTTTGTATTCAGCGACGTTGAGAAAAAAGCGTCATAACCCCCAACGAAACCACTCATGGTATTTGTTTTCACTGCTGTGAGAGGATCAGATCCTCCAACGTATTCCTTGTCTGTGCTCTTTGTATACATCACCGAAGAAAAATTAAGCGCAGGTGTTACCGTGAAATATTTGAACATGTTAAAGTTCGTGGAAATAGGCAACGAATGTTTGAGGCCGTATCTCAGTTTCGCGTCCAGGTTACCATCGAATAAAGTTGAATCGGCGCCGCTTAATGTATTTCTGGCTTCGAGCAAATAGTTAACGCCAATTTTATCGAACACATTTTGTTTTACAGCGCCTTCTCTTCTGAAAGGAAAGAAACGGTTAACGTTAAACGTAAGTGAAGGAAAAGAAACTTCGGCAAAATGCGACACGCTGTTCTGACTGTGCGTTGCGTTTAAGCTAAGCGAACTCAGCTTGAATGATTTTGTAAAGTTGACGTTCGATTGAAATGTATTGTTCAGGAATTCTCCGGTGTTCAAAGAATTGATACGATTGATTCGTTGGTTGTTCACGTAATTTACATTGGCGCTGAAACGAATGGTCGGATTATTTTTATTATCCTGCACATGCTGCCATCCCACCGTGTATGATTTTTGTTTCGAAAATTGCGCCGGGATATCTTTATCGCCGAAGTTAAAACTGCTGTAACCCAGGTTAACGGCGCCGCTGGCCTTATAAAGGAGAAGATAATTGTTATTCGTCCTTAGAGCCCAGCTTCCGTTCGAGTAAACATCTCCCCTGATGATCATATCGGTTTTATTGTTAATTCCCCAGTAAAACCCACCATCCTGAAGGAAAAAGCCTTGGGTGGCCGACCTTCCGGGCATTGGCAGGAGGATGCCGTTCTTTTGTTTTTTTGTATTCGGAAAATAACCAAAGGGCAGGCCAAATGGTGTTGGAACCCCGCCTATTTCAAGGAACATGGGGCCCGTTACGATCTTGTCATCCGGGATAATTTTTGCTTTTGTAGCTTTGAACACCGTACGCGCATCCTCATACTGACAAGGGATACAGCGCATGTTCTTCATATAGATCACATTGGTGCTGTCCTTCTTGATCTCGCTTCCGATCACCAGCAATTCGCCCTGCTTGGTAAGCGCGTTAAAGATCTTGCCCTTCCTGGTTTTAAGATTATACATGATCTTTTCGGCGTTCATAACCTGTTCACCGTCTTTAAAAATGGGCGTTCCCACGTTTTTACCCGTACTATCCTTCTTTCCGTAGGCCGTAATCATGTTTTTGAGGTAATCTATCTCAATAAACTCGGCTTCCAGGTCCATATTTTCGTACACTACATGGGCTTTACCGTAAAGCATGGCTTTTGAGATAGAAGAAATATAAACAACGCTGTCTTCGGCAGAATAAGTAATGCGACTTTCAAGAGATCCCTCGTCGGCCGGGGTGTTCAAAGTATCCACGCTAACCTTTTTTAACGTATCCTTTGGGCCCTCCTGAGCGTTATAGGACGGGACAATCAAAGATATTAACACTGATAAGAAGAAAAATACTCTGGTATATGGCTTTTTGGTCAAGCTTTATAGGATATTTTTAATGTCGGACTTACAAAACTACAATACTTTACGGTATTGCAGCTTTATTATTGAGTACAGATGGTTAAAAAAATACAATACTTAGTTGTATTGCTTTCGCTTGTGGCCCTTGTGGGAGGCTTCACTTCTGCAAAAAAGGGCAAGGGCGGTAGCATAAAAATAATTGTAATAGATCCTGGTCACGGTGGAAAAGATCCGGGATGTAACGGCGTTACACACAAAGAAAAAGACGTTTCCCTCGCCGTAGCGTTAAAGCTCGGAAAGCTCATAGAAGAAAACATGAAAGATGTGAAAGTAATTTTCACACGAACCACCGATGTTTTTGTTGAACTGGAGGATCGGGCGCAGATTGCCAACAAAGCCAAGGCCGATCTCTTTCTCTCTATTCATTGTAACGCTGCCGGAAAGCCAGTGATCATCCGTGATAAGAAAACCGGTAAAAAAAGAGTAAAAACTTACAAGAATAAAAAAGGGAAAATCGTTACTGTAGAAAAACCGAATCCTGTTCCCTTTGGTACCGAGACCTACGTAATGGGTTTAAAGAACGAAGAAGGAAAAATGAAAGTAGCCACGCGCGAGAACTCTGCGATTTTCCTCGAAGACGATTACGAAAAAAAATATGGGGGGTTTGATCCCGAGAGCGAAGAAAGTTACATTATCATGAGTAATTATACTTCTGCTTATGTGATTCAGAGCGCGAACCTGGCCGTTAAACTTCAGGAAGAATATAAATCCAAAGCCGGAAGAATTGATAAAGGTGTGCACCGGCAAAGTATCTGGGTTTTGTGGAGAACATCTATGCCAAGTATTTTAACGGAAATAGGTTACCTCACCAATCCGCTTGAAGAACAGTTTTTAGCAAGTAAAGAAGGACAGGATTATCTCGCCAAGGCTATTTACAGGGGCCTGAGAAAATACAAGGACGAAGTAGAAGGAAATAAGAAAATCTACAATGACGATATTGAAAACCAGACACCACTCGAAAATGAAAATATAAAAGCTGGAAATATTCCGGGACAGAAAAAAGTGGATCCGGAAGATGAGATTGATGAGGAAGAGGACACTAAGAAGGAAAGCGAGAAACAAAAAGAAGACGTAAAGAAGGACGATATTGTAAAGAAAGAAGACGGCGCAAAAAAAGATTCTTCTTCAACTGAGACCAAAGTGAAAAAAGATTCTGTAAAAGTGAATGACACTAAAGTTGATACCAACGCTACTGCCAAAGACATTGCTGAAAAATTTAAAAAAGATAAAGAGAAGGAAAAAAGCGAATTAAAAAAGGAAGATTTCCGTCCGAAAGCCGACATTGTTTTCAAAGTTCAATTCATGAGTAGTGATGTGGAAGTGAATTTGAAGCAGGAAAAATTTACCGGAGTCGTAGATGGTTCTTATTACAAAGTGAAGACCGTTTATAAGTACACCTCAGGAAATTATATGCTCATGAAGGATGCCATGGCGCACCAGGCAGCGCTCAAAGGAAAAGGGTTTAAAGATTGTTTCATTATCGCGATGAAAAACGGCGAGCGCATAGACGTGAACGAAGCAAAGAAACAACTGGGACAATAATTTCTCCTGTAAAAAAACATTATGCCAAAATTAAGTCTGAAAAGAAAAGTTCTTATTGCTGTTCTTATCATTCTATTCATTGGGTTTTTAATTCCGCAGGATTTCACTATGCCTGTGAAGGGCGCAGATAAGGGAAGCTACAATCAAAAATCATTCTGGTATTATCCCTGGGGCAAATCGGGAACACATAAAGGCGTGGACATTTTTGCAAAGGAAGGAACGCCTGTTACATCTGCAACATCGGGACTGGTGGTGTATTGCGGGGAAATCAGTCGTGGTGGAAATGTAGTGTTAGTACTTGGACCAAAATGGCGCTTTCATTATTACGCGCATCTTAATTGCATTAAAACTTCCGTCTTCTCTTTTGTGACCAATAAAAAAATTATAGGCACCGTTGGAACCACAGGAAACGCGAAAGGAAAATCGCCACATCTTCATTATTCCATTTCAACGTTGATTCCTTATGTTTGGAGAATTGATGGCGATCACCAGGGCTGGAAGAAAATGTTTTATCTTGATCCTATAAGTTATCTAAATAACTAATGTTTTATGAAGTTCTGTCCTGTCATTAAAACGATTATCTTCATCCCAAACTAAATTTATGAAACTACAAATCATCGCTTTTTTCTGTATTTTAATTCTTTCTGTTAAAGGGCAGCACACCGAGAAACTTTCTGAAACAGCTAAATTGATTTTCCCTGAAAAGCCTACGGTAACTGATACGGCAAACGTGAAAATGTTTACACTCATTGATACCGGATGTGTGTATATAGCCGGCGTTGAAGGCATGGACCATTTTCCTCCGAATTCATCGATTGAATCTTTATACAGCTTATATATTAATAATTTTCTCCAGGGAGGAAAAGCAAAACTATTAGCTCAAAAAGATATTACAGTTGGAGTATTAAAAGGAAAAGAAGTTGAGTTTGAATACCCGTATCGCGATGTATTTAATAAGGGTGTTCTTAGATTAGTTTACATTAATTCTAAATTTTATTCCTATTATCTTGTTGGTGAAAATACTGAAATCCTTAAACGGGAAGCTCCGGCATTTTTAGATTCTTTTACTCTTAGCGGACCCGTTAATCAAGACATTATTGATGAAACAAGCAACGAATACAGGATTGGTTTTTTAATAGGTCGTCTTGGCTTATTTGCATTGATTGCAAGTATTGTGATTGTAGTGATTGTTATTGCAAGGAGGAAAAATAGAAACAATCCGTCTAAAATTTCTTAAACAAATTCAGGAACTCATCCTTCTTTCTTACCGAAATATCAATGAGCATGTCGTTACTCATGAGTACCTGGCTGTCTGACTTTAAGAATTTTTTAATGAAGTTTATATTGATGAGCCAGGATTTGTGGCAACGGAAAAATGTTTTCGGGTCAAGGGTTTCTTCGAATTCCTTCAGATTTTTTGTCGACACGATCTTCTCTCCTTTCTCAGTAAAAACGTTGGTGTAATTCATATCTGCTTCACAGCAGATAATTTCACTGGTGTTAAGAAAAATATGTGAATCGTGTCCGGGAATAATAATTTTATTGAAGGAATTATCCGGGGCTACAATGTTTGATAAAAGCACTTCTATCTTCTTCTGATTATTGGCTAAATGCATTTGTCCTTCGAACTTAGCAATGGCCGCCTTGAGTTCGTTATGATCAACAGGTTTCAGAAGGTATTCGAGACAAGACGATTTAATAGCTTTTAAAGCATATTTTTCATGAGCCGTTGTAAAGATCACGTTAAGATCAATGGCCGAAGGGTGTTTTAAAAGATCGAAGCCAAATTCACCGTTGAGTTCCACATCCAGAAAAATGAGTTCGGGTTTTTTACGCTCAATTAAATCAATCGCTTCGGCAATTGTGTTGGCGGTTCCCAGAATTAAAACATGCGGACAATATTTAGAAAGTAATTTTTCAAGTGTATTAATACAACTTTTATCGTCGTCAACTATAATGGCTTTGATCATCTTAAAACAATTCGAATATTCCTATTTCAAACTCGCAACGGGTTCCCACGGGGTTTCCCTGGTTGTCTTTTAAATCTACAAATTTTAAACCAGCGGAAGACTCTGTCCCCAGTTTTTTATTTACTTCGGCAATCCGTTTATTCAGAATGCCTGTGGCCCGCGACTGATGATCGCTGTTAGTGGATTTTCTTCCAAAGCCATTGTCCTCAACCGAAATGCGCAATTTGTTTCCCGTTTTTTTTATTTCCAATTTTATTTTTGCGTTTTCTCTTGAATTCAAGCCTGCGTGCTTCAGACAATTTTCAATTAACGGCTGAATGAGCATGGGCGCTATTCCGGTATTTTCAGGATCCACCTCACTGTCTAACTTTACAATAAAATCAAACTTCGAATCGAAGCGCTGTAATTCAAAATCGATATAATTATTGAGATAATCAATTTCAGAACTTAAACTTATCCACTCACTCTCACTGTTGTTTAATGTTTGTCTCATTAATTTTGAAAGTGAATTCAGATGTGTGATCGATATTTCGGGTTCATTATTAAGTATTAATCCCTGGAGGGAATTCAATGCGTTAAAAATAAAATGCGGGTTCATCTGCGAGCGGTGCTTGGCAATTTCCTCTGCCTGTAATTGAAGCTGAACGGTTTTATCTTCGATCTCCTTCTTTTGTCTGGATAAAAGTAAGTTCGCGTTTCTTGTTCTCTGGTAAAAAAACAGGGCCGTTAAAAACAAAAGAGTCACCGAAACAATAATGATAACAAGATAAATTCTCTGGCGGTTCTTTGTCTCGTTCTCAATATTCAGAAGGAGGATCTCATTGTCTTTTTTATCCGTTTCATAGATCATCTTCAGTTTCTCAACGTCTTTCATTTTCTCGTTCCTGAATATTTTATTACGTATGGCTCTTGCGGCATACAATTTTCGAAGCGCAACCGGGTAATTATTGTTGAGTGTGTCAATCGTCCACGATATTTCATAAGCGCTGAACATTCTATCGGGTAATTCAGATTTTGTTGCGTATTCAATAGCGAGCTCAGCATATTCTCCCGCTTTTTTATAATCCTTCATGTAAGTTTTTAAATCGGCGAAGCCACTGTAAACCGAACTCAGATCGGCATAATCGTTAAGTTCTGTATACAACGCAATAGCTTTATTAAAATACTCTTCCGCTTTTGGCACATCGTTTTTATACTCATAGGCCATAGCCAGATTCTGGTAACTGGCAGCAACGCCCAGTTTATCGTTTCGTTGCAATTTCATCTCAAGCGCTGCTTCATAATAGTCTATGGCCTCGTTATATTTTTTTTGGCGGCGCAACACTACGCCAATGTTGTTATAGAGTTTGGAAATGTATTTTTCTTCTTTGGTTTGTATGCGCAATTCCAACGCCTTTTTATAATAATTCAGAGCCTGATCAAAATCTTCCTGGATGAAATAAAGAACACCTATGTTCTGATAGACGGCCGCCACGCCGCTTATATTCTTTAGTTTTTCGAAACGTTTCAATGCTTCGTTATAAAAAAAGTAAGCGCTGTCGGGCATGTTTTTATAATCGTAGACACTTCCGAGACGATTCAATGCAAACGCCAGGAATTTTTCGTCTTTTATTTTTTTGGAAACATCGCAGGAGCGAATAGCGAGCTCGAGCGCTTTCTGATTGTCGGTCTCACAGAAAAGAAGACTCAGTTCGTTTAGCGCATTCACTTTGCTGGTATCATTGGTTCCGTTGGACACCGTGTAGAGGCTATCTACAGTTCTTTTATCCTGGCCGTTGGAAACAAGAAACAGAAAACAAGAAACAAGGAATAGGCAATGTTTCATAAATACTAAGTTAACTGTTTTTGTTAAAAACGATAATCCGTAATTTTGTTACGTTCATCCAAAAAAGTGCCCTTTTCAATAAAGTTGTACAAAAACGGCCTTTTTAATGTCAAAATTTGACTAAAATTAACCCCCTTTTAAAATGAAGCATTGTATCCTCATCATATTTTATTTATTTAGCGTATCGTTCGGAATGCTTAGGCAGGATGAACCTATAGAATCGCTTAATAAAAGCGCCACTGATGCGGTAACTAATTTTATGAAGGCTCTTAATTCCAATGCTTCAGATGAGATGGCAGCAGCCAAAGCCGCGCTTCCATACATTCATAAATCCGAATATGATAAAAGCGGATCCAACCTCAAGCAGGATCGGCTGGACTACAGCTTTAAAAAAGCCTGGCAGAACGCTAAATTTTATCAGAATCCCGTAAAAATTACACGCGTGCAGAAACAATCTGTAACCGCAATCGGATTTGGAAATACCGCGCAGAAAGGAACCTGTTACAAAGTTTTTATTGCTAAAAAGGAAGGCGGAACGGGTTTGCCGGCGCCCTTGAATGTGTTTATTCCGGAAGACGGGACCGATGCTAAGATCTATTATTACGGTAGTTTGTGATGATCAGAAAATTGTACATATCTCTTTTTCTTTTATGCGCTGTCTTTTTAAATGCGCAGATAAGCATCGATACCATAAACAAAACGGTTGACACTACACAGAAGGTCCGGAAAAAAATAAACAAAGTGACGCAGCTTTCACGTAACAGAAAACTTACCAATAGCGATTTTGATTTTATTAGAAACAAATTGGTGGAAATTGCTTCTAAGTCTGACAAAAAAAGTGATTTAGGTTACGCGTATTACCAATTAGGACTCCTGTATTCCAATCAGAAAAAACACAATGAAGCCATTAAATACAGTTTTGAAGGATTGAAGATTTCAGAAGCAGAAAAGGATACTTTTCTTACAGCTCATCTTAATCATAGATTGGCAACCTCCTATTATGAATTGAAAAACAATGCCTACGCTAAAAAATATTTTTACGCTACACTCGCAATATCGGCCAACATCAAAAACGACGAAGATGTGGTTTGGTCGCTCACCTCTTTAGGAACGATCTTTAAAAACGAAAACATACTCGATTCGGCTCTCTTCTACAATAAAAAGGCATTGGAACTTCGTATTAAATTAAAAGATAAAAAAGGTCTCGCCACGGCGTATAATAATCTCGGACTTGTATACAAAAAGAAAAAAGATTACGATCTCGCTTTAAATTATCTGAACAAGGCACTTGCGTTAAGAAAAGAGTTGAATGATAAAAAAGGAATGGCCGGCGCTTCCATTAATATTGGGAATGTATGCATTCAGAAAAAAGATTTCAGGAAGGCTCTGGAGTCCATTTATTATGGAACCGCCATAGCGCGTGAAATTAAAGATGGAGATTTTTATAAAAATGGTATCGACGCGTTGGCGAACTGTTACTATGATATGAAAGATTATAAAATGGCAGCCGATTACCGCCTCAAACATAAAAATACTGTTGACTCCATTGGCACTTATGAAATGGACAAACAGATTTCGGAGTTATCTGCCCAATACGAAACCGGAAAAAAAGATTCGGAGCTCGCTTTGAAAGAAGAGCAGATCAAATCAAAAACGGCGCAGAATTCAAAACAGAAAGTGTTGATCATTGCTTCCTGCCTTGCACTCTTCATGGCTCTGATTGCGGTGTTTTTCATTTACAGAAGTTTTAAGCAGAATAAAAAAAGCGCTATACAGCTTGCATTTAAAAATAAACTGATCGAAGAAAAAAACAAAGAGATAACTGATAGCATCAACTACGCACGCATCATTCAGCAAAGCCTCCTTGCTCCCGTTTCTGTACTCGATAAAAATCTGAGAGATTATTTCATTCTTTATAAACCAAAGGACATCGTGAGTGGAGATTTTTACTGGGCCGCCGAAGATGATAACGGTTTTACAATAGCCTGCGTTGATTGTACCGGCCATGGTGTTCCGGGAGCATTTATGAGTTTAATAGGAAAAGAAAATCTCGATAAGGCTCATTCAAAAAGCAATAGTCCCCAGAAAATTCTTAGCGAGCTGAACAAAGGTGTAAAAAATTCATTGAACCAGAACGGGGCCAACGGAACCAAGGACGGAATGGACGCTGCCATTGTAAGAATTCAGAAGAACGAAGGCACAACTTCATTAACTTATTCGGGCGCTAACCGCCCATTATGGGTCATCCGTAAAAACACCCTTGAAGTTGAAGAGATCAAGGCTACAAAACAAGCCATTGGAGGATTTACGGATAATGACCAGGTGTTTGAAGAGCAGACTATTATTTTGTATCCCGGAGATTCATTCTATATTTTTACTGATGGTTACGCTGATCAGTTCGGTGGTGATAAACAGAAAAAAATTACAACAAAGCTGTTCAAAGAATTACTTGTAAAAAACAGAATGTCGGGATTGCCAACCTTGAAAAACCTTCTCGATGATTTTTTTATCAACTGGAAAGGCAATAACGAGCAGATTGACGATATCCTTGTGATTGGAATCAAAGTATAAGTTCACGCAGATTTCTCTGACAACGCAGATCTGAGAATATGTTCAAATAAGAATCTACGTCATCTGTATACCGATAATTATCGGTACGCGTGAGTTAAGTGATTTATCTTAATTTTACAGCATGAAATTCCTTTTCCTGATGCTCTCATTTTTTGCTTTACAACTCTGCTTTTCACAGCCAAAAACTATGAATTATTTAACACCTGAATGCTTCCATAAAGTAAACCAGTTCATTCATGCCCAAGGCGATTCGGTAACGATGAACATATCCAGCAGAACAGACAAATTTGATCCGATAACTTATCATGTTATAAAACGAAATGGAGTTGAAATACAAGTTTATGATTCAGACAGAATTTATTTCTCAAAAGACAGGGTACATTTGGGAAATATGCTGATGTTATTCCATAAAACAGTCGAACCAGAGATTCCTGAAAGTGAAAACGAAAAGGAAAACGAAAAATCTGTGCTTAAAGAATATAATCTGCTTGCCGAAGAAGTTCTCAAATCGCGAAAATAACTAAAGGTATCTGTGGCGGCTCCATTCATGACTACAGATCATGCATTCATAAGTATCATTCACTTCGGTATGAACAAGATAATACATCTCAAGGCTCCCCACTTCCAATATTCGCTCTTTCCACACACTAACCGGATTATTACACTTCGGACACGCTTCATACACTTCCTTGTCATGTATCTCCTTTTCGGGTTTTGTACCTTCGTGCGGACTTTCTTCCATTTTGAATGATAAATCATTTAAAGGTAAAATATTTTTAGTACTTTACATGTTATTAAAGTGAGATATTCCCCATTCAAATATTTACTTTTATTTCTTTATTTTTTGTCCCCGGAGCAATTCATTTCACAAACCAGGACACTTGATAGTTTACATCTTCTTCTTAGCAAAACCAGCGACGAGAAAAAACAACTCGACCTTCTAAATGATATTTTTGAAGCAGATGATAATCCGAACCGGAACATTGCCACCGCTAATAAAATGATAAGCCTTGCAAGTAAATTAAAAGACAAACATTCACTTGCAAATTCACTGAACAATATCGCGCTTGGTTATTTCAACAAAGATCTTTACTCCGACGCCATCAATTATCTTGAGCGTGCTTATAATCTAAGTATAGAAATTAACGACAGCGAAAATCAGAGTCGTGCCCTCCTCTATCTTGGAAGGTCGTATTATGAACTTGGAAAGTATCCTGAAGCCATGAAGTTTCTCCGTGAACAAATGAAGCTTGTACCTGTTATAAAAGATCAGAAAGATGTCGTTACTCTGTACAATACACTTGCCGCGATTTATTATGACCAGGGAAATCTCACACTGGCCCATGAATACTATATGAAGGAAGTGAAGCTGGCTGAAATGCACGACATGAAAACATACATGGCCCAGGGTTACAACAATCTTGCTATTGTTTACGACGCTCAGAAAAAATATGACAAAGCATTAGAATATTATCTCAAGGACCTTAAGATCACCGAACAGTTAGGCGATGAAGAAGATCTTTCTCTTACCTATAACAACATAGGCGATATATACTTAAGCATGAAAGAATACGAAAAAGCAAGAGTAAATATTGAAAAGGCAATAGAGATCGCGGAACGACTTAACTACAAATACGGACTTTCGGTTTTTTACAATAGTCTCGGAACTTACTACGAAGGCGTTGGAAATAAAGAAAAGGCCCTGGAGTATTATAAGAAGGATATGGAGTGGGCCAAGAAAATGGGAAACAAATTTAATCTCGCCATCTCTTATCACGCGCTTGGAGACTTTTACGTTGGCATGAAACGCTTAAACGAAGCCGAAGAAGCTTATCTTACTTCTTTGTCGCTTGGCCTCGAATTAAAAGCACCTGATCCCATAAGCACAGCAAACAAAGGACTTGCAAAAGTGTATGAACTCAAAGGCGATTTTCAGAAGGCCTACAAATACCATGTACTTTACAAAATATATTACGACAGTCTGTTCACTCTTGAAAGTGAAAAAACAGTTGCCGAATTAAATACGCGCTACGAAAGCGACAAGATGGAAAAAACCATTGAGCTTCTAAATAAAGAACAGGAATTAAAAAACAACGAGATCAAAAAACAAAAACTGATTCGTTATTCTTTTACTATTGGTTTTATACTTATGCTCATTCTGGCTTTTTTTGTATTTAAGAGTTACCGCATTAAACAAAAAGCCAATGAACTTCTTGCTTCGCAGAAACACGAAATTGAGTTAAAAAACAATCTGCTGCAGGAAAGTAAAAACGATCTTCAGAAACAAAAGGACCTTGTTGATGAAAAGCAAAAAGAAATTTTAGACAGTATCAATTACGCGAAACGCATTCAATACACTTTGCTTGCCCATGAAGACTTTTTAAAGAAACACCTCACCGAACATTTTGTGATCTACAAACCAAAAGATATTGTGAGCGGAGATTTTTATTGGGCCACAGAAGCAGAGCGAAGTTCGCTTCAGAGCGCGGAGAAACAGAAGGAAGACGGAAATATCCGCTCTGTTTCTTCGTCCTTCTTCTATCTGGCAGTATGCGATAGTACCGGTCATGGTGTTCCGGGAGCGTTTATGAGTTTACTAAATATTGGTTTTTTAAGTGAGGCCATTAAAGAGAAAAATATTGTAAAGCCGAATGAGATCTTTAATTATACCAGGAAACGTCTCATCGAAAACGTTTCGAAGGAGGAACAAAAAGATGGGTTTGACGGTTTATTATTATGTATCGATAAAGAGAATAAAAAAATAACCTATGCCTCCGCCAACACGGCCGCGTTGCTGGTTAAGGATCATGAGATCATTGAACTGAAAACCGATAAAATGCCTGTTGGTATTGGCGAAAAACAAGGCGATTTCAATATGTTTGAACTTCAATATCATGAAGGCGATTTACTTTACATTTATACCGACGGATACGTTGATCAGTTTGGCGGACCAAAAGCCCGCCTGAACGGATTTTCATTCGGGCAGGGAAAAAAATTCAAATCGAAACAACTCAACGAACTTATTCTTGAAAGCTCAAATCAAAGTCTCGTAAACCAAAAAAATATTCTCATTCAAAAATTTGAAGAGTGGAAAGGTGATCTTGAGCAGGTAGACGACGTTCTCCTTATTGCAATAAAATTATAACAAGAACCTCTGTTCCATTTAATTTACTCTATAATTATTCTTCGTGTTTCACTTGCATTTCCTGATCTGATCTTCAGAAAATAAATCCCGCTGTTTAATTTGTGATCGAAATACTTTTGTTTTCCATTCAGTTTTTCGGAATAAATTTCCTTCCCTAAAACATTGATCACTGAAATCTCATTCATATTTTTATCGCAGTAAATTTCAAAACTTCCTTTTGAAGGGTTTGGAAAAACAGTGACCTGTATTTTCTCTTCTGAATCTTCCTTTATTCCTGTGGTCAGAAATGTATTATCGCATATGCCGGGACTAGCCACGCTGTACTGGCTTCCCAATCCGGCGCTTGTTCCGGTGATCAATGTTGAATATGTTGGCTGCGAATTAAAATTATTGTGAACTGCTCCACGTATTTCCGTTCCTCCTGAAACATTTCCATGTCCGTAACTCATATAGCCAGACGTGATTGTATTATACATACCGCAGGGAATTCCGGCATTATTTGTAAGAAGATTTCCCGAAGGAAGCGTGGTTAAAGCTGCGTAGGTTCCATGAAGCAAAGAAGATTTATACACATTGGTGGAGCTTCCTTGCGATGTGTAAATAAAATAATATGTCCCGTCGAAAAACACATCCGGGTCGGTTGGTCCGAATGATCCTGTTACGGTAACTGTGATTCTGCTTCCTGGTTGTTTCACAAATTGTGTTCCCTCGCTTCCTGCCACTTCAATGGCACTGTCGAAATAACGTATGCATGGTGGCGAAGTACATTGGGCAGGGTCGCCGGTAATGCCTGTTGAATTCAGAAAAAATAAATTGATCATTCCATTAGCGTCGATGTAAGCAGAAGGATCCACATAATTCACCGTAACGCTCGACGCATCAACAATACTTACATTCACCGGCGTAGCATCCCAGGTTGAAGTTGTGTTGTTATAACGCTTCACTTTTCCGGGAGTATAAATGTAAAGTTTGTTGGAGCGTATAATCACATCGGGAACGCTTCCACCGTAGGAAGTAAATCCGGGAATAAAATTCCACGTGAGGCCATCATTGCTCTCGGCAAGTTGCACCGAGTGAGACATTGGTCCCATACCGCAACTGGTGCTTATGCATGAGTGAAGCGACATGATGTATTTTTTTGTAAGCGACATACTCTGTGAATACATAGTCCAACCTAGTGAAAACAATAGTAGTGTGAAAATATTTTTCATTTAAACGTATCTGAATTGAAACCAAATTAGGTGTTTTTTCGTAAATATCAGAGATTTGTATACAAACCCATTCAAAACGTAGACGACAGTTTATTCACCCCTCCAGATTTAGTTGAACCAGAAAAAAACAGAACCGTACTCCATGCACATGAATGAATATATGAATGAAGATTCTATCCGAATCTACACCTCACCAAGCAATCCTTTTCTTATTATAGAAATAAGCGGCAATCTTTCGTTGGATGAGTATAAAGAACTCCTCAATTGTACCGAGACCTGCAAAGCCATTGAAGAGTCCTGTCAGAAAAAAATATTCCTGGAACTGAATGGGCTCCTTTCTGTTAATATGGAGCAACAGGACTGGACCAGCAAAGAGTTTACAAAAACTATCTCAAATAAAGGCATTAATCAATTAGCCATTGGAGTAGCCAAGCATGTTTATCCGGCCTTCAAACCATTCTGGAGCCTTTACGAAAAAACGGCGCCAATTGATACCCGTTATTTCTGCAGTCTCACCGAAGTTACCAACTGGCTTAAGTAATATACATAAAGCCTGTTTTTGTATACACATAGAAACAACTTACACAGGTTCTTCTATCTTTGGTAGAAAATCCAACACATGAAAAAATTTATTCTGAGCATTACAGTTTGTTTTGTCTCTGTTATTTCATTTTCGCAACCGTGGCTCGCTCCATTAAAAATCTGTAGCGGATCTAACGGAACTTCATTTAGCGGCGCCACTGTTTTTCAGGATTCATCCGGCGTAGCAACTGTTATCCGCGTTGGCACCTCCAACAGCGACACTTTGATCGCGGCATTTCAATGGTTCCCTATGCCAATGGGAAATCCAGGCTGGGACAAAGTTGCCGTAAAGTATTCATATAACGGTGGCGCATCGTGGACAACACCAACTACCTGTACCTTTGTTGGATTACCCGCGGGTTTTCAAAGACCCTTTGATCCGACTTTATTGCAATTACCAAATGGCAAAATAAGAATGTACTTTTCCTGCGGACCAACCATCGGTTCAACAGGGAGCATTAACACCTACGCCGCAAATTCCACTGATGGAAAGACATATACCTTTGAACCTGTTGCTTCGTTTGATGATGCTGCTAAAAACGCCATAGATCCCGCTGTTGGATTACTTGGTTCAACGTACTATTACAATTCAAGTACAGGTGTAAATGGAGATCCATCGCACAGAGCTATTTCAACAGATGCTATTTCGTTTACCACGCAAGCAACATTTCCTTACGATGGAATACATGTGTGGCTCGGGAATTATCTGGCTGATGGAAGCGCATTGAAATTTTACGGTTGTGGAAATTCAATTTGGATGAATTCTACTACAAATGGCTCAACCTGGAGCGGCTATGTAAATACCAATGTAGGAATGGGCGCCGATCCGGCAGTAGTAAAAACAAAATCAGGAACGTATATTATGATTTATACCGGGCCGCCAAACCCAACAGGGATGGAAACAAGGGAATCTATCAGCTCCGACATTTTAGTTTATCCGGTTACGTTTAATGATTTCATATTGGTGCGATCTAAAAGTGCAAAGCCTGTTGATGTTCAAATCATTGATCAACTCGGTAAAAAAGTGTTTGAGGAGAAATCTGAGAATCAATCACAGATAAGACAGATACATCTTCAGCATTTAAGTGCCGGGATTTATTATATGAAACTTTCACGTAATGGAATTTCTGTAACACGGAAAATAGTTAAAGCAGAATAAATTACTTTCATTTTATCCGGACATATCTGCGCCGCATTCAGGTTCGCTATTAAAAGAAATAAGGGTTCGCTCGCTTAAGAAAAAAAAATTCGGAATACGGATAGACCTGTTTTGGCTGTTCATTTTTTTACAGGTTTTGAACAGACGTATAATGAATTGCAATGGTGCTTTCTTAAGGTTAGGAAAATCGTTTCAGAAATTGTTCTTTATAGGCGTCGCCTAATGGAAACTCTTTTTCCCCAATGAAGATCTTCATTTTGTTGACCGCGCTTACTTTTTCATTTGAAATAATATACGACTTATGAATGCGGCTAAAGAGCTTTGTAGGAATCTGCGTTTCGAAGGTTTTCAGATTCTGCCTTGATAAAAGGGGTTTGGGTTGATTGAGCAAAAATATTTTCACGTAATCTTTTAGTCCCTCCACATAAACAATATCTTTCAGAAAGATCTTTACATTCTGATATTCAGATTTCACAAGAATATAACTTTCTTCTGTTTTTCCCTGTCTTAAATTAATTTGTTCAATTACTTTATCACAGGCTTTTTTGAATCTCACAAATTCAATTGGTTTCAGTAAATAATCAATGGCGTTTACTTCAAATCCTTCCACCGCATATTTTTCATAGGCTGTTGTAAAAACAATGAACTGTTTTTCGCTGATGTGCTTGGCAAGATCGAGCCCTGTTCTCCCGGGCATTTGTATATCGAGAAAAATAAGATCTATTTTTTCTTTTTTAAGGATGTCTTGCGCAGAAGCCACATTCTTACATTTTGCCAGAAGTTTCAATTCAGGAATACGCGCAATGTGTTTGCTGATATATTCAAGTGCCAGGGGTTCATCATCTACTGCTATACAATTTATTTTATCCATGCGAGATTAATTTCCAATTCAACTTTATACATTTTTTCCTGCGCTGTGATGGCCAGCTTATAAGCGCCGGGGTAAACAATATCGAGGCGTTTCTTCACATTTGCTAATCCTATTCCCGATACATCATCTTTTTTACCAGTGGCGATTTTATTTTCTGTGATGAGAATAAGTTTATCATTTTCAATTTTAATGTGAATCCTGATCACGCTTTGTTCGTCGCTGAGCCCATGCTTAAAAACATTCTCTATAAAATTGATAAGGATCAAAGGTTCTATGGAAAGTAATCGAAAGTTTCCTTCTACTTTATAATCCAGCTGTGTGTCTTCGTTAAGACGTATTTTCTGAAGATCGATATAACTGTTAATGAGATCGAGTTCTTCTTCGAGAGCAATTTTCCTGTTTTTCTCATTGGCGAGCATGGCGCGCATGATCTTTGAGAGTTTTATAACCGCTTGTTCGGCCCTGTCGGCATCGATATGAATGAGTGCAGCGATGTTGTTAAGTGTGTTAAACAGAAAATGTGGATTTACCTGTGAGCGCAGATAATTTAATTCAGCTTTTGTTTTTTCCTCTACAAGAATTTTTTTATTGAGGGCGATCTCGATCTGGTCGATGAGCAATTTAAACATCGTACTTACGGCGAAGACCTGTATCACGGGAACAATTCTTCCGGCATTGATGATCTTAAGTCTTTTTAAATTCATGATATTATAATCAACGAGAATGTTAGTAAAATAGACAATGATCATAGCCGAGAGAACAAAAATGAGATACGTCTTGAGATTCTTTTTGTGAAGAAATTTTGGGATGAAATAAAAGTAGTTAAGGTAAAAGAAAATAAAGTAAGCAAGGTGTTGCAACGCATAAGCGAGATGAAGATCTTTATTGTGGCGTGAGAGCGGATGATCTCCAATAAAAGGAACAATAATAAAAAGGAACCAGAGCAGAGCCTGGATGCAATAGGAAATAATATGATAGATCTTTGGCAAGGTCCGGGCTTTGTGCTTTAAAAGTAACTAAAATACAAAACTGCGGAGAGAATGTATACTAAGGAAGAATTTTTGTAGAGGAAGGGCTGTGATTACAAGGCTTGACACGAATTTCACGAATTGACACAGATCTAACCGCAGAAGTGGATGCGAATTTTACGAATTGGCACGAATTCAAGCACAGAAGGGTTTAACACGGATTTCACAGATTTACACAGATCTAATTACAGAAAGTGTGACGCGAATTACGCAATGAACGCTAATCCAGGCGCAGAAAAAAGCCACAGATTTCACAGATCTAACCGCAGGATTAGTATAAATTTTAAATTTCAGGGATGCAAAGCCCTGGATCAAAACCACCAACTCTTTGCTACCTTATGATTAATATCAGGGCAACAGTTCTAATCAGCAACTCTGGCAAACGAAACATACCTGAATTTGTACTTCCGCGAAAAACGGAACACAAATGTGCGGCGGCTTAAAAGCAATCCCGATCTCATAACCTATACGTTTTTAATGATTCCCCCACCCTGCAACTGTTTTGTTAAATGGTTGATCAGGTTTTCGGAATTACTTCCGTTTTTTAATAATGGCTTATCCATGGCTTTTGCCTGGCTTAGTACTCCTTTAAAATTGCTCCACTCTTTGTAAGTTGATGTGGCGCCGAATTGTAAGCTTGTTTGCATAATCTCAATATTTATTAATTCAAAATTACTACGAAAACAAGCAAAATCTTGCTACAATTAATAGCATTGTTTTAAATAGGTGGTCTTTCCCGGCTTTTTCCTATATTTAATTCCAGCAAGCTGTTTTGCAAATAAACCTTTTGAGACTAAAGCAGTCAAACACCTGATGAAAAATCTTATATACATTTTGCTTCTTCTGGCCGCCTTTAAAACTACACGGGCCCAGTTATTGCCTTCCATTGGTATAACAAGCCAGCCGGCCAGCTCGGCTACCATTTGTGATGCTCCATGGTATCTTGGCAGCTTTTATACTTCAGGCTACCAGGTTGGAAATTCAGTTCCGGATTTCAAGCTCTACGATCTTAATGGCGATTCCATTATACTGTCCGACGAACTTACAGCCGGAAAACCTGTTGTGCTCATCTCCGGAAACCTCACCTGTCCGGTTTTCAGGAATAAAGTGCCGGTCATAAACCAGATCATTTCCACTTATGGCTCTGCCATAAAAGTATTTGTTATTTACACGCTTGAGGCTCATCCTACCGATACTTCCGTTTATTTCGGAAACATCAACGTCACTTCCCAAAATCAGTCAGCCGGTATCCTCTTCCCACAGCCAACTACTTATGGCGCACGTAAACAAATGGTGGATACTATGAGTTATTATCTCACACTTAACGCTCCTGTGTTTATCGATGGTCCTTGCAACGAATGGTGGAGCGCTTTCGGTCCTGCACCTAACAATGCATACATCATTTCTCCGTCGGGAACTGTGCTAAAAAAACATGGCTGGTTCGACAAATCGCCCGACAAAATTTTTTGCGATATTGATAACGTTCTTTCAATAACGAGTGGTTCCTGCATTACCACAACTGCACCCGGAACTTTTACAATTAATGTTCTTAACAGTTTTATCAATGGTAATCCAACCGAATTACTTCTCGATAACGCCAATATTATCAATACTGAATCTGTTTCAGTAACCGTGAGCGTAAAGAAAATCCAGAAGAATCATCCGGCAGGATGGCAGACTGCTTTTTGCGCCGACGTGTGTTATTCCACAGCGGAAGACAGTATTGGTTTCACCATCGCGCCTTTCGATACAATGGCATTCAGTCTCGATTTTTATACAGACGCCATTCCCGACAGTGGAAGCGTGAAAGTAGGATTTAAGAACCCTAATAAGCCCAACAATTCTTTTACATATCGATTCAGGGCAAGCACGCTTCCTTTCGATGTTGGCATCTCTGAAACACAAAATGAAATGAAAAGTATTTCCCTGTTTCCAAATCCTTCCAATGAAAAAACAACAATTTCCACTGATGAAAAAAAATTTACCGTAAACATTCTCGATCTGAACGGAAAAATTATTTACGAGGCCATCAATGATCCTGTTATCGATCTTGTCAATATTCCCAATGGAATCTATTTAGTTTCCCTTCAAGCCGGTAATACAAAAAGCAAGTCAAAGCTCGTTGTACTGAAATAATTCATTTTAGCGCCTGCATTTTTTTCTGTCTGAATCGGATTAAAACATCTAATTTTACGCCATGGCCAATATTTTTGAGTTCAATGGTTATAAGCCGGTTATTCACCGAAGCGCTTTTATTCACCCTAATGCTACTGTTACAGGTAATGTCATCATCGGAAAAGATGTGTATGTTGGTCCGGGCGCCGCAGTTCGTGGTGATTGGGGCGAGATCATCATCGAGGACGGTTGCAATGTTCAGGAAAACTGTACCATTCATATGTTTCCGGGGACCACTGTCCTGCTGAAAGAATCCGCTCACATTGGTCACGGAGCCATTATTCACGGAGCCACCATCGGAAAAAATTCTCTTATCGGCATGAACAGCGTTATTATGGACAATGTGATCATTGGCGATGAATGCATCGTTGGTGCGCTTTGTTTTGTCCCTGCTGAAATGATCATCGAAAACAGAAAAGTAGTTGTAGGAAATCCTGCTAAAGTGGTGAAAGATGTCAGCGACGAAATGATCCAGTGGAAAACCATGGGCACAGCACTCTACCAGCAACTTCCTGCCGACTGCTACTCTACGCTTAAAGCCTGCGAGCCATTACGGCGCATTCCTGCATTTCGTCCGAAACAACAGGACATTTACAAAACCTGGGGCGAGAATAAAAAGAAGAAGAAATAGTTCTGTTTTTTTAGCCGCAGATTATCACAGATTTTCGCAGATTCATCAGGGTAAAAAACACGAATTTCACGAATTCACACAAATCAAAACACAACTATATTCGTGAGAATTCGTGAAATTCGTGTCAAAAGACTTCTTCGTGATTTAGATCGCGCTTTTACAAATTTTAACCTTTCAAAATCCATTTATTTTACGTTAATTTAGAGTTGCTAAATTTCTATTTTATGGCTAAAACAAAGGAAAAATCAATAAAATCTATACTAACCCCTAAATCAAAGGAATTTTTATACCGTTACCTTAACAACACTTCACCCACTGGCTTTGAAAGTGCCGGTCAGAAAATATGGCTGGATTATATTTCGCCATATATCGATGAGCATTTTGTGGATACCTACGGAACAGCGGTTGGCGTTATAAATCCGAAAGCGCAATTTAAAGTAGTGATCGAAGCTCATGCCGATGAGATCAGTTGGTTTGTTCATTATATCACTAAAGATGGTTTCATTTATCTGTGTCGTAATGGCGGAAGCGATCACCAGATCGCACCTTCCAAGCGCGTAAACATTCATACTTCGAAAGGAATTGTTAAAGCGGTATTCGGCTGGCCCGCTATTCACGTGCGCGAACCGGGCCGTGAAGAAACTCCAACGTTAAAAAATATTTTCCTCGACCTTGGTTGCAAAAATGATAAGGAAGTGGAAGAACTAGGTGTTCATGTTGGTTGTGTTGTAACTTACGAAGATGAACTCATGGAACTTAATAACCGTTATTATACCGGTCGCGCCCTTGATAACCGCGTTGGTGGATTCATGATCGCCGAAGTAGCAAGATTACTGAAAGAGAAAAAAGATAAATTACCATTCGGGCTTTACATTGTAAATTCTGTTCAGGAAGAAGTTGGATTACACGGCGCTGAAATGATTGCCCGCAGAATAAAACCGAACGTTGCTATTATCACGGACGTTTGTCACGATACTCAAACACCAATGATGAACAAAATTACCAGTGGTGATATCAGCTGCGGAAAAGGTCCTGTGCTAAGTTACGCTCCAGCGGTACAGAATAATTTATTGAAACTGATCATTGATTCAGCTACTAAAAATAAAATTCCATTTCAGCGTTTAGCCGCGGCCCGCGCAACAGGAACAGATACCGACGCGTTTGCTTACGCTACAGATGGAATTGCATCGGCATTGATTTCTTTACCTCTTCGTTACATGCATACAACAGTAGAAAGTGTAAATAAACAGGATGTGGAAGAAGTGATCAAACTGATCTACGCCTCTGTAAAAGCAATTAAGAATAATCACGATTTTCGTTACATAAAGTAGAGACAAGAAACAAGAACCAGGAAACAAGACACTCGTCTCACTTCCTGGTAGTTCTTGATTCCTGGCTCTTGACTCTCAAAGGCATGCCAATACTAGGTTCCATAATAAAACAGGCGATTACGATAAGAAGTAAAATTCCTACGAGAAGAAGCGCGTATAAGCAACAAATTCGTCAGCTTAGAAAATTATTGCTGAAGGCGCAGTTCACCGAGTTCGGAAAAAAATATCTCTTCAATGAGCTTGTGCTTCTCGATGATCCCATCAAAATGTTCCAGAATAAAGTTCCGATTCACGATTACCAGAGCATTTTCGACAACTGGTGGTACCTCGCGTTACAGGGACAAAAAGATGTGTGCTGGCCGGGAAAAATAAAATACTTTGCTTTAAGCTCAGGAACTTCTGAATCGTCGAGCAAACATATTCCTGTTACAAAGGATATGATCAAAACGATTCATAAAGGAACAATGAGGCAAATTATCTCCACCAAACATTTTAATTTCGACAAGGCTCAATATGAGACCGAAGTTCTTTTTGTTGGAGGAAGCACGAACTTAAATTATAACGGCACTTTTTTTAGCGGCGACCTCAGTGGAATTACAACAGGAACACAACCTCGCTGGTTTCAGAATTTTACATTACCCGGACCAGAGATCCGATCGCAGGCAAACTGGGAACAAAAGCTTGAAGATATTGTAAACAACGCTAAGAACTGGGATGTTGGGTTTATCTGCGGGGTACCTGCCTGGATCCAGATTTTGTTTGAGCGCATTATCAAACATTACAATGTAAAAACCATTCACGACGTTTGGCCAAACCTGGTCATTTTTGTACACGGAGGCGTAGCCATTCACCCATACAAAAACAGCATCAACGCTCTTTGCGCGAAGCCACTGATCTATCTTGATACTTACATGGCTTCAGAGGGTTTCGTTGCTTACCAGGAACGTCCGAATGAACGACAAGCTATGAAGCTCATGACAGACAACAAACTGTTCTTTGAGTTTGTTCCCTTTAACGAAGAGAATTTTGATAGCGACGGAAATGTAAAGCCAAATGCAAAAGCCCTTAACATCACAGAAGTAGAACTTGACAAAGAGTACGCGCTCCTGATCACAAATTGTGCCGGCGCCTGGAGATACCTTATAGGCGACACTATAAAATTCACAGATCTGAAACGTTGCGAAATTATTATTACAGGCAGAACAAAACATTTCCTCAGCTTGTGCGGAGAGCATCTCAGCGTTGACAATATGAACCGCGCCATTAAACTAACAGCCGAAGAAATGAATCTTTCTATCAATGAATTCTGTGTTGTAGGCGCTCCTTACCAGGGATTATTTGCGCACCATTGGTACATTGGAGTTGATAAACCTGTAGATGAAAAAGTACTTATCAATAAAGTGGATGAACATCTAAAAGCGCTTAACGACGATTACATCACAGAAAGAAAACACGCTTTAAAAGAAGTTCTTGTCACGGTCCTTCCAAACCAGGCATTCATCGATTTTCTTGCCAGCAAAAACAAACTGGGCGGCCAAAGTAAATTTCCGCGTGTAATGAAAGGCAAACAACTTAATGACTGGCTCGCATTTTTAGAAAACTATAAAAAATAATTTTTTGATCTTAAGCTTAATATATCAGACTTTTATCATTGTACTTCTGCTAACCTTTTCTTTTGGTCCCGCGTTTTTTGCACTGATAAACACCGGAATTAAACATGGATATAAAACAGGGTCGCTGTTGGCATCAGGAATAGTTATCAGCGATTTTATGGTGTGTATCTTAATCATTTTCCTGGTTCATTACGGAGCCACTAATCTGATTCATGATGAAAAGAACCAGCGCTTTATGGGAATTCTTGCCGGACTCGTACTCGTTATTTTTGGCTCTTTGTATTTCAGAAAACCCGTTCCGAAAGGAGATGAAACTATAGAAATTCAAAAACCAGCAGCTCACCTTATGTTACTTAAAGGTTTTTTTCTAAATTCCCTTAATCCGGCCGTATGGCTGCTTTGGCTGGGGAATGTTACCGCAGTGAGTAAAACATTGTATTATTCAGTGGTAAACATGATCATTTATTTCAGCATTACTCTTGGGCTCGTTCTTTTAGTAGAACTTGGCAAAGTATCGGCTGCTGGCAAATTGAAGAAATTTTTAAACGATAAGATCATGCATCGCGTAAACATTGTTACCGGCGCATTACTTGTTATTTTTGGATTTGTATTAATTTATAATCACTATTTTGAACACGCATGACAGCGGAAGAACTGGAAAAATTCAAACAGAAGCTCGAAGAGACCTCCACTTTTCCGAGTGTGTATATGTTTAAATTCATTGTGGAGAGTGAAAACCGCAAGATTGCCCTTGTTGAAAATCTTTTCGACGCTGAAGCGGATATTCATACCAAGGAAAGCGGAAATGGTCGTTATACCAGCATTACAGCCAAACAAGTGGTAATGAATGTAGATGAAGTGATCAACGTTTACAAAAAAGCCGCCGAAATAAAAGGAATTATTTTTCTCTGATGGATCGCCCCGGATCTCATCGCAACTAAAATTGATTTTTTAAATGACATCCGTTCAACTTACTTCATCATTTCTTGATGTGACCATTAATTCGCAAGGCGCAGAACTGTGCAGCGTAAAAAACAAACAAGGGTTTGAATATATCTGGCAGGCCGATAAAGCCGTGTGGGCAAGGCATGCGCCCGTTCTCTTTCCCATTGTTGGAAAACTAAAAGATAATTATTTTTTATACGAAAATAAAAAGTTTGAATTACCGCAACATGGTTTCGCGCGCGACATGCAGTTTGAACTGATGTCTTCCAGCGTGAATTGTTGCACATTTCAATTGGTGTCTTCGGTTGAAACCGATCAGAAATATCCTTTCGATTTTGTTTTCAGAATCACGTTTGAATTAGAGAAAAACACCATCATTACAAAGTATCAGATCAAAAACCTTTACGCCAGAGACATGTACGTTTCTATTGGCGCGCATCCCGGATTTAATTGTTTTGGCGGTAGCCGATTCGAAGATCATTACTTAGAGTTCGAAACTGATCTGTTACAGCAAACCCGTCTTCACGAAGGCTTACTGTCGGAGGTAAAAATGCCTTTAAATGCCCCAGACAAAAAATTGGACCTCTCGCTTTCCTTATTTGATAATGACGCGCTTGTATTTGAGAACAACCAGATCAATAAAATAAGTTTGTGTTCTAAAACATCTTCTCAAAAAATAATGATGGAATGTAAAGGCTGGCCCTTTTTCGGAATATGGGCTAAAAAGGGCTGGTCTGCCTCGAGCCATGGTATGGAATTACTGATTCTGTAAATTCCAATCACGAGATCAGCGATAAAAAAGGGATTTTACATCTGAAGGCATCGGAGGAATTCAATTGCGAGTTTAGTGTTAGTTTTACTTAGATGTTAAACCGCAAAGGTGCGAAGAAAGCGCAATGGACGCTATTCACTCCCGCTTTGCGAACTTCGCGGAATCTTAGCGCAATTCTGAGAGAAATCCTGCGACGGTTTGTAACCGCAGAGAAACAAAGATGCAGAGAAAAACTATCTGCGAAATCAGCGCGATCTGCGTGAGCTTACAATTTATTCCAACCCTCGAAACTTATTTCAAACTTCACTTCTCCTTGGCCATGCATGCCGGTTTCTGTCCAGCCCGCTTTACGGTAAAACGATTCGGCGCGGGTATTGGGAGCAGTTCCCAACCACACTCTATTTTTTGTAACGGA